>JADQBA010000191.1 GCA_016903675.1 Stigonema ocellatum SAG 48.90 = DSM 106950 | reverse complement strand
AACCACGGGGTTCTAAACGCCCTAGGACAAAATCACCACGCCCTTTGGGCAAACGTGGTGAGCCGGGGAACCCTAGTAGTAGGGATATTAAGGCTGAGAAGTCTTAAGAATCTCCGTGGCTTTAGCCCGGAGAGTGTCAATGATGCCTTGCTCAAATTCATCAACTGCTTGAATGGAGTCGGAAGTAGTAGCGCTTCATAGTCTTGCCAACTGATACCACTGGTAATGAACCTTTCTTCTGGATCGTCTGCACTCTGTAGCCCTGGTTCTTCAATCAGTTCTTTAAGGCTGCTGACCATTGTTTTTCCTCGTAAATTGCAACAATCTTGACTACTCACAGTGGTAGCTTGTCAATCCATTCCCTTAAGGGTGTCCATACCATAAGGCTTCTGCCATCAATAGTATATTTCGAGCATATTACATTGCTGAAGTGACTGCGCCTGCATCCGCCTGGGACTCGAAGTCCCAGGCTCAAAGCATAAGTCCTCTAAAAGAGGACTAAAAATGTAAATTTTACAAATTTTTATTTGGTTATGTGTGGTTTATACTTAGAGGTGCAAGATATGAGCTGTCTAACTCCAGATGAGTGAAACCGTTTACCTGGAAACTAGCATCATTGGCTACCTGACCGCTAGATCTAGCAATAACCTGATCTTAATGGCTAATGTTGAGGCTACGCGGGAATGGTGGGTCATTCGCCGGACTCAGTTTAAGCTCTATATTTCTCAAGTGGTTTTAGATGAGGTAGCACGGGGAGACGCCGAGATAGCGGTTCAGCGACTTGAAATACTTCGTGACTTTCCTTTACTCGATGTTAATGAAGCTGTACAAAATCTAGCAACACAATTTTTGAGTAAAAGTAATCTCCCACCCAAAGCCGGTGATGATGCACTTCACATCGCGGCAGCAACAGTCTACGGGTTGGACTATTTGCTAACGTGGAACTGTAAGCATATTGCCAATGCTCAAATTCAGAAGAAGTTAGCCCAAATTAGCTTTGATAATGGATATGAACTACCAACCATTTGTACACCTTACGAGTTAATGGGAGAGTAAAGATGTGGAAAGATGAAATCCTCGAAGAAATCCACAAAATTCGAGAAGAACACGCCAAGGCTTTCAACTACGATTTACAAGCAATTTGTGATGACTTACGGCGGAAGCAGGCTGCAAGTGGGAGACAAATCATTTCAACACCCCTAAGGCGATTCAACTCAGGAACAAAAATATGATTGACTCAAGAGTTAAGAAACCGCAGATGTAGACGCCCCAAGGGCTGCTTCCCGGAGGGTACGCGGATGAACGCAGATAAATCTGTACTTCATCCGAATGAAAGCTGCTATAGATGCCCTTACCCAGGCAAGCGATCGCCCCTTGAAGAAAAGTTTGTGATCTACTGAGTCTGTTTCATTCATTTTGAGAGGTTCGTAGTAGTGCTGCTCAATTTCAAGCACTAAAGTGCTTACTACGAACTTTCACAACCCATGAAAATTATAGCGGTTCTCATCCGAATCACATACAATTTTATCTGCGTTTATCTGCGTTCATCTGCGTTCATCTGCTGTCCCTTAAATCCTTGATGTATGGTACCCAATTGAAAAGTGCTATAATGATATCGACTTCGAGTCGTTAGGACCGCAAAACCCACCGACGAAAGAGTTCAACCGTTATCCGCAAACTGCCGTCAGTCTCCTTAACCACATCGTGACGCTTGAGACTCTTGAGGGCTTCCTGTAGAGTGGTCATATCACTACCTGTATAATTAGCTAAAGCATCCATAGTTAGCCCCTGTGGATGAGGTGCGATCGCCCTGATGATCGCCTGCTGACCAGAAGCACCCCGCGCCGCCTGACCCCAAACGCCATCAAAGTAGTAGCGTCCCCGTTTGAAGAACTCCGGGTCATTAACCACTGCTTCCACATCCTCTACTGTAAAGACTAGATTGCGGGAGCGTCCTTGCTGGAAAACATAATCATTGTAGCGGCGAACTAACTGAAAACCTACTAGCTGCACGAGATACGGCTGACCATGTGTCAGCCCATAGATTTTATCTAGCGCTTCTATGGTATAATCCAGCGGAAAATCCCCAATCGCCGGATTCGCGAGAATTTCGTGGGTAGCCCCGAGTTCCATAAAACTTACTTTAATTGGGATGACACTGGCGTAAAATGGTTGGAAGTAGTCTCCCGCCATCTCCTCCAAAGTGTGCAACCCAGCAAAGGTAAAGGCGATTTGAGAACTCTTTTGCACCAATCCGCGCAGAAAACCCATAAAATCCTTAGGTATTTTTCCCGCCTCAATCAAATTCTCGATTTTCTCAAACTCGTCTAAGACGATGATTAAACCTTTCCCCTCTAGTTTTTCTTCCACCTGTTTCAGGTATCGTCTAAAGGTAGGAAGGGGAAGATTTAACAGTTCTTCATTAGCTGGCGGTGGAAATTGCATCACCTCAGAAATTGCATCACTCATCGCCATCAGTACCTCTGCAACTCCTAGGCTTGCATCTCCAACCTCCAAGAGATTGACGTAAGCCACTTTTACACCTGATCCTAGACGGTTAGCAGCATTACGCAGGATGGAAGTCTTGCCCATACGCCTGTGACCGTAGAGAACGACAGACTGGACTTGATGACCCGTGACCCATAACTCTCTTAAATCCCTCATCACATCCTCCCGCCCGACAAAGAGGTTTCCTTCAACAGGGTCGCCCACGACATAGGGATTACTGACAGGCTGGGTGATGGAAATTTCTCCCACTTCGCCAGCTACCGACAGTAGGGCTTGTTTCCACGTCTCAGCAATATCTATAATTAACCCTTGTTCTGCTTGTGGAAGGTCTTCGGTATGGTTCAGAATGTTTGTAAGTTCTCCTAATGCTCGACTCAGGGCAAACGCACGCGCCGAACGAGATACACTACGCTCAACGGTTTGAACATCCTCAATAACGCGACGCAGGCTGAGAAGGGCTTGCCAAGTAGTTGGACGGAGAAGGGGTTCATTTGGAAAAGTAGGTAATTTTAGGGCAGCAATAGTGGCTGGTTTGTTGGTATATTTGAAGAAGGTGAGAGTTTGAGCAAGGGTGAACATTTCCTCACCATAAAGAAGAGAACGCACCTCTGCAAAAGCTTCCATCGCTTTCCTTGGTTGTTTCTTATGCAGATACCAGAAACCAGCGGCAGCAGCACGAGCAGGAGTATTTAATTGAGTATCCGTCATTAATCCCTCTTGCCAACGCTGTCGCCAGGGTAAGAACCACAACTGTTCTAAATTTTCTGATATGAGACTATTGCTCAAAGAAGCGGAGGCAAAACGTACGAGATGCCAATCAAAAGGTGCTTCAGCCAATCGAGAGACACGCCAAATAATTTCGTCTGATGGGGTTATGGCGAGTACCCGATTGACTGCTTGTACAACTGGAACAAACTGTAGAGTATACGCCAGTAATTGATTAACAATTTGCAAACCTGTCTCCCAATCTTGTAGCAACCAGTTCTGTAAGCGCCAAGCAAGTCTTGGTAGAGGAAGCAGAGTGACGCGGGAGAGTAGCCAGTTACCATTCGAGAGAGATTTTAGGTTTAAAGGTAAGCCCATCAGCCAACTTTCTGGACGCAGGCTCGCCACGCCAAACACCACGCCAAACGCCACGCCAAACGCCACGCCCCCCGCCACGCCTAACCAATCAATAGCAATCCCCAGATTGTGTAGAAGCTGACCTGAAATTAACGGTGTAATAACTGTTAGAATCAACCCTTGAAGAAGCAAATTTCGTTGAATGGGATTTTGTTGTAGCAACTCCCATCCCTTGCGCCAATTCATTTCTCCTGGAGGAACATACCCACCCGCGAAAGTATCCACATACCACCGCAAAGCCTGAGGAAAGTAAAACACCCAGTACAACAAGCGAAGGTAATCCAACGGATTCCATAACGACAAAGGGCGCTTCAGCTTGGGCGCTAAGTCTAGGCGAGGTACGGGAGGATGTTGGCTCATTGGGAGTGGGGAGTGGGGAATGGGGAATGGGGAGTGGGGGGTAGGGGTAAAGAGTGTTTTTTTCCTCTCGTTCCCTGGCTCTGCCAGGGAATGCATTGTCAGAGGCTCTGCCTCTTTTGTCTTAAACTGGAAAATAGGGAGTAGGGAAAAAGTACATATCTTCTGGCTACTGCCTCTTTTGTCTTAAACTGGAGGCAGAGCCTCCTGGTTATGGTTCCCAGGTAGAACCTGGGAACGAGAAAGACGAGAAAGACGAGAAAGACGAGAAAGGGTGGGAGAGTCATTGTAGATTCTCCACGTACTGGGCGAAAGTTTGATGACATAGCTGCATGAGTTTCCGGGGATGTCCGCCACTTGAGTGCAAAAGTTGGAGGATTTTCTCGTCAGTGAAATTCACATCAGTCCCAGCCAGACGGTTGGCTATAAAAGTACGCATAGTGGCTTCATCCCAAGGCTGAATGTGTTCTTCTTGGCAAATACCTGCCAAGGGTGATGTTTTACCTTCATTCTGACTATCGTTAAACAGCTTGTCTAGGGGTTCAGTGGCAGATAAAATCAGCTTCAGTGGAGCATTACTTCCCTCAGCTAAACCGCGCAGCTTATCCCTTACTTGACGGGTAAATCCTTGCCAAGTCATTTTGCCGACATTATCCAAAGCTAGTAGGATTTTGTTTTTATGCGATCGCAAATTCCGAGTTAACATATATCCTTCGCATTCCGGAATCCCAACCTCGTGACACAAAGCTCTATAAAAGTCATCTTCATTATCGACTTCATTCAGGTCTAGAAAAACAGGCTGACGCGGTGGTTGCATACGAATTTCCACCTCTCGGCAAATAGCCCATAGCAGCGAAGATTTACCTATACCTTCTTCCCCAATTAAAACCACGCTACTACCGCTATTGAGAACCTCAAAAATCCGCTGAATTTCTCGCTCTCTTCCAAAGAATAAGTGCTTATCTTCTATTCTCCCATTCTGAGGAATGAAGGGATTAGTAATTGCTTTTTCACCTGTGGCTTTTCGCTCAGGGATTGGGATTTTTTTAGTTTTTTTTTAGATAAATAACTGGTTTGAGATGCTCTGGAATTCCTTTTAATTGAATTTCTACACAGCCGAACTCATAAGCTTCTGCAAGAGAATGATTTGCTGCTAATGCTTTGTAAAAACCCACAGCAAAGGCGATCGCTGCTTGATCACCAATTGCATCATTCATCCCAATCACAATCTGGATATGTTTCGCGATCGCCTTTGCCTGAAGCTCAGAATAGCACGCATTCAGCACCACGCAATTTACCTGTTTCGCCAGCAACTTAAACAGGTTTGCCAAAGCATTAGGTTCTACAAGCTGAACTTTACCCACTTCATCTTCAAAGCAAAGCTCACCCTGACTTGTACCATGTCCCGAAAAATGTATAATATTTGGCTTAAAATCAAAAATCGCCTCAGTAATATCACCGACGCGGACTGACTCTCGCTGTTCTAGCTGATAGTTTCCTAAGACTTGGGCTATTCGTAACCTTTCTTTGATATCTCGTAATTCTTGCCCTAAGCGTAGCCGAGAAGCATCACTAGGATCGGCTGCTAAAAACAGTATCTTGACAGGAATATCACTGCTCACTTAGGCAATTATGAGGGTTAAGATAATTGTGATTATAACGCAATACGGTTCAGTTAAGGCTAGGTGAGGTCATAGAAACCCGGTTTCGCAAAAGTTACCGGGTTTCTGGGCTGGTGCTTAACTGAACTGTATTGTATTTTAACGAACCACGAAGACGCGAAGTACACGAAGAAAGAAGAGAAGAAGATCGGTAATCTTGTAGCGGTTCGGGAGTAGTACAAATTCTCCTAAAATGGTAGTAGTACAACAACAATCAACTGCAAGTTGGGAGCGATAAATCTTGCATAGCAGCGCGATCGCCTTTGGCACTGCGCGGAATGCGATCGCAACGACGGGAGTAGTCTATCTGTATGAGCTATAGCCAATTCACGCTTTCATCCGTGAAGCGAGCTTTTAATTTGCAAACGAGGGAAAGCCGGGATATTTTTGCAAATATCCCACAAGTGGAGATTAGTTCCTGGTTAAAGCAAACCTTTGACTACGGGTTAGATGTGGCGCTAGCAAGCGATAGCGAAAAAGCTAGATCCGAGATGATCATCGCTCCTATGTTGTTAGAACTCAAAAAACAAGCATGTGACATCAATTTGTTTTCCGGTGTAGACTTTAACGTAGACGAGAGCTTGGGGTTAAATGGTGTGTGTGACTTCCTGATCACCGCCTCGCGAGAAACTTTAGCTGTAGAAACTCCTGTGCTTGTGGTAGTAGAAGCCAAGAAAGAAAATATCACCGGTGGCTTGGGACAATGTATTGCTGAAATGTATGCTTCCCAGTTGTTCAATGAACGCGATGAGTTTAGGTTGGCTGCGATTTATGGAGTAGTCACAACAGGTAGCGTGTGGAAATTTTTGAAATTGGCGAATTCTCTTGTAGTGATTGACACTGCCGAATATTTTATTAACGATCCAGGTAAAATACTAGGAATTTTACTTGACTTTGTTGGAAACAACGGAAATCCTTCATTGACCGATTCCCCTAGCTAAAGCCAAGGAGATGCGATCGCGAACACGCCCTATTAAGTTAAATCATTGAGAGTTTGCTGCCAATCCACCACACATATTCCTTCGCTCTCAAACCGCGATATGTGTTTCAAATTTGTTGTCACAACTATAACTTCATCGAACACCTTCTTTTGGAGAATAGCTTGAGCTGCAAGAATCACATCTCCATCTAAGCTGTCGTTGCTTGCCGTTGGTTGTCCTTGATTTCGTACCCATGCCCAAAGTTCGGCTGCTTTTCGCATCGTTTCGAGAGTAAGCGGAATAAGACAAACTTGACCCAGAGCATCGAGGCGCTCAAGACTCTTTTGTTTTCCAAGTCTCAACATTTCTCGCCGAATTTCATAGTCAGCTATTTCTGGTACTCGTAGGGCGGTTGCATTTTCACGTAAAGATTGCAACCAATTCTTAATTTTCAGCTCCCTTCTGGGGTGTGTTACTTGTCCAAGTGGACCAGTGTCTAGCAATATTACCCTACTCATCTAAGTTTTATAAGGACAAGTGATTCTGGTTCAAAGCTGCTTCAATCTGGGGATATGTCTCCTCATCATACCCTGATTCATCAGCCATCCATTCGTCAACAAGGTCTATAACCTTCTCTAAAGAATCACCATTTTCAGTCGCTCCTAATTCCGAAACTTGGACAAACTCAAATTGAACATCTTCTGGCTTGTTTCGCTTACTGCTTTCTAAAGCTTCTAAAAAGAAAGATTTGAGTTTCCCCTTAATACTTGAGGATGAAATTGTTACAAAGTAATCTACATAATCTACATCTGTCCTCTCACTCGAAATAGGCGTAGAAGCGCTATAGCTGCCTTTTAAAAAGTATCGAGTTTGAGTGGACTGTTGTTGACTTTCATTCTTACGTGATGACTTTTCGTTAATTAACGTATCGACTCTTGCCCTAACTTCTAGCAACTGGTCTAAAGAAAGGTCATCTAGTTGTTGAGTAATTGCATCGAGTGGCGATCTCTTAGGCATAGCATCACAAAGGGTAACTTCCTTCTATATTAGTGGACAAAGGCCTCTACATGGTCGCGATACAATCAATGTAGATTATGCTGACAATAAATATGGCGACCATCACCCTTAACCTGTCTCCAGAACTAGAATATAAGCTCCGCAACGAAGCTGCAAAGCTTGGACTCGAACCTGATCTCTACATTGTTAACACTCTTCAAAAACGACTTGAGCACAAATCACCAGACTTAACATCTCAACCCACTGAAGCTGAACTGCTGCAACAAATCAATATTGGCTTCTCGGCAACGACTTGGAATCAATACCATACTCTCATCGGTAAACGTCGTGCTGAAACCCTTAACCCTGAAGAACACGAGCAGTTGATTCAACTGAGTAATCAACTCGAAAACCTGAATGTCAACCGTTGCCAAGCCCTGATCCAACTCGCAAAGTTACGCAACAAACCCCTGACAGACCTCATGCAAACCCTCGGAATCAATCCTGATCCCGATGTGATAGATTATCCCTGAATCCCGCCTCACGCAACAGCAACTGATACAACAACGTGCTAGCGGTTGTTGCGTCTATACACGGCTTAAATTCCTACCGATCAGCCCTAACTGAACTTTATTGGATTATAACACATTTATACTGCAAACGGTTAATAAGTAGACTTTTTTCAACCCTCATCCCCTAACCCCTTTTCCCAAAAGGGAGAAGGGGAAATAGAGTTGAACTTTGTAACTTCTCCCCTCTCCCAATTCTTGGGAGAGGGGATGGGGGTGAGGGAAAATTGCTGTTGGAGGTTATACAATAGTCTTGCTCTCAAGCGTTTTTAGTATCCGCTCGCAGTACCGCAAGCGTACAACAGCAGAGCAAAGCTAGATGAAACAATACACTGTCATCTTCTCACCATGGGCAGAGCAACATCTTGGCAGTCTTTACGCCTATATCGCAGAACATGGCGGTGAGGAACGAGCAGAGCGTTACATCAACACGGGATTGAAAATAGCACGCGATCTGCCGCAAGCAGCAGCGTTTCGCTATCGCGCCTTATTCGGAATAATATAATTAGGAATATTAGGAGAAAACTGTGGCATTAATCAGAATACCAAGACATTATCTTGTATCTCAGGATGAAGATTCAATTACGATAGATGTACCAGAGTCAATGCTGTTACTTTGGAGAAAAGACTATGAAAAAATTACTAAAGCTAAAGGAATTTTAAAGGATAAAAAAGAAGTAATTCTTACTCATTTGGACACTCTTCGTAAGGAGTGGGACTCTTGAAATATCTTTATGATACAAATATTTTTATCTACTATCTTGCTGATGAGCCAACAGTTAATTCATTATTTACGGAAGATTTTCTGAATTTACATGACGTTCTGGTGTCACCAATTGTGCGCATAGAGTTGCTTAGTTTTTCCGGCTTATCAGAAAACGAGGAGCAGTCTATCGAAGATTTACTATGGCAATTTAGCTCGGTTCCATTGTCGCGAGAGATTCAAGACCAGACGATCCAGTTAAAACGACGATATAAAATAAAGCTCCCCGATGCAATTATTGCGGCAACTGCACTCAATCAAGACACATTTTTAGTGACAAGAAATGTCAGTGATTTTCAAGGAGTTGCTGGACTAAAAATTGAAAATCCTTTTGTGAATTAGGGGAAAGCAATAAAAATTCGTAATTCGTAATTCATAATTCGTAATTATTTTTCAGTCGGGGATTTAAACCCAATACCCGTGAATGAATGGAATCACAGGGCTATTTCATTCTCATTTAATCCGCCTGAGAATAAATAGCGTTCTCGTTTGAGTCAAATACAGAACCGCCCTCAAGATAGCCCAATTCAGGCACCCCTCTCCCAATTTGGGAGAGGGGTTGGGGGTGAGGGTCGATCTCTTTCATTCACGGGTATTGGATTTAAACCCAGACTGAAAAAAGACCACCTGTAGAGGAGGGGGTATTAAACCTATAATATCAGGTTCGGTTGAGGAACGAAACCCAACACTTGATCTAGGTTCATGTTGGGTTTCACTGCCGTTCAACCCAACCTACATTGATAAATTTTATTATAAGTAATCACCCGAACTTGATATAACGTATCTACCTAGGCTATCAAGCATTTCGCTGATAAACCCGTCCTTTCCAGCCACCACCTCGTCCTTGCCAGTGACGCAACGCTGAGTCTAAAGTCATAAGGGTGTAGAGAAATGCGATCGCTGGTAAGCACCAGGCGAACCATAAAGAACATTTATAAAAACGAATAATCGGCAAGTAAGCCAATGTCATCAATCCCCATGTCAATAAACCTATAGCTGCAACCAGCCAATTGCCTGTCAAACCACCCACAACCACCCCCACAGGTGGAACTATATAAACCAACGTCATCCCCACCAAAGTTCCCAGTAACAGCAGCGGTGAATAATTAAGTTGGGTAAAAGCCGTACGGGCAACCATATCCCAAATCGTACCAAGGGTAGGATAGGAACGCAGGCTTTTCGTTAAATCACTGAGTCCTAGCCAGATACGTCCTTGTTGAGTGGGGAGTGGGGAGTTCGTGTCACTGCGTTCCACTAGGGAGTGGGGAATAAGGCTTGAATCCCCCACTCCCCACGGACGTACGGGCGGGGTAACCCCGCCGCTACCCACTCCCCACTCCCCACTCCCCACTCCCCATTCCCCTCCCCCTCTTTTAACAGCACCAGCCAAGGCGCAGTCGTCAATTAAAGCTTGGCGAACAACTTCAATACCACCGATGCGAACTAAAGCTGCTGTACGAATAAGAATACAACCGCCAGCAGCAGCAGCAGTCGCGTTGCTGTGATCATTCACCCAGCGAAAAGGGTAGAGTTTTTGGAAGAAAAACACGAAAGCTGGGATTAACAGTTGTTCCCAAAAGCTTTCACACCTCAGTCGTACCATGACCGATACAAGGTCTAAATCTTCTTGCAAAGCTTTGTTAACTAATCGACGAACATTGGCAACATCATGCTCAATATCTGCGTCAGTTAGTAAAACATATTCTGGGATTTCTCTTGAGGTTGTATCCAACGTCAAAGCAGCCTGAATACCTTGCTCAATTGCCCAAAGTTTACCTGTCCAACCGGGAGGTAAAGGTTTGGCAGCAAGGATTTCCAGTTGTTGGTCTTTTGCCAATGCTTGGGCTGTATCTTTAGCAACTTCAGCAGTGCCATCTGTACTGTGATCATCTACCAAAAACAAAGTCACAGAGCCAGGATAATCCTGACTCAAAAGCGATCGCAACGTAATTGGTAACAAATCAGCTTCATTGCGAGCAGGAATCACCGCACAAATAGCAGGCAAATCTTTGAGCTTTGTTTCTGCCATTTCTAGCTGCTGATCAGTCCGCCAAAACTGCCCCCGCAAACCAAATAATCCCATCCAAATCACCAATGATACGAGCATTAAACCTAATTCAAATCCATCCATTCTCTGATAACCAATTTCTAACTACTTGTGCAAAACACAGCAATCCTAAACCATTCGTGAAAAAAAGTCGCTAATTCCTACTCCCGAATCAGTACAAAATTACCTCTCTTCTTCTTCTTCTTGGCGTCCTTCTCCCAAGGGGAGACGCTGCGCGAAGGCGTCTTGGCGGTTCGTTAAAAATTCATTCTTTGAGCAGGACACAAATAGCTATTAGCAACTTTCACAAAAACTTCACATTTCCATCACGGAGTACCACATCGCAAAGTATGATAAAGTACTTTGCTAACTCCTTGCCGCGTCCAAACTATATTTTGAGATTGAGAATTATTTCATGCAAACTCAAGACAGAAGCTCAACATCAACCGTTGCAGCGGCGATCGCAGCTAGCCAGAACTATCTTCTCTCAATTCAACATCCAGCAGGGTACTGGTGGGCAGAACTAGAATCCAACGTCACCATAACTGCTGAAGTTGTCCTCCTCCATAAGATTTGGGGAACCGACAAACAAAGACCGTTACACAAAGTGGAAATTTACCTGCGTTCTCAACAACGGGAACACGGAGGCTGGGAACTTTTCTACGGCGATGGCGGAGAACTTAGCACCTCAGTAGAGGCATACATGGCACTCAAGCTACTGGGTGTACCAGAAACGGATTCGGCAATGCTCAAGGCGCGGGAGTTTATCTTAGCACAGGGCGGCATCAGTCAAACTCGCATTTTTACCAAGCTCCACCTAGCACTTATCGGATGCTATAATTGGCGCGGTCTTCCTTCGCTACCGCCTTGGGTAATGTTTTTACCCTCGACGTTTCCGGTTAATATATACGAAATGTCTAGCTGGGCAAGGTCAAGCACTGTTCCCCTACTCATTGTCTTTGACCGCAAGCCCGTCTTTAACATCAACCCAGCCATTACCTTGAACGAGTTGTATGTTGAAGGTTCGGCTCAAACGGCATTTAAATTACCGCGCAACAATGACTGGACAGATTTGTTTATTTTCCTGGACGATACCTTCAAGTTAGCAGAAAAGCTGAATCTAGTTCCTTTCAGGTCAGAAGGTATTCAAGCAGCAGAGAAATGGATTTTAGAACGACAAGAAGCAACCGGTGATTGGGGCGGTATTATTCCCGCGATGCTGAATTCACTGCTGGCGCTGCGGTGTCTGGATTATAACGTAGCTGACCCCGTTGTAGAACGAGGACTCAAAGCAGTTGATCGCTTTGCCATTGAAACAGAGGATACCTACAGAGTGCAGCCTTGTGTTTCTCCGGTTTGGGATACTGCTTGGGTGATGCGATCGCTAGTAGATTCTGGTTTTGCACCAGATCACCCATCTCTAGTTCGGGGGGGAGAATGGTTATTAAGCAAGCAAATTCTAGACTACGGTGATTGGGCTGTTAAAAATCGGCAAGGGAAACCAGGTGCTTGGGCGTTTGAGTTTGAAAATCGCTTTTATCCAGATGTAGACGACTCTGCTGTAGTTGTTATGGCTTTGGATGCGGTGAAACTCAACAACGAAAACCTGAAGCAGGCAGCGATCGCACGTGCTGTTAACTGGATTGCTTCTATGCAATGTCAACCAGGCGGTTGGGCTGCTTTTGATTTGGACAATAATCAAGATTGGCTAAACCGCATACCCTATGGAGACCTCAAAGCCATGATTGACCCCAACACGGCTGATGTGACTGCTAGGGTATTGGAAATGCTAGGTAGCCGTAAAGACTTAATTGATACTCAAAACCTTGAGCGAGCGATCGTATATCTTACTGGTGAGCAAGAAACTGAAGGTTGCTGGTTTGGTCGCTGGGGAGTCAATTACATTTATGGAACGAGCGGAGTCATTTCAGCCCTATCCTTAATTGCTCCACAGAGGACACAACCTTGTATAGAACGGGCTGCTACTTGGTTAGTAGGATGTCAAAACCCAGATGGCGGTTGGGGCGAGAGTTGCCGAAGTTATGATGATCCAGCCCTCAAAGGAAAAGGACGTAGTACTGCGTCTCAAACGGCTTGGGCAATCTTAGGCTTAATAGCTGCTGGGAAGACAACTGGCAAATTGGCTAAGGAAGTTATCCAAAGGGGAGTTGACTACCTGTTAGCAACTCAGCAGTCGGATGGTACTTGGAACGAGGCAGAATTTACAGGGACGGGCTTTCCTGGTCATTTTTATCTGAAGTATCACCTCTATCAACAGTACTTTCCTTTAGCAGCGCTGGGTCGCTATCAAGCTCTAGATAATTCGTAAGTCGTAAGTCGTAATTCGTAATTTAGTTACTAATTACGAATTACTGATTGGCTCAAATACTTGCTTTAACAGAGTCAATCCTTCTTCAATTTGGAGAATTTGTCCTTCTGTGAGCTGATTGAGCAGGTGAGCAATTTGACCACGAGTTTGCTCACGAGCTTGCTCAAGGTGTTGCCGACCTGGTTCACTCAGATTAAGGACAATACGCCGTCGCTCTTCGGGGTCATTGTTACGGTGGACAAAGTTACGCTGTACAAGCCTTTCTATTGTCGCTGATGCTGTAGCACGGGTGACCCCCAAGTGTTCAGCTAGTTCAGATAGTGAAGCACCAGGATTGCGATCAAGAAATGCTAGCGTCCGGAATTGGGGGACGGACAGGGTTGTAGAACCTTGCACACGCATATCTGTCCGGATCATTCGCATGACCAACGGAATTGTCTCCATCACCTTAGCCGCACACTCTTGAGAAGTTTTTCTTTGAGAAGATTGCTGTAAGCCTATTGGATTTTTACTTTTCATCAGCCACCGAAATTAAGCTAAAAGTTACTCTATTACGTCTACTTTGACTTAAGTTACAGTGACTGTGGCTAAAAAAAAGCAAAAACGCCTTGAAAATGCGTTAAACTAACAAAGACTTCATATTTATTCTTAGATCCGGTTCCATCTACATCGCCAATTGCTAAAAATCCTTTATTTCCAGCTGCGATCCGCCGCAAGGCGGCAGCGCTGACGCTCGAAGACTCGCTAACGCTATAGCCCTTGATAAAAAGTGCTAGACACAGTGGAAGAGTATGGCGTTGTCCGGCACGGCGAGGGGGGTCTTCTAGCAATGTTATTGAAATAGATTGACACTCTCCGGGCTAAAGCCACGGAGATTCTTAAGACTTCTCAGCCTTAATATCCCTACTACTAGGGTTCCCCGGCTCACCACGTTTGCCCAAAGGGCGTGGTGATTTTGTCCTAGGGCGTTTAGAACCCCGTGGTT
>JADQBA010000199.1 GCA_016903675.1 Stigonema ocellatum SAG 48.90 = DSM 106950 | reverse complement strand
TAGGACTTGGTGGTGAAGATTGTAAATTATCTGGTTTACTCCAAGTAAATGGCGCTTTCTGCGCCGCAGATATCCACAACAGGCGCTTTGCCCGTGTCATGGCAACGTATAGTAAACGATACTCTTCAGCAGTTTTCAGGTGTTTTGCCTGCTCCCAAGCAGCAGTGACACTGGGTAAACTAGATTCACCGTGGAGAGCAGTGCGAATTTGGGCCCGAGCGACTTCTGATAAAGTAAAATCTCCTAAAAACTGGCTTTGGGGAGGAACCCAAAATCTGCCAGGAATCAAATTTTCGTGCAGAAAGGGGATAAAAACATAGTCCCAATCCAGCCCTTTGGCTTTGTGCATTGTGATAATGGTAAGTTGACCGCGACGAGTGTAACGTGCCTCCAAATCTTCTGTTTCCACAGGTTCAAACCGTTCGGAACTGACGATTTCACTTAGCACATTCAGCATCGCCCCCAAGGAAGTATTGCCAGCTATTTGCTGGTTGATTCTTTCTGCCAGTTTGTCAGCTGTTGCTAGTTCTGCTTGGTCGTAATTTAATGCCAAAGCTAGGAAAGAAATGATCTGGTACAGGGGCAGTTCTAGGCGGGCGCGTAGAAAACTTCGACACAAGTGTGCGGCTTTTTGCACTGGATCTAGCTGAGGTGGCGCTAGGGGACCGGGATACAAAAACTCTTCGGGAAGACTAGCAAGGGCGTTAAGGTCTTGGGTTTCAATCAACCGTCTTTGTACAAGAACTTCTAATGCTGCTTTGAGGTAATCAGGTGAATGGGGGCGATCGCAAAATTGCAGCAGTGCGAAAATTTCCTCAGGCACATGAGAATGGCGATCGTGTTCTCCCACATCATAAAGTGTAATTTGATGCTCTTTGCATACAGGGGCAAGGGCTTCTGCCAACCAGCGTCCTTGACGATTTTCCCGCACTAAAATAGCTGCTGTACAGGTATTTTTTGGTTCTTGGGCAAATAGCTCTATCACCCTCTGGGAGAGCAAATCGACGGTGCAATGAATATCACTAGGTGTGTACAATTCTAATCCCCGTCCTACTTTTTCCGGATTGGCATCGGTTTGGGGGTCGTTAGAGTCTACAGGGCGAATTTTCTGAGGACGGAACGGGAGTGGGGGAGACATGGAAAATTCTCCGTGTCCCCGTGTCCCCGTGTCCCCGTGTCCTCTTTCTTCCCCACTCCCTCCATAAAAGCTATTTATCCATTCCAAGACAAAGTTCGCAGCTTCAATGATGATTCTCGTACTGCGACCAGCTTGATCCATTGTAGCCAGTCGTCCTTGGGCGTTGCATTCTTCACAGAATTGCCGAAAATAAATCGGATCTGCTGGCGTAAAAGTTGAGTTAATCGCCTGGTTCGGGTCTCCCACACGCACCAAGTTGATTTTGAATGGGGAGTGGGGAATGGGGAGTGGGGAATGGGGAGTGGGGAATGGGGAGTGGGGAGTGGGGAGTGGGGAGTGGGGAATGGGGAGTAGGGAGTGGGGAGCGGGAAAATTGTTTTCCCCATCTCCCCCCTCTCCCCCTGCTCCCCCATCTCCCCCCTCTCCCCCCTCTCCCCCTCCTCCCCCCACTGACTCAGTAGCAAGAATTGTTAATAATCGCGTTTGCAGGGGGCTAGAATCTTGTGCTTCATCTTCAAAGACGGCAAAAACTTGGTTTTGCTCTATTCTGCGGACTTTTTCGTTCTCCAGTGCCCGCAAGGCGGCTAAAATCATGTCGTCGTAGTCGATGAAGTCATGCGATCGCATTAAATTTTGATATTGCTCATACAATCCAGTGGCGACGCTTAAAATTGCGTATTGGTCCGTGGTTTGTCTATCCAACGAACGCAAATCTTCTGGCGATAAACCAGAACTTTTTGCTTCATGAATCACCGTAGTTGCTAGTTCTGGCAATACTTCTGTCCGCAGTACTGATTGGCGACGCAGTCTTTCTGTTTCTTCTCCGTCAAACTGCATACCTTCTAGTAAGCGAGAATAATGCTGTGGATGGTTGGCAATCCATTGCTCTACAGCAGTACGGATGAAGCGGTGACTTTGATTTAGAGTAATTAATGTGACATTTTCTAGTTTCAATCCCGATAAATCGGGATAGCGGCTGGCAATGTTTAATGCCAGACCATGCAGCGTATTGACAACAAAACCAGTTTGAGGTAACGACAAATCATCCCGTAAGTATTTGCGGATTTTGGCTTTAATATTGGCAGCAGCCGAGCGAGTAAAGGTGACAACAATAAGTTGACGACGCGTTTTGCGGGGTAATTCGGCAGACCGCTCATACTGGCGTGCGATCGCAATTGCAGCAGCAGCCGCCATCCCTGTGGATTTGCCAGCACCAGGAACTGCTGAAATAGCCAGTGGACCAGCGTTCCAGTCAGCCATTTGCTGCTGTCCGGGACGCAGACTATTACGAATGCGTGCTATGGCTGTCTCCCTCAGGGAAGACGCAGTCAACTCAGGATGTACTTTGACGGAGTGAGATTCTAGAGGCACTGGATCTGTAAAGTTATTTTTATATATAGCAATCCTAATTGAGATCCGAACAACAGGGACAAGGAAGACTTGGGGGACAAGGGGGACAAGGGGGACAAGGAAGAGGTGTTTGTAAATCAAATAGGATTGCTATATAATTCTAAATTTTTCACCCCCGATGAAATTATGAATTATGAATTATTAATTATGAAATTAAATAGTTAGTATGAAGTTCGGACACCAGCACGTAAGCTTTTTGACTTTTGACGAACGCAAGCGGTGCTAGGTCGAATCAATAGCACTTGTGTTAATTCACCCCCGCTTCATCGCAAATTATTTTCATAATTCATCATTCATAATTCATAATTCATCAAATGGCCAAACACAAATCTTTACATTATTTGATTTTAGTAGGAGCGATCGCACTGGGTGCTATGTTGCGCTTTTGGCATTTGGATCTAAAACCTTTGTGGATGGATGAGGTGATTACTGCTATCTTCAGTTTGGGGAAAAAGTACAATGACGTGCCAATGGAAGTCGTGTTTCCCCTTTCTCGTTTGCAGGAGATTTTTAGTTTCCAACCAGGGGTTAGTTGTCCTCAAATTGCCCAAACGGTTGCTAGAGAGTCTACTCATCCGCCACTGTTTTTTTGCTGGATGTACAGCTGGTTAGGGTGGATGAGTCCTTTGGCAAAAGATTGGGTGATTAAGTTGCGATCGCTACCTGCATTATTTGGGGTGGGTGCGATCGCAGTCATCTACTGTGTAAATCGTATTGCCTTCTTCCCATCAGCTGGGATAACAGCAGCTGGTGTCATGGCAGTATCGCCCTTTGCCGTGTACCTTTCCCAAGAAGCACGGCACTACAGTTTGCCAATGCTGTTGATCAGTTTAGCATTATTGGGGCTGGTACAAATTCAGCAAGATATTGAAAAGCGGCAGGTGGTAAGATTTTGGGTCTGGCTGGCATGGGCAATTATTAATAGTATGGGTCTTTATGTTCATTACTTCTGTGTTCTTGCCTTCATTGCCCAAATTGCTACGCTACTTGTGCTGATGTACTGGCGTGGGGCAAATATCCAGAATCACCGCAAAATCTGGCTAGCACTTATTCTATCTACCAGTGGTGTTGTGATTAGCTTCTTCCCCTGGTTGCTAGTAATGCTGAGTCATTCTCGGCGTGCTGAAACCGATTGGCTGCCATTTCCCCAACATATTGCCCCCCTTTACCAAACTTTCATTGGCTGGGTGCTGATGGTGATTGCTCTACCTGTGGAAAATCAGCCTCTACCCATTGTTATTATATCTGGGTTGTTAATGCTTTTGTTTGGGATCTGGGTGGGGTGGCAAGTCTTCAAAGGTTTAAGACAGTTGTGGTGTACACCGTCTACTCATCTAGCTACACTAACTCTCTTAAGTTTTTCTATTTTTATACTAGTAGAATTCTTTGCCATAGTCTATTTCTTAAAAAAAGATATTACTGCTATTCCCCGCTATAACTTTGTCTACTATCCTAGTTTCTGTGCGTTAATAGCAGCAAGCCTTAGCAGAATTCCAAGTTCCAAATACACTCTTTTACTTGTTAGCTTTGTGAGTTGTGTTTTCGTTGTTTCAAACTTGGCTTTCCAAAAACCTTTTCAACCTGAACAAGTCGCCCAAAGAATGAACCAAAATCCCTCTATTCCTCTGATGGTTGTGATGGCGTATAGAGATGTTCAAGATGTGGCGTTAGGGTTAAGTTTTGCATTGGCACTTGAACCACTTAGGGGAGTGAGGGAAGTAAATACCCCATTTCAGCCGTATTCTAATTTTGCTTTTTTCAAGCAATCTCCAGATTTTCAATCTGTTTGGCAAAAGCTTTCCCAAGTACCTGCACCAGGAACATCTAGGCTCAATTTATGGATTATTGGTCCTGGAAGAAAACACCGGGATTATCCGCAGCAGGTAGTACTTTTTGGGCAAACCACTTGCACCATAGATCCTAAAGAGTACTACCGGATTGGCATTCCTTATCAACTGTATCGGTGTAAAAATTTTGAAATGAGTTAACTTTTTTGGTATTTTTGTGGTGTGTCTTTAGCATAGAGATAGATCCAGAGATTAGTATCCAGAAAAATCTTAGTTATCATACAGTTCTTCTCGATTGAATTTATAATTTGGCGGAAGTTTGAAAGA
The DNA here is from genome assembly GCA_016903675.1 of Stigonema ocellatum SAG 48.90 = DSM 106950. Classification (GTDB taxonomy): domain Bacteria; phylum Cyanobacteriota; class Cyanobacteriia; order Cyanobacteriales; family Nostocaceae; genus Stigonema; species Stigonema ocellatum. The sequence continues at coordinate 8,779 of JADQBA010000199.1, read as the reverse complement.
GTAGTTCTTCGCTCGCTCTAAAAATGGCTGAATTTTGGATTCTCTGGAATCTATGGTCTTACTGGACTCGCTTTGCTCAAAAATCATAATTTGCAAGGTTTTACCTTCCAGTTCGGGACTCAGCTTTTCAGTAAGGATCAGCTTGCCATTGGTACACGTTGCTTGCAGAATTTTGACCATAAAACTTACTTCCTTTTACAACTAACTATCTTTTAACATTTCTCGCGGGAAATTCCCAGGTAAAGGTATAGGGTTACCTTAAGTATATATACACTTTTACCCTAAAAAATTTAGCTTCGATGTCACAAGGACACGGTGAAACACATGCTTGATAATAATGTGTTCCACCGCTGTTGTCCTAATTGCTCTATCACACGAGGTTGCTCCCTCTCCCACAGAGGTAAGCTGATGTGCAGCTAGATTGTATAAGACGAAAACGTAAAATTATTGTGGTGCAGGGTCGTATTGCCCGCGTCCCATATACAAATTAAATGCGCAACAGCTTAGGGCTTTTTTTAGGGTCAGTGCTCGTTGGGTTGTGAGACTGACAAGCCGTACCCGTTGATCGTGACCATTAATTCAGTAATTACCCGTAGTCTAGAAAGTTTTTAGCTCTAATTTGACCTGTTGCATATGTTAAGGGCAGATAAAGCTAGTGCTGTCAGCTATTCTCAATATAGCTTGGTATGGAATATAACAAAAGGATTAACATTTAAAGGATTGTTTTTATGGATAATCCAATTTCTGCACTGGATAAAATTAGGCGTCAGTTAATGACTATAGAAAAACCGAAAAAACAGAAAATTTTAGTAGTGGACGATGAGCCAGATAATCTGGATCTGCTCTATCGCACATTCCGCCGTGATTTTAATGTTTTTAAAGCGGAAAGCGGTGTGAACGCCTTGGAAGTCTTGGCAGCAGAAGGGGAAGTTGCGGTCATTATCTCCGACCAGCGGATGCCAGAAATGAAGGGAACAGAGTTTCTGAGCAAGACTGTGCCTCAGTTTCCAGACACGGTCAGGATTATCCTTACGGGTTTTACGGATATTGAAGATTTGGTGGAAGCAATTAATGCTGGACAAGTCTACAAGTACATCACTAAGCCTTGGGATCCAGGAGAACTGAGGGCGGTGGTGCAACGAGCGGCGGAAAGCTACGATTTGCTCAAGCAACGTACAGAAGAATTACGCCGCGCCAATGCCCAAGTGGCAATGCTTGCTATTTTAGTACAGATTACTAACGAAGCTGCTGGCTTAGAAGCAATTCTGAACCCAATTGCCACGGTTTTTGGTACAAGTTTGACGGCGGATGGCTGTATTCTATCTTTGGTAAAGAGCAATACCTTGGTGACCTCCCAAGGCACTTACAGTAGTGTCGGTACAGTTGAAAATTGGCTAGTGCAAGACCCGCTGTTTGAGGAGGCGATCGCCACTCACACAATGCAAGTTTCAGTCAATGTTGCCAACGATGAAAAACTGGCTGGTGTTACCCACTACCGCAATTCTGGTGTTCAAGCACATCTGATTATCCCCATCTTATCCCGGAATGAAGTGTTGGCAGTCTTATCGCTACAGTGGAAAAAACCTTGGACTTTGCGCGAAGATGAACTGAAACTCATTGGTTTGGCAGCCCAATTAGTGGCGATCTCACTCACTTGCAAGGGATGGGGGAGTGAGGAGTTAGGAGTGAGGAGTTAGGAGTTAGGAGTTAGGAGTTAGGAGTTAGGAATGAGGAGTTAAAAGTTTAAATTCATGATATGATCTCCGTTTAATTGCTTATAATAAAAATTACCCGCGTCCCCGCGTCCCCGCGTCCCCGCGTCCGTCTTAATTATAAGTGTTCAACCGGACATGTTATCACTCCTCACTCCTCACTCCTCACTCCTCACTTTTGATTCCTGACTCATGACTAACGACATTCGTGCTATTTTTGATCGCATCGCTCCAGTTTATGACCAGTTGAACGATTGGCTAAGTCTGGGACAACACCGGATATGGAAGGAAATGACGGTGAAATGGAGCCAAGCCAAAGCTGGAGATACATGCCTTGATTTGTGTTGTGGTAGTGGGGACATATCCTTGCGCTTAGCGCGGCGAGTGGGAGCAATGGGACAGGTGTATGGAGTAGATTTTTCCACCGCGCAGTTAGAAATTGCAAAACTTCGCTCTTCAAATCAATATCCAAAACCTCCTATCATCTGGGTGGAAGCTGACGTGCTGGATTTACCCTTTGAGGAAAACCAATTCGACGCCGCGACAATGGGCTATGGTTTACGAAATGTTACAGATATTCCCCGCACTCTCAAAGAAATACACCGCGTTCTCAAAGCAGGTGCCAAAGCCGCTATTTTAGACTTTCATCGTCCCAGCAATCCACAAATCCGCTCCTTTCAGCAGTGGTATATGGATCATTTGGTCGTTCCAGTTGCCAATGAAATGGGTTTAAAGGAAGAATATGCCTATATCAGTCCCAGCTTAGACCGTTTTCCCACAAGAAAGGCTCTCTTAGAGATAGCTCGTCAAGTTGGTTTTGCAACTGCCACACACTATCCCATTGCAAGCGGTATGATGGGAGTACTAGTAGTCTCAAAAGAGTGAGGAGTGAGGAGGGAGAAGTGAGGAGTGAGGAGTGAGGAGTGAGGAATAAAAACTCCTAACTCCTAACTCCTAACTCCTAACTCCTAACTCCTAACTCCTAACTCCTAACTCCTAACTCCTTCTGTCCCTTGGATTTGTCTCATCTCTGGCTTTATGTATCTCCCCCGGTTTTGGGCGCAATTATTGGCTATTTCACCAACGATATAGCCATAAAAATGTTATTTCGTCCCTACCAAGTCATTTATATCGGTGGACGCAGGGTTCCCTTCACTCCTGGATTGATTCCCCGCAACCAGGAACGCCTTGCCAAGAATGTCTCAGAAACTATTATGGGATCGCTGCTGACACCAGAGGAATTGCAAAATCTGGCGCGGCGACTGTTGCAAACAGAACGCGTACAAGGAGCAATTCTCTGGTTACTGCAAATGGCGATCGACCAAGTTAAATCCGATAAGGAGCAAAAAACTGCTAGGATTGTGGCAGACATTTTGCGGGATTTGTTAGGAGAATCATTGCCCCGTCTCCTCAAGGTTTTGGCGCGGCGAGAAGACTTTTTGGAAGCGCAGATCAATCAAATTTTTGACCAGATATTGCTGGAGTTTCAACTCAATGAAGAACAAGCCACTCGCCTTGCTGATTGGCTGCTGCAAGTAGTTATACCACCAGATGTGCTTCGGCTGGCGGTGATTGATTTTTTGACTGATCGCACAATTCAAACTATTGATGAACGCTTTCGGGAAAAAACTAGTGGTACCTATTGGGTAGTGGCAAATCTTTTTGGCTTGCGCAATACTTTAAGTCGCCTGCGGACTTATTGCTTGGATGAAAAAGACGATACCAATGCTCGCTTGCAGGAGTTGTTTCAAGATTTGCAAGTGCGCGATCGCATTAAAAAATTTCTGCAAGGAATATCTCTACAAAACTTGCCAATAGGGACAGTACGACAACTGCGAAAGACGATCCGCGAAAATGTCCGCAATTACTCGCAAACACGTGGTAGCGATTTGCTCCAAGGATTAAGTGAATCAGTTAACTGGGAAAATATTGCTATGTTGCTCCTGAATCGTCTCAGCAATTCCTCCGTTGTGAGTGTTTCCTTAGAAGTTGTGAGTCAAGAACTGGCTTTAATTTTAGAGCGGTATTTGGAAAAAGATTTAGAAGCAATTGTTGCTCAGGCAATTCCTATTTTGGCTATTGATCAGGTGATTGTTGACCGCGTCAAGTCAACTTCACCTGCTGATTTAGAAGCAGCCATTGAGGGAATTGTCAAAAATGAATTGCAGGCAATTGTCAGTTTGGGTGGTATTTTGGGTTTTGTTGTGGGGTTGCTGCAAACAGCGTTTCTACTATTCAGTCAATATAATTCGTAATTCGTAATTCGTAATTCGTAATTCGTAATTACCGTGACATAAGGGTTTTATACATTTCAAATGGGTGGCTTATTTACGCCGACCTTTACTAGTTCCCAGGCTCAGCCTGGGAACTGTTTCAAAGGAGGCTCCGCCTCCTACTCATAAACGTAATGACTATCGTCTAATTGTTGGTATCGATTACGAAAACCAGGTGGTGTACTACAAGTATTTTCTAACACACGCTGAATACGATAAAGATAAGTGGAAAAATGACCCTTACTTTTGACCAAAATACCTATCGCAATCTTTTAGCAGAAGTTGTTCCTGTGGCAATTGAGACAGAAGAAGAATACGAACGTATTTTAAAAGTAATAGAGGAGCTAACTTTTAAGAAAAATCGCACCAAGGAGGAGCAAGTTTTACACAAGTTACTTGTGATATTGATTGAAGCTTATGAAACGGAACATTATCCCATAGAAGAATCTGCACCTCATGAAATTCTTCAGCATATTATGGAAGCGAGTGGAACCCGTCAAGCCGATTTAGTGGGAATTATTGGTTCGAGTACTGTGGTATCTGAGGTAGTGAGTGGTAAGCGTTCGATTAGTCAAGCGCAAGCTAAAGCCTTGAGTGAGCATTTTAAGGTATCGCCTGGTTTGTTTATTTGATATTTTTTGTGTGTTGAGTTCAGGGCTGTCAACGCAATGCCTTTCACGATATAGCAAAATCTGTATGTTTTCGTTCTTCTAGTGACTTGAAACCAAGGACGATGTGGTCTTTGGGAATTCCCGCAGCAACTAGCTCGCCTGCAATGCCTTCTTCTGTACCATCATGCTGAATCCAGAGCTTATTATTAATAATATCGATGTGCAACAAGGTTCCGTAGATGCGATAGCCGTTTTGCCAACCTGCTTCTACTAAAAGATAGCGATCGCGCTCTCGATCAAACACCAGTTCGACTTGAATCTCGTCATCATTACCGAGAAAGTTAGCATAGTCCAAGAGGATTTTTTCAACGACATCAGGATACTGGGTAGTTAATGAATCCATCGAATGATCGCCATAAATTTCTCTGGCAGGCATTTAGCTTTTATTGTATCGTAAATATCTGTTATTTTTGATTGTAAAACCAGTGTATAAAAGGGAGACAACATGAGTAGTGTCATATCACAGCATATTGAAATTACACCGGGGGTCTGTGGCGGCAAGCCCCGCATTGCCGGTCATCGCATTCGAGTTGAGGATATTGTCATTTGGCACGAACGAATGGGATTGTCGGCGGATGAAATTGTTTCGCAATACCCTACCATTACCCTGGCGGATGTCTATGCTGCTTTAGCCTATTATCATGACCATTTTGAGGAAATCAGGCAACAGATTCGTGAGGATGAAGAATTTGCCCGTGACATGCAAGAAAAAACACCGTCCTTGGTTCGGCAAAAGTTGACGCACTAAGATGCCCCAGACAATTCGGTATCACATGGATGAGAATGTCAACAATGCCATCGCTGACGGGTTAAGGCCCAGAAAGATTGACGTTACGACCACAACTGATGCAGGATTAATTTCCTCGAAGGATGAGGAGCAATTAAGATTTGCTTACAGCCAGGGGCGAGTGATGTTTACTCAGGATACTTATAATTAAGACTGTTACACACTTGAAAATCAATGAGCAACAACCAGCATACTTTATTTGTTTGCAAGACTTGTGCCAGCGTCTGGCAAGATGGTAAGCGCGTTGGTGAAAGTGGTGGTCAACAACTGCTACAGCAGCTTCAGGGACTTGCACAAGACTGGGAATTGCGAAATGAATTCCTCATTCACGATGTTGAATGTATGAGTGCGTGCGATCGCTCTTGTGTCATTGCCTTTGCTGCTTCTGGTAAATTAACCTATCTCTTTGGCGATTTACCAGTTGATGGCAGTGCATCAGCCGTCCTACAATGCGCTACTCAATACTACGCCCATGCCGATGGTTCACTGCCTTGGTCACTACGACCCGAACCCCTGAAAAAGGGAATTCTCGCAAAGATTCCGCCACTCAGTCAGTAGGCAATAAATTACTTTTATTTGCTAATTTAAATTAACGGTCGTATGTCTCTTAATTTTTACAGAAAGTCGGCGGTTCATCCACGGATTCAAGGGGTGGGATGAACCGCCGCTCGCCTTTGAGGGGCATAGGTGGAGTACCCCATGCCCCATTCCCTATGCCCGCTCTCATCCCACTCCTTGCGCTTTCTTGGGATGAGCTTAATCAGTGTATGAGGTCTGAAACCTGACACTTAAGCTAAAACATTTTTTAAGGCACTGATTGACGGCGCAAAAAAATAGCCACCTCCCGTGGGAATCACCCATTCACGGGTAATTGAGAAAGTTTCACTTGGGCTATCATTTAGTGCAATTTCAAATTGACGGCTTCGATTGTCCCCAAGTTTACCATTCTGTCCGATGACGGGATCATGACCACCGTTTTTGGGAACATTTTTTTGGTTCGTCCAACGATTCACAAGAAACTCAAACTGATCGCTAATCGATGTCTGATATGATATAAACAGTAACCCCCGGTTACCTTTGAGAGGGTCATCAGCTTCTGTTGCTGTGTCGCTCAGAGGCACACCATAGGGGATACCACGCCGGAGAATTCTACGAGCGAGCGTGTCATTCGTACCACCAGTATCTGTCCCATCATCACGTGGGTTAACTTTACGGATATGAGCTGCATGGGGGCAAATCATGCCAAATATATCATCAGGTGCTAGTGGAAAATTATCTCCTGGATATCCAGGAATTGGAACTAAGGCGACAGGATCACTTTGTTTTACAAAGTTGAAATGATTATTGGCAAAATCATCATTTCCCAGTGACTTATTTTGACACTCCCCATGCCTAAAGGCGAGGGGATTCTGTAAGAGTTTCAGCCGTATCTCCTACATATCCGACTGTCGGAGTTTCCCGCACATGGCGGGGAAACACCAGAGGCTTGGTTCTTGGACTCAGTACCAAATGGCACTGATAACTTCACAAGCGTAACTTTCCCCCAGTCCGGGGGTAGGGTCAATTTATTTTTTGGGAAGACCAATCCCGCTCTTTTGGCTAGTGTCCTGCTCGCTTTGGTATCGGCGTGATCCACGTGTTTACAATTAACACAAAGGAACTTCTCGCCTTCACGATTTTTTTTATCAACATGCCCACATTCTGGACATTCTTGGGACGAGTGCTTAGCCGGGACAACGATTACTGGCACACCCGTTTTAACTGCAAGCCAAGCAACTTTGTTGAAAATATCGGCCCAACCAGCATCAAGAATGACTTTGTTTAATCCGGTTTTTTGACTTGCTCCATTACGCCGATATCCGCCTTTACCATCGTGCTTGGGCTTGGCACGCTTGACCATATTTTTAATTTTAAGGTCTTCTCGCGCCACAGCATCAGCAGTCTTGATAATAGTGGATGCGACTTGCCAATTGTACCCATCCCGGCTTAGGGCTATTTTGTGCTGCTGTTTGGCTAATTTCTTGACAGCCTTAATTTTGTTCTTAGAACCTTTTTGTTTACGAGCAATAGCACGTTGACGCATTGCTAACCGACGTGCTTTCCTCTTATTGGTTGCGAAGCGTTTATTCTCAAGGAATCTGCCATCAGACAAAGCGACTAGCCTGGTTATGCCGACATCAATGCCAACAACTGCGCGGCACAAATCCAGCGCGTTTAGTTCTGGCAGGATACCAGGAATTTCCACCAACATCGAGATGTACCAATTACCAGCATCTCGTTTGATTGTGCAAGTTCTTAAATCCTGAATCAGGGATAAATCACGGCTGTTATGAAATTTGACTTCACCGATTCCAGGCAGGTAAACAGTAGCGTAATTCTTGCGGATATGACGCAGGACAACACGACCTGGCTTGTACTCAAAAGAATCTAGTCGTTTAAAGAACTGCGGGAAACCTCTACCCTGCTTCCAAAAATTGGCATAGGCTATGTCCAGCTTGGCAATATTACGCTGCAAAACACATGAATCAATGGCAGCAAAACTATCCAACGATTGCCTCAGTTGGGACGTAACTTTCATCTGAATGCCAGACGCTGAATCCCACTCACGCTCTTGTCCGATAACTTCCTTCGTTGTCTTGTCCTTGACTTTAGACTGCTTGGTCGCCAGATCCAGATTTTGGGGGATGACACCATGTTTGAGAACTGGGCAGGTTAGGGGACAACAAGAACCTATTTCAATCCTTGATCCTATTTCACAGTAAGCTCCATAGGCATAAGCAATAGGTGTATCAATATCTTGGTTGTTAGTATCGAACCCGTTTACCCGTTCTTTTAAAGCATAATTACGATGTTTTCTCAGTGTCACAAGCCTTTCTTCAAGAGTTTCCTCTTGTGACTGGTTGGGTAACATTTTGAAATTCCACCGCACTTGCATACTTGCTCGCTTCCTTCGATTATGTGTCTTTAATGAAAATACTATATACTTAAAGGCTAGATAGCGCCAGTCTTTTTTATGAAGAAATTTAAATCTAATAACAATGTCGTTTATTCATGCAAGTATCACGTTGTCTGGACTTCCATTGTATCGGCGTAGCGTCCTCAAGGATGGAGTAGATTTACGGCTTAAAGAGCTTTTGGAACAAATAGCAAAGGAAATACGGGTCGAGATCATTGAGATGGAAATAATGCTATTTGCACGTTCATCTACTCATTGAAGTAGATCCCCAATTTGGTATCCATAGAGCAGTTAAGCGGTTCAAAGGCGCAATCATCTTGGTATCTCAGGCGCTTATTTTCCACAACTCAAATCAAAACGAACGACACTGTGGACTAACT
>JADQBA010000298.1 GCA_016903675.1 Stigonema ocellatum SAG 48.90 = DSM 106950 | reverse complement strand
GCAGTTTGGAGAGCAGGATACTTAACGGGTGGAACTGCCCAAATCTACCAATGTCAAAGCACGACGGACGCTTGGATTGGTGGTGGGGTCATGAACCCAAAGGAATTGATTGTACAAATTATGACTTTCTCCCGCCCCTGGGCAGAGTGGGTACAATCACAAACCAACCAACAACTCAGCGTCATAGAAGCACGGGACATTGCAGCAGTTATTATTAGATATGCCCCATTCCCTACAGCTGCTTTAGAACAACTCCGCCAGCAGTGTAAAGTCCCCAGTTGGGACTGGAAGGCGATTGTTAATGAACTGCGACAAGTAGAGTCCAAAGGTCAGCTTAATAATACAGAGCGATTACGGCTAGAAATACAGCGTTACTCTACTGAACCCGACCCCATAGCCAAGGCTTTACTTAAAAGTGAGATTTGCTCCCACTACCGCATCAGTGAGAAAAATCTCAACCAGCTTGTAGAAGTCATCAATCAAGCCAGTAGTACAGCAGCACCCAAGCTGTACACGGCGGCTGAATTTATGCGCTTGGAAACTGGGGGTGTGGAATGGCTCTTCCCTGGATTACTCTTGGGTAGGGGTGTGACCATTCTTGGAGGGGACCCAGGAATTGGTAAGACCACCCTTGCTTATGACGCCGCAGTGTCGCTGCTCCTGGATGAGGAATTTCTTGGGGAGAAGCCGACCAAACGAGGCAAGGTGTTATTCGTAGCAAGTGACGAGTTACCGTGCTTTGTCCAAGACAAGCTTGCCACTCGTGGTGCATTTGCAGCTCAGGACTGGGCCGTGCTAATGGATTGGGATGTCACCCAATGGCAAAGATTAGAGGAGGTCATTGCTGATCTAAAACCCACCATGGTCGTTATCGACAGTTTCTCTTCCATCCACAAGTCCCAAGAGTTTGACGAAAACGCGGCTGTGGCCAAACACGCCGTTAGCCAGCTAGAGGCGTTGTCTAATACTTACGGGTTTGGGTGTATTTTAATTCACCATAATAATAAGAACAGGGATCGCAAAGGAGTATCCAAACTACGCGGTAGTAGTGGTATTGGTGCAGCTGCCTCTGCCATCTGGATTTTAGAGGGGGACAATAATAGCCAACTCAGGAGAATGAGCAGTCCCAAAATCCGCAGTGCAGCCCCCATAGATTTGATGCTCAAGTTAAACCCTGAATTCGGGAGATGGGAAGTTACGAACGAGGTTGATGTGACGACTAAGACTTGTGGGGACAGAATTATCGAACTGCTCTCGAAAATTCCTGAGAATATTGCCTTGTGTTGTGCTGAAATTGCGCAGGCGATCGGTTGGGGGAGAGAGGCGATTTACAAAGCTTTACAAAGACTCTCTCAAAGGGGAATTCTGAGTGTGCGCCCGTCTACTACAGACCCACGACATAAAGTTTACCGGTTGGCGGTAAACATGGGGGACACCCCCCCCTCACAGTTTGTAGAGTTGTCCAATGTAATTCCTCAAGTTGTTGAGCAGCAAGGGTTAGGGGACATTGGACATTCATTGGACAATGGTGTTGGACACCAGGGAGAAGGTAAACTAGACTGTCAAAATGACTTAACCACAATAGCCACTGATGTTGGACAACTCTTGGACAACTGTGCTGGACACCAGGGGCTGAGTATAGAGCGCCAAAGTGACGTAACCCTTGCAGCCACTGATATTGGACACTCATTGGACAATTGTGTTGGACACGAGGGGGAGAGTGTGGATGGTTTGGATATGGAATCGGTTACGAACCAAGTCCTGATACTTAGCCATCTAGAAATAGACGCCGATGCGTTGGAATACCTAACCGAAGGTTGGACAAGGGAATTTAAACAGGCGGTGTATGCACAGCTTAGTGAGGACGTTAGGAGTAGGTTAAGGGAAATTGTGCGTAAGAAGGAGTAAAATTTATCACAACAGTTTTTCCAATGAAGTGTCGATTTTGGTTTACAACTTGGGAATATTAAGTAAAGCACGAATATTTGCTGTATAGAAGCGAAGGGACTTACTATCAGAACCTAAGTTCGACGTAAGAGTCGTCTCAACGAAAAATAAAGGTTTCAGGCTCTGACTCGCTACGGCGAATCAAGGCTTCACTTTAATCAAACTTAAACTTATGTCCAAATTTTAGCAACTAGGAGAAAATTGTGAGTTTACCAGTTACAGTAACCTTTTTACTCACATTGCGCACTTCGCTTTGTAATACGCAAATATTACGTTTTTTTTAAACCCGATGGCGATCGCTATTCAACCGTCATCAGACTCAAAAATCTCAGTGTTAATACTTAGTTAAATCCAATATCCTGACATCGCCTATGAAGAGTATGAATCGCTGTGTGATCTTGAGAGCGTAGGAAAAGCATTTAATGCGATGAAATCAGAATTCTCAAGCTTCAATATCCTGGATGAAGGTGAGGCTAGAAAATTTACTTTCGATGCGTTGAGGGCTAAAGCTGAGCAATCAAAAGTGTTTGTAGAAGCTTGATTACAAATTTTGCACACGCTGATAGTAAGATAAAAAAATTAACTACTAAGGAGCATATCATGCAAATCAATCCTGATGAAATAAACGAAACGGATGATGAATTTAAAGAATGGCTTGATGAGGAAATAAAAAGAATAAACCTCAATGATGTATCTGGTGAAGATTTTTATTATGAAAATCTTGAAGAAGAACATCTTGATGAATTGAAAGAGATTTTTGACAGGTCTAAAAGAGGAGGAGGACACGGCGCTAAGGAGATGCTTGAACATTTAGATAGCATTGAATATGAAGTAAAAATGGTGTTATATGATGCTCATAATCTGGATGAAGATGAAGTTTTGATAAATGATGTCATCTCACGCTCAATTGATTCAGACCGTGACTAATTAATTAGGTACTGATAAACAAGTAATGATTTTAGAACCTGAAACCCTTGCTAACCGGTTCCCAAATCACCACATCTTCATCACTACCGATTTTAGGCGGTGGCGTTTGCGGAGTCGGGAATAGGAGTGTCAGCCGTCGCGTGGCGGCTCATGATAACTCCGCCACTTTTCCCCCTATTTATGGGGTTTTCAATCTACCGTCTCATTTTTCAAGCCTTCTTTAGCAATGATTTGTCTTAAGGGCGATCGCATTATAGAACTGCTCTCGAAAATTCCTGAGAATATTGCCTTGTGTTGTACTGAAATTGCGGGTGCGATCGGGTGGGGGAGAGAGGCTATTTACAAAGCTTTACAAAGACTTTCCCAAAGGGGAATTCTGACTGTACGCCCATCTACTACAGACCCACGACATAAAGTTTACAGGTTGGCAGTAAACATGGGGGACACCCCCCCACAAGCTGAAACACAGTTGTCCAATATAATTCCTGAAAGTGTTAAACAGCTTACGTTAGACGACATTGGACACTCATTGGACAACTGTATTGGACACTCTAGAGAGGGTACACCAGAATTGTCCAATCAAATAGAAACTACTGTAACCACCGATGTTGGACAGGCGTTGGACAATGGTGTTGGACAGATTGAAGGTACACATACAACCACTGATGCTGGACAAACGTTGGACAACTACGTTGGACACAATTCGGAGAGTAGAGAGGGTGAAAGTGATGAAACCCTTGTAGCTACTGACATTGGACAGACCTTGGACAATGGTGTTGGACACGAGGGGGAGAGTGTGGATTCTATTAATATGGAATCAGTTACGAACCAAGTCCTGATACTTAGCCATCTAGAAATAGATGCTGATGCGTTGGAGTATCTAACTGAAGGTTGGACAAACGAGTTTAAACAGGCGGTGTATGACCAACTAAGCGAGGAAACTAGAAGTAGGTTAAGGGAAATTATGCGTTCTTGAGAGTGAAGATTGGGTCGTGGTGGCGATCGCTCTTTAAAATGAAGATTGGGTCGTGGAGGCGATCGCTCTTTAGAATGAAGATTGGCTTGTGGTGGCGTAAGCGCAGCTGCGGCAACAGCCTCGCTCTTCGGTATACCGTATCTGTTGTTCTGGTAGTATCGCGTGTTTGTGATTCATCCATTGGGGGCTGCATTGGAGGAAAGGCAAAGTCTCTCAATTACAGTACATAATAGAATTGTCATTCACTGAATACAGTGTTGTACAGTCTAGGATGAAATTACAATCATGGTTTCACCACAATTTTGTGTCCGACTCCCAAAAGAACTGGATGAACGGCTCAACTCATATGTAAAGGTTGCAGGTACGACTAAAACCAAGGTCATGCTTGATGCTTTGGCTTATTACCTAGGCTGTGCTGATGATGTGGGGGGTAAATGAGCAACCGTACAGAAAGTTACGCTAAGGCTGAAAGTCTTGCTAGGCAAGCATTCTATAAATCACTCTTTTTGCACCGTAATCTTTGTGCCCAGTGCCCTGTTCAAAGTACCAACTAATCTATACCCTATTTGGTACAGCAATTTAAAACGGTACAGCAAGGGTTTGAAGCACCATTATTTCAGAGACTTCAATTGGTACAGCTATACGAACTGGTCTTCAGGATGCTGAAAGCGCTTGTGTTCAAGTCCAAGCGCGTAACTTTCTGCACAGCAGCTCATTTCACCCCTGAGTACCCCCTTTTCTTTCGGTCTTATTAAGACGGCGCACTGTTACTCTCTTGAAAGCATTCAGCATTTTTATCCATCTGCCAGGGATAGACACAGGTGGTCTCTGTCGGATGCCATACAGTTCCAGGTCCACACTGAAAGTCAAACTTAGTTAATTTCCCGTCAAAATCGACGCACCTATAAAATCTGGTACAGTCATTTAGATTGGGGAAAAATCCCTCTTTCGTGCATTCAGTTTTGGAGATTGAGTTCTCTGCGATTGCAGGGCTTATGGCAACCCACATTGCAAGAATTATTCCAAAACAAAACAATAATGCCTTTTTCATACTTCTTGTTTTTTGTATTTAGAAGTTTTACTGCAAAGAGTATAGGTTATTTGGTACACCGAGAATTACGAAAAATATTGATTTGCAGAATGCTTATCCAGTAAGGATTACAGCCAAGCGCGTAACTTTCTGTACGATTGCTCATTTAGCCCCTACACCAATGGGCGTTTTGGCTTCAGCGTTCAGAAGAAAATCTACCTATGTGTCGGCGGTGTACCCGACGGCAGTTTCAATGAAGAAGCCTGGGAATTCAATGAAGAAGCCTGGGAATTAGGCGATCGCGTGGGATGGAGAGTGAAACAAAGCTGGATTAAAAGCTTGTGGATTGGGAAACAAAGCTGGATATATTACACGGAAGTGACCTTTGATACGAAAGCCCCAGAGGGACACCTTCCCATAAAGGGGGGAAATGCGTTTCTTCTCTCGCATCGAGACTTGTAAAGTGTAACCTGTAGTGCGATTCGTTGGCTAGAAACCAGTTCTCATAAGGATTTTGGAGGATTAGCCGCATTGATTAAGGGGAAAAATCCCCACAATTAAGATAACTGTACAGTCATATAGGTGAGGCAACAAAAGCCAAGTACACAACCGCAGGTGCAGCGGTGACAGCGTATCCCCCAGCCCTG
>JADQBA010000243.1 GCA_016903675.1 Stigonema ocellatum SAG 48.90 = DSM 106950 | reverse complement strand
GGTTCAACGGGCAGTAGTTCTAAATCAACGGTGGGATTGAGTTCGTCGAGGAAGTCTAGGTAGTTTTGTAATTGGGGTAGTTCTGCCGAAAAGGTGCGACTCGTTTGCCTATCCCTCACCGAAGTGATTTCAGGCAAACGAGTCGCACCTTTTCGGCAGAACTACCCAACTTGGTGGAAACGGCAGCAGGACGTGTTTGGAACGGGCTTTGTAATCAACGGTTTATCGCCCGATCACCGAAATTTTCTCAATGTGGGTGGGTACGGCTTTATGATTGGAGATGGCAAATTAACGTATGGCACTGAACGTATTTTTGAAACCTATTACAAAGCGAGTATCAATTCGTCGTTACATCTAAGCCTGAATTACCAGTTCATTCAAAATCCCGCTTATAACAAAGATCGGGGGCCTATTCAACTCTGGGCAATCAGAGCCCATTTTGATTACTGATGCTTTGGAAATTACAACCTACTAATTGATAAAGTGACATAAGCTACCATGACTGTTACCCCTATTTCGGACCTCGAAGTTAAACTCATCACCCGCGAATTATTGGTAAAAGCTGTCTTAGCCTTAGAGGTTAAGCACGCCTGGTTGATGGAGAACCACGAACTGAAAGCCTATTTACAAGAGAAAAATGGCGAATTGGCTTTGATAATCAGCCAGTATATTGATGCCTTGTGGAGTTACCACTTTTTGTTAAAATTAAAAAAGGGCAACTTAACAGAGGCAGATAAGGAACGGTATTCAGAAATAGTTAATAAAAAAAATCACCTGCGTAATCAGGTGATGGATTGCTTATCGGTCCGCAATCAGTCCGAAGGGAAATCGGGTGCAGGATGAGCACGGAGCTACTTGGTTAAGAGATGCTATCCTGACAAGAAGCTATACGTAGCGGGAACCAAAAACGTTGCGTACAAACAGCAAAAAATGTGGGTAGCTTGTTGAAAAATCTACTGAGCGGCTGTAGGCATCGCTACGATTTGGAGGGTGTGCCAACCTTTCAGTCATTTTTTAGTTAATCCTGACAGTGTACCTCAAAACCTTAAAGCACATGACTGACCATCCTCAGGAGCACCAGAAAGCCGCCGAAAACCATAAAAAGGCGGCAGAATATTATCAGCAGGCGGCTGACAACCATCGCGCAGCCGCCGAGCACTTAGCCGCAGGCGACCACCGAAAGGCGGCTCATCATGGCTATACGGCTTTTGGGCTTAGCACCCATGCCCATCATCATGCGGAAGAAGCAGCCCTGCACCACTCCCATGAGCATGGAGGCAAAGAGCCGTTGCACGAACACGAATAATCGCTCCTGAAAACAAGTTCTTCGGCGGTTGAGTTAACTACTGACTGATTTACTCAACGTCTTGATTTTAACCAAAAAGGCCACTTCTTCGGAAAGAGTGGCCCTTTTGGTTAAAATCAGTTAATCGATCCATGTCAACGAATCTGAAATGTCCAGCCTTTTTGAACTCGTTGGCGCATTCGCTTTCGATGGATGACCAGATGCCGATAGGCAAGGCCAGCGCCCGCCCCGATTAACAGACTCAGGCCGATCCGAGGCCCTGAGGAGAGTTCCCGCTTATCCCACAGGGTTAGCCCGGTCGCACCGACAGCAATACCAGCCGATAGGCTGGCCGCCAAAGGCGGAATCTGGCGTGCGCCCCGCAACTGAGTAAGGGCGACCGGCTGATGCTCCGGTTGAGCCCCCCGTAGCCGAATCGAATCGGTTGTAAGAGCCATAAGCTGGCCCGAATACGTGATGTTGCTCCCGGTGGGACTGGAGTACATAATCTGTAAAAGGTCACCCTGGTGGGCCACAAACGAAACGCGGCCTTTCGGATTAATGACCCAAAGCGCCTGACTGACCGCTTCATCAGCGGTCAGAAGAAGCACACAGAGGTATATACTCAGCCAATTGGAAACAAAGCGCATATAGTTACATTTGCTTAATCTTAGGAAAGTTTAGCACTTTCCTTATGGTGTGGATAGAAGCGGAAAGCAGACTGACCCTGTTAGTCTGCTTTCTTATGGATCCCTTACCATGAATCAGAACCGGGAAAAGTGACTCCGGGCAGGCTCGAACTGCCGTCTTATTGATTAACATCAATGGCTCTGCCCGTTGAGCTACAGAGTCAGGCGGGGGTAGGCCGAGGCCAGGCACGCAAAAAACAACTACGCCCGTATTGGACGTAGTTGTAAGCGAAAACAGTTCACAACTTGAAGTAAATCAGTTTACAGGAAACTGGTTTAGGCGCCTTCTGTTTGTGGCTCTGCACTCTCAGGGTTAGGAACGCTCGCTATCAACCATCCCTGAAACAGTCCAGTTGATAGATATGAGCCTCAAAATCAAACGCTACGGGCATCCACTCCTCAATCAGGTAGCTTTGGGCTACATCAATTTCGTAGGAGCGGTACAAGAATGGATCCGGCGGGGGCGGGTTGAAAATCTGTCTTAACACAGCAATGTCAATGTGGGTGGCGTCCATTTCACCCACTAACCGATTGGTGTCTTTATCGTACCAAGTTACCACGCGTCGTATACTCATGAGTAGAAGCTGTTTCTCGGAATATTCCCTTAACATAAGATAGCATATACAACACATCTTCAAATAGTACAATTTACAGCGGGGTAAAAAGGGGATAAAAAGAGGGCGCAAGATTCGATGGTATGCCCTCTTTTATGCGTTAGTTTTCCCCTTTCTTCTTTTCACCAGTCACCTCTTGCGCGCGCACCTGGTTAGCAAACGCTCGACTGGCTTTAAACGAGGGAATCACGTGAGCCGCAACCCTGACTGCCGTATTTTGACTAATGTTACGCGCTACTTTGGAAGCCCGTTGCTTGACAATGAAGCTCCCAAAGGTGCGGATATAGATGGGTTCCCCTTCGGTTAAGGCATCTTTGACCACCTCGAAAAAGGATTCGATTATTGACCGGCTGGTAAGCATATCAAGGCCGGTTTTTTCACTAACCTGGTTGATTACATCTTGTTTTGTCATACTCAACTAACTGATTTATGTCCGGTTAGGCCGGGCGGCCGGTGCCGTGGAATATGCCTGAGAAAACCTGTTGTCACATCCCCATTCCTAAACCTCGACTCCGTTTCTGTTCTTGCTGTAGGGTCAACTCCCGCTGTTGACTTAACTCGATTTTCTTAGCTTGCTCCATCTGTAGGCGTAACTCTTCAGCTCGCCGGAGATCGGCGGCTAGTTGCTGCTGGCGCTCGTGTTGCACATCGCGTAATTCCAGCGTCATAGCGGCCCGCTCCTGAGCCGTACCGTGGCTCATCGTGTTCTGATAGCGAAAACTCTCTTCCAGGTCTCGACGGTAATTCAGTTGGGTATCAAAAGCCTGCTCGCAGCTCTGTTTGAAGGCGACCCGGTTAAACTGGCCGAACTTGTGGCCATGCTCGGCACTTTTACCTTGCCCTCGATGATTGGTCAGCGGACTCAGTAGCCGTTGGTTTTGCATGTCCTTACGGCTCACAATGATCTGCACGTGCATTTGGTGGCCAGCCTTCAGCTCGCCCCGTTGGTGCAGGCCCTGTTTCACGTCGGCATCGGTCCACTTGTAGCCCCGGTTATACTCAACCTTACCGTACCACTTCACATCATCCGGGCCCAGCCCCTTCTGAAAGTTAGCCGCATACTCGGCCATCACGCCACGCGCATAGTCTTTGAGTTTCTGAGGGTCGTTGCCCAGGTGAGCTAATTCGGTCTGGGATGGGCTAATGTTGATCAGGTAATACTTGGCCTCGTGCTGTTTGAGTTTGGCCGTATTGGAGTCGATGCCCTGACGCACTTCATGGGGCCGCAAGTCGTCGCGCTGCTGAGTAAACCACAATTCGGCCTTGTGCTCGGCTTTCAGATTGTTTTCTTTCTCCAGGTACTCGACAAGCTGGCCACAACTGCCGGCATTGCTGCCGCTACTGCTGCTGGTGATGTTGATATGGGGCATATGGGAAAGGGGGTTACAGGTTATCAACCTGGCTGCGGCTGTGCTCTTGCAAATCCTTCACGGCTCGGCCTTGCGTCAGGGTGTTCAGGGCTTCGCGCTGCTGAATATAGCTATCGAGGATGGCCCGAAACTTGGCTTTTAAGGCGTTCTTTCCCAGTCGATGTGCTTTTGTCTCACTTTGGTACGTTCGTGCCTCTGAGAGCAGTTTTTGAAGCTCTACGGCCATTGCTTGCTGTTGCTTCTCCAGTGCCTGTTGCTGTTTAACCAAATTGGCGTTCTCAGCAGCCCGCTTTTGCTGGCTCTCCAGATAGAAGCCGTGGATGTAATTTTCCGTATCCACGTTGAAAAAGCCGTTGAACTGCCGCAACAAAAAGCTCAGGTTACGCTGCAACTCCCGCCCATCGGCCATAATGGGCGTTAGAGCTTCTTTCTCTTGGGTCTTGATGAAGGAGATAATGCGGTTAATGCCCTGGCCGAGTTCCTTCTTCAGCAATTCATCGTTCAAATCGCCCGGATCTTTCTTGGACTTGTAGAAATAGTCCACCATTTGCCCAAACAGTTCTTGCTTCGAGCGGCCCAGCTTTTCACTTAACTTGCTGAATTTCAGGTCAGTATCGGAATCGAACCGAACGGACTTATTGGCTTTTACCTCCATAAATAAGCACTTTAGTATATCAAAAATAGCTCTAATTTGCTAAAAAAAGACTTTTTAACCCTGAAATATACTTTTCGCTTACTAACTAATAGTAAAAATATTTACTAAATAGTTGATTATCAGACTAGAGACCTCGTAGAGCAAGTGAGAATTATCGCGCAGCGTAATTCCCGCTTGCTCTTTATAAGACCGCTTCGCGCTTTGTTTTTTCTCGCTCTCCCCCGTTGTTTTTTGCTCTTTTTTTCCCCTTCGTTTCTTTCCCCTTTTCAACTATTTTTATCGTTAACCCTTTTCACCTCTCTAAGCCGTACCTGTCAAACCACTTCCTCCCCGGCCATCCCTCGCGTGTGTACGTGCGTGATCGCGCGCGAGACAAGTGATTGTGTATTTCAAATATCACTTGTTAAACACTTGTAGAGGCAAAATAGAGCTTATAACTATCAGATTTACAGATACTTACACTGTGGATAACTTTAATAAAATGTACTTTGGTCGGTAATAAAATGTACTTTGGTCGGTGAGATGCGTCTAATAAAATGTGGTTTGGTCGGTGAAACAGGCTTAATAAAATGTGGTTTGGTCGGTAGAAAAATGTTTTTTTTAAAAGAAGTACATTTTTAAAATACATTTTATTATATTTGCCTATAAATCAACGCATATGAGTAAAACAGTAGAGATTTGGCAGGACAATGTATTAACTGTAGCTCGGTATGAAATGAGCGAGGCAGAGAAAAATCTTCTTTACATGGTAGTCGCCAACGTTCGCAAAGATGATCCTCCAACTAAAATGTATCAGGTATCAGTGAAGGAAATGGCAGAGGTCACTGGTCAAACAGAGTTAAAGTTTGAAACTTACAAGCAGGCTACCCGTAAGCTAATGACTCGTGTGTTTGAGACAACGCTTCCCAATGGCAACCTACTACAAGCTACGTTTGTAGCATCTGCGGAATACAAAAAAGGGACAGGAATCATTGAAATCGAATTATCTCAGAAAGTGCGACCGTTCTACATTGATTTAAATCAGCGATACACTAAAATTCAATTAGCGGCCGCGATTTCCCTTAATTCTGCCTACGCGAAACGAATTTACGAGTTGTTATGCATGTATAAAAATATGAAAGACAAGACATTTCGGCGAGATCTTGTAGACCTCAAAACCATGCTCAATATCGTTGAGCCTAAAACGGGAAAAGACAAATATCCAATCTGGACACAATTTAAACGTGATGTTTTAGACATTGCAACAGGAGAAATAAACGGCCATACGGACATCACCTTTACTTATAAACCCATTTTTGGTAACCGCCCTGGCCGGGGTCGTAAACCTGTTGAAGAGGTAGAGTTTGAAGTGTTTTACAATGCCAAGCCGGAACAAGAACCAACAACACCACTACTTGAACGGCTTGTCAAACAATTCAGACTTCGGCCCGATCAGGCCGCCAAAGTGTTAGAAATGCACTCGATTGAGGTGATCAACCGCCAACTGTATGACATTCACACCAAAGCCAGCGACGGCAAAGTGAAGAATTTGGGCAGCTATACGGCCAAAGTATTTGGACTGGAAACCACTAAGGAGAAGGGAAAATAGCACCGTGCAGGAAACGAAATGCTGTTCAAATAACGTCTATCTGACTTAACTGAAAAATTTGTAGGTCAAACGGATATTATTCTGATAGTAGCCTATACGCAGTAGAAAAGAAAAGCGTTGCGTGGCAGCCTAAAAAAATTGTCTTCAATAGTAAAGAAGGCTATTATGCATCATCAAAGGCTTTTCCGCTGTTGAATAAGTTGCCTCTTCTTATCTTCACGATAAACCATTTCGAGCAAGTGACTAAGTATTTTTTCTAAGTAATTGCAGATAGAGTTAAACAACCAATCTACTCGTTGAAGCTATGGAGCAGGAACAAAACGCCTTCTTAAAAAATTACTCGTTACCAGAACGAGGGGCTTACTTGGGGGCATTGGCAACAATGGCTTTGGCAGATGGCAACGTCTCAGTGGAAGAAACTGACTTTCTCACGGTAATGAGTGAAGCGGCTGAGTTACCTCAAGCTATGCAGCAGGAGATTCAACAGATTGCCCATAATCCTTCCCAGGTGAGCCTACAAAAATGTCTCGATGTGTTGAAGGGAAGCCAACTCCGTTTTTCGTTCATAACCGACTTGATTGCTTTCGCAAGAGTCGATGGCGGGCTTTCGGCTCCCGAGCAGCAACACATCCAGCAGATGTCAGCCTACTTGGGTGTTAGTGAGCAACAGTTTAGTATTCTTAACGAGTTTGTTGACAAGGCGGGACAGGCCCAGCAACAGGGAGAAGATCCAACCTCCCCCTCGTTCTTAACCAAAACTGGCTTTGATAATCTGTTCAAAAAAGCGAACATATCCCCCCAGATGGTACAAGGGATGCTAGGTGTTTTAGCTCCGATTGTCGTCAGCAAAATGATGAGTGGGGGACATCAACGAGGGCGCAACGGGGGATTAGGTAGCTTGTTGGGCGGACTAGTAGGGGGTAATCTAAACCCGACCGGCGGTGGCTTAGGATCATTTACTTCCATTTTAGGTAATTTGAGCGGCCGCTCGAAGCACAGCCGTATGAGTTCGGGTGGGCTGGGTGGCTTATTGAAAAATCTGTTAGGCGGCAAGCGGCATCACTGAGACTCTTAGCAGATGCCCCAACGTTTTGGGCCGCTTTCAGTTACTTCTGAGAGTGTACCTCAAAACCCCAAATCGTATGACTGACCATCCTCAGGATCACTAGAGAGCCGTCGAAAACCATAAAGAAGCAGCGGAATTTTTAGACGTATTGTGTCTGTTTTGCTAAAATTGATCCTTACAAAATGACTGAACCATTATAACTTCAATGTTTTTAGATAAAGCCGGATGCTCAACAGGTTTATCCTCTTAATGATCTGCTGCCTGATAGCGGTAAAAGCAATAGCGCAGTCGTCCTACCCAAGAGTAGTTCGCAACCAGGCGGTTTTTTGGTCGGAATTAAACTTGGTTTATAAGACGGCTGGCAGATGGAGCTTTCAACTTGACCATCAGTACCGGCGGCAAGCTGAAAACAATAATGGACATGACTTAAATGTATTTCGTTACCCGCTGTTACAGGTGTTTCGTCCTTGGGTAAGTTACCAGCTCTCTAAACCAGTACGGGTATCGTTATCACCAATTGGATTGTGGTGGAACTGGGGGCGAGTCAGTTCATACCAACCGACAACGTTCTATCAGGAAGTACGCGTGATTACGCAACTACAGATCACAAAGCCGTTAGGTGATGGCGAATTTATTCAACGTTTCCGCACGGAGCTTCGCTGGCCTTCTCGGACGGATACATTGGCTAACACTTACACTTTTTTATCAGATGGAGAGTCACAGTCAATAGTAACAGACCGATTTAACATCAGGTTGCGCGCTATGGCACGTTGGATTAATCCCCTGTTTCAACGTGCTGGTAGTGAGTCGCCCTGGTATTCACATCTGAGTATTGAGCCAATGTTGGTTCTATCTGGTTCGGGTGGTCGCTTTGACCAAAACCGGACCTATCTGGCTTTAGGCCGAAAACTGCGTGATAACTTACGGGTTGAATTAGGCTATCTAAATCAGTTCTCTCTGCCAACAGATGCAGCCGAGCAACTACGCATTATCCGGTTTAACCATGCACTACACGTTTATGTGTACTTGGAAAATCACCGATCCTCGAAGTCTAGGTAGTTTTGTAATTGGGGTAGTTCTGCCGAAAAGGTGCGACTCGTTTGCCTATCCCTCACCGAAGTGATTTCAGGCAAACGAGTCGCACC
>JADQBA010000476.1 GCA_016903675.1 Stigonema ocellatum SAG 48.90 = DSM 106950 | reverse complement strand
GCATTACTTTTCAAAAAATAAATAGGTTAACGCAAAAGGTTACAAGTATGTAATGAAAAGTTAATTATAGAGGTTATTGGTAAATTTAATACGTTGGGTATAGTAATTTTCTCTTTTACCTCTGGCTTCGACACGATTCATTTTTACGACAGGTATTAGTTTCATTACTCATGACTAGTTACTTCACAGATTGCTTTTCTAACTTAACCGCTAACCCTTGATAAATCACGTCTAACCACACGGGAATCACAGTTTTACCTTCCATTACGGAAGCGATCGCTTTTTCTCGGTCAAACTCCACAAGGGAAAGCATCAGCCCTGTTCCTGCTTTGGCAGCTTTTTTATCTACTGCTCCCAACAACATAAAACGCTTGCCGTCACCAGATTTAAATAACTCTGGTTCTTTGTCTTTGAGGGTTTTGACCGTTTCACCAGCCAAATCAAAACTCAACCCAGCAGACAAAAAATATACCATCACAGCCAATTCCACCAAATTGGCTTTTGAGTAATAAATACTACGCCCAGTTCCCGTTTCACTGATAACAGGAACAATCACGCCCTTTTCTCGCCAGTACTGGAGCCTGACATCTTGCACCTTCTCAATAAGGGTAGG
>JADQBA010000403.1 GCA_016903675.1 Stigonema ocellatum SAG 48.90 = DSM 106950 | reverse complement strand
CTGATATTCTTCTAGAAGATACGAACAAACTAATTGATGGTGTCCAACAAAAACTGAAGCCTTTGTTTGTGGAATCAGGACTGATGTTAGGGGAATTTCACAATCTTACTGAAAGCCCTGGTTTGCACAACCCAAACTTCCGTCCACTTCGTAGCCCCATTCCCATCTTAGCTATCCGCTTTATGGTTGAATCAGACCTTCCTTTTCTTCAATCAACAGATGATCTGGGCTTACGGATTAGGTATCTCGAAGCTTATTTACAGCGTTTTGAACAGGGTGGGAAAGAACACATAAACTACCGCAATGCCCGTCAGATATTGGCTTTGACACTCACTCAACTTGAACAACAAACTTTATCACCATCAAGTAGTGAAATATCTGATATCTACATTTCAGATAGTAGTGTATCCGTTGCCTCAGTTTTTTCTTGTCCATATGGGTCAATTCAAGGAAGAGACGCGGTGACGGGGAGAGTGGGAGACGCGGAGTCAATTGATGGGGATTGAACCCGAATGGCACTCTTGTAGTGCGACGCCCAGACTAAGGGACGCCCAGACGCGGGGAAAATTCATCCAAAAATATCTCCGCGTCCCCCTTTCTCCCCCTATGTAGCGTCAGTCTCAACCCTTAACTGACATCTTGCACCTTCTCAATAAGGGTAGGGTGGGCACTGCCCACCTTACGAAATCATATGGCTTTTGTTGCTCTGATTTTCGCAACAAGACGATGGTGCAAGATATGAGTTAACCAGCGTGCCATTCGTTCCCCAGTCCCTCATTCAACATTAGGAAATAAAAAAGATGAATATGTATCAAAAAAGTACTGTACGTGGAGCTAACGACGACCAGGTGCCGCCAACTCAACAGAGAATACTTGAGGGGATTGTGGCAAATTCAACTGCAAGCGTTGGGCAGCCGTTGCAGCGTCCTTTTGATGACACCCAGGTAGAGTATCCCCAGGATGCATGTATTCACTCTTTGTTTGAGGCGCAGGTAGAGCGATCGCCCGATGCTGTGGCGGTGGTATTAGAAGAAGAGCACCTGACCTACCGAGAGTTGAACAGCCGTGCGAATCAACTAGCGCACCACTTGCAAGCATTGGGAGTAAAAGCGGAGACGCTGGTGGGTCTATGTGTTGAACGCTCAATAGAAATGATAGTGTCCATGTTGGGTATCCTCAAGGCAGGAGGGGCATATGTGCCGCTAGACCCAGGCTACCCAGAAGAGCGATTAAAGTTTATGTTGTCAGATTCCCAGGCATCGGTGCTTGTAACCCAGAAGAAGCTTGCCTCATTGCCAGCAGGTGAGGCGCTTTTAGTTTGCTTGGATACAGACAGTCCGGTAATCTCGCAACAAAGTCAGGAGAATGCTGTCAGTGATGTCACAGCCGACAACTTGATTTATGTGATTTATACCAGCGGGTCTACAGGACAGCCCAAGGGTGTAATGATTCCGCACCGTGGAATCTGCAATCAACTGTACTGGCGGCAAACAACCTTTGGCTTAAGCCCTATTGACAAAGTTTTACAGACCATTTCTTTGAGCTTCGACCCCTCTGTGTGGCAGATATTCTGGCCGTTGTTGTTCGGGGCACAGTTAATCTTAGCTCGTCTTGGCGGACATCAGGACACAGCCTACCTGGTG
>JADQBA010000419.1 GCA_016903675.1 Stigonema ocellatum SAG 48.90 = DSM 106950 | reverse complement strand
TTGTTGGTGGAGTGGAATGATACTCTGAGTGAATATCCCCAAGATAAATGTATTCATCAGTTATTTGAAGAGCAGGTGGAGCGCACCCCCAATGCGGTGGCGGTGGTGTTTGAGAACAATTCGTTGACCTACCTTCAATTAAACCAAAGAGCCAACCAACTCGCACATCACTTGCTTTCCCTCGGTGTGGGACCAGAGGTACTGGTTGGTATTTGCGTAGAACGTTCTGTTGAGATGGTGGTGGGATTGTTGGGGATACTTAAGGCTGGTGGTGCTTACGTGCCTTTAGACCCAACCTATCCCCAAGAACACTTAGCCTATATGCTATCAGATTCACTCTTATCGGTGCTGTTGACTCAAGAAAAGTTGGTAGCAGATTTACCTGAGCATACAGCGTATGTGGTCTGCTTGGATTCACAATGGGGGGTCATCTCTTGTGAGAGTCAGGAGAATCCTCTGTGTGGTGTACAAGCCAGTAACTTGGCTTATGTGATTTACACTTCGGGGTCTACAGGGAAGCCTAAGGGAGTCCTAGTCGCCCACCAAGGATTGTGCAACCTAGCAATGGCACAGATTCGCCTGTTTGATGTCAACGAAGACAGCAGTGTTCTTCAATTTGTTTCCTTTAGTTTCGACGTTTCAATCGGGGAAGTTGTTATGGCTCTTTGTTCTGGAGCAAGGCTTTGCTTGGGAACTTTGGACTCCTTACTCCCTGGAGCAAATTTGATACAGTTTTTGCGTACTTATAACATTACCCATGTTATGCTCCCCCCTTCTGCGTTGGCTGTCCTACCCTATGAAGAATTGCCAGCTTTGCGAACAATTGTTGTGGGAGGAGAAGCTTGTTCTCCCGATCTGGTAGCGCAATGGTCAAAAGACCGACATTTTTTCAATGCCTATGGACCTACTGAATCAACTGTCTGCGCTACCATAGCTGAATGTACTGACAGCAGCAATCAGATCTCAATTGGTCGTCCCATAGCCAATACACAAATCTATATCCTTGACTCCCATGGACAACCAGTCCCAATTGGGGTCAGGGGTGAACTCTACATCGGTAGTGCTGGTCTGGCTCGCGGTTATCTCAACCGTCCTGAGTTAACCCAACAGAAGTTTATCGTTAATCCCTTTAGTCAACAACAGGGGGCACGCCTTTACAAAACAGGCGACCTAGCCCGCTACCTGAGTAATGGGAACATTGAATTCCTCGGTCGTATCGACCACCAAGTGAAGATTCGCGGCTTCCGCATCGAACTCGGAGAAATTGAAGCAGTCCTCAACACCCATCCCCAAATACGACAAGCTGTAGTTATTGCCACAGAGGAAGTCAGTGGGAACA
>JADQBA010000195.1 GCA_016903675.1 Stigonema ocellatum SAG 48.90 = DSM 106950 | reverse complement strand
CCCCCCCCCCCCCCCCCCCCCCCCCCCCCCCCCCCCCCCCCCCCCCCCCCCCCCCCCCCCCCCCCAGTTTTAAATTAGAAGTTTATTCATCAGTTATAACTTATAGCGGTTCTCATCCGGTGATGGTAGATATTTATCTGCGTTCATTTGCTACAGGGTGCGGTTTTTAATCCTTAATGTACTCTACCCAATTGAAAAGCACTCCCCCACTCCCCCACTCCCCCACTCCCCCACTCCCCCACTCCCTACTCCCTACTCCCCACTTAAGGCGATCGTCACTGACCCTGACACAACTAAGACCGCACCCACTATTCCCATAAAAGTCAGGCGTTCTGGTGTAATCAGGTGAAATGCGATTATTGAGACAAACCAAACTGATATTAAGGTAACAATGGGAGCTATGGCCAATACTGCGCTTATACGCGATGCTTCCCAATGTTCTAAGGATTCAGCGAAAGCGCCATAAGCAATTAGAGTATTTAAACCACAAAAAATTAATATTACTAGATGAAAAAAATTCATAGAAACAATTGTTTTTACTGTAGCGAAAGGAGTGAAAAATAAAGTACAGCCTCCATAAATTATTAGCATGATAGTAGGAGAAGATAAAGATTGCAACAACTGCTTTTGTGCTAAAGCATAGACTGCCCAAGCTGCTGCGCCTAAAACAATTAAACCACTGCCTAAAAGATATTTACCGTGGGCTGTTATTAAATTTGTTAGTTGTTCGTGGAAAAACAACACGAAACCAAGAATAAGTACACTTACACCAATCCACTGACGCAGCTGATAACGTTCTTGAAAAAAAACTAAACCGCCTAGACCCAATAACAAGGAAGCAAACTGAATAAGCACTTCGGCGTTAGCAGGTGAGGTCAGTGCTAAACCTTGCAAGAAAAGAATGTAATTAGTTGCTAAGAATATCGTTGCGATCGCTAACAACTGCCAAGAACTAGAACGCAGTTGTGCCAAAGTAGGTAATTTTCCCCGCACTTTTAAATAAACAGCAAGCAACACAAACGACACCAAAAAGCGAAACCATATTACCGTATAGACATCAAGTACTTGTAGCGTCACCGTCAAGGCAATAGGTAGAATTCCCCATAATAAAACGGTCAACAGCGATAATGCTAGCCCAAAACGCCAGCGACCAGAAGTTTTATGCATTGGATTTAGGGAGTTAGGAGTTAGGAGTTAGGAGTTAGGAATGAAGAGTGGGGAGTGGGGAGTGGGGAGTTAGGAGTTAGGATTTAGGGAGTTAGGAGGCGCGGAGTTAGGAGGCGCGGAGTTAGGAATGAAGAGTTAGGAGGGGGGAGTGGGGGAGTTAAGAATTAATTCATAATTCATAATTCATAATTCATAATTCAAAAGAAATCTGGCATCCAGGGGGATGAACCTGCAAAAAGTTGAGTAGCTGATAAGAGGGCTGTTTCTGTAGCATCTAGTTGTCCAGCTAGTTTTAATTGGTGGGGGGTAAATAAACCTGTGTAGAGGGGTGATAATCCTCGGATGTCTAGCGTTAACTCGCCTTTTCCACCTCTGGTGACTTCACCGCGTCCATTGGCAACGGACAAGATGAATCTAGCATTATTTTCAGTTAACAGGTCATCTCGAACTTCTAGGTGTAGTTCTGCTTGAATTCCTAAAGGATAACCCCGCTTTTCCAAAGCCTGAGGTACATCTATTACTCGTAACACCCAACGTTCTATGAACTTTTGCTTGATGGTTTGCTCAGGTAATAGCAGCGTCAAAAAGTCAAATACTGATCCCTTCCATCGTACTTTATCAATTTGGGAGCGATGATTGGCAAGAAAAGACCAGAAAGTTTTTGCAGCAGCAGTTGTCAGGACGACCCAATCCCTGAGTCCTATAAAAGAGGAGCCATCATTCTCTCGGTTTTGGCTGAAAATGATATAGCCTTGGGGTTGGTCTGGTGAACCTATAAGATAGGCGTACAACTTTTCCTGATCATTTGGGAGGATGACTTGCTCCCAGATTGCTTGATTACGGTCTAAATTTCCATTGTTGAGTTTTGCTTGCTGCTGATGTAGGTCATGAAAGAGTTCATGATTGATTGGAACCACAGGTTTTACTCTCAGAGGCTGTTCCCTAACCTGGATACTCTGAGTAGGAATTTCCCAACTGCAAAAGATACCGCCTTGCTCATACCCCGCTTTTCGATATAGACGTTGAGTAGCTGGATAGAGGACGGAAATTGCTACTCCCTTGGCATGGAGTTCTTTAACAGTGTACTGCATCATGGCGATCGCTGCTCCTGTGCCGCGATATTCTGGAGCAATGCCAACCCCACTAATTCCCGTCATTGGTACACGCTGACCACCAAACCACTGACCCATTGTGATCATCGCCAGTCCACCGACAAGTTGTTCTCCTTCACGGATGATACGAAGATTTTCTCTGCCAATGCGGTTGAAGTAGGGTTCAATTTCATCTTGTGAATTCAGAAAACACTGGGCGAGGATATTCCCAAGCTGCTGACCTTCATCTGGATGAGCAATCTGGCTGTATTCAAATTGCGAGACCATAGCATCTGTTGCCTAGCACGACTAGCCTACAATCATACTACGAATTGTTGATACCCAGGGCTATTTCATTCTACACCCGAGCCTTGAACTCAAGTTCAAGGCTTAAAGCTCAAGTCCGTTGAAACGGACTAAATACCTGAAATTTCTAGTCGGCTTAAGCCGACTTCAGCTATTAGCCTAGGAATTTATTCCTAGGCTTGTGGGTTGCGTTTTGCAGAATGAAATAGCCCTGGTTGATACCTAATTGCTAATGATTGTTGGAATTGATTGATTTGTTGAGTAAGTTGTTCAATTTGGACTAATAAGGTTGCTTTTTCCACCTAAAAAGCCAGGGAGCCTATACTGTATTTGGTATTCCAAATCAGTGTAGGGGGAATGGCGTTGGTACTTAAGAAACGTCCTCCCCGACAGGAGGACAGTTGATTAAGTACCATTTGGATATGCGTACCCATCTTTTTGATGCACAATTATACAATTTTTGTAAGAGACATCAAACTTTCCTTGTCCGTGATTAAGAGCAAAGCTTCCCTTTGTTCTGGTTGCAATTCTTCCAATATATGTGCCAACATATTTTCCTTTTTCGACAACGGCTTTAACGATATCCCCGGTTTGAAACCCAAAATGTACCTTCTTTCTAGAAGAATGTCGGATAGGAAAGCCGTGTTTGTCTGTGCCGCATGATTGCCTAGAACCATGCCCAGTTGCTTTAATGAGCAGTGGGGTAATACCTTTGACAAGAAGTTTCTTAGGTGTTGATTTACCGACACAAGCTGCATCAATCCAATGTGTTTTCTCGAGATTCTGAGTTGTTCTATTGAACTTGGTTAACCCACCAGAACCCGTCTCTACTGGTAGTCCAGTTGCAATAAGAGTTTCCAGTAATTTAAATCTAGTTGCATTGACTGCGGCAGTATCGGCTAAAGGTTGCTTTGCCTGCGCTAGGATTTTGTTCAACTTTTCTTTCTTCTTTTTTCAGAAAATCTTTAATATCCTGAGTCCCTTTCTTCAGGCTACATTTCTCACAACTCAGGGTAAGGTTTGAAATGCGATTTGAACCTCCTTTGGCTTTTGGGTGAATATGTTCTATCTGCAAAGGAACATCCTTGATGTCACAGTAGGCACATTGCCTACTCCACTTTTCAAGTAAATACTCCCGCGTCTCGTAGCCTGCAAGTGTACCCTGTTGGTACTCTTTCCCTTGTATCTCCGGATTCTGTATAATTTGAGTGTCGAACTTTACTAGTTCCTGAGAAACAGCAGTAATATTCGCATACTTACTAAGCCGTTTAACCCAAGTGTCGATATTATGGACACGACTCATGAGGCTTGGTGCTAGCCATCCCTCTCTGCGCTGTTTGGGGATTGGTTGTCTATTCCCCTTTCTAGACCATTCATGTTTAGGTGGCTGACGGTAACGGGTTTTGCGATTCCTGCGACTTCTGCGTAGTTGTCTACGAGATAGCAGTGATTCTCTAATTGCAAACCCTCGGTGCTGAACTTCTGCTGCCCATACAACCTCAAGAGTGGCATCGTTAACCAAAGCTATACCTGTTGTCAATGAACCAGGGTCAATCTTAATTCTCAGAGGACTTGAGCTTGTGTCTGGGCGCGGTTCTTTGAGGATTATAGTAAAAGGGAAACGTCTAAATACCGCTGCTTTTTTGTTCCTCAGCAGCTGCCGCGCTTGGGCTGGATGAATTGGATTCTGTGGTTTTTTATCAGTGTCGATTACTAGTACTTTGGACATGACGTCCCTCCATTGCTGGGTAATGTTAGCCTTGACGGTGTTACAGGTCGGTACTTTGCAAATAGCACGGATTTCACCCTTTACATCTGTTTAACTACTTGCTTCTAGTGTCGCGGAACTGGCTGCGCATTCCGGAGTAGGTCTTGGAACTCTTGCCTGTAACGGCTGCTAGAATTTATACGTGAATCGTCTTCCAGCCATCGGGTCAACTCGGACTATATTTCAAGCCCACACTGCATTGCTCCTTAGCAATCAGTGTTGGGTCGTTGACCTCCAAAACATAAATTCGTTCATAAAAATAGAGAGTAGCAGTATAAGCTAATGCAAAATTTTTTTTGTATACCGCATATTCACCAATATTGTCCTTCATTATATCACGATTATCCGAGCAAAATTTAGTAATTTACAAAAGACTAAATTTTGCATTGATAATATTTTTTTTGTTTAGATGATATTGACATCCAAGAATTTTATAAGTTATTATACTCCTGATAAATAAAATAAATTTTAGCCAAGGATACTTTGTGCTATTGCTGAGATATTGCACCTTCTCAATAAAGGCTGGTGGGCACTGCCCACCCTACGAAATAATAGGCTTTTTCGGCTTTGATTTTCGCAACAAGGTGGTGGTGCAAGATATGAGATTAGACAGATTTTTCACTCTCAATTGGCAAAAGATTTTCATTAGAAAAGAGCAAATGGTTTCTTTCAGATAGCTAAGGAATCCATTAGCCATGGTAACTAAGGGGCATCTAAATATACTTTGCGCGGTCATAAATTGCGCTTTTGAGGCGGAGGCAATACTCTACAAATGAGTAGCACAGAAAAGAAAAGCTTTCGGTGAGACACGATACAGATTGAATTCACTGAAGAGAAAAAATAAGCTTTATACACCGTCTAAAGTATATGAACTCAAAATGAACTCAAATCAGAAGGGTTGTAAATTCTCTTTGACTACTCTTTTCTGGATATTCCTGAAGATAGGCAGCACTGCATGGGGAGGATTTATGCCGCTCATTGCAGTGATTCAGAATTACGTCAAGAAGAATGATCTACTTGAGGAACAAGAAATTATCGATGCCATATTCTTAGCGTCTGTGCTACCAGGACCAATGGCCTTTAATGTAGTGGTTGGCGTCGGCTACCGTTTGCATGACATCAAGGGTGCACTGGTTTGTGGGCTTGGAGTTATACTTCCAACGTTTATATTGGTTTTAGGTCTGAGTGTTGCTTACTTTCACTGGGGCCAAATACCCGTAGTAGAAAGACTGTTCATGGGCTTTACCCCAGCCATGATTGCAATTGTGATCTCAGCGGCTTGGAGCATGGCCCGTAAAACTATCAAGGGAGTTCCGGAAATTGTCATTAGCCTAGCAGCCTGTGCAGTTCTGTTAGGGTTCGGCAGTTTTTACAGCACCATTGGGATTGTCTTAGGATCTAGCTTGGTCGGATGGTTACTATTTCGCAATTCAATCACTACACCACCAGAGCCGTCAGAGCTTACGCCTCCTGTTGAGCCTCAGTCTGAGCCTCAAAGTTCAAGCAAGAACAAGTTGCTGTCCGTGTCGCTGCTACCCGCTATGTGGCTACTGACTGTGCAGCCTGGGCTAGTTCTGAAACTGTTTACCACGTTTGCTGCAATGAGCCTAACGTTGTTCGGCAGCGGCTATGTGTTCATTCCAATTATCCAGGACCTAGTGGTACATAACCAAGGTTGGGTCACCAACAAGGAGTTTATTGATGGTCTTGCAATTAGTCAGATCACACCAGGTCCGATCCTAATCACTTCGGCTTTTATTGGGTACAAAGTTGCCGGTCTGCTTGGTGCGCTGTCTGCTACTGTCGGTATGTTTTTGCCACCTGCTTTACTGATGCTAGTGGGCACGTATTTTCTAAATAACCTCAAGAAATCTGCTGTAGTTAAAGCTGCACTGCGAGGTGTGAGACCAGCTGTTGTTGGCATGCTTATCGCTGCTGCTTTCTTGGTTGGTAGCACAGTACCGCAGCATTGGGCCTCAGTAGTGATCCTCGCAGCGGCACTCATTGCAATTATTCGCTTCCACGTGGATGTGGCCCTGATTATACCGATAGCAGGTGTTGTTGGTATCGCACTTTATTAGCTGACAATTGCCTGCTGTTCACGGGTTGACGAAACGGCAAAACTTACGTAGGCAGTCTTTGGAAAATTTTGGAGGTTTTACATGCTGAAAAATAAAAACATAAATCAGGAATTTCAACGGCCCAAGCCGGTTCTCATGATTCCAATCAGACGTTGCGGTAGTCATGTCCTCCGCCTACGCGTTCTTAGCTTTAGAACCACAGATAAACTTTGCATAAAAAGGTAGCAAAAATTAACATAGACACAGAAGTTGACTCTTGTCTACTGGTACTCGCCCCAAGTAGACTAAAATCCATATTCCATTTATTTATTAGCTATGTTTGAATAGCTTAAAAAAGTGAAAGCCATACTAAGCCCTTACTTTGACGCGACTGGACCTGCAAAATTCCTCCTTCGAGGGTGCTTCGTTGAACACCCAGATATCGCACAAAGGGGTAATCAGATTCGTGTGGGTCTAGAGATGGCAGGATGTGAAATAGTGTTTGCATCATCGCAACCAGAGCTTCGCAAATTAATTATTGCGGTGCATGACACTGCCTATGTTGAGTATCTTGAAAGCGCTTGGTCAAACTGGTCAAAAATGCCGGATGCCAGTACCGAAATATTTCCAAACATTTTCCCAAACCGCCATATAGCCCAGTTTAACGAAAACCCGGTTGCTCTGGCGGGTTGGTACATCGCTGATTGTGCAGCACCAATTGGAGAATATACTTGGAGAAATGCACTCGGAAGTGTATCTGCGGTCATTCAAGGAGCTTCTTGTCTACGGGCGGGAGAGTTAGCTATCTATGCTTTGTGTAGACCAAGCGGGCATCATGCTTGTGAGGATAGGGCAATGGGTATGTGCTTCTTGAATAACGCTGCGATCGCAGCGCAAGAACTTCGCCAGCAGTTTACCAAGGTCGCAATTCTCGATATCGACATGCATCACGGTAACGGTACACAGCAGATTTTTTATCAGCATTGTGACGTTTTGACAATCTCAATCCACGGTAATCCGGCAAACTTTTATCCCTTCTATACGGGCTTTGAAAACGAACGTGGTTCAGGTGAAGGCGAAGAATATAACTTGAATATTCCACTGCCTCCTGGAACTAATGAAGCCTCTTATATACAAGCCCTAGAGAAAGCTATAGACTTGATATCGTCGTTCAACGCAGAAGCCTTGGTCGTGGCAACTGGCTTCGACACGTTTAAATCTGACCCGCTGGGTTGTTTTGCTCTTGAGTCTACGTCCTACAATGAAATCGGAAGAAAGATTAAGTCACTTGATCTGCCGACTCTATTTGTGCAAGAGGGTGGGTACTTGGTTGAAGCTCTAAGTGAAAATGTTAGGCAACTCGTCACAGGTTTTGAGAGTGCTTAAAATTTAACGGCTGCTGATTACTTGGGCGAGAAGCACCCAAATGCCCGACTCGTTGGGTTCAAGATCGGGTACAACGTTGCTGCGTCCTTTGGTGGTGGTGTCATGGAGCGTGTAGTCAAGTGATTTCAGGCATCGTGTCTGATGGACACGCGATTATTACCATACCCTTTCGGATTCCAAATCGCGCTGACTTCCCAATTGAGTTCGTGGTAGACACAGGATTTACAGATGAGCTTTGTTTACCATCAGAGGCAGTCGCGTTGCTAAATCTTCCTTTCAAATATGATCTGCCTGCGAATTTGGCAGACAATAGCCAAGTTATGCTGCCAGTTCATAAAGCAATTATTCAATGGATCGCAGAGGAGCGAGAAACTCGTGTGTTTGCGACAGGACGGCGACCCTTGGTTGGAACTGCTTTGCTGGATGAGCAAGAGCTTGTCATTCAGTTTACAGA
Organism: Stigonema ocellatum SAG 48.90 = DSM 106950; assembly: GCA_016903675.1. Taxonomy (GTDB): domain Bacteria; phylum Cyanobacteriota; class Cyanobacteriia; order Cyanobacteriales; family Nostocaceae; genus Stigonema; species Stigonema ocellatum. The sequence continues at coordinate 5,666 of JADQBA010000195.1, read as the reverse complement.
AGGCGGGTTGGTAACAATCGAAGCTCTGTAGTCATTACCCGAAACTGTTGCAAACTCAGGCTAATAATTAATAAAACTTCATCTTTTGTAAGAACGGTTGGTAAATATTTAGATTTCTTTGCCCGTACTGCATCTACTTTTAAATCTAAACTCCTGTTCTTTCACCTTGACAATTGGTTCACCACCCCGTTACGCGATCGCCTGAGTAGAAGGCGACTCTCTCTTCTCAAACCTTCACACTTTCAACTTCCATAAACCAAAAATTATACTTTATTGTTTTTGTCAATGAGTAAATATTACTGATATGACACTTTACAACTTTTTTATTTCAGTTTTTCTGCTTTCGGATTTCCCTCTCTCAAAGTTCACGACTTTATTATAGCGGTTCTCAGTTGAATCCCATACAGTCAACAGCCCTCACCCCTACCCCTCTCCCAAGTTTGGGAGAGGGGTGCCCGTTAGGGCTATCTTGAGGGCGTTATGTATGTACTCTCGTGAGAACCGCTATATTTCGTCACCCAGACTCTAAGTACGATAAATCAAGCCTTTCAGCACTTTCAAATTTAACGACTTTTTTTCAAATGTACATAAGACGAAAACGTAAAATTATTGTGGTGCGGGGTCGTATTGCCCGCGTCCCATATACAAATTAAATGCGCAACAGCTTATCTGGTGTACATCAAACGGGCATTTTCGCAGGGTAAGTATTATTGCTTATTAAAAAAAAATCTTCCAAAATTGAAAAAAATCCCCACACACACCTTGAGGGCTGCTATAATGGAAAGATATTTTATACCGAAACTTTATCAGAACTGCGATCCCATCGCACTATTGCCTGTTCTACGAATCCCCCTGATTTCTATGGGGGATTTTCATTTGAGCAACAATGCTCCCTATGAAAAAAACTTAACATTAACAATCCGTAACATCCATCTCTAATAACTGTGCCTCACTCAACTGCCTAATGCCCAACGCTTGTGCCTTTTCTAACTTAGAACCGGCATCTTCTCCCACAACCAGATAATCTGTTTTTTTACTCACAGAATCTGTCACCTTCCCACCAGCTTTTTGAATCAACGCCTTCGCCTCATCCCGCTTCAAGGTAGGGAGGGTACCAGTAATGACAAAAATTTTACCTGCAAACTTTTGATTTCCCTCACCCACCGCAGGCGATTCCAAGGAGTTCGCAAATTGTAAACCAGCGGATTGGAGGTGAGAAATCAAAATTTGATTTGCACTAATGCGAAACCACTGGTATACAGACTGGGCAATTTCGGCACCTACACCATAAACAGTTTCAATATCCGTTGGGGAAGCTTCCGCCAACTGTTCCACTGTGGGAAACTTCTCAGTCAAAAGTTGGGCATTCACACTGCCAACGTGACGGATACCTAAACCATACAACACCCGTGACCAAGGTTTATTTTTCGATTGGGCGATCGCCTCCACCAACTTTTGTGCCGACTTTTTCCCCATGCGTTCCAATGCACAAAACTTGTCTTCTGTCAAGTCATACAAATCGGAAACTGAATGGACCACTTCTTTATCTACGAGTTGATGTACCAGCTTTTCCCCCATACCTTTAATATCCAAAGCATCACGACTCACCCAATGTTCAATCGCCCCTTTGAGGATAGCGGGACAGGAAGCATTGACGCAGCGAGTTACCGCCTCACCCATTTCCCGCACAACTAATTGACCGCAAACTGGACAATGGGTGGGCATAATAAAGGGTTTGGCGTCAGCAGGACGGAGTTCTGGGAGGACGCGCAACACTTCGGGGATAATTTCTCCAGCTTTGCGGACGATGACTGTATCGCCGATGCGGATATCTAATTGAGCAATGCGATCGCTATTATGTAGTGTAGCACGGGAAACCGTCGTTCCCGCCAGTTGTACAGGACGCATTTCTGCCAAGGGAGTCAGCGCCCCCGTTCTACCCACATTAACAGCAATATTTTCCACGCGGGTGGGTGCTTCCTCTGCTGCATACTTAAGGGCGATCGCCCACCGGGGAAACTTTTGCGTAAACCCTAGTTGTTCCTGAAGCTTAAAAGAATTTAGCTTCACCACCACCCCATCAGTCATGTAAGGTAAATTCAACCGTTGTGTATCCCAATACTCATAATATTCTGCCACCTCATCTAAAGACCCACACAGCTTATGGTTAGGATTCACCCGAAACCCCATCTTTTGCAGCAATTCCAGCGCTTCCCACTGAGTATTGGCAATACTCGCATCATCCCTACCAGGAATATGCAGCGTGTAAGCAAAGAAATCTAGCCGCCGTTCCGCTACAATCCGAGAATCCAGTTGTCTGAGGGTACCAGCCGCAGCATTTCGAGGATTGGCAAAAGAAGTCTCACCTGCTTTTTGCCTTTCCAAGTTAATTTGTTTAAACACTTCTAAGGGCAAAAACGCCTCGCCGCGCACCTCCACCCTTTCAGGTACTACATTTAACCGCAAGGGAATTGAGCGAATTGTCCGCACATTTTGGGTAATATCTTCCCCCATCACTCCATCACCCCTCGTTGCGCCTCTGGTGAGAATGCCATTTTCATAGGTTAACGCCAAGGCGGAACCATCAATTTTTAGTTCACAGACATACTCCGTTGCAGGCAAAGTTTCTATATTTCGCCGCCAACGCTGGTTCCAAGCCTTCAATTCATCAATGTTAAACGCATTTTCTAAACTGTACAGTGGAATGTTATGGCGCACCGAGGTAAACTGCGTTGCTGGCTTTTCACCCACCCGCTGAGTTGGGCTATCCGGTATCACCAATTCTGGATACTGAGTTTCCAACTGTTGCAATTCTCGATATAGCTGGTCATAGACTGCGTCCTCTATGATGGGAGCATCCTGGACATAGTAAGCATAGCTCGCTTGTCGTAGTAGTTGCCGCAGTTCTTGAACACGCTGTTTAACTTCTGGGTTTATTTGTTCCACCACATACGTCTCCATCAATTTGTAGCTATAGCAATCCTATTTAAGAGCAGGACTTGGGGGACAAACCGCTGCGCGTCCATTCACGCATTCAAAAGTCAAAAGTGTTTTGAATTTTGACTTTTGACTTTTGACTTCCCCCTTGGGGCGGGGGTGTTTGTAATTCAAATAGGATTGCTATAATACTCTAATATCATTCGCAAACCAGCTTCTTTTTGTCCAAAGTCCAATATCTTAGTGCCATTCAATTATTGCCCAAGTCTAGCAGTAACGATCATCAATTCCCAAGCAAGACCGAAACGAACTCTTGTGGCACGATGGATTTCCAGACCTGTATTGACAATTAAACAATGAAACTCGGTCTGGGTGTAGCACTGTTTGTAAGCCGGATCGATAATCTTCAACACAATGTCGTAAATCTGACACAGTAGATAATCTTTACACCAATCTAGAATAATTATTTCACCTTCAGGCTTGAGAACGCGTTTAATTTCTGTTAACGCCGCAATCGGGTCATCAAAGTAGTGAAATGCGCTGGCTGAGACAATGACATCGAAGCTGCACTCCGCAAAAGGCAATACTGATGCAGTAGCGTTTTGAAAAGAAACGTTGGGATAGGCGCGGCATTTTTGTTGGGCTATCTCCAACATCTTCTCGGAAAGGTCTACTCCGACGATCTGTTGTGTCGGATACTCCACCAGTACCAATCTTTCAAACTCTCCAGTACCACAAGCGATATCCAAAACCACGTTTGTGGAAGAAATTTTTGCCCAGTCTTTGAGGAACGACAGTGTATTGGAAACATAGTGGCTCCAGAGACGATCATACATAGCAGCCATTTGGTTGTACTGTTTGCGCACTTTTGCTTCTACCATATAGATAAAAATCGTAAAATCGTGAGAGAACGCTTAATTGTTTTTACTCGCTACCCAGAGCCTGGGAAGGCAAAGAGTCGTCTGATCCCAGCTTTAGGAGATGAGGCAGCAGCAGACTTACATCGCCGAATGACCGAACATACGCTTTTTCAGGTTAAACAATTGCAGCAAGTCCATCCGTTGACTGTTGAAGTCTGTTTTGCGGGAGGAGATTTGACGCGAATGCAGACTTGGTTAGGCCCCGATCTACTTTACAAACCTCAAAATTCGGGAAATTTGGGCGATCGCATGGCGCAGGCATTTCAATCCGCTTTTGACGAGCCAGTGGATGCAGCCATCATTATTGGCACCGACTGCCCAGATTTGACTGACACAATATTAGCACAGGCATTTCAGCAGCTACAGCAGACTGACTTGGTTTTGGGTCCGGCAACTGATGGTGGCTATTATTTGATTGGGTTGCGGCAATTTGTGCCAGAATTGTTTGAGGCGATCGCTTGGAGTACTGATCAAGTTTGTCAGCAAACGCTAGATATTGCTGACAAACTGAATCTGTCTGTGACCTCCCTCCCCACCCTGAGTGATGTTGATCGTCCAGAAGATTTGCCGGTTTGGAAGCGATTACACAAGCTTTAACATGAAAAAAACAAAAGGATGTACAATGTCTACTTCTTTGTTACACGGACGATCGCCCCTAGCTGACCCCAAACAACAGCTTACAGACTTAGCAGCAGTTGACTTATCAAAGACGCCGCAGCAAGGAAATTTTGCTAAAACCCTTGCTCACCACCAGTGGCAAACCCTTCAACCGGCGAAGCTGGATATTTTTCAAATCAATCTGGGCAAGCTGTGTAATATGACTTGTAGCCACTGCCATGTAGATGCAGGTCCTGGTCGCACAGTTGAAAATATGGATCGCCAGACAGTAGATGCTTGTCTGCAAGCACTTGACCGCACGGAAGCCCACACAGTTGATATCACAGGCGGAGCACCGGAACTAAATCCACATTTTCGCTATCTGGTTGACCAGTGCGTAGCACGTGGCAAGCATGTCATTGATCGCTGCAATTTAACTGTTCTATTGCTGCCACGGATGCAAGATTTACCAGAATGGTTTGCGGAACGAGGAGTAGAGATCGTTTGTTCTTTGCCGCACTACCGTAGACTCTTAACTGATAGCCAGCGCGGAGACGGCACCTTCTTTAAGTCAGTTGCAGCACTAAATCGTCTGAATGAAGCAGGCTACGGACAGGGCAACAAACATCGGCAGTTAGTACTGGTGTCGAATCCTGTCGGTGCTTCTGTCGCATTTAGCAATGCTTGCTTAGAAAAAGAGTGGAAAGCAGGTTTGCAGGAAAACTACGGGATCACCTTCGACCGCCTAATTGCCCTCAATAATATGCCGATTTCTCGGTTCTTGGAGTGGTTGGAAGAATCGGGCAACTTGCAAGGGTATATGGAACTCCTCGTCAATTCGTTCAACCCAGCAACAATTTCCGGGTTGATGTGTCGGAATACGCTCTCTATCTCTTGGGATGGTCGCATCTTTGACTGTGATTTCAATCAGATGTTGGATTTAGAAATCCAGCAACCAAATGGCCATCGTCCCCACATTCGCGATTTCAATCCAGAAATTTTCCAACGCCAAATTGTCACAGGACGGCATTGCTTTGGCTGTACTGCTGGATCTGGCAGTTCCTGCGGTGGTGCGATCGGGTGAGCGCTGCACAAGTTAAACCTGTGTTATCTTAAGTATAATTAAGTATTTTAAGATTATGCTGAGAATAACCCAGGTTTAGCATGAGCGCTAATTTTCTCTTTGTGCGAACAACTTAACGCTTCCGGTCG
>JADQBA010000454.1 GCA_016903675.1 Stigonema ocellatum SAG 48.90 = DSM 106950 | reverse complement strand
TGCGAACTGCTGCTGGTATATTATAAGTGGCAGTCTCCGAGTCCAGTTGATTGAGGAACCACAGTCGCTGTTGTGCCCAAGATAGGGGTAAAAATTCTGTGTCTCCCTCGATTGGTTGAATGGGAGGAAGAGTTAATCCACGATCAATAGTACGTAACTGGGTGATAGTTTGGTCTAATTGAGCTATAGTTGGAGATTCAAAGACTGCCCTGAGGGGTATTTCTACGGCAAAGGCAACTCTTAGTCGGGAAATTAATTGAGTTGCTAGTAGGGAATGTCCACCATTGGTAAAGAAGTTGTCGTGGATGCCGACATTTTGCATACCTAGAACCGCAGCGAAGACGTTGGCGATGATTTCTTCACTTGGCGTACGTGGTGTCACGTATTCATGTTCTCGGTTGATTTCCCCATCAGGTGTTGGTAGTGCTTTAAAGTCGATTTTGCCGTTGGGTGTTAACGGTAGGGTGTCTAAAGTCACAAAGGCAGCAGGCACCATGTATTCTGGTAGCTGTTGCCGTCCGAATTCACGCAGTTGGTTGGTAGTGAGTGATTCATCGGACGGAACTACATAGCCTACTAGGCGTGTGTTCCCACTGACTTCCTCTGTGGCAATAACTACAGCTTGTCGTATTTGGGGATGGGTGTTGAGGACTGCTTCGATTTCTCCGAGTTCGATGCGGAAGCCCCGAATTTTCACCTGATTATCAATGCGTCCAAGGTATTCAATATTACCGTCACTTAAATAACGTGCCAAGTCCCCTGTTTTGTACAAACGTGAACCTGGTTTGTTGCTAAAAGGGTCAGTCAGGAA
>JADQBA010000094.1 GCA_016903675.1 Stigonema ocellatum SAG 48.90 = DSM 106950 | reverse complement strand
CGTTCGTGGTCTGCACTCCGACTTTTTCGTTACCTACTAGGTCGTGACCGGACTCTAGTGAGTCTTTTACGTGAGGGTAGAGGGTGTGAATCCTCTAGGAGAGTCGGCTCTCCGTACTAAACGACCTTTTCAGGTCGCGCCGGTTTGTCCTACCCGAATTAAGGGAGTTCCGACGCTCGTCTGTCCTACTCAGGGGTTCGACCAACCCTATGACCCTTAATTCGTTTTTATTCGTTCCTCCGGTTAGATTGTTCGTTCCTTTAGGTGGAGCCAATTCAACCACTGGATTCCCAGGACTCTTGCTGCTATCAAACTCAAAATGCAGCGGGAATTATCTCCAGTGGGGTCGAGGTTTATAATTTTGTGCCTCGCCCTGGTGTAGGTTGCTTTTTCAGGCTCTGTTTTCACGCCCTGGGACTCCTCATTAGCGCCAGTGTCAACCCACAACGGCTGTCTGATTGCGCCCTGTCCCCAGCTTCGTCCTCCAGAAACCGAGTCTGGTCAACGTGGGCAGATAGAGAGTCACACCTGAATCTGGTGGACGGGACTTTCACCCGTATCAGACCGGAAGTTCAACCTTTAATGACAGTAATCTGCTGTCAGGTTGGAGGGGTTATGTACGGACTGGATACCGTGATTCATCCCACAACGAATCGCACGAGTTTTCACCATACAGTATGGCAGACAATAGTATACAGTATGGCAGACAACAGTATACAGTATGGCAGACAGGAGTGCATTTGTGGTGTACAACTTGCATGACTTAGCACAGAACAACGAAGACTATTCACCAGACAACGTGCACAAACCAGACACAAAGCGTGATACAAATAGACATCTCCAGAAATGATGTAGGGGCGCAAGCATCTTGGCCCCTACCAAGGATCTCAGGTAATGCATAATTAATTTTCACGACTATGTCTAATGGATGGTCTTGTAAAAGAAATAACAGCAGTAGTTGTGGAAATATCGTAACGATTTCTGCGGCTTGTCCCCAATCCGGTAAATTTGTAGATGCGATCGCCCTGGAAAGCTAACAGTAACTATTCCCGGCGTTGCTGAATTGAAGTATGAAATGAAAAAATCGAGTATTTTAAAACTTTTTCTCTTTGCGCCTTTACGCGCGTGTAAATTCATACCGTGATTCAGCAACGCCCTATTCCCTTGTGGATTTTGAACTGAAATTGTGTTATATTTTGATTAACCAATCAATCAAGTATTTTTATGCCTCAACGGGACGAGCAAGGCTTTGAAGGTCGGCGACAACAGATTATTGACGGTGCATTGGAGGTTTTTGCCAGTAAGGGTTTTGAGAAGGCGACCAACAAAGATATTGCAACTGCATCAGGAATTGGTTCACCTGCTCTGATCTACCACTACTTTAAAGATAAAAATGACTTGCTTCAGCAGGTGGTTGAGCAACGCCTACCAGTGCTGCAATTGCTCACCCATAGAGAGAATGAGATTATGACTAAACCACCGCAGGATGCACTCACTATCTTTGCTAAGGCATTCCTGGAAGGCTTAGAAACCCCAAAATCAATAGCACTAATGAAGTTGCTGCTCTCGGAAGCCTTCCGACAACCTATATTTGCTGGGACAATTAATACTATTGGACCGAGTCGTTCTATCGCTTTCTTAACTCGTTATTTGGAAAAGCAAATCTCAGCCGGAGTCATGAAACCTATGAACCCAGGAGCAGCAGCACGCTGTTTCGCTGGTTCCCTAATTGCATATATTGTCACGCGTGAAGTATTTTTACAGCCTGATGCTCAACAGATTTCCTCTGATACGATGATAGCAACTGCTGTCGAGGTTTTCCTCCGAGGCTTGGAAATTTCTCCACCAGATACTCACATTCCCATCCCTGATACGGATTCATACAAAGTATCTGCTACTACTAGAGATATACGACCCTATTAGGTCACGTGAGGTACGTACCACAAGGAATAAAAACCGCAATAGCCTAGCTGAAAGGCAATTTTTAATTTTTTAGATATTTGATTAATCAATCAATCAAAATCAATATTCCAGATTTTATCCCTACGGAGTCGTTATGACACAAACGCAGCCAAAAGATCTAGAGCAAGAGTCTAAAAAACAACAAAGCAGTCCTGAAAGCGACGGAAAGCAACCCTACAAACAAGAGACCCCAGAGAAACCGCTAAGGAGACGCATTCCAAAACCACTACTGATTTTGGGGGCGATCGCACTCTTAGCTGGTGTAGGATACGGCGTTTACCGAATATTTTTCTATCACCCCGAACCTGGGTTGTTTTTAAGCGGACGCATTGAAGGTCACGAAACTGATGTCTCTGCAAAGATTGGTGGTCGGATTGCTAAAGTAGCCGTCAGAGAAGGAGATGTGGTTAAGTTAGGTCAGCTATTGGTGCGAATTGATGATGCTGATCAGCTTGCCCAGGTTCAAGGAGCTCAAGCCAAAGTGCGTTCGGCACAGGAAAGTTTGAAGCGATCTAGCCAACAGTTGCCCATCTTAGAAGCCGAACTAGCACAAGCCAATTTAACCACACAGCAGTCCCAAGAAGATAGTCAGGGTAGAATCAAGCAGGCAGAGAAGTCGCTATCTGCATCTCGTTCTCAGCTAGTTCAAGCCGAGGCTAATCTAAAGCTGGCACAAGTAAAACAACGACGTTATAGAGAGTTATCTTCCCAAGGTGCTGTATCAGTTCAGACAAAGGATGAGTATGACACGAGCGCACAAACAGCTCAAGCCACCGTTAATGCTGCGCGTGAGCAAGTGCAGTCTGCTGAGGGAACACTAATTCAAGCGGGGGCGACCCTCCGCAATCAACCAATCAAAGCAGCAGCAGCGTTACAGATCGAGAAACAGATTATTCAAGCCCGCACCGATATTTCAGTAGCGCAGCAAGAACTCCACAATGCCGAAGCAACGCAGGCGCAGAATCAAGCGAATTTAAATTATCTTACTATTAACAGCCCACTCATTGGTAACATCATCACCCGTTCTGTAGAACCTGGGGAAGTCGTAGCAGCGGGTGCACCACTGTTAACAATCGTAAATACCAACTATCTTTACCTGCGTGGCTTTATTCCCGAAGGAGATATCGGTAAAGTCAGAGTAGGTCAGCCAGGGCTAGTTTATTTAGATAGCTTTCCCAAACAACCCCTACAAGCAACAGTCACTCGCGTAGACCCCAAAGCCAGTTTTACCCCAGAAAACACCTATTTCAAAAAAGACAGAGTGACTCAAGTATTTGGCGTAGAACTCACCCTCAAAAATAACCAAGGCTTGGCAAAACCCGGAATGCCCGCCGATGGTCGAATTCTCCTTCCAGAAACCAAGAAACTAGGACTAGCCCTTTCAAGGTGAACCAAAAACCTGGAAAATCATGCCCAATTTTCGTCATTTGATCTTCGTGTTCTTCGTGCCTTCGTGGTTCAAAAAGATTTTTAAACCGCGTTCGCCGTTAGGCGTGCCGAAGGCAAGACGCGAAGAACACGAAGAAGAACAAGTTTTTCGACTTGCACCTTGAAAGGGCTAGTCCTCGAAACAATGAATCCTGAAACATAAATTCATAATTCATAATTCATAATTCATAATTCATATGACAGCAACCCTCCAAGCAAACACTCAACAAAAACGCAATGCCCCTGTCATTTCCATCCGAGATCTGCGTCACTCCTATGGCAAGCAAAGCAATGAAGCCGTAGCAGGTATTAACCTAGATATGTATGAAGGCGAGATTTTTGGGCTTATTGGACCAGATGGGGCAGGCAAAACCACGACATTTCAGATCCTCTCAGGTGTCATGCCGCAAAAAAGCGGTACTGTGGAAGTTCTTGGTTCCCAACCTAGAGATGTGCGTTTGCAAATGGGCTACCTCACCCAACGCTTCAGTCTTTACCAAGACATGAGCATTTTGGAAAATTTACGTTACACAGCAGGTTTGCACGAGGTGAGTGAGGCAGCGTTCAAGACTCGTAGCGAACACTATCTACAGTTACTGGACTTGGCAGAGTTCAAAGAACGTTTAGCTGGACGTCTTTCAGGAGGAATGAAACAGAAACTCGCTTTGTGCTGTGTACTTATTCACCAGCCCAAAATCTTGCTGTTAGATGAGCCGACAACAGGTGTTGATCCGGTGTCGCGCCGGGAATTTTGGGACATTTTAGCACAGCTTGCTGTGAGTGAAAACATGACTACAGTGGTTGCTACCCCTTACCTGGACGAAGCGGAACGCTGTTCGCGAATTGCTTTTATGTATGAAGGTAAAATTCAACAGTGCGACACACCAGCTCAAGTGAAGGCGAGTTTGGGTGTGCAACGGTTAGAGGTTTACCTACCAGTTGCTGAACTAGATAAAGCAGCAGATATTTTGAAGAATAATGTTGATTTACAGGATACAGTTTCTGATGTGCAACGTTTTGGCGATCGCTTGGATGTGCTGACGAACCAGCCACAAGAAACGACAAAGAGAATTCAGCGCATCTTAGAACAGCAACAGATCCAGGTCGAACATTTTGCTACCGATACCCCAACTCTAGAAAACACCTTTGTTGCCCGTCTGCGGGAACTCAAAGGTGAGAATACTGCTGGTAACTATCCCCGAATTTTCCGAACAGAAAAATCTCCCGGAACAGCGATTGGTGCAGAACATCTGAATAAAGTTTTCGGCAATTTCCGAGCAGTAAAAGATATTAATTTAGACATAAAATATGGTGAGGTATTTGGTCTTTTAGGAGCGAATGGTGCAGGGAAAACTACCACAATCAAAATGCTTTGTGGCTTGCTAAGCGCGAGTTCTGGAAAAGTAAGTCTAGTCGGAGAAACAGGTCAGTTACGTAGTGCGGAAGTGCGCCAGAAACTTGGCTACATGTCCCAAAAATTTACCCTCTACGATGACTTAACAATAGGACAAAACCTAGAGTTTTACTGCGGTGTTTATGGTGTACCTCGCCGTCATCGTCGAGTTAAAAAAAACTGGGTACTCCAGATGAGTGACCTAGAAGGTCAAGAAGATAGGCTGACGGCTGACTTACCAGGCGGTTGGAAACAAAGAGTCGCTTTTGGCGCAGCAGTGATGCATGAACCAAAAGCTGTGTTTCTCGACGAACCTACCTCTGGTGTTGACCCCTTGGCAAGACGAGAATTTTGGCGTTGGATTAACCAGTTTGCTAGTGAAGGTATGGCAGTTTTAGTCACTACCCATTACCTAGAAGAAGCTGAACAGTGTCACCGCTTGGGATTCATGGTTGCTGGAGAACTTGTGGCACAAGGAACCCCACGCCAAGTGAAACAACAGCAACCAGGGCAGTTAGTGGAATGGGAGTGCGATCGCCTACAACAGGCTTCAGATCTCCTCAAACAGAAGCTTGACCGCAGACGCGTGTCTATTTTCGGTTCTCGTCTGCATACTATCTTAGATGAGCCACGGACTCAGATTCCCCAAGTAGAAAATTGGCTTCAAGAAGCTGGGGTCAACGTGCAAAGCCACCGCGAGATAGAGTTTTCACTAGAAGACGTATTCATCAATATCGTGGAACAGGCACGGCAACGTGGTTTGGATGTGCCAAAGGATTAAGGAAATCATGAAACGCATCTTTGCACAGACTATTAAAGAACTAACGCAATTAGGACGAGACCGATTGTCATTGACAATGGCGCTCTTGTTGCCATTAATACTGTTACTGTTGTTTGGCTTTGCAGTGTCGCTCAAGGTGAATCAAATTAACTTTGCCATTCAGGATCTCGACCTTACACCTATCAGCCGGGAGTATATTGCCACCTTTGAGCGCACCACTAAATTCAACATAGTTGCTTATGGACCAAATGTAAATGTACCTCGATTGTTAGATCAAGGGAGAGTTGCAGCGGGTTTAATTATCCCCCCAAAGTTTGCGCGGGACTTCCTAAGAGCACAGCGTAGTGCTTCAGCACAAATCTTGGTAGATGGTACTGATTCCAACACGGCCAATATTGTCCGGGGCTATGCCAAGGCGACTACGAATACTTTTGTGGAAAATTCGCAGGGTAGTAATGTTACTGCTGTGAGTCTCCAATCACGCCTATGGTATAATCCTGGTTTAGAAACCTTGAAGTATATCGGTCCTGGGGCTATAGCGATCACCGTTACCTTATTTCCTGCACTTCTCGCTGCCTTGGCAACGGCAAAAGAGTATGAACAGGGGACTATCCTCCAAGTTTACGCATCTAGCCTGACAGGTATTGAGTACCTACTTGGTAAAGCAGCAGCATTCTGGCTAGTAGGCATGGCAGAGGTGTTGTTAGTGAACTTGGAAGCATGGTTGTTTTTCGGTCTGTGGTTTGCTGGCGATCCCACACCTATGATCGTAGGTTCAGCTCTTTACATCGCTTGTGGAGTTTTTTGGGGCATCCTTCTTGGCAGAAATACCCAAATACAGAGTGCTGCGATTCAAGCAGTTTCCTTCACCGCTTTTCTATTGTCACTGCAACTCTCAGGATATATCTACCCAGTATCTAATATTCCAGTCGCCATCCGTTGGATTTCCTACTTAGTCCCAGCCCAACACTACATTCTGATCACTCGCGATGCTTATGATCGAGGCGTGGGCTGGTTAGGAGTTTGGGTTCCGGTGTTGGTTTTGGCGCTGCTGGCAAGCTTATTTTTCTTTTTAGCTTGGCGTAGATTGCAAAGTATGCAAGTCAAGTCTTGATAAGGGTAACTACAGGGGTGTAGGGGTGTGAGGGTGTAGGGGTGTAGGGGTGTGGGGGTGTGGGGGTGTAGGGGTGTAGGGGTGTGGGGGTGTGGGGGTGTGGGGGTGTGGGGGTGTGGGGGTGTGGGGGTGTGGGGGAAAAATGTGTTTCTTTCATATGTTGCGATCGCATCCGAGGCGATCGTTGGAGGCTCATATCTTGCACCATCATCTTATTGCAAAAAAAAGCAGCCTAAAACCCTGATTATTGCGTAGGGTGGGCACTGCCCACCAACCCGGACACAAGGGAGGTGCACTCTGGTCAGCCTCTAACTATCGCGCAAAGAGCGCAATCGCAAAATATAAAAGAAACACATTTTTCCCCTACACCCGTACGGGCGTATTGCAATACGCCCCTACACCCCTATACCCCTGTGTTCCTTAAGAGGTAAATCGCGTGGCGTTGCATAATATGGGGATGAAGATTGAACCGCCAAGACGCCAAGAACGCCAAGAATTAAGTTAAGAATATTCGTAGGTTGGGTCGCCAGCGCTGCAAGAGGGTTTCCCTCTGTAGGCGACTGGCGTTTGAGGCAATGCGTTACCCAACAAACCCTGCAAAATCTTGGGTTTCGTTCCTCAACCCAACCTACACATTTTTATTTTTTAGGCAAAACCTGTGCAGTATTGGATACCAATCCTATTTGAGATCTGAACAGAGGGGACAAGGAAGACTTGGGGGACAACGAGGACTTGGGAGAGGTGTTTATAAATCATTTAAGATTGCTATAGCAGAGGAGCACAGAGATGAAAAGAAAAGGGTTTGCAGAAATTATAGACGTAATTTTGGGCAGTCGATTTTGGGCTTTATTCCAAAAAGAATTCGCCCAGATATTTCGTAACCGTCAACTCCTTATTCAATTGGTGGTACCGCCCACGGTCTTTTTGATGTTATTTGGCTTTGCTCTCAATCCTAAGTTTCAAGACCTGAAGGTTGGTATCACTGATTACAGTCACAGCAGGACTTCCCGTGAATTTATTGAAATCTTCCAGCAGACCGATGCTTTTGTGATTAGCCATTACTACGCTGATCAGCAGGACATGCTTGTTGATTTGGCAAAAGGTTTGCTGACTGTCGGGATCACCATTCCACCAGAATTTGATTATGATATTTCTCGCAGACGCACAGTTGAAGTAGCGGCGCTGTTCGACGCTGTCGATGCCAACACAGCAACCATTGCCTCGAGTTACGTTAGTCAGTTGGTTAGTGATTATAATACACGTCAACTAAGCAATGCCCCTCAATTAGCTAAATCCTTGCGTCAAAGAGTCACTAGTTCTGGCAATGCTAGCAGCAATGCTTTGACTCAACCAAGTACTCCTTCTAACTCAACAACTAACAACCAACAAAGTAGTCTTCAATCTAGTAGCGCAACTCTAAAGCGCAAACAAGTTCAGGTTGATACTACAGTGTTATACAATCCTGGGCTGGAACCTTCTTGGTTCATTGTATCGGGGATCATTGGGGTTTTACTTACCGTTATCGGTTCCCAAGCCGCTGCATCATTGGTGGTGGGGGAAAAAGAAGCGGGGACTATTGAGCAGTTGGTCATGACTCCAGCCTCAGATATGGAGGTAATCCTGGCTAAAGTTTGTCCATTGCTTATTCTGCTTACCGTTGATATTTTAATTGCTCTTAGTATAGCAAGACTGGTCTTTGGTTTGCCATTACGGGGTAATTTATTATTGTTCATTATGATTGCTGTACTTTACTTCTTGGTGGGGATTAGCATGGGTATCCTGATTGCTTCCTATTCAAAAAGTCAACAACAAACACAGTTAACAGCTTTCTTTATCAATCCGCCCTTAGTTATTTTATCTGGAGCTACCAGCCCAATCTCCTCAATGCCCACTTTTGTGCAATGGCTCTCTTATCTCGACCCCCTGCGTTATTTTATCGAAGTCTGTCGCGGAGTTTTGTTTAAAGGTGTTGGTCTAGAAACACTTTGGCCTCAGGTGATGGTTTTGCTGATTTTTGCTACAGTGCTCATAACCCTGAGTGTCCGTCAGTTCCGGAATCAGTTAAGTTAGCCTCAGGATGTCAACATAATTCGTAATTCGTATTCCACGGCGTTCTATAATTCGGTAGTAAACGGGACGGATAATCGTAGTATTTGATTCTGACATAATCTAAAAGTGTAAAATTATTAAGGAAGATAGCCCCTAAGGGCTAGTCAGGGGCTATCAGCTTAATCAGTCAACCAGATCATAAACAATCGGATTGTAGGGACTGGAGATAAGTTCTGAAGGCTGTATACCGGGCATAAACTTTTGCCAGTCGCCAGACATAAGCGTTGGAGAGCTAATAACTCTAGCTCCATTTTCAAAATAACTGATACCAAAGGCTATTCGTTGCTCGGTAGTACGGTTAGCAGCCGCTGCATGAACGTTTAAACAATGCTGAAAACTGATTTCTCCAAGTAGAAACGGTTCGCGATCAATTCTAATACCAAGAACTTCAAGTATTTCTATGATCGCGTGATCGTGACCTTGAGAAAATTTATCGAAGGGTATTTCCTTAACTAGCTTATAGATTTCCATTCCTTTGGCTAATTCTAGTGGACCCATCGCTTTTGGAGTTGACTGTAAAGGAATCCAAAAAGTACCAACATTGTTGCTAGCAATTGGGTAATGAAATCCATCATAATGCCAAGGTGTACGAACACATCCCGGTTCTTTGCATAAAAAGTCATCGTGATAAACCCGAACGCTCGATACCTGTAATAGATTTGCAGCCAACTTACCTAATCGTTTGCTCAACACGAACTCCTTAACTATGTCACTTTCTTGCCACATTAGCTCCATGCTGCTGAATTGTCGATTTGGATCTAATTTGTGATGCCGATAGAATATCTGTTTCAATTCTTGCCGTAGAAGACAGAGTGAGCCGGGACTGAGAATGTTTTTGATTCTGATATAACTCTCGGTTTGAAATTGTTGAATTTGATCCTCTGAAATAGGATAAGGTTCGGCAAGCTCTTGTTGCAGTTCCTTAATTGAGGGAACTTGAAGAGCAACTTGTTCATTCTGGGGAATCAATGTTTCTTGGTTCAAAGACTCTTTGTTATTGTCAGCCAATGAAATATACCAATTCCACCATTGCTCGTTAGTTCCGGTCCAGGTCTCATGAATCCCATCAGTTTCAGCATTTGCTGCGGGAAGGTCTGAATTGGCTTGAAAGTTGCTGAGAGACTTCGCCCCGGCATCAATTTTTTGATAATTTGCTATAGCTTTAGCTAATTTTCTGTTCATGTGATAGCCCTATTGTCGATTAACACGCTAAATGTCCGGATTAACAAATTAAATGTCCACATGGAAAAGGCTGTAACCATTGCCATGAAAAGATTATAGCCTTCATGGGGTAAAAGTAGCGAAGAGAGATTTTGCCGCCACGTAACGGCTGAAACTTTTACCCAGATTAGGTTTCAGAAAAAAAACTCGCTTTTAAGCAGCATCAATTTGTAATCGCTCGTTTATATCCAGTCGGAAAGTGCCATAAGATATGAGCCAGTGCTTGGTATCGAGTTAGGTCAAGCGATAGATAATACCCTCGACTTAACTCAGCACTAACAAGTTATTTACTTACTCCCCAATACAAAGAAAGTTGTTACATCGTTCCAAATACCTTTGTCTGTTGCAGTTGCTTCGACTTGGGCAATGAATTCAGCTTTGAGTTGCTCTAATCTCTCTGGAGGGAGTTCTTTTACTTGAGAGCCAAAAGCACTTCTCGCATTTGCTTTCCACGCTTTTTCAACATTACTTAAATAAGAACCAAACTGTTCGGTTACTATTTTGATATTTTGGAATCCTACCTGTTTCAGCAAATCTTGACATTTTTGAGGAGTTCCTAATGGCTCGTTCGGATTGGGAATGAAAATTCCATAAGTCTGAGCTTTTTGTCTAAACATGACAGCGACTGTATGAGCAGTTTCAGCAAAGCAAGAAAAAGCTACCTTACCACCTGGTTTAAGAAAGCGATACCACTGCTGTAGAGAATTTGGGAGAGCCGTTAAATACACGATCGCACTAGAGCAAAAAATGATATCAAAGCTGCTGTCATTAAAATTGAGATAATCAGCGTCTGCTTCTATGAGTTCAACATTTGTGAGTCCAATCGTCTTAATTTTCTTCTGTGCTTGCTCTAGCATACCTTTGGCGATATCTACTCCCACTACTCGACCTGAAGAACCAACAATTTGTGCCGCAGTAATTGCTACTAATCCTGTACCAGTAGCAATATCGAGGATTTTCTGTCCTGGCTGAGGTTGAGCGATTTCAATCAGACGATTAGCTAAACTTAGGTGAAATTGATTTCCTTCATCGTAGTTAGGTCGGGAATTGAAATCATCAACTACTAGCTGTTTGTACTTATCAATATCTACATAAGCAGTCATCGAGAGCAAGCCTCCTTCAGTTTACTTTTTACTAATCTGAGATTAATGAGTCCTAAGCACTTTTGTCTTCTGAAAACTTGCTTTATTAATATTTGAAAATTGCTTTTATTTTGAATTTGAGTCAACAATTAACCTTTAACATCGGCGTGTTTGCTCTCGATAAGCTTTTGGTGTTATGCCCAAATATTTGCGAAAAAGTGCTGTGAAGTTGCTTTGATTTGAACAGCCAACACAGTGGGCAATCTCGACTATTGGCAATTTGTTCTCAGTCAGGAGAATCTTCGCTCGGTTAATTCGGCATTGAATTACGTACTGATGTGGAGGTAATCCAGTTGAAAGTTTGAACTGACGCGCGAAGTAATAAGGACTCATTTCGGCAACAGCCGCAATTTCTTTAAGAGTGACTGTAGCCTCCAGATTATAGTTAATGTAATCAATTACCTGCTGAAGTTTCTGTGCTTGAAGACCAAAGGAGGGTTCAAGAATCACTGTTTTTGATATGGAATAGCGTTTGAGAACATGAACTGCTAGAGCTAAACCTAGCGATTCTCCATAGAGAGAGCCTGATTCACATCCGGTTTCAAGTTCTGCTTTGAATGCTGAACCAATATGTAGGATCTGAGAATCATGCACTCCCCGCTTTGGGGCAATTTCAATTGAACTTGTATTAATTGATTCATAGACAGCACGCTCAATTAGCTTTGGACTAATCGAAAGCAAAAGAAAATTTACCGACTTGTACCAGCGAGCTTGAGTTGCAACCCGTGCAGGAGTAATACAAATATCTCCTGTCCTCATCTGCGTACTTTGTTGATGTCCGCCAGCTAAACGCCAATCAATCTCGAATGGCTGTCCGAGTATTATGGTAATGCTGTGGTGCTGTAACTCTAGCTCAGGACACTCTGAGGCAGGTAAACAATGGTGTTCCACTTGAATCCCGTCCCAACCCGATTTGGCGCTGGACAACAGTGGTGAATGAGAGGATATGGGGACAATATCCCCGTTAGCTACGCTAACTGCTGAGATTCTCTTCACAGATGCGAATATAAATAATTAAAATCATACTGCAATCAAGGCGCTCATTCATGAATGGTATGAAAGTGCCATTGCCATCGCTAGTCCTGAACTGGCAGCAGCTTTTAGTGCCGAAACTGATGAATTACCATTAACCAAACCATCTGCTGGGAGTGGTGTATAAAGTGTATGCACCAACAAGATAGTTCATCCTTTTATGTGCGTGTCCCAGCAAGAGTTTTAGCATGTCTACGTGCTGGTGAAATTACGTTTCAGCCGTTACGTGGCGGCAAAATCTCTCTTCGCTACTTTTACCCCATAAAGAACTGGAGTGCAAATCATCATTTACTAGAAGATGTCATTAGCTTCTAGTTCTAGCTCGATATCAGCCAGATTGTTTATTGTTGGGGGGTTGTGTTATTGGTGTGGGAGAGGGCGTAAGCTTGTACCATACCAAAAATGGATGTTCGATTTATAGCGCAGCGCAACTTTTAGGGACATAATTGTTCCAGTTTTGTCATCAAAATCAGCAGAAAAATCAATTATAGACTGGTTTTCGTACTAATTCCATGTGATTTCATGTGGCTCATTTTTTTACCCTCCCTTGAACGGTTACTGTACTCCCTTCAGTGAGAAAGATGTGCCAAAAAAGAGGGACATAATTCAATACGGTTCGGTTAAAGGAGAAAGGGAAAAGGGGAAAGGCTTGAATTTACCCTTTACCCCAATCTCAGTACCCTTTCCCCAGACCGTAACGGAGGAAGATGGATGCTTAACCGAACCGTATTGGGACATAATTGTTTTAGTTATTTCCCATTAAGCAAGTCTCAACTACTTGATTAATTAAATTTATTATTGAAAACTAAGTTGATTAAGCTAATTGTCATTTTCATAGAGTAATAAGCGCTCTTTGCGCTTTGATAATGAAATTTTAATCCTCATTAGCTTATCAGACGTAAAGCTAACAATAAAAACAATTTTCTAGTTTTTTGCTAGCTTTACTTGGTAATATAAGATTTGAATTGGCAGGAGATTGATTATGCTTCGTAAAATATCGGTTATAACTTTTTTGGTTGCAAGCAGTGTGTTGAACTGTAACGTAAGTCAACTATTAGCACAACAAGCACCATTAACCGCACCTAATACTAGCAATCTAAATCCTCTTACTGTAGATCCCGCTTTGATTTCAGACGAATCAGCAAAAGTTTTATATGCTTCTGATTCAAATCCAGCAGCTAAGTTTAGATTTACAAAACTTGCTGACACAGCAAACGAATTTACGAGCTTTGGCAGTGTTGCTCTTAATAATCAAGGTGTCGTTGCATTTTCAGCAGCAGTTGATGAATCTGGAAGTTGGGGAATTTATACAACTGATGGTCAAGCTATTACAAAAATTGTGGATAGTGATGCGCTTTCTAATCTCTTTGCAGATATTCTACCTTCGGTAGCGCAAGATTCAGTAACAGTAAGTGGTTTTTCGTTGGGTGGTGTCTATGCCATTAATAATGTAGGTAGTGTCTTCTTTGGTGCTGTTGCCAACATCCAACCTGGAGCGTCGTCTAATTATAGAAGCGCATATCAAAAATTGTTCCTAAGCCAAGGTGACACGATCAATTCGGTTGGTTATAGCTATGCCTATAACACTAAAACTGGAAGTATTACATCTAATTTCAATTACACAGGAGCAGGGGTGAACGATAATGGACAAGTTGTTTATTCTGACTACTTTTCAAACGAAGCAAGCCCAACAGATGTCTCCGCAGGTACTATGATTGACCGCAATGGGCAAAATCTTGCATCAGCAACTAGCATTTCATATCGTAACCTCGTTCCACAGGGTCAAGTGTCTCTTCCGGTGATTAACAACCAAGGTACTGTATTCTATTATGGATCAGGGTCTATTGGCAATGGTAATCCCATTACTGCTAATACTAACAACATCTTCAGGGTCGGCAGTGGAGATTCTACGTCAGTTGCTGTATCGCCTCTACTGGGAGATGTGAAATCTCTAGCCGCTAACGATCAAGGAGATATTGTCTTCTCCGGTTCTCTCACATCGGGAGAAACAGGACTTTTTCTGATCAACAATGGGGTAATTACTGAGGTTAATAATCAACAAGGGAACGCTAAGATTAATAACCAACGCTTAATCGCCTTTCAACCGTCGCCGACTCCCACAACGCCAACAGGAATTTTTACCATATCAAATGGAGTTCTACAGAAAGTGATTGCTCCCGGTGATCCTCTATTGGGTTCCATTGTAGCAGACGTACAGTTTGGTGGACTCAATGATGCTGGTGAGATTGCTTTCGTTGCTTCACTCACGGATGGAACCAAAGGGATCTTTCGAGCACATCCCATCAGAAAACAGCATTTAAAGGTGTCTTAGTAGCATCGGATGCTGTTGGCGAAATATATTATTTTTACGTAAGTAGGGTGGAATGAAATAGAACCCAACGTTTAAAAAATCATTGATTTTCCGACCTTCTAAATGTAACGAAATGTTTCGCCAACAGCATCTGATCATACTCATACCCCCGGCTCATGAGTAGAGACTCGCTGCCTGATGTGCTGAATTCTGATTCGCTTGGGAAGCAGAGCATTGAAGTTGCTAGTTATGCAGTCTGGCGATCACACGCGACCACTTAAGTAATAAAATCCCCTCCAGGCACGAAAATTAGGAGGGGCAGATGTTAAATGAAACAATTGCGATCTATTTCAGCCTAGAAGCAACCGTTGGACATTTACCCGCAGCACCGTTCTTTAAGTCCGATGGCAAGGCCATTGGTTAGACTGCAACTCTATCAAATAAGCTCGAAGACTGTTTTACTGTGGATTTTTGAAGATATCCGTGAATATTAGTGCGACAATGCCTTAATCTTTCACAGCCTCACAAACGGACTCTCTTCCGGGTACAGTCGTTACCCACTGCCCATTCCATCGAGCATTATGAGATTGAGTAGCTACAGGGCATTTAACTTTTGCATCATCATTGTTCCAGATCGGCCCGGCTTTTACCTTGAAAACTTTAGATACACCACAAACGGACTCTCTTCCGGGTACAGTCGTTCTCCACTGCCCATTCCATCGAGCATTATGAGATTGAGCAGCTACAGGGCATTTAACTTTTGCATCATCATTGTTCCAGATTGGCCCGGCTTTTACGTCGAAAGCAGAAGCTTGACTACAAAAACCAAAAACAGTAGAACTGCCAATAATAACTGTACCCACAGACAGTAAGAATTTCTTTTTCATCGATTGCTTAGAATTGGTAGATGTACCAATAAGAGCAATTAAACCGAGTACGTTAATCTTCATAGCTTGCCTCTTTATTTAAAGATGAATAGTGTTTGATTCCACCTAAAAACTTATTTGTAAACATATATTTGTTTACTTAAATTTTTCAGGGCTGGTTACACTTTTATCTACAAATCAAAAAATTGACATTCCGGAAAGGAAAACTTTTTTGGTCACTTCTGCCATCAGCCTGTCCTGGGCCGAACCGCGAGTCATCTCGTTACCTTTGCTTGAGACTAGGGAGACGGGTACCGACGCGTTAGCGAAGCTCACCGAAGGTATCGCCTCTTCCGCACCCCCAAAATTGTAATGCCACAACGACAAATAGCGTCGTTGCCCAAGTACTGAATCTCCGAGTAGTCAATTATCCAATCTGGACAGACCTCATCCAGGCGATCGCGAATTGTGTCGTCGAGTGTGTTTGCTATTTCTTTGTTTGGTTGTGTTTCCGGTGTATTGTGGCGATCGCTTGTACCATACCAAAAATGGATGTTCGATTTATAGCGCAGCGCAACGAGAGGCGCATTCAGCGTGGCTGATATTTGCAATTGGCGATCGCTCCTTGAAAGCCAGTCATAGAGAGACATTGGTATTTTTCGGAGATGTCTAATATATTCTCCCTATACGCATAGATCCCACATTCCGCACGCTGACTGTCACAAGTTCATTTGACTTTTGAATGAGTGACTTTTCGCGTCCCTTGCGCGTCTCCCCTTGGGAGAAGCGAGTGGTCAGGTTCAGAACTCGACCGAGAAGTGATTATGGCTTGATGGCGCTAGTTCCTATCTTCAAATAAAGACAGTTGAACCTGTTGACCTTCCTTAACATTATCAAGATTTGACAACGAAATTCCTAATAATCGAATATTGCTAGAACCCAGTTTAATTCCTTCAAACAGTGTCCTTGCCATCAGGCTAATGGCACTCAACTCGTTAATTGGAGCCAGTGAGGTCTTGATGTCGCCTCCAGTTACAGCAGCCTAGCTCGACCAAGCCTCAAAGGGGCTTGGTCAGGTACACTGAATGTAGTTACACAATTGGCTTTAAATTAAGTAAGTAAGTATGAAACCCTACGCCAATGCACAAGAGAAAACTGGAATTGAGAGGTTATCCAGACCATTTATAGAAAAAGTAGCGATTATTGGTGCTGGACTTGGAGGTTTGGCTGTTGCTGTGGCACTCCGGAAACTGGGGTATGATGTTCAAGTATACGAAAAAGCGCAAGATTTTCGCCCTGTCGGTGGTGGCTTAGGATTGCTACCAAATGGTTTAAATTTCCTGGCTGCTATTGAACCTAAGATAGTAGAAACTATCAAAAATTCAGGCTGTGAGGTTAGTGCAGGTCTTTTAAAGAATACTCAAGGTGAAACAATTCGCACTAACCCACAAAGCAGATTTCAGGATAAATACGGTCAGCCATTGATAAATGTTTGGTGGTGGCGTTTGCAGCAAATTCTTGCATCTAAACTACCGTCTGAAAGTATTCATCTTAACCATCGCTGCATCGGTTTTAAACAAGATGATCGTAGTCTGTCAATACATTTTGACGGTGGGAAAACGGTGAGTGCAGACTTGCTGATTGGAGCCGATGGTATAAATTCTGCCGTTAGAGAAGCTTTAATTGGAGACGGTAAACCTCGCTATTTAGGAAGTATGTCTTGGCGTGCTGTAGTTAAGTGTCATCAGGAACTAGTGAATCCGAGTGAAATCGGATTTGTGAATGGTAATCAAGAATTTATGTACCTCCTAAATGTTGGTGATGGGCATATTTCGTGGATATATCGTAAGTTGTCACCGGAGTATACTCTTTCTCAAGATGCGAATGAGGTCAAATCTCGGGTTCTTAATCAATTAGCTGACTGGGGAGAATCATTGCGATCGCTTGTGGAAGCAACACCAGCAGAGCGAATTTTGGAGGCACCAATTTGCGATCGCTTACCCCTCAAATCTTGGAGTCAAGGAAGAGTTACTTTATTGGGTGATGCAGCTCACCCAATGGCTCCTGCTTTGGCACAAGGAGCAAATAGCACGTTTGAAGACGCATATGAACTAGCGTTGTGCTGTTCCCAAGCATCAAGCATTGAACAAGCTCTGACTACTTACGAACAGCATCGCATACCCCGGACACAATTGATACAAAATCGTAGCGCTTTGGGTGAAATGCGTTACTATGCAACCGACAGGGAAGCTGCTGATAAGCATTTGCAGGAGCAATCACAGATGAGTAATGAAGAATTTCAAGATTGGATTTATAATCACAAGCCTGAGGTTGAATTCCATTGATGAATCTGACTCTTACCGTAAATGGTGAGCAGCACACCCTCACCATTGAACCGCGTGTAACACTCTTAGATGCCCTACGTGAATATTTGACATTAGTCGGTACTAAAAAGGGGTGCGATCACGGGCAATGTGGAGCTTGTACTGTTTTAATTGATGGTAAGCTCATTGGTTGGGGCATGGCAGCATCAAGCTTCCCGGCTTTACGAAGTGCAGCATCAGTCACAGTGCGGTTGTTAGCGGATGGTACTGCCCATATCCTCACTAGTGGTAATGACATGGGTACTGGTGCATATACCATTGTTGCAGGAGCCGCAGCTGAAGTATTAGGATTACTCGTAGAACAGATACGGGTAGAGATGGGGGACTCCTTACTTCCAAACGGCGGGATCGCGGGTGGTTCCCAGATGACAGCAACTCTTATACCAGCAGTAATGACAGCCTGCGAAGAAGTTTTGAAGATAGCTAAAGCCACAACAGCCCCAGAAGCATTTGCCACCCTGCGTGAGTCACCAAAGAGTGTTTTTGAAGCTACAGCCTCTTCTTCACCCGGTGAGGAGGGTAAAAAATGGGCATTCCAATCTTGGGGGGCTTTGAGTTGGGAGTGCTTCTCCACGCCTTACACCGTCACACGCCGAAAAATCAATAAGGGTGCGAAGTTTATCAGTACACCTTTAGCTGACCCGTCAGAGAGCAACTCATCTCACCCCGTAAGGGGGAGTGCTGGGAATTGGGGAGAGGAGAACTGGACTTGCGATCGCACAAGTTGAATAGGGAGAGATGAGTACCACAGGGGGGGGTAGTACTCAAACTGCTCATGTCCCAGTCGTAGGAGAAACTTTCCTCAAGTTTTCGTGATTATAGATTTCTACTGTTTGGCTCCAAAGAGGCAAATGTACTTTTACTCTGAAAGGTTCTTGGGGGGCATTACAAGCCTCTACAGTGCCACGACACCATTTATCATAGTAAACAATTTCGACTTTAACGAATTCGATGAATACGAACGAATCTTATAATAAAGGAACAGTGGTATGTATCCATTGTCGTTACAATGCCAATCCTGTAGGGGTTAAAAGCTGCCAAAAGTGCGGGAAGCAGCTTGTAATGACTTCTATCTCAACCAGTAAAGACGTTGGGAAGATAGATCGCACCGCCTGGGGATTTTTACTACTGATTGCCATAAGTTTCTTAATTTTTAGTGCCTTCGGCTACTATTATGGACGGCAACTGCGACTTCCAATATTAGCGAGCAAGGAGAAAAGCTCTTCCAATGAGAGTTCATTAGGCATCCGAGTTTACGATTCCATGAAAGAAGTCCCAAACGTACCCTCTGGTACGTTTAATTACAGTGGTGCAATGGCTTTTGCACCTCTAACTGCTCATGGCACACATGAGGCTATTAATCAAGCTCACCCCAATTTTCATCTGCGCTATACTCCCGCTAGGTACAATAACCCCGGTACTTGGACGGCGATTGGTATGCTATTTGATGGAGAACTAAGTTTTGTTCAAGCAGGCGGCTCTCTCAATGATCAAGCCTATAGTAAGGCAAAAGAACATGGTTTTTCTCTACAACAAGTGCCAGTAGCTATGGACGGAATTCTTGTATTTACTCATCCTGATTTGTCAATCCCTGGACTATCTGTAGAACAAATCCGAGACATTTACAAAGGCAAAATCGTCAACTGGAAACAAGTGGGAGGCCCAGACTTGGCGATTACGGCTTTCGGTATAAACCCTAAGGTCGGCACTACAATTGCTTTTCTTCTCGGTTCAGAACTTAGTAGCCTCAGTCCCAAGGTAAAGTTCATGCGCGACCATACCACTGGTGTTCGTCAGGTGTCTTCACTCCCAGGTGCGATCGGCATCAGTCGCACTGGAGTAATTCTCGGTCAACGGTCGATCCATCCCCTTGCTATCAAAAACGGTAATAACTACATACCACCGTTTATAAATGATGGTAAACAAATCAATACCCCTGCTTTCAAGGATGGTACATATCCCCTCACTAAGCGTCTATTTGTAGTGATTCGCCGAGACGGTACACCTGACGAAGCTGCTGGAGTTGCTTATGCCAACCTATTGCTATCTAAACAAGGGCAACAGTTCATTGAAAAGTCGGGTCTTATTCCTATCCACTGAGCTTTTTCAAAGGTCTTAGCGGCTTGTCGTTAGACATCGCCACTAGCAAAATATGAAAGGAACAGATTTTTCTCGATTTTCTGAAAGCCTTGCAGGCTAAGGGTTACAAAATGTGTTCCTTAAGAGTTAAAACGGACGCTCATTTAACAGGCGTTCAAGTCTGCGGTATGCCGACTTCAGCTAGCCTAGGAATAAATTCCTAGGCGAGTGAGGTTGCGATCTTAGAATGCCCCTACATCATTTCTGAAGATGTCTAATAGACAGGCTTACCGATGCAAAAATAGGCGATGGTCTGCTACAAAGTTTTAGACTATGGCAGAGAAATCATAATTCGGGTTGTTGTAGCCTGGATTTGACACGGCGGACTTTACAAGGTCAGGACTGCTGATTAAAGTGCTGATATCAGTGCCGATCGCTTGGCTTGGCGTACCACTACCTAGCGATATCAGTCCGCCACTAACAGAGAAATTCCAGCCTTCATTACCAATGAGTGTTTGACCATCACCACTGGCTTCAATCCGGTTTCCAAGGAGATTGCTGTTACTGACATTGGCAGTGTTGCCATTACCAAGGAGTTCGTCGTTGCTACCACTCGGTCTATTGGCATTACCAGTGATGTCGTTGTTATTGCCTAAGTTCCAGTTACCGTTACCGTTGGTTGTGTTGCCACTACCAAAGCCCCAGTTACCATTACCGTTGGTTGTGTTGCCATCACCGTAGTTCCAATTACCGTTACCGTTGGTTGTGTTGCCACTAGCAAAATTCCAGTTACCATTACCGTCGGTTGTGTTGTTACTACCGTAGTTCCAATTACCGTTACCTTGACCACTGTTGTTGGTGGCATTTGCACCATCTAATTTTTGAAGATCAGATGTCCAGTTGTTGCTGTTATAAGGTACAGGTAGACCGTTGCCAGTTTCAGGTAGGTTGCTACCACTCTCATTCGAGGGGGGAGTGCTGCCAAATGGTAAGTTACCGGGGAGGTTGGCGCTAAGGACGGCACTATTAGCACTCCCACCACTATCACCACCAGATGCGCTACCACCTGCAAAGGGGTTGGCACTATCACTACTAGATGTGCTACCACCTGCAAAGGGGTTGCCACCACCACTTAATGCGCTGGTGTCACCGCCAACGACTCCAATCAATTGATTGAACGGGTTATTAGTATCAGTTAAAGCCCGGTCGTCGAGTGGTCGCGAGTAATTGTAGGTATACTGTCCATCGCTACTGGTTGTGGATGAGTTGCCACTATTGCTGAAAGAAGCGAAGGGATTACTATCACTAGCAGCGCCACCAGCACTCCCAGCACTCCCAGCACCGCTAGCGCTACCAGTACTGCCACCAGGAATCCCAGCACCGAAGCCATTGCTAGCGCCACCAGCACCGCCACCATCTAAAGTACTGCCATCGGTGGACTGCCATTTGCCATCACTGAAATAAAAATTGCCGTTACCACTTAAATTGCTGGTATTGTCAGAAGTTGCCATTTAAATTAAACTCCTATTGCTCAAACTGAAATTCCTCAATAAAGAGGAATATCAACAACGTGAATGAAAGCGTTTTTTTACTTTCATCTTCAATAAAGAGATACTAATTTTTAACTAGAGAAAAATGTTTGACAGCAAGCTAAAATTTACTTGTAATTAAGATGCTCTTAATCAATAAAGCCTTATGCCAATTCTCTATAAGGTTGCACTTAATACAACCCCCCTATAGTTACGCCAATATCAGGGAGACGGCGACAGGCGGGGATGAAATAGTGTGTACCTTTACAGAGAAACGGTATTAATTGACGAAAAATCAAATGACAACAATTTTCACCTAAATGAACCACACCGTTTGTAGGGGCGAACAGCCGTTCGCCCCTACGACTGTGGTCTGATTACCTGAAGATTGCTGTAACAAACGCACTTAACTAAACTATACAAATAAAATTTATGTTGAGCATGAACAAAATTTTGATTTGATTGTTAATTCTTTTGATTTTGTTCAGGCAGAATATTATGCAGGGTAATAACTCAGGTTTCCATGCGTCATTAAGAGCAATATTTTCAGTATTTGCTCGCTTTTGAAGAGTTAAATTATCAATAAAAGGCTAAAAAAAACCCCATGCTGGGTTATTTCATTCTCCGGAGCGGTAGTTCATTGTAAATTTCGCTATTGGTCGTCATTACTCCCCTAATCAAAGTCGGTCGGCAAATCTGGATAGTAATTTGTGGCATTCCTTGCCACGTCTAGAGACTTTCTCAAACTTCAATTGCCGTAGGTAGCCACTAAGCGCGGTGTGGGCAACGGGTACAGGTGTGCGATCGCCATCTAGGGTGTACCACAGGCAATGAGGTTTGGGTGGAGTGGCTGGTGTACCAATCGCCCAACAGGAAAGCAGTCGCTATAACGGGGGGAACCCCCGCAACGCGCTGCTGCTGGGGTGGCTGCTTATAGTCCGCATGATTTCCGGCGCACTTTTGTTACTAATTTGTTAAGTGCTGGTGTTGATGTGCTGACGGCACAGCCGCGCGTTGTGACGGGCGCGATCGCCTTTATAGCGTGAATAAACATAGCAATATCAGGGTAGTTGGCACTCACCCCGCCATCGAATTTTCTCGCTTTGCATCTTTATCTATCCTCATTCCTCTCCCCTGCTCCTGTCAGTCGGCAAAGTCGGCTCATGAAGTCGGCAAAGTCGGATAAGCTACCGCAGTCTGCGGTAGCTTATAGATAAACCCAGACAAGGCTGGGAATTAGTGTGGTGTGCTAGGGCGATTACGATAGTTTTGTGTGCTGGGGCGATCGCTCTGGTGTATTAATGGCTTTGATGAAAGATGGGCGTATGCGATAGTTTTGTGTGCTGGGGCGATCGCACTGGGCGCGAAAATGGTTTTGATTCAAGATGGGCGATAAGCGAAGCTTAAGCCTTCGGCTATCGCCCGACCAAATTCCCTAAAGCGATGTCTACGACGGGCTGTTCGGTGACGCCATTCTCCCCACAAAAAAGGTTTACTTAGTGTTATTCAGCAAAGTCCAGAAAATTCATACTAGACTAGACATAAGTTTTATTGAGCTAACCTATGGAAGCCATTGAATTTAAGACCATTATTCATAATGCTACAGTTGTCATTCCCCCAGAATATTCATCTCAGTGGGAAGGTAAAGCTATCCGTGTGATTGTTTTAAATGACTCAGAAGTTTTGTCAGAACCTGTGCAAAAGCCAAAACAAGTGACTTTCAACGCAATTTCTTTAAATACTCAAGGATTTGACTTTAATCGAGAAGAGGCTAATGTCCGATAGAGTTTTTCTTGATACTAATATTCTCATCTATGGGTATTCTCAGGATGAACCCGATAAACAACAGCGTGCCATTGAGTGTGTTCAATCAGGTGAAGCTTGGATTAGCACCCAAGTTCTCAATGAAACAATTAATGTTTTAAAACGGAAGTTTCTTTTAGAATACTCTCAAATTAGGGCTGTTGTTAAAGAATATACCGAACAGTTTGAAATTGCGAACGTTTCCGTTACCACCATTGAAACGGCTTTAAATTTAGCGGAACGTTATCAGTATAGTTACTTTGATAGCTTAATTGTAGCGAGTGCCTTAGAAGTGGGTTGTCAGATCCTCTACAGTGAAGATTTACAAGATGGTCAGCAGATAGATCATCAATTAAGGATTATTAATCCAATTCATTCTTAATATTTGGGGATAACTCGATTTCAGCCGCATTCGGTTATGCACTGTGATCGCTCTTCTCCCCACACAAAAGCGATCGCCTACAGCACTGCGATCGGCGCGCTCGCTTTCTGGCTTATGGCATCGTAGACATTTCACCGACAATTGAAAAGGTGCGTTACGCTTTGGCTAACGCACCCCAGAAGATAAAGCGATCGCTTGGTTGGCATTCCTCAACAAGTGGAGTGTGATGATAATCTTGGCAAGATGATTTTGAATTTTGAATTTTGAATTTCCGCGTAGCGGCTTGTCCCCTCTGTTAAGATCTCAAATAGGATTGCTATAGTTCGTTAACAATTCACTGTAAACAGCTAGTGTTTCCTCATTTACTCGTGCAACGCTGAAGCGCTCTAGGTTTTTTGTGGCTTGGGATTTCCACTTGTTCAGGATAGAAGGGTTGCTGAGTAATTCCACCAAAGCGCAAGCCAAGGCATGGCTATCTTTAGGTGGAACCAGAACACCAGCTTGCCCATTATCCAAAGTTTCAGGAATGCCGTCGATATCGCTGGCTACAATGGCGCAACCTGCTTCCCGCGCCTCTGTAAGCACCAGACCAAAGGATTCGTTGTATGAAGCTAAGACGAAGATGTCTGTCGCCAGCATATAGCGTTGAGGCTCTGGCTGGAAGCCTTCAAAATGAATACGATTAGCAAAAGCTGTACTTTGGGCTTTTGCCTCGAATTTTGAGCGTTCCGGACCATCCCCGACTAAATATAGATGGGCTTGCGGAAAATCGTTGGCAATTTCCACAAAAGCATCGATTAACTCGCCAATGCCTTTGCGTTGATAAATTCCTGCTACGGTAGCGATCGCCGGACGCTGTAGGGGTATGGGCTGGTAGTCTTTAATGCAGCGATGGCGGGGACTGGCTAATGTGCCGTTGGCGACTACCCGCAACTTGTTCTTGGGTATACCCCGACGCACCATGGAATCGGCTACTGCATTACTCACTGCAATGACTCGATCTGCCCATCCCATCAGTATGGCGCTACGCTGAAACTCATTATGTACAGTGGAAACCAATCTATATTCATAGCCGTGTCTCAGAAGTGCGGCTAGCACAACTCCCGTCATCATATGTGCATGGACGATGTGCGGTTGAAACTTTTGCACTATCTCACGATAATCCCATGCAGCGTTGATAATATTCGACGGTGTCCTTGACTGATTTAGTTGAAAGTGCTTGATGCCATAACTTCCTAGTAATGTCTGATATTCTCCCCCTGCTGACGCTACAGCCACATCATGACCCTGTTTGGCTTGCAAACAGGCTAGGTCTATTGCCACATTAACAATACCATTACCAATTTCTTGTATATGATTGAGTACATGTATTATACGCATTTAAATATTTTCCACAAAATTGCTTCTAGTGAGTTGATTATCGTTATCGCGCTATAGAGATATATGCAACCCTGGCTTCACTCTAAATGCCAAAAAACTGCAAGTTCCTACTCCCGAACCGCCAGAAGATTACCTTAAAAAAACCGCCAAGACGCCAAGGACGCCAAGGTTTAAGACCGGTAATTTTGTAGCCGGAAGGGAGTGGTATTCTTCAACTTTAAAAAAGATTTCATCTGGTCCCAAAAACCGCTTTACAAAGCCACGCGGTAGACCCCCAATTTGAGAATAGTAAGAGCGTATTGCTCTATTTTTTTTATCTTGAACTGATTCAATTGAGAGTCGGTAAGCAGTCGCTATATCCTTCAACTTGAGCATTATAAACAGCGGCGCTCTCCAAAGCAACCAGATGTGATACTGTAGTACTTCAACTTCAATTCCTGCTTGAGCGTAGACGCTCCGCGTCTTGTCGTCTGATATCGCTTCCTTAACTAATTCATAGGTAGCCTCATGATCTTTATGGCAGTCTTTTCGATGAGGAACGTAAACTTCTTCTGGTTTGTAAAACTTTATCAGTTCAGCCAACTGCTCAATTGTTTGTTGCCGTTGTGTTGCTGGTAAATCTTTCAAAGTTCCATCCGGCTTTTCTAAAAAGTGGATTTCAGCAGGTTCCACTCCCAAAATTTTTAAGGCTTCTAACGCTTCTTTTTTGCGAATTTCGACAATTTGCGGATCTGTTGCATTTGACCCCTGTCCATCCGTCAGAAAAACTACCACTACTCGTATTCCATGTTCACGTTTGAGGGCAATCATCCCACCACAGCCAAACGTTTCATCATCTTGATGGGGAGAAAACACCATTGCTGATTTTTGGCTAAATGCTAGTGGCTTACTTCCACGACCCAAAATCCACCAATATATTATACTAGCGTGAATTTCTTGCACCTGGTAAAGCAAGGTAGGCGGCACTAATTTTTGTACTTTTTGGAGAATTTGTTTTGTGTTCATAATTTATATCAAGCTAAAGAATGACATTTCTTTGTTATTGGATTTTAGATAAATTGCCTATATAGTTATACGGTTTTATTAATCCAATCTATTTAGCCTCCACCTATGTTGAAAGCTGCGCGTTCAGCATAGGTAGAAAATTCCTACAGTTCACCCCTAACTGAACCGTATTGGTCTATATAATATTATGTTTTTCAATAGAAGAAAATACGTATACAAAGTATTTTATTTTACATTTTATCTAAGTAGTGCATTCAACTACAAACGGCTATTTAAATGATTTTTCCGGCGTTGCTGAATTTGGATATGAAACAATACTGGTCGGTTAAGAATAGTTGAGGTGCCAGAAACCCGGTTGCAGGAGTGCGAAACCGGGTTGCTAATTTTTGCAAATCCTACGCAGTTAGGACCAGCCCTTTCAAGGTGGGTGAAAAATTTGAAAAACTACGTCCAATTTTCGACATTTCTTCTTCGTGTTCTTTGCGTCTTCGCGGTTTTAAAATTTTTTTTAACCACGAAGGCACGAAGAACACGAAGAAGAAACAACTATTTCGACTTGCACCTTGAAAGGGCTAGTCCTGGCAGTCTTGGGATATGAAATTGGTTTTTTGTACAAACACGATTTTTGTAGAGACGCGATTAACCCTTGTCTCTACAGATGACGTTCATCCGCGTGATTCAGCAACGCCATTTTTCCAACACAATTCTAGAGAAATTCACCCCCCCCTCTTCCCCCACTCCCCCACTCCCCCACTCCCCACTCCCGTATTTCTTCTTGGGATCTGATACATAATGACTTTTCCTTTGTCATCTTCCTCAACAAACACCAGATATTCACCATTTGAACGGCGAAAAGCGCGAATACCATAGGGTATATCTACCCAACCACTTTCACCTGCAACTTCTGGACCTGGTGTTAACTTCTGTACTTGCTCCC
This sequence comes from Stigonema ocellatum SAG 48.90 = DSM 106950, assembly GCA_016903675.1. Taxonomy (GTDB): domain Bacteria; phylum Cyanobacteriota; class Cyanobacteriia; order Cyanobacteriales; family Nostocaceae; genus Stigonema; species Stigonema ocellatum. Next base: position 10,433 of record JADQBA010000094.1, on the reverse strand, counting down.
CCGTCGCTGTCTTGTAGACGTATACCTCTTTTGTCTTCACTGTCACGGCGAACACATAGTCTCCCTCTACACTCATGGCTGCTGTTTGTACTTCACGCTTGCCAGTGGTATCGTAGGGAATAACGATCCGCCAATGGGGAATGGTATTTCCCTTGCTCCAATTGTTAAAACGTGCAATCTCAGACCCAACGATTCCAGCATCGTCACCAACTGCCGGGTGTTCTTTGGTAAAGCCTGACAAATACATAGTATCTGTTGCAGGGTAATACTCAATTCGCCGTATATCAGTAAATATGCTGGGAGTCTTTTGCTTTTCTATGGATTTATAAGTGTAGATCGGGTTGCCCTTGGCATCTAATCCCTGTAAAGGATAATGCCGAATGCCAACACCATCTTGAGTTCGCAAAGTTTTCCATACGTCCCCTTTGCTATCTACCCACCATCCCCCAAGGTAGGGATAATCTTTGCTACTATCGTATTCACCACGATCAAAAGCGCCATTACCGTTACTATCGCGCCAGATCCACTCTCCCGAGGAAGGTTGATTTGGTGGCCAATTTCCTGAGAGCAGTGGTTTACCTTCTGCCGTACTAATCACAAACATTCCAGAAGGTATGGCAATTTCTCCATCCGTAGATTTTTGGAAACGATAAATTTGTAAATTGTCCTCATACATATTTGTGAGGAACAAAAAGGGCTTGCCCTTGATGTTGCGAAACCAAGGAGCATCTGGTGATGTATGTAACCTTGGATCTTGAGGGTATTTGAAAGCATTTAAAGTGTAACCCTTGTAAGTCCATTGCTTACCAGCAGGCTTTGTGTAATCCATGACGAAGTGTTCATGCTTGGTAAATACATCCACACCATCTGTAGTTGCGTCTACATCAGCGTTGTCTACAAATTCCAAACCCAGTAACTGCCACTGTAGCGCTCCTGATGGGGAAAACTTCTTCAAATCCACCCCTGATCGGTTGAAGCCATCAATACCAATGTAGATATTACCCTCTGCATCTGTACCCACTCCGGAAAGCCCGTAAAATTTCAAGTCTTTGACTTCACCTGGAATACCTCCATAAATGCCGCCTTTGATGCCAAAAGTACCTACTTGCACTGGCTTATTTGTAATGTTGTAAATCAGTATCTGCTGACGTGGTCCATTTTCTGCTACCAAAAGTCTGCCTTGATTATTGACTGCGATCGCCGTTGGTTTAACAACATCATTAATCACCTTAGGTAAAAGATTACCTTGCTTTGAATAGTGCAAAATCTTGGCAGGAGTATTACCATTTTTGTTTTGTATAATCCACAAGTTCATCAGTGTATCTACGGCTATCTGTCCTGGATTGGCAACAGAAAAATGACGTAGTTCCTGCATCGTCTCAGTATTGTAGACGTGAACCAAGTTAGTTGCTGGATCGCTTACATACAACTCATCCCCCGTAGTTGCTAATCCAGTGAGTTCCGTTTTCGTACTAACAATTAACATACTTTTATCCCAGCCACGCCCTCCCGGAAACGGTGCAGGCTTTCCAGACAAGTTGTAGCGTCTGACGCAATACCAATTTGTTCCCTCAGGCGGATTATCCTCTTTTGCACTCCCACTTGGAGACTGTTGCATAGCTATATACAGGTATTTTTTATCCGCTGTGACAGCAACTCCGCCAAGCCTTCCCCATCCATGTGTGTCATCAGCCTTGCCAATGACATCTCCGTTTTTATAAATTCCGACCTCCCGGTCTCCTTCATCCCATGGACTATTGGTATAAATTGTGCCATCAGGAGTAACGTACATACTGCTAACTTGGATTTGCACCCACTTGCTACCACCACCAAATGTATTACCTATCCAAGATGTTGTATGGGTGTTTGTGGCAGGAACAACTCTTACACTCAAGTACATTGCAATGACAACAGAAGCGATCGCGCCAGTTAGCACACTGAGTATAACCTTGTAAATTTTCCCACGTCCATGCCGAAAATTTCCGATACGAGATAACTTCTTGATGTTTCGATTAAAAATTTGCATGTTAATTTTTGCTATAAATCTTTTTTCAGAAAATCATATTTCTTGCATATGTGCTTTTCCTGACTAAGTAACCTGGCGCCAATAATTCTTCCAGGTTTGTAGTTGCGCTTCAGCGCAAAAGCGCAACTACGAGCGTAAGTTTGTCATGTGATTTTTTTTGACAATATATTCACATTCTAATTTACAAACTTTGATCGTAAAAACACACATTTTCATAAAATCTTCATCAAAAAAAAATCTTTAAATTTAAATTCAACTGATTTTCATAAACAAGGCTCTTTCATGTAAAAATTAATATCTATATTGGTACATAGTCATCTTAAATGATTGATAAACACCTCTCCCAAGTCCTCCTTGTCCCCCAAGTCTTCCTTGTCCCCTTTGTTCAAATCTCAAATAGGATTGCTATATGGGTAAATTAAATTTTTAGAAGGACTCGCAAAGAAACCCGGTTGCTATCAAAAATCGTCTGTATTAGTATTGGTACGAGGTCAGCCCCTGCGGGTTCGTCAAAAGCCCACATCCGCCTGGGACTTGAAGTCCCAGGCTAATAGTATAAGTCCTCTAAAAGAGGACTGAATGAGTTTTAAAATCACTGTAAATTTTATGACTTTTTATTTTGTTATTTGTGGTTTCTACTTAGAGGTGCAAGATATAAGCTGACAGAAAGTTGTGTTTATCGAACAGACACTTTCTCTACGAGACATAGGATTGCACTCTTTGTCTCGTAGAGAAAGTGTCAGGGGCGACAGCCCCAAGGGTTTAAGATCCCAATAACTACTGCGTTGCCCCAACTAGGTTGGGGTTCAATCCCCATCAACTGACTCCGCGTCACCGCGTCTGGGGGTCACCGCGTCTCTGACTTGAAACACGCCGACTTACTTACAACGAATACATCTGAGGATAAAAATAGGTGGAAAGTAGCAAAAAAAACTCTGTTTCAGCATCTGCATCTATTCTCTGTTTAGGGGTAGGGTGGTTTCCCAAAAATCCCGGAGGACTGGAACGGTACGTTTATGAACTGACAAAGAAACTAGCAGCAAATCAAGACCAAGTGGAATTATGTGGAGTCGGTCTACCAGAGGCTGAATGTAACTCGCCCATAAAGATGACTAACTTGGCTTCACCAGATAGTCCAATTTGGCAGCGGCTGTGGTCTATTCGCCAAAACTTCCAGAAAACAAGAGTAGGCAAACCAGATGTCATTAATTTACATTTTGCGTTGTACAGCTTTCCTATTTTGGATATCCTACCAAAGGAAGTACCAATTACCTTTAACTTTCATGGTCCTTGGGCATCGGAGAGTGGGCAGGAGGTAGTTGAGAAGAAATTAAGTATTTTACTAAAGTACTGGGTGATAGAAAAAAGAATCTATAACCGATGCGATCGCTTCATAGTCCTCAGCAAAGCATTTGGCAATATCTTGCACCAACAATATAAAATTCCTGAGAAGAAAATTCACATTATCCCCGGCGGAGTAGATATTAACAGATTTCAAGCAAACTTATCACCTCAAGAGTCTCGCGCACAGCTAGGTTGGCCGTTGGATCGTCCGATTTTATTCACATCCCGTCGCTTAGTGCATCGAGTGGGAGTAGACAAATTGTTACAGGCAGTGGCAACAATTAAGCAGAGAATTCCTGATGTTTGGTTGGCCATTGGGGGTCGTGGACCAATACAAACTGAACTACAACAACAGGCTACAGAATTAGGACTAAATGACCACGTTAAATTCTTAGGGTTTATACCTGATGACCAATTGCCCGTAGCTTACCAAGCTGCTAACTTGAGTGTCATGCCTAGTCAGTCTTTTGAAGGCTTTGGTTTAGCAATAGTAGAATCTCTAGCCTGTGGCACTCCCGTCTTGTGTACTCCTGTTGGTGGTATGCCAGAGATTTTACAACCATTCTCACCAGATTTTATTACTGACACTGTGGAAGCCTCAGCTATTGCTGAAAGATTAGAACAGGTCCTATTAGGACTGGTGCCTACCCCTTCACGAGAAGCTTGTCGTCAGTACGCCGTCGCCAACTTCGACTGGTATAAAATAGCTCAGGATGTGCGGAAAGTTCTCTTAGCCTAAGCAAGTTCATGAAAATTCTCTTCTTAGACCAAAGTGGTAAACCAGGGGGTGCGGAACTGTGCTTGTTAGATATAGCCAAACCCTATAGCGATCGCTGTTTAGTAGGTTTATTTGCAGATGGTTCTTTTAAAGATTTACTACAGCAAAACCAAATTCCAGTTGAAGTTCTGACAACTGGTCAAATCCAAGTTCGCAAACAAAGCAGCTTAGCACAAGGGTTAGGTAGCTTGGGTCAACTTGTACCTTTGATTGCTAAAGTCGTGCAAAAAGCTCATAATTATGATATAATCTATGCCAACACACAAAAAGCATTAGTGGTGGGGGCTTTGGCCAGTGTTTTCAGCCGTCGTCCTCTGATATATCATCTCCATGATATTCTTTCTTCGGAGCATTTTAGTCAAACTAACCGCCGCATTGCTGTAACGAGCGCAAATCGTTGTGCATCATTAGTCATTACCAATTCTCTAGCCAGTAAAGCTGCCTTTATAGCGGCGGGGGGACGTCCAGAAATTACTGAAGTCGTTTACAACGGCTTTGACCCGAAAATCTATCATAGCCATGAGTCCGAGGTTAGTCAAATGAGACAGCAACTCGGACTAGATGGACAGTTTGTTGTTGGACACTTCAGTCGTCTTGCACCTTGGAAAGGGCAGCATATCTTGATAGAAGCACTTGCACAATGTCCTCGAGAAGTGACAGTAATTCTAGTCGGTGATGCACTGTTTGGTGAACAAGACTATGTTCAAGAATTACACAATCAGGTGACAGCGCTGGGACTAGAAAATCGAGTGAAATTTTTAGGATTTCGTTCAGATATTCCTCTCCTCATGGCAGCTTGTGACTTGGTAGCACACACTTCTACATCCCCAGAACCTTTTGGGAGAGTTATTGTGGAGGCTATGTTATCCGCACGATGTGTAGTTGCTGCGAAAGCTGGCGGTGCAATAGAATTGGTAGAACACGGTATAAATGGTTTTCTTGTGACACCAGGAGATCCTCAAGAACTGGCACAAGTTATGACCACCTGTCTTAAGGAGAAAGAAAATACTGCGGTTATAGCCAATCATGCACGTGCTACCGCCAGCCAGCGTTTTGATGTCACAAATATTAATCAGCAAATTGCTCAATTGCTCAACAAAAAATTCGTAATTCGTAATTATCTGAATTACGAATTATAGAGTGATTTGTAGGGTGGGCACTGCCCACCACCAATCAGGTGTGACATAATACGGTTCGGTAGAGACGTTGCGTGCAACCTCAAGACACGTGTGGAAAGCAACGGTGGGCGATGCCCACCCTACAACTACTACAACTACTCCCGAACCGGTTTCGCGATTACCTATTTTAACGAACCGCCAAGACGCCAAGGACGCCAAGAAAGAAGATAGAACTTACGCACTTTACAAATTGACCATTATGTGGATATCAAATTTATTAAAATGATTTCCTTGCACTGCCTCGTTCCCAGGCTGCTGCCACAGAATGCATTTACAAGTGGGCTGCCGCCTCCCGCGATCCACAGGAGGCGGCAGCCCTCACAAGAGGGCATTACAAGGCAGCAGCCCTGTAACGAGGTTGATACACAATTGTGTTTTTCTGTCAATGCGTAAGTCCTAGAAGAGAAGAAGATCGGTAATTTTGTAGCGGTTCGGGAGTAACAACTAAGCTGCTTCTCGCAGTTGAGGTTGGAGAGTCATCTCTGGGATATTCAGGGATAGCTGTTCGGCGTGAGGTACAGCAGCTTGCTCTAACACTTTAACTTCAATATTCACACTCACCAAATAACTGCCTGTATCAGCACCAACCGCTTCGGCAATGATTTTGGCAATGTCTGGGCGTTTGGCAGTCAGGGGATCACGTAAGATACATCGATCCCATTCGTGCTTAGCAGTCGGATTGAGGCTCAGAATGTAGTGCTTAATCATATATATTAATCGTATCCTCCAGAAGGCTGTCACAGAGCGGTTATGCACCTAACCAGGCTTTGTGGTCGCTACTCTTCTATTATAGTACATTTGTACTGAAATGGAAAGACTGCCTTACAGCCCATCTACTTTGCTCTACCACGAACGTGATGCGGGGTTAGTAATGGTTTGCGATCGCACTTTTTGCGAGAGACTTTCAATACTTGGAAAGTTTAAGACGAATGGCACGCTCGTTAAGGGTTGAGAGGACTAGAGTATCCTGGAGCGCGATATCTAACGAGACTTGCCACAAAGTGTCGAAGCACTCACGTTTGGCGTATTTCTATTAGGAAATCAGCCTTTCGTTTTTGTTAGGAAATACCGAATTAATAAACAGAAACCCTGACGCACAATCACCGTCCTAGAGTATATATTAACCCAAGGTTAACATTCTTATAACCAAGCCAAAACAGTAGGGGCTACTTGCAATACGCCCCTACCCTAGACCATGAAAGAAAGAGGGAATAAATAAATCTTATGGACTTGTCAATCCCAGGCTCTACAAACGCTCCACTATCTACTGCTGCTGTATTCGCGGATAATGTGCAAGATTTACTCGGTACTGGAACCTTACAGGTGAACCCCACAGGCATAATTACGGTGAACAGTACCAACGATACAATAGATGACCCAAACTCAGGTGTGACCACCTTAAGGGATGCTATCAGTCAGGCGAACGCTGATTCTGGAGAAGATTTAATTGTATTTGACCGTTCAATATTTTCCACGGAAAAGACTATTACCCTGAAGTTGGGAGAACTGGACATTACCCACAACTTGGATATTATTGCTCCACGGGACACACAGACAGGCTCAGATTTGGTGACGGTGAGTGGTAACAAAGCCTCGCGGGTGTTTGAGATTGGCACAGGGGCAGATGTAAACATTGACGGATTGATTGTTGCTGATGGTAAGGTAACAGGAGACAATGGTGGTGGAATTTTGAACTCTGGTATCCTTACTCTAGACAACAGCATTGTTAGTAATGACTCTGCCATAAACTCTGCCATAAATAGTTCCGTCAATGGCGCTGGTGGCAATGGCGGTGGCATTTATAACAGTGGCACTATCAGTCTTTCCAACAGCACCATCAGTGGTAATAGCGCCATCGGACTCGGCAAAACCAGCGGTGGAGGCATCTCTAACGCCGGAACAGCAACGTTGAGCAACAGCACCATCAGTGGTAATAGCGCCGGAGAATACGCCTTCTCAGCAGTGGATAGCAACGGTGGAGGCATCTCTAACACCGGAACAGTAATGTTGAGCAACAGCACCATAAGTGGTAATAGCGTCATCGGACGCGTACCCAGCATCAGCAACGGTGGAGGCATCTTTAACACCGGAAAGCTGACGTCTTCCGACAGCACCATAAGTCGTAATAGCGCTATTATCGGTGGAGGCATCTTTAACTCCGGAACAGCAACGTTGAGCAACAGCACCATAAGTAGTAATAGCGCCGAAGCACCAACAGGCGGCGGCAACGGTGGAGGCATCTTTAACTCCGGAACAGCAACGTTGAGCAACAGCACCATAAGTGGTAATACCGCCGAAGGAGAATTCGGCGGCAGCGGTGGAGGCATCTCTAACACCGGGACCCTGACCTTGAACTACAGCACCATAAGTGGTAATAGCGCCGTAGCAGGATACGGCGGCGGAGGTGGAGGCATCTCTAACACCGGAACCCTGACGTTGAGCAACAGCACCATAAGTGGTAATAGCCTCTCCGGAATGTTCAGCGTCTACGGTGGAGGCATCTTTAACAGCGGAACAGCGACGTTGAGCAACAGCACCATAAGTGGCAACAAAGCAATTTTAAGCCATAGCGAGGTCTTGGGCGGTGGCATCTATAACAATTACAGTGCCACCCTAACGCTGTTGTTCAGTACCATCACCCAAAATCAAGCAGCCAATGGTGGAGGTGTGTACCAAAGCGACGTTCCGCCTACTGTTTCTCCTAATGCTGTTCGTGGCTCTTTCAGTGTGCGTAACACAATTATCGTCGCTAACCTCAACGGTGAAGGCGCTGAGAATCCCTACGTATCCGGTACATTTACAAGCAATGGCTACAACCTAATTGGTGACAGTACAGGCAGTACCGGATTTGGGCTTACAGGAGATATTGTTGGTACAAGCGATAACCCAATTGACCCTCGCCTAGATACTTTGAACTCCAATGGTGGCCCCACCCAAACCATCGCACTTCTCCCAGATAGTCCAGCAATCTTGTCAGCCGACCCAACTATACTAGATACCGACCCCATCACCGACCAACGCGGCTTACCCCGTCGCGCTGCTGATAGTAGCGCTGATATTGGGGCATATGAATTGTCCTAAAGTTTGACACGACAGCAGAACTGACGCCTGCTCTTGAGCTGTCGCGCTTACTGGGCAGTGCAGTCGATGCGATCGCGCAACTGCTGCCCTCATCCCCCCAATTGTGCAAATTTGGTAGCCTGGGGACAATACGGCAAGGAGTCTTACACTGTTTGTAGCCACAGTGTATACATCCTGTAGACGAAAATGTAAACGTTTCGTAAACAAGTGCTAACCTCATTTTCAGGTTGGCGTTTTTTTCGTGGCATCGTAGCGAATAGCGTTAATATGTAGCAGTGGAAACACACATACTACTGTGGCTATCTCTACATTCTACGTATCTCGGCGGATACCCGTGTTGGATTCAGAAATGGGGAATAGGAGTGGCGATCGTATAATTCGTAATTCATTACTTACTTGGTACTGGAACCTTACAGGTGAACCCCCAAACCGTCATTGCTTCGTAATGCTGGGGACGGTTACATTTTGTTATGCTCTCCTTGACTCTTATTCACATAACTCTATAGGATTACACTGGCTACTGTCTCGAACTTTTGTCACTAATCAAGCGAATCAAGATAGTTTAGCTTATGCTCTGAATCTACAGTCCGGGTATACCATTACTGGGCCAGGTGGCAGTGGCTACACTCAGCCGACGGTCGAATCTGAATTTGCTGGTGTATTTGCTCTGGGGCAAATTCCTCTCACTCCTAGAGAGCTTGCAGATATAGCCACAACGCCGACGGACGATCCCGCTACTGCCCTAAAAGCATTCCAACAATTAAACGCAGATTTGTCAGATAATCCTCTATCAGTGGGAGGTGGGGGGCTATCCCGAGCCAAACTCAAAAACCTGATCGCCAATTTCGCCTTGATCGGCATCGGTGATGGCAAGACTGGCCGTCCCTCCTCATCAGGTCCGACAATCACACAGGCACAGGCGGTGGCGGCGATCCAAGCTGCGCTAAAAGACACAAGTGCTAGTAGCGGCACCCTTGGTAGTTTTGGAACGAACTACCTTTATCGAACACAGATCGCTAGGGTTGGTATTGCTGCTAACCAACCCCAAGAATCAATTTATTTTACTCCATCAACACCTGACGGAACACCCCTTGATGGGTCAAAGACATACACCATTACCTTTCCGGCAGGAGGTCTGCCACCTTCACTCCCTGGTACTAATGGCTTCTGGTCTTTAACTGCTTATGATGCGAGGGGTTTCTTAATTCCTAATCCCTTCAATATTTACTCTGTTGGTACTAATACACCTGACAATTTGGTATTCAATGCTGATGGCTCGCTAACTATTACTCTTTCGGCTACCAAACCGGCTTCAGGTACTGCTAACTGGTTGCCCATTCCAGCTGGTAGTCCTTTCCGCCTAACTGGGCGAGACTACTTACCAACCGAGGCAGCTCAAAATGGTGGCTATATATTTCCAAGTGTTATTCCTGTTTCCACAGATAACGTAAATTCGACGAACTAAAAAATCGCGCTCAATGCTTATATCGAAGAGCTTTTTTGTCCCCTTGGTGAGTACCAAGGGGATTTTTTTTCTTTTGAGTACTCATAACGCCCCCTGGCGTGATATTACAGATAAATTCTGATTCTGGCCTTTAAGGATTAACCAAGGTTTTTGTCAAGACTAATTTAGATGTGTTTGCCCTGCTAATCCCCCTTTTGGAGGGTTTATGCAAAAAACCCCTCGGTGTGTCTCCTCTTCACAAGAGCGATAATTAGCGATCGCCCGTTGTTTTACTGTAGGATTGACCATAATTAAATAAAGTTTGCTCTATATCTACGGGTTATCTGAATGGCTAGCAAAGAAATTTTTGGAGCCGTGGTCATCACTGGCGCATCAAGTGGAATAGGTGAAGCCTGTGCTATTTACTTAGACAAATTGGGCTATCGCGTATTTGCTGGTGTACGTAATGATGGTGATGGTGAAAAGCTAAAGGGCAAAACCTCAGCTAGACTAACACCACTTCTGTTAGATGTCACAGATGAAGCGTCTATTATGGCATCTTTCAATATTGTCAGGGAAGCC
>JADQBA010000215.1 GCA_016903675.1 Stigonema ocellatum SAG 48.90 = DSM 106950 | reverse complement strand
AGGAGGATATGTTGGTAATGAGGTATGAGTGACAAACACCAAGTCACTGAGGAGCCGTGTACCTTAAGGTTCACGCACGGTTTTGAAGAGCAGTGGCTCCTGTGAGGGAGTCGCTGACTTTACTCGCTCGTGCCACGATGCGATTGAAGCAATATTCACGGTAATAGCGCAAAAAGCCAGATTCGTACTGGATGCCGACATTGCCAAGTGCTTTGACCGCATTGACCATCAGGCTTTGCTGGAAAAACTGAATACATTCCCCACCATCCGCCGACAAATTCGTGCATGGTTAAAAGCGGGGGTGATAGATAAAGGCGTCCTCTCCGAAACATCCGAGGGTACGCCACAAGGCGGTGTCAGTGCGCTACGAAGCGCATAGTGGTAATGCTTAAAGTCAAATTAACAGGAGGTGATTAATTAAGACGAGCTCGCTGGCAGCTCACCCCAGAGCGCCAAGGCTGATTCGGCAGGCGGGGGATAATGAGTAAGAACCCGTTTGAAGCCCGTTGAACTTGGGGCACCACGCTGGCACTCCGTTACGGCGCTAGGCTCCAAGCCTGAATTTGACTATGGTACTCCGGAACCCTTGTTGGAAGCGTCCTCACCTTGAGCGTACCGCTAAACGACGGAGATGGTACGAGACATCAGGTACTTCAGCTTTCTACTCGGCTGATGAAAAGGTCTTTTGATGCGGACTAAACCGCTCTAGCTATAGGGGTATAAGCTATCGGCTGATGTCGAGGATACTGGGTATGTATCCTACGGGCGTAAAGAGGGAGCCTAAAGTCAAGTGCAACACGTACCACTATGTGAACGTAGGAAGCATGATGGTTGGTCTTCATGGAGACTGAGCTAACTGCACGCAAAGTACTCATCATGTGGCAGAGCCGTCATAGTAGTCCGAACCGGAAAATAATCCGGTACTCAGGCGTTGGACGGCAGTCATTGCAAAAAGGAACGTCTTGGGTATTAGAGAGGACTAAAATGTATGTCCGATATTATCAAAATGAAAGTGCCTTGCCATCAAGGCGAAGCATAATCCTCAGCATCAGTTCGACCATCTCTATCGGTTGATCTGCCGAGAAGATTGGATTTACGCTGCCTTAAAATCTGTCCTTTCAAATAAAGGGGCAAAAACTGCGGGAATTGATGGTGTTACTAGAAAAGAACTCGCATCAACTACGGCACAAGCCGAATTTGTGAGTGAATTACGGTCACAATTGCGAAATAAGCAATTTCGACCAACACCAGTACGCCGAGTTTATATTCCTAAAGCATCGGGCAAGCGTCGTCCATTAGGTATTGCTACCCTCAAAGACCGAGTAGTACAAATGCTGTTAAAGATGGTGCTAGAGCCAATATGGGAGAGTGACTTTCTTAACTGTTCCAACGGGTTTCGACCCGGACGTAGAACACAAGATTGCATTGCCTTACTGGATAGCTACATTAACAAGCGTAATAAATACTACTGGATTATAGAGGGGGATATCAAAGGAGCATTTAACAACATCCACCATGAGATTTTGTTAAAACTTGTGTCTCAAAGAGTTGCAGACCCTAATCTCCTGAAATTAGTCGAGCGTTTTCTCAAAGCCGGAGTGATGGAAGGCGCTTTGTTTAAGCGTACGGAAATTGGTACGCCACAAGGTGCTGTTTGCTCCCCATTGTTTGCGAACATTTATTTACATCAGTTAGACCTCCACTGGTGGAATAATTATGGCAATTTAGAACGTAAACATAAAGAGAAACGCCGAACACAACACTTGGGAAATTGTGCCCTGATACGTTATGCTGATGATTGGCTGCTGTTAACAAATGGCAGCAAAACCGAAGCATATCGATTACGTGATGAGTTTCAAACCTTTCTCGAACAAGAGTTAAAACTGGAACTTAACATCGAAAAGACACATGTGACCCATGTGAATAATGGCTTTGATTTTCTTGGCTTCCACGTTCGACGCTACGTCAGCGCTCATGATAAACCAAAACTTTTGGTTACACCCACTGTGTCAGCTAAGTTCCGCCTGAAATCCAAAATCAAGGAGATGACTGACCGTTCATGTTATCAGGATTCCCCTTTGCTCAAGTTTACTGCAATCAATGCAGTATTACGAGGGTGGATTGGTTATTATTGTCATTGCAATGCAAAGGAAACAGCCAAAGACCTAGATTACTGGGTGAATGAAAGGTTATTCCTCTGGTTGCAAAAACGACATCGCCTACCACCCCGCCGGATTATAGAGATGTATAAAATGCGTCAAAACGGCACCAGAGATAACTGGGGAATTAAGAATGGGGAAGACTACTTGTTCCTGTACCATATGAGTGATAAGCCGATTACTAAGTATCGCTCACGCTCAATCCCCAATCCGTATCTGGAAGGTAAATGGTCTACAGCCTTAACAACACCAGACGCTCCACTACCTGATAAAGTCTGGCTTGGCAATGTCGAAAATGAAGAATGGAGAGAACTAAAGGAGGTTATTGTGGCAGAACGAGGAGCTTTTAGGTGCTGTCTGTGGTAGTACAGAACAACTCGATTTGCATCATATTAAACCACTAAGAATTGGTGGTCATGATGTTAAAGAGAATTTACAGCTCCTATGTCGTTCCTGCCACGCTCAAACGTCTTCGTTTGGTGACCACAGTCGGTTGCAATGATGGAAAGCCGTGTGACGCCAAAGTGTCACGCACGGTTTGGGGAGAGGGATAGAGAAACACGTAAGTCGCAAGGCTTGAAGGTGCGCTCCGTCCCTACTCCATTTTCACCACTTTTGGCGAATATTGCCCTCCACGGCTTAGAAAATCGCCTGATAGAATATGCCGAAACATTACCCGGAGGAAAGCGGGACAACCGCGAAAATCTTGGATTTGTAAGGTATGCGGACGATGTGCGCCACTTAACCAGGCGCTAGACTCCTCTCACAGAGAGGAGAGGTTAGGAAAAGATGACCTCTGGGTCAACAACTTACCGGCAGGGCGAAAGCCAGAGGGGACAGTAGCATGTTGATAAAGCGTCCGAGGTTAGAAGACGCTGATAATTTCGTTCCGCAAGACCCGCGTGATATGGTGAGAGCCAAACTGCCCAAACCTCAGTTTCCAGTGATGGAAGCGTACATCCCCCGACTTACAGCGTCTCATGGCGGGGTCACTGTGATAGGATGGTTAAGTCGTCACCATCTGAACTTTCCTCTCAGTGAACGGTAAGGAACGACCTTACTTAAGGAAACGGACGAGGCACCTAAGTCGCGCTCGATACATCTAGCTCTTAGGGAAAGTGGGATTGCCCACCGTGCCGAGAGGCACTTTCTTAACGGAGTCACCGTAGTACTCGGAGAACAGGAAAGCTGTTCACATGGGAAAGGGTGACAGGTGTTGTAAAACTCAACAAGGGAGGTACGCGTTCCGGCGTGACGCCGAAACTGTGTTGGGAATTATTCATGAACGTGGTAAACGGGGACTGCCATTGGAAGATGTTTATCGACAATTGTTTAACCCCGATTTGTTCTTAAAAGCCTACGGGAAAATTTATCGCAACAAAGGTGTAATGACACCAGGTGCAACAGACGAAACCGTAGACGGAATGTCAAAAGCAAAAAATTGATACCATAATTCATGACTTATGTCATGAAAGGTATCGATGGATGCCTGTACGTCGCGTACACATTGAGAAGAAAAACTCTCGAAGAAAGCGCCCGCTCGGCATTCCTTGTTGGTCAGATAAATTACTGCAAGAAGTGATACGACTGATATTAGAGGCGTATTACGAACCACAGTTTAGCCCAACTTCCCACGGTTTTCGTTCAGGACGCGGATGTCACACAGCCCTAAGCGAAATCTACAGTAAGTGGATAGGGACTTTTAGGGTTTGTGGAAGGTGACATAGCTCAATGCTTTGACTCACTCAACCACCAAATTATCCTCGATATTCTCTCTCTCGAAAATTAAGGATAACCGTTTTCTGAGGTTAATAGAAAACTTGCTCACCGCCGGATATTTAGAGGAATGGCGATATAATGCTACCTTAAGTGGAAGTCCACAAGGCGCAATACTAAGCCCCAATAAGAGCGAATATCTACTTAGACAAGTTGGATAAATTTGTCGAAAATCAACTAATTCCAAAATATAACTATGGTCAAGGACGCCGACCCAATCCAGAATGGCAACGACTACAAAGGCAAGCACAACGTTTGAAGAAGAAAGGTCTATTAGTCGAGGCTCATATTGCGCGTAGACTAATGCAACAGGTTCCATCCTTAGACCCACTTGATCCAAACTATCGCCGCCTACGTTATATTCGCTACGCTGATGATTGGCTAATTGGCTTCAGTGGTCCACACCAGGAAGCGGAAGATATTAAGCGCGAAATCGGCACATTCCTGCGAGAACATCTCAAACTTGAATTGTCCGAAACCAAAACGCTAATCTCCCACGCACGCACGGAAGCTGCTCGTTTTCTCGGTTACGACATCGTAGTACTTAATAATAACCAAAAGCTCGATAGGCGGGGACACCGCAGTATCAATGGGCAAATTGGTCTAAGGGTACCACCAGATGTTGTGAAAAGCAAATGCGCTCGTTTCCTACTCCACGGTAAACCGATACACCGTGCAGAATTAGTTCACGATTCTGTTTTCAGCATCGTAACCGCTTCAGCAGGAATTTCGGGGGATTGTAGAGTATTATCGATTGGCTTATAACCTGCACCAGCTCAACCGTTTGAAATGGGTAATGGAACGGTCATTAGTTCAAACGCTCGCACATAAACTGCGTGTTAGCGTTAGGACAATATACCGTCGCTATCAAACCACACTTCAAACCCACAATGGTCCATATGTTGGACTGCAAGTAACAGTTGAACGTGGAGAAGGGCAAAAGCCATTAATAGCTAACTGGGGAGGAATTTCGCTTTCGAGAAATATGAAAGCAGTCCTAAATGATTCTCCCTTACGTATTGCAGGTCCTAGAACCGAACTTGAACGTAGACTTTTGGCAGACACCTGTAATTTGGTTCACATGAGGATGTCCAAGTACATCACATTCGAGCGCTCAAAGACCTACATCGCAAAGGAAGAACTCCACCACCCTACTGGGTTGAAATTATGGCTTCCCGACAACGCAAAACTTTAGTAGTGTGTCGCCAATGTCACATGGAAATCCACGCAGGACAGGTAACCCAAAGAACTACCACCGACATGGAAACACGCTCATTGCCGGGTACTCTGAAAAGCGTAAGCCCGGTTTGGGGAGGGGCGGACAGAAAAGTGCTTTTAGTAACTCGCTGGTCGCCTACTCTACTTCGTGATAATGCACGAGGACATGACCGTAGTCCAAAGATGCCAGCAGATAATCGCTGAATGGTTAAAAGGCATGGGGCTGGAATTAAAACCAAGTAAGACCCGGTTAGCTCATACCCTCCATAAATACGAGTCACAGCAACCAGGCTTTGACTTTTTGGGGTTCACAGTTCGCCAATTTCCGGTTGGCAAATATCACTCTGGCAAGAACTCCAAAGGAAGCTTACTTGGCTTTAAAACCTTCATCAAACCAAGCTTGAAGAAGCTGAAACTACATGCTGAGTCAATACGTAGTGTCATCAAAACCCATAAGGCAGCGCCCCAAGAGGCACTAATAAGCCGACTCAACCCCATTATACGGGGATGGGCTAACTACTACAGCACAGTGGTGAGCAAGAAAATCTTTTCAGGGATGGACAAACTCACCTATCAGCAATTAAGAGCTTGGGGTAAACGTCGTCATCCGAACAAAAACCATAGCTGGGTAGCCAATAAATATTGGCAGACCATAGGGAATGAACACTGGGTTTTTGCCAATAGGAAGGAGGGTAAAAACACATTGCGCCTTAAAAAGCACTCTGAAACACCAATAATCAGACACATAAAAGTGCAAGGGGAGCGCAGCCCTTACGATGGAGACTGGATATATTGGAGTACCAGAATGGGAATGCACCCAGAAGCAGCCGCAAGAGTAGCAACACTCTTGAAAAAGCAGAAAGGAATATGCGCCCACTGCGGATTGTACTTTAAGGATGGAGACTTACTGTTCGTAGACCACATCACCCCACGTAAGAAAGGTGGCAAAGATACAAAGGAAAATCGCCAGTTACTCCATCGACACTGCCATGACACAAAAACAGCCAATGATGATAAGACTGTCAGAAGTACTAATGACAATAGCCAAATCATTGAGGAGCCGTATGAAGCGAAAGTTTCACGTACGGTTTTGTAGGCGAGGCAGGGTAGCGATATCCTGTCCTTAGCCAGCGCGCTGAAAGGTTCATGCACGGTTTCGGATGGGAGGGGTGTTACAGTAATGTACACCTCGACCCTACCCCCTCAATTCCCCTACGCGTACGGCGATCGCCTGCAAGCAAAAATGAAGGTTTCGTTTGAAAGCAACTTGCTTTGTGGGGTGGAAAGGATTGCCCGCCCTATTTTTAGCGTATTTATTCCTACCTACTTAGTCTGACCAAATGAATATCCTATATTAACGAAATATTTTCCATTGAGACTGGGTTAAGCATACTTTAATCTTAAAGATGTAGTTGAAGTTGCAGCTAGTGAAAGCGATAATTACTCACATTTCTAGGCTAAGTTGCACAATCACCAATCAAATTTTCCACATTGTTTAAGCACAATCATTACAAGTTTTATGAGATATTTGATATGACGAACAGTTCAAGTAATTCCACAATGAAGAAGGGTGCCGATCTCCTTGGGTTGACTCTCTCCTACTCTGAACTGAATGAACTTCAGTCTGGAAAACACATTTCACTTGAAGACAGAAGTTTAAGTGAAATTGGCTCGGTATTTATCCTGGCATCAGCGCTGGCGGCTGCGAATTCAGATAAGACTAAGAAAACTATTACTTTTCGAGATTTACCAGAAGCAGCTACAGATTCTAAATGCTGTTCTGGAATTCCAATCTACTGTTGGAATTCTGGTTCCTCCGGGAAAATCTGTCTTTATCTAACTTTGGTGAATGGCAAGCCTGCGATTCGTACTGGCTACCACTCCTCGTGAAAGAAAAGTTGGAGACTGCATCCCTAGACTCAAAGCTAGCTCTAATTGCATTGAGTGCAGTTTCAAAATCCCTGCTGTTTATCATGTTGCGCTGTAAGAGTGAATTTCTAATATGACTATGTTGATTGCACATTTAGGACCTCCTGGTACTTACACTGAACAAGCAGCTCTGGCTTTTGTCAGCTGGGTTCATCAGCAAACGAGACAGGAAGCTATCTTATGCCCATTACCCAGTATCGCCCAGACTCTACGGGCTGTCGCTCAAGGCAAAGCTGATCTGGCTGTCGTTCCGGTGGAAAATTCTATAGAAGGGAGCGTTTCTATCACGCTGGATATGCTATGGCAGCAGGATAAGTTGCAAATTCAGCAGGCTCTGGTAATACCCATCACCCATGCTTTGCTGTCCCGTGCTCCCACCAAAGAGCGCATCCAAACTGTTTATTCTCATCCGCAAGCTCTGGCTCAGTGCCAGGGATGGTTGGAGCAGTTTCTCCCTGATGTTCAGTTAATTTCCACTAATTCAACCACTGAGGCACTAGGACAGCTGGAACACGACTGGAGTGTAGGTGCTATCTCGTCCCTGCGTGCATCTCAGCTTTACAATTTGCCCATACTAGCTAGCCCGATTAATGACCACTTGAATAATTCTACCCGGTTCTGGGTACTAGGTCAAGGTGTGTCCACAAGGTGCAGCGACACATCTTCACTCTCGCGCAGTCACACAACGCTTGCTTTTAGTGTGCCTGCCAATGTACCAGGAGCGCTGGTTAAACCGCTCGAAGTGTTTGCACAACGAGGCATTAATCTTAGCCGCATTGAGTCGCGCCCTAGTAAGCGATCGTTAGGTGAGTACATTTTCTTCATCGACTTAGAAGGTGACACCAACTCTTCACTCGTTCAATCGGCTTTAGCAGAATTAACCGCTTACACTCAAATCATTAAAATCTTTGGCAGCCACAAAGTATTGCCATTCATCAGTCAAAATATCCATCATTCTACCGGATCTATGATTGCTAGAACTGGTACTTAAACGGGAGCATCTGGTGAATTGGGTAAGGGTAAGGGTAAGTTTTTTACCCTTACCCTTACCCTTTACAAAACTTGACCTATATCAGTTTAATAACACCAACCAACTTCTGGTCATGGGAGGATGTCAAGACCTACACTTGTTCTGCTGTTTTTTCAGATGAGAAATTGCCATCAAAGTCACAAACATTAATGACCCCCATGCTAAAGAAGGTTCGGGCACTGCTTTGATAGGAACCGCACGAACTTCAACCGCGAATGGAATACGAAATATACCGTATCCGTTTCCAGTCGCAAAATCAACGTCTTGAATTCCCAAGACCTCGTTAACAAACTGAACTCCACCACCAGATGCCGTAACATCTTGTAAAAAAGCATCAGCTAAACCGTTTTCCAATGAATTTAACCCAGACACTTTTGTTGCTTTAACAGGGTTAATAAAATTGCCCTCAAAATCATCATTAGCTGATGCCGTAAGACCGTAATCGAGAACTGAATAAAAATCGGAATACCCGAAGTCAACTATTTTATCTGTGCCATTATACAGACCGATCTGAACATCATCTGGATTAGCTCTATAAATTCTTTGCTCAACAGGTGAATTGGGGTCTGCAACCCAATCTACGCCGAAAGTATCAGAGCCTAAATTCCACGTTTGGTTAAAATTACGGTCACTTTTTTGACCAAAGGCAAAGCCAATATCACTTAGCGAAATCCCGTTGTTTGTCAAATAGCTGCTAAAGGTAGGGAAGCCTATACTTCCAGTCAAAGATGCCATTCTGGTGGCATCGCTTGGAGGTTCTTCAGGACTTCCCTGCCGACCAGTCCCGTAGTAAGGGGCATTATTGATTGGTGCATCCCGGCGCGAATTTAGACCGATTTCTCTATGACCATGATCTGGGGCAGAGGGATCTAGATTGTAGAAAGGTGTAAACCCCTGGTTCTGGGATGGGTCTCCATAAAAATTCAGAATGTTATTAGATGCGATTGGTCGTTCTGTAATAAATTGAAGTGGATCGTAGTTATAGTTGATCGTTGCGGCTTGAGCGGTTAGAGGTGCGCTGACTGCAAAGGTGGTGGTTAGCCCAAGAAGTGTTGAAAAGTGGTAATTACGCATAATTTTATACTTGGGGTTGGTTAATAAACTAGAATCAATAGTAAAAATACTGAATTTAATTAGCAAGGCTTTCTTACATATTTTCATAGAAACTTCATCAACCCTTTTTTTATAAAAACTTGGGTAATTGTGGTTGTGTTGCAAAAACAGGAGGTGATCTGATAATGTTATGATTTGTGTCAACTACCCGTAGCCAAAGCTACCCCGTTGATCAACCCAAAACACCTGTTTCAATAGACATCTCCAGAAACTCAGAATCAACCACCGATTCATGAGGTTTTCAGGCTCATTCTTGGAGATGTCTAATGGCATCACTTGAAATGGATCTTTATGTCCTCAACAAGTTTTTGCAACACAGTCAGCAACTCAGGTCTCTTGACACTGAGCTTCTGTGCGATTCGTTGGTAGCCCAATCCATAAGCTACCCAAGGTGAACACCTAAAGTAACCTTGAACTTTCTTTTGATGTAGGTGCAAGTCCTACCCTCCAAGGTTCGGAGTGACTCAATACCTGCCCACAATGACCAGACTCGGAATTCTGGAGGTTGAAGCTGGGAGCAGGACGCAATCAGAGGGGTCATGTATGCTCCACACTGGCGTTATTAGGAGTCCTTACGGTGAAAATAGAACCTAGAAAAGTGTCTAACAGTGTAGCAGGGATACATCCAGAAAGACCCTGACTAAATCAGAGCAAAAAAAACCCGCTAACTCACTGGAAGCGAGAATAGCGAACCTTGGGTTTCTGATAGACAAATTGGTTCCACCTAACAGGACAATAATCGAAAGAAGGAACGAAGAAAAACGTGTAACAGGTCTAGAGTAAAAGTCGAAACTCTAGTAGGTACGACGAGGTACGGAAATCCTGATACGCGGGTAGGATGTGGCGTAACTGCTACAAGGTTGTCAGAATACAGTTAAGCGAGAAGAGTATGACTGGACACGAAAGAAATTTTAGTGAGTTATGGATGAAGCTACCCTGGAAGAAATTCCGGAAAACCGTATTCCGCCTTCAAACTAGATTGTACAAAGCCGTTGGAGCAGGAGACAAGAAGCGTATTAATCGACTTCAAAGACTTCTATTAAAGTCAAGAAGTGCCCGATTTCTAGCTATACGTCAAGTCACCCAACTAAACCAAGGTAAGAAAACCGCTGGTGTAGATGGAAAGTCCAAACTAGACCATAAGGCAAGGTTTGAACTTGAGGAACTGCTTAAACTCAAGGCATATGACTGGAAACATCAAGGATTGCGTAGGATTCCAATTCCTAAGAAAGATGGAACTACCAGATGGCTAAAAGTGCCAACGATAGCCGATAGAGCATGCTAACGGGGAATTCCTACGGTGAAACCGAGCCTAGAAAAGCAACCTAGTCCCAGGCGAGACACAACATAAAAACTCGACCTCGCTGGAGCTTATTCCCGCCGCACATGACATAGGTAGCGGTAAGAGTCCAGGGAATCCAGCGGCTGAAGTGGCTACACCTAACGGAATGAACAATCTAACCGGAGGAACGAAGAAAAACGAATCAAGGGTCTAAGGGGAAGGTCGAACCCCGCACGTAGGCTGGACGAGTAGCGGAATCCCCTTGATTCGGGTAGGACAGACTGGCGCGACCTGAAAAGGTCGTTTAGTACGGAGAGCCGACTCTCCTAGAGGATTCACACCCTCTACCCTCACGTAAAAGACTCACTAGAGTCCGGTCACGACCTAGTAGGTAACGAAAAAGTCGGAGTGCAGACCACGAACG
>JADQBA010000456.1 GCA_016903675.1 Stigonema ocellatum SAG 48.90 = DSM 106950 | reverse complement strand
GAGAAATAGATGTTTACTTTGCACCCTCTCCTCAACCCCAAATTTCTCAAGAAAGCTTGGGATTGTTAGGAAGATTTGCCCAGACAAAAGCATTGATTGAACCCTTTCGCAATGCAGTAACAGCATCAGAAGTTCGCAGTTGTATGGGTAAGTTATTTGATACTTGTGCCCGCATCGAACGTGAAGCTAAACGTAATGATATCAGATTATCAGAAGATTCCTTGCCTCGGTTATGGATTCTCTCGCCAACAGCATCTGTTGACTTTTTAGCCGGATTTAATGCAGAACTGGATGTAGAGAACTGGTTTCCAGGTATCTATTTTCTGGGAAAGTCCCTCAGAACAGCAGTGGTAGTCATTCATCAATTACCAGTAATTCCAGAAACACTTTGGTTGAGACTGTTGGGGAAAGGAAGAGTCCAGCAACGGGCAATTGAAGAAGTACAGGCGTTGGATATTAACAATCCTTTACGCAGTAAAGCGATAAATTTATTAGCCAACTTGAAAACTACTTTAGAATTAAATCAGGATTTAGATGTGGAGGATAGGGATTTAGTTATGCAGTTATCACCGATTTACGAACAACGTTTGGCAGAGGCTATACAGCAAGGTAGGCAGGAAGGTAGACTTGAAGGTAGGCAGGAAGGTAGACTTGAAGGTAGGCAGGAAGGAGTTCAAAACGAACGTCGCACAACTATAGAAAACTTACTTCGAGTTCGTTTTGTTAGTTTAGATGAACAACTATCAGCAATTGTTGAACCTTTATTAGCATTACCACCGGAAGAATTTACTCC
>JADQBA010000034.1 GCA_016903675.1 Stigonema ocellatum SAG 48.90 = DSM 106950 | reverse complement strand
CTGGTCAGCCCCTCACTAGCGGCGTAGACGCTCTTAGCGGCTTGTCGTCAGACATCGCCAACGACGCAACATCCTGTAGAAACACATTTTTGTAGATTTCCTGAAAGCCTTGCTGTATAAGGGTTATAAAATGTGTTTCTTGAGAGCACAAGAGCGGGCGGCGCACCACCCGCTATGAATGGAAGAAACTTCTTTTCTCTTAACTCCTAACTCCTAACTCCTAACTCTTTGTGTTTCTTGAGAGATACCCCAAGTTTCACTTACTAGGTTGGTACTCGCGCCCTGATTGCTAGTGCAGGGATATATGGTTATGGTGGATTGAAATTTGATGTTCATCATTGGCAAAATAGCGGCGCAAGCGTACTGGATATTCACCATCTGGATTTGGAATATATATTATATATAGAATTAAATGATGGGTTGTCTGGTTATGATATGTTTAGCATCCCAGAGTTTGAGAGAGAATTACCATTGACAACAGGGGTAACTAAGATTCTTGCTTTTTTACAAGCACTATATAAAAAAGGCTACACTGGACCTGTTGCTGTAGAACCATGGAATGAGAAAATCAGAAATATGCCTTTAGACGCAGCTGTGAAAACAGTCAAACAATCTCTAGATCAATGTTTATCTTTGATAAATTTCAGCGATAGATAAACAAAGGTTATTCCAGTTTTTATCACAATAAATTAAGCAACAAAATTGAGTTAAAAGATTATGAAAGAATTTGCAATATTTTTTTTGATAGCAGATGCCTCTAAAATTTCTCTAAATTATAGATGAAAAATATCACTAACTATAAGCTGTTAATAATTTCACTAGCTGGATTATCCAATGGGATTTCTGTTGGAGCAGTTATATATGGATTTGGAACATTTGTAAATCATTTTATCGCTCTTGGATGGACAGTAGTAGCGATCAATTCAGGTCCTTTAGTTGGCATAATTTTACAATCATTAGTTAGTCGTAAATCGGGTGAACTTATTGATAAATATGGGTTTAGGAAAGTCAATACATTAGCTCTATTCCTAATGGCTATAGGCTTTTTATGTCTATCCTTAACTACACAGGTTTGGATGTGGTGGCTGGGCTGGGGGCTTGTGTATAGTGGCTATTCAACCACTACATTATTACAAACTGGTAAAGTTGTTGGCTCTTGGATTAATCCTAAAAATCGTGGTAAAGTGATAGGTATGATTACTATTGGTAATAATATTTTTGGCTTTATCATGATGAGGATTTCTCTCTACATTGGCAATAAATTTGGATTTAATAACTCCTTGCTCATATATGCAGGTATTTTTCTACTACTGGCACTGTGTTACGGAACATGGATGCGGGAAAATAAGCAACCATTAAGAAAAGTTGCTTATGCTTATCCTGTTAAGTCAATAGATATTGTTCCCATTACTCTGGTAATTGTCTTTAGTTATTGGACTTATCCTGGAGTCTTACAAAACTTAATACCCGCCTTAGTTGCAGAGGGTAATACTTATCCCATTGTTAGCCAGATGATGCTTGCTGTTGCTATATTAGCTTCAGTCTCCAAGATATTGTTTGGGTGGTCATCTGAAAAAGAGACATCTCAATATGCATTACTAACAGCATTAGCTATTCAAACCATAGCCTTACTGTTCTTTTTTATCAATCACTTTTACTCTCTGTTTTATGGATATTGGATATTTATAATTTTATATGCGATTGGATTTGGCTCAATTGGAGCATTAATTCCATTAATCATCATTGAGTATTACGGTACTCGTATTTATGGAAGTGTATATGGAAAAATTCAGTTTTTCTATGTAATTCCTGGGGTAATAGCACCGCTTGTAGCTGGATTCTCCTATGATTGTTTTCATAGCTATGCTCTAGCATTTCTGCTCACAGCAATTATATTGTTACTTGGACTGATTATTCTAACAAAGCTTAAAAAAATATACTGGGTTAACATATTACAACAAATCAAGCAAGGAGTAAAAATGCGAATTAATCAAGGACTTTTATTACGTCTTCAAGCCGATGATTCTGAAGCTGGTCAAAAGATCAGTTTGCTATTTCAGTATCTAGGAAAATTATTCCATGAAGCCAATCTCACTGAAAAAGAGATAGGATTAATTATAGAGAATTTTTTGGCAATGGTTCGGATGTCTTCAGAAGAACATAATGAATTTATTTTGTTCACTAATGTATTCGGATTTGATACCCTATTAACTTACCTAGAGGGTAAAAGAGGCTTAAATAATACTCCCACGACATTGATGGGACCTGCACACTTGGGAAATGGGGATTCAAGCAAACATCCTGCCAGAGATTTAGGAGCAAATATTGATGATACTAATGGTTCGGGGATACCACTCTATGTTTCAGGGTATGTCTTGGATGCTACTAGTAATCAACCAATTGTTAATGCTCTTGTCGATACTTGGTCTACAGATGAAAATGGTAATTACGGCGGCCTTCACTATACGGAAGCACAACCAACAGTCTCATCTAATCTGCGTGGTGTTTTCCGAACCAATAATCAGGGAGAGTTTTTCTATAAAACGGTTGTACCACATCACTATTCTGCACCTATGCATGGTCCAATTGGACAATTTTTAAAATTATTAAATCGCACAGGTAATCGCCCTGCCCATATGCATTTCATTGTTCGTGCAGAAGGTTATTATGATTGCATTACCCATCTATTTCCACAAGATGATCCGGACTTTGACAAAGATGTTACATTTCAAGTTCTTGTTCCAGGTACCCAAGTAGCATTCTCTAAATATCAAGATGGATTTCAAATGCTACATAACTTTCGTTTGGTTTCTCAAAAATACTACCAAGAGGAGTTACCAGACAAAGACGATGTTGTTCAGTTAATTCAAGAACAAGTTATTAACTCTGTTCAGTCAGATAATCAGCGCGTTAACAAAATAACAAAATTATTCTTGAATTATATGTATGAGTTTTGTCATGAAGCTAAAATTACTAGTCAAGATTTATATCGTATTCAATTATATCTAACAGATTTAGATAAATTCACATTTGCAGAGTTAGTGAATTTTTGTCGTTTCTCTGGGTAACAACTTAAGGCGGGAAAAGCTTACCAGATAAGAGGGGCGCGATGCGAAAAAGTGTATTCGTTAAGATCTGACTTTTCCCGTTAAGTCTGGAAACATCGAAATAGCAAGGGTTTCGGGCTTTATATTATTCTCAATAAATTATATTTAATGACAATGAAGGACGAGAAAATAGGACTTTGGGATAGCACTCCTTGTAGCGATCGCTCGCCAACCAGAAGTGAACAAAGTGCCAGCCCCAAGCCCCAGCCCCACGAGTACAAGTGGGGTCAGCAAAGAGCGATCGCACTCTGACTAACTAAAGTAACTAAGGCGACAGGTGATAAGGCGTTCATAGCTTTTGTTATGAAATTATTTTTCCCCAAAAACAGAAAAATTGTATTCAAGATCGCTATCAGCATCGGTTGGAATCAGCAAAAGCGGATTTATGGTCCCATTATGCATGACCAATTGTGGTGTTATATCAGGTTCGGTTAATTGCTTATAATAAAAACCTCTCCGCGTCCCCGCGTCCTTGCGTCCCCGCGTCAGTCTTAATTATAAGTATTCAACCGAACATGATATTAGCCATTGGTCTGCTCCCGGTGGTCAATAATTTTCACTACATCAGGGCTGATACCAGTTTTGTCCTCAGGTCTATCTGAAGCCTGATTAACAGGGGGTGCCACATCGGAACTGCCATTATCATCCTCATTGGGATCAATTAAAGACAAAAACTTGCGAATGAGTCCAATGGTAACACCAGGAAGCTCTAGTTGGGGAGTAAAACCGACATCGTCCAGATGATAAAAAATGCGAATTGCTTGAGGGTTCATTTCCGCAAGACGGCGACCTACTTCTGGTCCAGTGAACTCTGACTTTTGCCCCCAGAGGATGGCTGTTTTAACGGTAAGCTGAGTGATATATTGGGATAAATCGAAGGATAAATCCCCACGCACAAAAGCTAGAGCTGCGTACTCTGCATTAAACTGTTGAGCGGATTGCTGGTATGCCTCGACAATTTCAGGATAAACCCTTTCTGCACGGGCAAATTGACGTTGTTCCAAAAAGCTGCGAATACCCAAACTGTTGGAAACCCCAGTCATGTAGAATAAACGATCCAAAAATGGGATGTTAACAACCTGCGCAGAGAAGCTGCGGCGGTAATCTTGTCCGAATTCAGCAAGACCAGCAGGCGTAACCAAAAACAAAGACTTGAACAAATCGGGGCGAAGAATGGCAGCGCGAATGGTGAAAGCTGCTGTCAAACCAGACGCAATAACCGTCACAGGACGACTGCAAGTATTCTCCACAAACTCAATGAGAACCTTAATGTAGTCCTCTATTTGATAATTTCGAGCTGGATGGTCGGATCGTCCCCAACCAATTAAGTCTGGTGCCAAAATACCATACTCGGCGGCGAAAGCTGGATACACCTTAGACCACTCATACGCAGACGACCCTCCCCCGAAGGCGTGAAAAAAAACTAGCGTCTCCCTTGAATGAGCCGCATTGTTGGTATACCATGGTGCTTCAGTTGCGGTGTAGTAAACCATTCTTCCCAAGGTGGTCATGATGGAGCGTTCTCCAAAACCGGTTGGTAAAAACATATATAAACCTCATGAAAGCGGATCAACTTTTGTATCAGTTATTTAAATATTGATTAGGGCAATTAGAAACCTGCATCATTCTCAGGTTTAGATGTTTTGTATTTATGGTATGGTCTACCACTTATAGATTTTAAATGAACTACCTCCTTTGATGGTTTAGCTGTCCGTCATTGAGAGATACCTTATAAAAAAGTAACTATTGCAATTTACAGCCATTTTCAGGTAAATAGACCACAGTCGTAGGGGCGCGACGACCTTACGCCCCTACAAACGGTGTGGTTCATTGAGGTGAAAACTGCTGTAACCTCCAATAACTGGATGTTTTTCTTATAGTACCGTTGAATTAAAAAGAACCATTGATTTCCATGCAAGATAACCCATCGCACAAGAGTACAGCATCTCAATCAAGTGATGCTAATGAGAGTCCAACACCGCCGACGATTGACTACTGGCATGTGTGGACTGATGGCGACGGCGTAAGCCATCAGTCTCGTTGCCAAATTCAGGATTTCATCCTCAAAAGCATACAACCACCTGCCTCTCCCCAGTGGCTGGACAAGTTGAACCAAGTTGGTGCTACAATTATCTTTAGTGTGCAGCCCGTTGGATGGGTTGGAAGCTGGCATGAGAACCCGAAGCCACAGTGGATCATCCCCCTGTCAGGACGCTGGTTTGTAGAGACTATGGACGGCCATCGAGTGGAGATGGGTTCTGGGGAAATCTCATTTGGAGAAGACCAGGGTACGAAAACGGACGCGCAAGGTCGTAAGGGTCACCTCTCTGGAACAGTAGGAGATGTGCCTGCTGTTCTGATGATTGTGCAACTCGAAGAAACTCCGACCATAGATCAGCCCTGCCGTTTTAAATAATACCGATTTTAGACACGGAGACGCGGAGACGGGGAGACGCGGAGACACGGAGAAGTTCTACCCCTCACAATTAGTGTGGTGGAGTACTAGTAGTCTGGCGACGGAACGAAAGCTTGGTTTGTGATGATTTGTTCGTAGTAGTCCTGAGTCCTCGTATTTTTCACGACTATGTCTAATAGACATAGTCGGAAAAATTAATTATGTCTTACCTTCCATCCTTGACCAGACGCGATCTGGCACTTCGTGCCGCAACGAGAGGCTAATGGTCATTCTTTTTCACGACTATGTCTATTGACTTTTGAACATGGCATACACCTTTGCTTCCCAAGGAAACACAGGTTCTTTACCTGCCCATTCTATAGAGACATCTCGCTGTTGGGTAATTTCACGCCACTTTTTGCCTTGGGGAAGACTGGGCCAGTTAGGAATTGTGTACTTAGAGTTGGGATTGCCTGGGTCTGTTGTACCCCAATCAGAAAAATTAGCTACCACAACCACAAGGTCGTCTCCCGTACCTCGTTGCCAAACCAAGACTCGTTTGCCGTCCTCAAAATCAATGTGGATAAAGTTAGTGTCGTTTGTAGCCAAGGCATTGGAGGTGGTACGGAACTTGACAAGCCTTGCCACATAATCAAAAACTCGCCGTCGCCATGCATCATCAAGACGGCTGTAGTTAACCGGGTCTATTTGTTTATTGCGATCCTTGTCAGGACTGCTAAAGATATCCAAATCCATTTGGTCTACAAACTCATCTCCGGCGAGAATCATAGGAATGCCAACAGCGGTGAGCAAGCAAACAAAAGCCAACTTGGCACGCTGTTCTTTTTCAGACACACCTGCAAACTCTAACCAGTTGTAGAGACGCTCATTTCCAGGACCACCTACATCGTGGGAGGTGATGTAGTTGACAGCTTGAGAGCCATCGCGGAAGCCCAGCAGACGACAATCAATCATCTTGCGAACACTCCACTCGAAACTTGGTTCACTCTGACTGTTGCGCCCCAGTATCACTTCCCTAATGATATACTTAAATTTCTCGTTCCACATCCCGTCTAAGCGGTTTTGCTCGATGAGGGCTAAAGGCACACTCAACTCTTCCCCAACCACCAAGAAATTATCTTCCCGTCCTCCCCTTTGTCTCCAAAAACTACGGGAGAAGTCTTTGAGTTCAAGCAAGAAATCGTAGTTGTTGATGTTGTTTACGCTGTCCAAGCGCAAGCCATCAATGCGGTAGTAATCCATCCAATGATAAATATATGCCTTCATCAACTCCCGTGACGGATAGATATCGGACTTTTTGCCGTTGATGGGGCTATATCCTTGCACTTGGTAGCGGTACTTAATTAAATCTCCACCAAAACCATCGCGTCCACCCTGTTCTGGGTCAGGATTGCGATCGCCTGGTTTGGTGAATTTGATGAGGAAGTCAAGATAGTTAATGTTGCGGTAAGGCATATCTGTGCAAAATGCCATAACCGCATCTTTGAAGAAGCGAATCCCGTTTTGATGGCAAGTCTTAATCAGATTTGTCAAGTCAAAGGATGCTGTTGGTTGTTTACTGCCATCTGGAAGACCGAGGAAATAGTTAGCAGCAAAGAAGTTTGCAGTTCCGTAACCCCATGTTTCCGATTGATTGCTATCGGCAGGGGGTAACAGTTCCAGGGCGGTGATGCCTAGTTCTAGCAGATGGGCGCGATTATTGAAAGCGGCGACCGTCGGGAAGGTTGGGGATGTCTTTTCGGCAACGAGAAGGGCTAAGACGTCTTGGAAAGTACCATTGCCAATGTCAATGCCACCGCTAGAGGTGATGTTAGTCCAGCGAGTAGGCAGTTCATAGATAACCAGTCTGTTATTTGTGGGTAAAGTTGCAGGCGTTGGGTCATCACTCCAATTTGGTGTTTGCCCCTCTGGGTCGCAGGGGACTAACTTACCGCCTTGGTAAAGAATGACGCTAGCAGGAGCAATATTAGGGATGCCTGTCATACCTGCTGGAACATCTTTGGGTACAGGGGCATTAGCACGACGGTCAATAGTATACGCTATTGGGTCAGTGCAGTAAAGTACCTTGTTTTTGTTACTTTCATCAGATGGTTCAGTGTTACCGACTTTAAACCAGTAATAATAAACCTTGTCTTCTTCTAATTCACATTCTGCGGCGGCTACCTGCCAAAGTTCGGGAAATTCGCGATTGGGCGTCAAAGGAATTTCTTTATACTGGGATATTGGTTGGGTGCCTAGTCCAATCAAGAGTTTGGGAGCTAGCTTGTCAGAACCAGGTCGCCAGAGTATGAAGTGGGTTTGCTTGCGGTTGAGGATATCTGTGTTCATTTAACTTAGTAGGGTTTTGAACCAAGAAGACATAAGTCATCATAGCTGCATTCTTAACTAGGTGTAAGTGAAATCAACTTATGCACTTAATCAGATAGAACGTGGATTGTAGATAGCTGAAACATTAGTGCAGAGGTTTCATCTGAGCTACCCAACCAGTAGTCGAACCCAGTGCCAATAAGCGTCCGTATACCGGATATGGGCTTGCTTGATGGCTTTTTCAAGTCAACATGATGATGAGTGCAAAATTCGGGGAGTGATTGACTGAAGTTGTACTGTCAGGCGATCGCTTGCTCATGGGTCGGCATCGACTCCCCCTATTATGACGCGACGTGCAGCGATCGCACTTGTTGAGTCTCATGCTTCGACCTAACCTACATTCGTCGGCGATCGCACCGAAGACATAAAGCACTATTTTTGCTGATGATTGACATAGGAACGAAGAACGGTATTTATTAAGGTTTGATAGTTTTTACCTTGACTTTTAAACCAGTCTAAAATGTCATCATCTATACGAATAGAAATGGCCTTTTTAGTGATTGGTTTCACCATTTGGGCGTTTTCCCAAAAGTTATTATCTAATTCGGGAATATCAGAGGTATCTATGGCAGAATCTGGAATATTCTCTAATTCTTTAAGTCTCTTGTCTGAGATAGTCATTGTATTGTCTCCTTTCTTTTGGGGTAGCTTTTCGGGCGGAAATTAGGCGAATTTTGTTTTGTCTTTCTGTATGGGTAACAGTTACGATGACAACGCCTCGGATCGAACCGATACTGGTTTGGAGAATTTCACCATACTTGCTGATAGAACTCCTTGAAAGGCAGTAATGAGTACTGCGCGAACGGCATCCCCGAAGGGGTACGCGCTCATCGCAATTACGAACATAACTATAGCATTCGTAAATCATTCGTGAGATAAAGAAACCCGGTATCTCCCAGATACCGGGTTTCTCAGGCTCAGTATTCGGCGTTGCTGATCTTGCCGTATGAATCCGAGTGACCAGACGCGCCTCTCGTTGCGGCACTCAGTGCCTGATCGCGTCTGGTCAAGGAGTAGGAATTAAACGAAATCATTTTCATGACCGGGATTCAGCAACGCCGAATTTTGAATTGCTTCTCTACTTGGTTTCCTGCGTCTGTGCGTCGATAATTGTACTCCAATTATCGTTCTCCACAGCAGCTTCTAATTGACGCCGACGAAGAGCATCATTCCCATCAATTGAAACTGACTCTTTAGAAAGGTTTGTGTCAGCCATCGCTTGACGCAATTTCAGCTTTTTTTCCTCGTAGGCTTTGCGTTGGGCCTCTGACATCACCGCATTCGCAACTTCGCCAACCGATCTTGCCCACATTTCACTCTCTGACGCATTACCAGGTGGAATGCTCCCTAAGGATGCGATCCAATCGGAGCGCAAATCTTCCATATCTTGGCGCTTCGGGAACTTGAATGTCTGTACGCGCACGAAAGCACACTTTTGCTCACCATTTTGGCTCAAATGACCGTTCAAGGAAAGTAAGACATTCCGGGAATAGCCAATGTACTGCGTGTAGCCTTCTGTATCCAAAACCGCGTAAACACCTGCAATTTTCCTATTCTGGTCAGATGCACACCAAGTCTCCAATGGTACGACTTCTACAGCATTATTTACCAAATCAGGCGTTAGAGTTACTTCAATAGCGGTGTGTTCGTCGTCAGAACTGTACAAAAATTCATGCAACCCACGGTGCTCTGTTGGTACATTTTGATGCTCAATTGGCAGGTTTTTCTCAGTTTCCATCGGTAATTTCAACTCGGGTACTGCGACCATAATTGTACTCAATTTGGTCGTCACGCGCCCCAAGGGGGGGAAGCGAGTGGTCATTCCATATAGTGGGCGTTGCTGAATTTAGTAATGAATTACGTTTAGTTACAAATTTGTAATTTTCCATAACCCTCGTAGAGACAAGGGTTAATCGCGTCTCTACTAGAGGCGTGATTTTCACAATTCATCCGCGTGATTCAGCAACGCCGGATATTCTCTTGGGGTTACATCCGCCATATAAGCGTCCCTATACCGGGTATGGGGTCGGTTGATCGCTCTAGTCGTTACCAAACCAATACACGCGAGATTCGTAGTATTGGTTTGGCTCTAGCCCTATTTTGATGGTGGCACAATGCGATCGCTATCATTGATGAACCCACTCTAATAAATTGACCATCATGTGGGTAGCACGCTGAGTCTTTGGGTGTTAGATACAAGGTTCAGTTAGCGCCAAACCCAAATATGAGTATCTTGATTGATCACAAATCATTCTCCTCAAAATTCTGATTCATTTCCCAATCATCAGGAGAAATAGCCGGTTCATTAGGCTCTGCCAAATAAGCATAGGGTTGCATTTCCCTAAGAGGATTAACGGCTTCTTTCCGTGGACTTTCAGAAGAATAGCTAATGGCTCCAAACTTTTCTTGGATAGTTTCCCTCAAGATTGAAGTTGCTAGTTCTTCAACAGACATTTGTTGTAAAGCTGCTGCTTTAATTAGAGATTCTTGAGTTTCTTGACTAATGTAAATATTAGTACCAATCATTGTTTAATCTTTCTACTTTTTTAGATCATACCAAACATCATCAGCAAAAAGTAGTTGTTATGCCGCCAGCGCCGCTGGCTTCTCCCAAACCACTGAATAACGCCAAAACAGGTGTTTCCTAACTTTTGTTCTCCTCAATTCGCTTGTATAAATTCGTCGTGCTTGCTCCCAGGTGAGGTACTTGTCTGTGCGAAGATGCTCTCTCATCGCTGCCGCCGCCGAGGATGATTGTTGAATATGTCTATTTTTGAGCGCCTGAAATAACCAATTTAGGGGAACAGCGACAAAATCGCCTAACTTATCTCGCAGATTCTCATGTTCTAGCAAATCCAAAATCACTAACTTACCACCAGGTTTCAAAGCAGCTTTCAATTTGGGCAGCAAGCTTTCGACTGGCAAATGATGAAGTGTCGCGATAGACACAACCGCATCAAATTTTTCGTCTGGAAACTCCCACTGCAAAACATCAGCAACTTGAAAATCAATGTTTGCAAACTGTCTTGAACGCTGCTTGGCAACCTCAACCATATTTGAAGATAAGTCGATAGCAACAACTCTTTCAACACCCTTAGCTAGAAGACGTGAAAACTCTCCTGTTCCACACCCAATGTCAAGGACAGTTTTGCATTCGGCTGGCAACTGTTTGAGTAAAAAGCGGTGATAGTGATTATTGTGATTCCATCCCTGTTGATCGTATAGAGCAATGCAATCAAAATCATTCCGAATTTTTTGCGTCAGGCTCTCATTCATCTTGATTCGTTGTCTAGCTACACAACAATAAATCTAGCAGAGAAACCCGGTTTCGCCAAAGTTACCGGGTTTGGTAGGGGCGTATTGCAATACGCCCCTACTTGAGGTGTTCGGATATCAAATAGGATTGCTATATCCCAAAACTTCATCTCCCTACAAGCACTATTCTGTCAGAGTATCAAGTTTAGCTAGTATTCTTAAGCCTTCTTCTGGGTTGCCAATCGCAGCCATTGCTTTAAATCTTGTATGGGCATCAAATTCTGCTAAAGCTATGGTAGAAAGTTCTTCAATTAGCTTATTAACACTTATACCTTTAGCTTGAGCAAGTTCTTTCAATCTGTTGTGCTTATCCGCTGGTAAACGAATAGTTAAAGTTCCCATTTTTGTTTAACTCCTAATAATTTCTTCTGGTTTTAAGATTGATAAATTAGGAAATAATAATTCAGCGTGGAAATCTTTTACATTGTGAGTGGCAATGATTTGAGCATTGCCTGCAACTGCTAACTCAATTAAGTGATTGTCAGCTTCATCTTTTAAATTCGGTCGCCATAAATAGTAAATAGAAATCCATTGACTTACGCTCATCAATGATGCAAGTAAAGTATAAATTTCTTCACTTGTTAGAGGGCATTTGGCGATAATTTCTGTTCGCTGAATGACTGACTCATACTCAGAAAATAAAGCATTTCCCACCAAAGGCTGATATTCACCTTTCAAACAGCGTCGAACGAGTTCTCGACTGGAGCCTTGAGAGCTAATCAGCGCACTAATAAAAACGCTGGTATCAACCACAATTTTAATCGCAATTTCATTATGATAGCATATACGCTATCATTAAAGTCCCATCCTTGGGGAATATTTTAGGCTGATCGCCCAAAGAAGCCTTGTAGGCTTGGTGATCAGGATGGTGGCGGAGGCGCTATTATGGGGAAGGAGAACCTGGTATCTGGCTTATGAATCTTCTATCTGTGGCAAATTTGAATAAGCTGTCTCTTCATATTGTGGTTGAACGGAATGAGTCGGGCCATTTTATGGCATCGGTGCCAGAGTTGGCTGATTGTATGACATTAGCTGAAACCCGCACGGATGCAATCGCATCTGTACAGGAAAAAGTCAAAGCGAGGTTAACGAATATTGAGGTTCTAACCCTAGAAGTTTCAAATAATCCCTGGACAGATTTTATTGGGATGTTTGAGGGAGATGATGAGTTTGCAGATCTGGCGGCAGAACTGCGTACTGAGCGCGAGTTGGATATGAATGATCCTGCATGAGTCTTTGGGTGTTAGATACGGACCATGTGTCGCTGCTATTGGAGCGGCATCCACAGGTGAGCCGTCGGGTGGTAGAGGTAGGGGCAGAGGTGGCGATTTCCATCGTGACGGTTCAGGAATTGTTTAACGGTTGGGTGGTGCGAATCAATCGTGCGCGGGAGGTTGAAGATGTTGTGCGACTATATGGAAAGTTGAGCAGGACAGTTGCTCTATCCGGACGGGTGAGGGTGTTGGATTTTGATGAGAAAGCAGGTAAAATGTTTCAGCGATTGCTCATAGAAAGTCCAACTTTATCGAAACAGCGATTGCAGAAGGATATGCGAATTGCTGCAATTGCCTTGGTGAATGGTGCAGTTGTAGTGACGCGAAACTATCGAGATTTTTCTCAAGTGCCAGGGTTAAAGATTGAGGATTGGTCACGGCAGGATGGATAGTGACGCCACTGGGGAAGGATGTTGATCACCTACTCTCCTCATGATATCGTCAATTTGATAAGCTGAAGACCTCTCTGCTTCTGCAACATATCAGTATTCGCATCAAAAAAATTGAAGCAGTTCTGGAGAAACAATGACCACAAACCCACCCGAATCAATTGAAACTCGATTGACTCGACTCGAAACCTTATTCACAAATGTAGGCGAAACTGTACTAGCGCAAAGTGACACTATTGATTTACTCGTAGCAAATATTCAGTCAACTGACCGAAAACCTCAATAATCTAACCCAACAAACTAACCGCAACATCAATGCTTTAGCAGAACAAGCAGCCCAAGATCGTCAACAAGCTGCCATTTGTAAGTTGTTAATATGTGGCGATCGCTACTCAAAATCACGGAATTCTTTCCCGTGCCATACTCGGAGTACGAATACCGTATCTTGCTCCCGGAGGTAACGAACCACGTAGTTTCCGGCGACAAGTTCACGCACGTTCTCAAGCGCAGGGACGGGACGCCCTATGTCCGGATGAAGTGTGAGTTTTCCTATCGCCTGCCTGAGTCGTAGCGACACACGCTCTGCCGC
This sequence comes from Stigonema ocellatum SAG 48.90 = DSM 106950, assembly GCA_016903675.1. GTDB lineage: Bacteria > Cyanobacteriota > Cyanobacteriia > Cyanobacteriales > Nostocaceae > Stigonema > Stigonema ocellatum. Next base: position 54,720 of record JADQBA010000034.1, on the reverse strand, counting down.
CTGGGGGTTCTTTTCGGCGATGAACTCTCTTAATCGTACCAAATCTCGCACCGCACTTTCACCAGAATTGAAGCTTCATACCTTGGGTGCCTTCCCTTCACCGGGAGTTCCCCAAGTGGAAAGCCACTCCATAACCTCGTCACCCGAGACGACGCGGCGTGCTTCGATGTCGGCGATCGCCTCTTGCGTTTCAAGGAGCATCTGAAGCTTTTGCTCCTCACACGCAATGTACTGACGTAGGGCGTCGTTGATTATCCAGCTCTTCGTCCGTTGAAGTTTCTTAGCAGTCACTTCGAGCTTTTCTTCGAGGTCATCATCGAGCCTGAAACTTGTGGTACTCATAGGACTCACCCTAAATAATGCATTGTAATACAAAGCATTTATATCATGACAATCCGTGCCACATAATGAAAAACTCCCCGTCGCTTGACGCATATTTTCTTCACTGTTCCCATCAATGAGGCGGACTTTATTTTGAAAGGGAAGTTCACCTGCTTCATTTTCGCTACCCAACCAGTAGTCGAACCCAGTGCCAATAAGCGATCGCTTGACTTTTCAAACAGTCTCTACAAGAGTTTGGAAGAGCAGGCGATCTCACGGTCATCAACCCTCATCCATTAGTGTTCCCATAAATGAGGCGTGAGTAACGTCCAAGCTAATAAACAAGCAAACAAGCAAATATACTTATGCTTGTTTTTGGTCAAAGGCTATAGGGAGTAAGTAGTTAATCAAGCTTTTATGTGGCGATCGCACTTGCTCAATTGCGCTCGTAGTTGCGAACAGAGCGCTAAAGCGCAACTACAAACCAGGGCGATCGCTCCGCAAGATTACCTACTTCCTTCAACCACCAGTGTAGAATCAGCCGATCGCCCAAACTCCTCTGGTGCATATTGTAAGTGAACTTCAGCACCAGGCCAGAGAAACGTACCCGGAGTTACAGAACGCACTAAGTAATGCAGACTATAAACTCCTGGGTCAAGATGATCTGCATATGCCACAATGCGATCGCGATAAATAGTCTTAAACCCAACCTCCCAACTATCAGCTATTGCCTGTAAAGCAGCCGTAGCAGTTTGAAAACTCCCATCCACCGCCTCCAAACCCCCAGGTAACGGATCACTAATCACCAAATGTTCCACAGGATGATCAGCGATAATTTCCAAACCAATATCAAACACCTGCCCACTTTCCAGAGACAACGGTTTATCCTTAGCATAAAGACCGACTTTTTGCAACACATTCTCCCTGGAACCCACACCACGGACTTCCCTTGTTACCCGTAAACCATTAAACCGCCCTGGTTGATTTCCCTGCAAGCGATAGCGATACGCAGCCAAATAGTGCAACCTACCTTGACCAGATTTTTGCAGCAGCAAATCATGTCGTCCACGGGGTAATTCAGCCATAGGCACCTTGACATCGGCACTAGGATTATGGTATCCTTCAAACCTAATTTCCCCCAACTTCTTCCCATCTAACTGCACCTTAGCAACAAAATTCGGTGGTGTAGGTTGCAATTGACTATATTCCACCAACGCTGTCAAAGCTTGAGCATTATCATAGCTATTCTGCCATGTGCCATTCCTTCTGAGAGCAAGCAGACTTTGCAACAATCTATCTACAACTTCTGGCTTACCCTTTTGGGCGATAAACAACCGTAAAGCTTGGGCTTGCGCAGTAGTTGGCGAACTCATCCACTCCCAACTACGAGGTAAACTCACAACCGCTGTCCGACCAGTATCATATATATACTGTTGCAACCGATTCAATAGTTGTTGAGATTCATTCTTCCATTCCGGGAACAGAGAAATATACCGCGCCAATTTAATTTGAGTCACTAAATCAAAAGCGTCACGCTGACGATAAATATCTGCAAGGAAACTATTACGCTTATCTCCCAGTTCCGCCAAAGCCATCAAAGCATTCAGTTGCATCTGCTTTTTACACAACTCCTGCTTGCAAAACTCATATTGTCCAGGATTTGCCAGCATTTTCTGCAAATAAACCTTCAAGCGAGACACCATCCCAGCATCCACCTGATTTGTCTTCCCTAAAGACTCAGCTACATAGGAAGAAACCCAAGGGTCAGACTTTTGTTGTCCCGGAAAAGCCGCAAAACCACCATCTGGTTGTTGGAGTTTTTGTAATCTTTCAATTAAATGAAAAATGGGGAGTGGGGAATGGGGAGTGGGGAGTGGGGAAGATGGGGAAGAATAATTGTTTTCTCCCCTATCTCCCCTATCTCCCCCATCTCCCCTATCTCCCCTATCTCCCCTATCTCCCCACTCCCCACTCCCCACTCCCCACTCCCCATTCTTTGTTTGCACCAAAGTAGCAATAATTAGCTGACTGGCTGTCGGTTCTGTGAAAGGTAAGTCATCATCTTGCAAAACTTGCTGTGCGGGTGCTTTAATCTCTGGTATCAGGGTACTGGCGAGTTGAATATCTAAACCTCCCGCGTCAGGGACAGTATTTTTCTCCACATTTAAGGGAATCTTCACCTGATTCTCAGTCACACCCGTCTCAACAACTTGTTCTGTAATTTCCTGCTTGTTAATTTCCAAAGGCACTTCAAAAGCATCCGCCGTTGTATAATTCAGTTGAGTGGTAAAGCGAACCTTACCCACGCCGACACTATTAGCTACCATTGGAAAGCGATAAGCACGAGTAGCTGATTCAGCTTTAGTTTGCAAAACAGTAGATGTCGGGTTTCCCTCGGCAAACTTCACTGCACCGCCTAATTCTCCATTAATTGTCAGAGTTCCTGTTTTTCCACTATTATTAGTAATAGATAAACCAGCGAGGATACGATCGCCTGGACGAGCAAACTGTGGTAATATGGGATTAGTCACCACAGGCTTAGTACTAATAAACGTCGCCTCCGAGTTGCCAAAACGGAAATTTCCATCTGTTGCGATCGCCATCACCCGCCATGTCGTCAAGTCATCAGGTAATTTAAACCTCACCAACGCCTTACCCGTCGCATCCGTAACAACAGAACCATTATAATAACCATTAGCTTGAAAATCTTTGCGAATCCGGGTACTTGCTGCACCAGCAGAAAACCCACCGCCATATCCCCAACCCTTGGGTTTAGCCAAAGCTTGTTGTTGCACCACCACATTCCGACGGTTATCATTAAAACGGGTAGATATAGGTTGTTCAGCATAAACAGTATTCACCAAATCGGGTGGACGATAACCAGAAAGCTGTAACACCGCCTCATTCACCACCATCACTGTTAACTGTCCTTTGGTTGGAACTCCCTGATTATCTTTAACTTCCAACTCTACCGTTTCTTCTGCACCTGGTTCCAGTGATGCTTGCACTGGCGTCACTTTTACCTTTAAATACTTATCCTCCAAATTTACTTTAAAAGGAGAAAAACCGATGCGTACCAAATTGTCTACACTTCCTGGTTCCAACTGATTCAGCGGCTTACCCTTTCGTACCAAAACAGCTTGTACAGCCGCATTTGGCAACATTTCTGGTGTCACTTGAAACTGAATTTGTGGCGCTCCTCCCTTAACTGTGGTAATCTGTTCATACAGAGGCTTATCCTTAACCACAGCAAAATACAACTCTCCTTCTGGATAGGGCGACTGGATGAGTGCAGTAACAGTTTCGCCTACCTTGAAATTTGTTTTGTCGAGTTTAATCTCCAGGCGATCGCGTTCTGGCGAACCCCAGAAAACCGGATTTTCCCCAGTCGCCCAAACTTGCAAATCCGTTGCGCTAGACACATCATCATCGCTAAAATTAGCCCGAATACGGTAAGAACCAGATTCAGGTGGAGTTAGCATAACCGATTGAGGATTATTTGCAGAAGTCATTTCTGCTTGTCCCACCGTCTTATATTCAACTTGATTTTTCGGCGTTTGACTTCCTTCCACCAATTGAGTCACACTACTATATTTTATTTGTTGCAGTTCCAGACGCACCCTTTGACCTGGTAGAATATTTCCTGTAGGGTCAGTGACAATAACTTCCACTGGAATTGGTTTACCAGCTTCAGCAACAAAATTACTTTTTAACCCAATGAGACGACGACTTGGTAATGCTGTAAACTTTTGAGAATTTGCCACAGACAGATTGGAAACATCTGAAACTTGGACATCCACCTGGTAAGTCATGGGATAAGGTAAATCCTTCCCCACATTCACCGCCTGACTAATTTTACCATCAGCATCAGCGGCTCCCTTCACTTGTAACACATCGCTTGGCACAGAAGGAGTTTCCTCAGGCCAAAACCACTTCCTGCCGAACTCAAATTTCTCCCACCCCTTAGGGATAAAATGAATTGGCTGACGAGTGACAAAATATTGAGCCTTTCCACCTTCCACCGGAGAACCAAATAAATAACGACTTGTCGCTTTCGCCTCAACTTTCTCGTCAACGAAAGCAAATTCCTTATCCAAGGAGAGTTCAACCTTGAAATTAGGAGGCTTAAACTCAGCCACACGAAATTCCCCAGAAACTTCTTGCCCGTTCTTTCCCCTAGCCTTGATAGTATAGTATCCTAAGCTTTGATTACCTTTAATTGGTAACTCCAGGGAAAACGTGCCAAACTCATTCGTAGTTTGAGTCCCTAAGTCTGTTTTTTGTCCATCTGGGTTTACCAGAGTTAATTGATAACTAGAATTTTTATCCGATTTTATTGTCCCGTTTTGCAAATATTCAGTAAAACCAGTCAACCAAGCCTTCTCCCCTGGTTGATACAGTTGTCTATCCGAGAATATGACTCCCCGCGATTCTGACTTACCACCTTCCCACCCTGCATCTATCCCATACCCATAAGCGCCATCATACTCCTCCGTGCGGGCAAATGCCCAATCTTGATTTTCACGGGCAATAACTAATAACTTAGGTTCTTTGATAAAGCTTTGACCACCAGCAAAACATTGACGCAAATCCTCATGCTTCACCCTGAAAGTCCCATTCTCATCAGTTTTCCCAGATGCACAAGGTATTGGTTGAGGGCGAGATTTTGCGTCTAACTTGGATTCATAGATAGCGATCGCAGCAGCTTTAACAGGTGAACCATCAGCCAAATGATGGACTCGAATCAACCCCGACCCAGGAAACCACTGTGTAAACACACCCAAATTCGTCAGTTGAACCATCCCATGAATCGTAGGTTCCCGCCACAATTCCTTGCCCTTTTCCTCATAAGTATTCGTGCGAGCCTGCACCCCATATGCTAATATGCCTGTACCAGAGACGATTTTTTCCCTTAAAGGCACAGTCACATCTACCCACTGATTTTTCTTCCCCCGTACATTAAAGCTTTGCCACTCAGTCACTTTAGGTAATAACTCATCCCCATCCCCCTTCGGAGAAGCAGAACTAAAGTAAACTAAATCTGTAGGTTGAACAACTCGATAAGCTGCCTTGTACTTTGACTCAGGCAAATTTACAGTATTGATATTGAGTTGTAAATCTTTACCAGCCGGGAAAATATTCAACCCATCAGGAACCTCAATATTACCAGCTAAATCTCCAGTTGTATACTTCACGGTGACAGACTTACCCAAAATCTGCCCAAACTTATCCTTGAGATTTGCTCCGATAGTAATTATATAAGAAGTTCTAGGTTCTAAAGCATAAGGATTGACACTGACCAAATTATCCTGATCATTGACCTGGAGAATTCTCGGGATTGATTTCGGTGCAGGACTAATTTTAATATTCTCAACAGCGGAATCAGCCACTAAACCGTTATTAAATTCTAGCTGTCCACTGCCCTCAACAAATCGGCCATAGGTTCCATTAGCATCTGGCTGTCCATAAAACGTAATTCCTTTAAAAGCTAAAGGCGAATAAGTTGTTACCTTACTGGCAAACCCCTTCCCTGAAGGCAAATTACCATAAGCAGGAAGTATACCAGGAGAAAACTCCAAACGATAATTGGTGCTTAATTGGAGATTTTCCTGGGGAATCAAATTATAAACCCAATTGCGTGCTGAGGGGTCAAACTTCTCCAACGGGTCTTGAGTTTCTGGAGGCTTTTCTTCCTTTACCAAATCAACACCGAACCCTACACCCTTCTTTTTCCCTTCTGGATTGAGATGTAGATGGTCTTGCAATGAAGCTAAATCAAGTTCCACATTCGAGGTGACTTGCAACTTTTGCTTTACATCAATCGTTTGGGCTTCAGAATCTTCAACGGGATTCTTCCCTGGTAAATGAGTCAACTTAATTGCTTCAGTACTGAAAGTCCAAGCTAAATCTTGAGAAAGACGGTGATTTTTTAAATCAGCCAAACCTGCTTTGAGGGTTACTTGAAATCGCGTTGCTTTCGGCAATGCCTTCTGACCTTGAAATCCTACCATACGCGGCGTTAAAAATCGAAACTCACCAGGTATGGGTGGTAGAAGTGTAAATTTTTGCAACAAACCCTGTTGTTCCGGACTGTCAAGACTTTCAACTGGAATCAAAGCTTCTTTAAACCGGATGCGGATTTGGTTGAGAGGTTCAGCATTTCCAATTGGACTAATCTGTTCAATCCAATCAGGCAAATTCGGTGGACTGAGGGGAGAAACGAATGGAAGTCTTTCTTTACCAGGGGCGATATCAACAAAATGACATCCGGTAATTCCTAGTATAAGTAGGAACGGCATCAAAATTCTAGCTTTGCTGAATCTTGGTATGAAAACCTCACGCAAAGACGCAAAGACGCGAAGAAGGACTTTGCGGCTTTGCGCCTTTGCGTGAGGTTTCAAGACATACATCATATATAAATACAGCTTGGCAAAAATTATATCGAGGATTATTTACATTGATACTCAAACCGATGCGGTTATTCTGGAAAACTACTTGAAAATTAACGTTGCTGAGTGTTGGGGAAAATTTCATGAGACACCGACACAGGTGCGGCTATAGGAACAAAGTTCGCGAAACGAGTTTTTTTGATTCTGGGGTTGACTTTGGCGAGGTTGACAAGGTATTCTATAGATAATGGAGAAGGTGTGGTCAGATATACCCTTTTTTACATAGACTTGATGAGGATTTACGCAAAGATTACGGGGAAGTGTGATTTATTGAACCGCCAAGACGCCAAGAACGCCAAGAATTAGAGGGTGCGTAAGTCCTATTAAAGAGGGGTTTTGAACTCTTGCGTCTACAGGTGACCATTTTTCAATCAGGGTTTAAATCCCCGTCTGAAAAATAGGCGTTGCTGAATCAAGATATGAATTGTGAAAATCACGCTGATCGTAGAGACGCGATTAATCGCGTCTCTACAAGGTTTTGATGAAATTACAAAAGATAGGAATTGTCTTTTTTTGCGATGAGTGTTCCTGAAGCCCCGCTGTTATCGCCGATGACTCTGACGGTAATTCGGCTGGCGATCCGCCGCAAGGCGTTAATGGTGGCGGGCATTTGGAAATAGGCAGTGTCAGCGAGGGGCAAGTTAGACTCAATGCCACTCTTGCGGGGTGGGTCGGGGATTACTCAGCGGTGCGGCAATTCAACGATATCCATCTCGCTGCGATCGCACTTGGTCTGACATCCGCAATCTCTCTACATACCGCAAAACCGGGGAAGTTACAGCCCAAATATCAACATCCCCAGAGGTTTTTGTCCAGGCTACTTCCTGGCATCGCAACGAATTAGGCAAAATTGAGTTAGTTGCAGATAAATCTCCTACATACTTGCAGCAACCATTAACCTGTGCTGCTGTTACGAAAAGATGAAAAATGGTCAACTCAGGGGAAACTTGTGGATTCTTACCTTTGAACTATTCAGTCCTACCAACAGAGAAACCTATCTTGACAAGCCATATTTTGGGTATGAAGGAACATAGTCCAGTAAGGTTCAGTTAGAGCTAAAAACCAAAACCAGTGTAGGTTGGGTTTCGTTCCTCAATTCAACCTTTTTCCCTTGTTTGTTGGGTTTCTCCACGGTAAGCCCAACCTACTATTATCCTTTAGGCGTGATCGTGATGATTGTGTTGAGAAAAGTCGAGATGTCCTTGGGGCGATCGCACTTCGTAGTCAATTTGTAAGCCGGGAATCTGGAAACCCCGGATGGTTGATTCCATAACTTCTACATCTGCTGCTAGTTGAACATAGAGCTTACCATCAAGCACGATAATTGGCCAATGGTGATTACCCAAGACATGACCCAGATGAATCAATTCAATGGCACGGTCAGTAACTGGCTCAGTAAAACTAAGTACCATGACCTTTTGGTCTTGCAGATGAATTAGCAGTAACCGACCTTCTTGGGTTTCTAACACATCTCCTTCCCGCAGCGACCAATCCCGACTTTTCACGATTCCTACAGCTACACCAGTGGTGGTGTGAGCGTGAATTCGACCTTTACGGCTATCAGTTTGACTGATATGAACTTCATAGCATTGCTCTTCTGAACGGGCTTTCTCTATCTGTTCAAATAAGCTAACATTCTCTAATGAATTGCCCAAGTAAGTTTGTGCTAGTTCAGTCATAGGTTCTCAGGTAAAAGAGGTTGATGGCTACTGCGACGCACGCAGTTTAAGGCATATTTCAAATAATTTTTGAGTTCGTGAGTTCCCTTAGCTATGGCTCTAATCAGCAGTCCTCTGCCTTGAGGTAAGATTGAGCTTGCTACAGTCAAACCAAGGCAGTTAGCTGCTTTTAGGTCTTCTACACTTTCACTCAATAATTTGAGATTTGTATCGGGTAAGACGACAAGCAAATTACCCAGGACAGGTGAAGAGGCAAATAGGTTACTGTTTGTAAATAGGTTGTTCTTCCCGAACAAGTGCATGGCATCAATAAACCATAACTCTCCATTTGTGGAGGTCACTTTTAAGCGGTTGAAATAGTGGTGAAACTGATAGAGTTCTCCCTTTGCAATCCTTCCTGGTAGAATTATTTCACTTAAAAAGAGTTTTCCCGTTGGATGAATGTTGATGTTTGTTGTTTGCTGCAAAGTAGCATCAGCAAACAAAATCAGTGGTTCTGGTACAAACTCTAAGGTTGCTCCTGACCCAATTTCAATTTCATAATTGGTTGTCGCTTTTGAGCCTGCTATGGGCATAGAATGAACCTTGGTGGCTGCCTGATCGGTCAGGTAAAGGCTAGTGTTAGCTGCTAGCTGCAAGGATATATTCAATTCATCTTGTGCGAGTAAACCAGGAGATGTACTCATAACATAGAGGTAGGCGCGGTGGGAATCAGCATCATCGAGACGGAATACGGGGGATACTCTCAAGGGGTAAGCTGTGCGCTGATGACTCAGGATGGTCTGACCAATGCGATCGCACTTCAGTCTTAACTCCAAGTTATTTGTGCGTTTAATAGTTTCCACGAAACAGAACTGTCTCCAGAATAAAATTCACCACCTCGTCCAATCCTTCTCCGGTCTTACAATTGGTATAGGCGATGGGTTTGCCTCGACGGTATACAGGGGCTTCTTTGCGGATTAACTCCAGTGAAGCACCGACATAAGGGGCGATATCAATTTTATTCACCACTGCTAAGTCAGCTTGCACGAAGCCAGGACCGTTTTTCCGGGGAATATCATCTCCTGCACCTACGTCAATCACAAAAATGTAGGAATCCACCAGATCGTAGCTAAAGGTGGAGGCTAGATTATCACCACCACTTTCAATCAAGATTAAGTCTAATTGAGGAATGAGTAACTCAAAATCCTTCACTGCTAAGAGATTCATGGTCGGGTCTTCCCGAATTGCTGTATGGGGACAGCTACCCGTTTCTACTCCGACAATCCGTTCTGGAGGTAGAAACCCACGACCTTTGAGTCTGTCTGCATCTTCCGTAGTTAGTAAGTCATTGGTGATAACTGCTACTTCAATACCCTGATGCATCAATTTTGGGACAATACACTCTATTAAAGCTGTTTTTCCGCTGCCAACGGGTCCCCCAATCCCCAGTCTCGCTGCTGACTTTAGCATGGCTAAGCTCCTTTTGTGCGTCTATCTAGGTCATTATAATCATCAGGGGCTGCTGGGATGAAAACAGTTCTAACGCAGCCAAATCTGCCAGATATTGGATTTCTTCCCAGGAAAGTTCTGATTCGGAGTTCATGGCTCTAAGTAGTAGATATTTTTAATGTATAATATCAAACTTTTTACTAAAACAATCCTAAATGATTTTTTTAAAAAGTATTAAAAAAAAAGTAGATAACTTAACTTTTATGACAAAAAATAATATCCTGTTTTTACCTACTGACAATTGAAGTTCTATTCAATATTGTACATATATGAAAGAGTGGAGTTTTTACTCCCAAGCAGGGTTCCATTCACAGAACAAATTCAAAGGAGTCATTTATGAAAAGTAAAATTGGTACAATTATTACTGGTACTATGCTTGCATTTAGCAATGCAAATGTATTGTTACCTGCTTTTGCCAGCGATAGTTTTAGTTTAAATCAATTATTGTTATCGGCTCAAGAGTCCCCCCAGTCTCAAAATTTGAAGAATCAAATATCTAGTACTTTGCGTTCTAGTAGAACAAATTCCGAGCAAGTTAAATGCGTTGGAACGAAATTGCGTGGACTTGATAGCTCTGTTTTAGGTCCCAGATTAGGTCCCTTTGATTGCCGTTTTCCCAACAACATAACTCTCAGAATTAATGTAAAAAACTTTGTGACACTACCAAGTGGTAGACCAACACCTCTTGAGAATGCTAAGAATTTTAACTCTATGCCCAAACCAATTTCTTTGTCTTATAAAATAACTTCTTGGAGTTGGAAGAAAACACCTTAACAAGAGTCAGCCCCTTCTCCCCTTGGGAGAAGGGGCTGACCCCTACTTTCTCAACCGAAAACGCACCGGCATTCCGTCGGATGGATAAATCAAAAGGTTCTGCTGTAACTGTTCCAGAGATGAACGACCGTTAAACAACTCCCACTCGAAATAGCGTAGCAGCAGTGCCAGCATCAGCGTTGCTTCCAGCATTGACAGATGCTCGCCCAGGCAACGATGATAACCTGAGCCAAAGTCTATCATTGGAAGTGGACTGCTTTCCGTACTCTTGTCTAACCAACGCTCCGGCAAAAATTCTTCGCTCTGAGGATAGACTTCTGGATCTCGTCCTGCTGCAAGCATTGACCAGGATACTTTCGTACCACGAGGAATAACCTTACCCTCAATAACAGTGTCACGCTGAGCCTCCAATGGAGTCGAGCCTGAGGCGACTGAATAAAGGCGCAAGGTTTCCTTGATAATAGCGCGAATATAAGTCAATTCCTTTAGACTTTCTATATTAATGCCGCCAAGACTTTCCCAAGCTTGGTCTACGACAGCCTGTGCTTGCTGAAAAACCCTTTGATTTAAACTTAACTCTCCTACTGCAAATGATAAAGTATGGGCCGTTGTGTCAGTACCAGCTATTAAGAGTTCAATAGCTTCTGCCCTCTGCCCTCTGCCTTCTGCCTTACCCCCAACCCAGATCACCAAAAGTTGCCAAGAACCTTAATGTGGTTTCAAAATCGCCTTGTTTGCAGTTTCATCTCCCGATGTTTGCAGTTCGCTATAGATAGGGGGGGCGGGTAGGTGACGCAACTGGCCCCTACTCCTAACTCCTAACTCCTAACTCCTGAGTGGCCCATTCACTAATCCATTGAAACCATAGACCTCACGCTTACCACTGAAAGGAACTAACTCTACTTCTTTTTCATCTCCTGGTTCAAATCTTATGGCTGTCCCCGCCGGAATGTTTAAGCGCTTACCGTAAGCTTGATTGCGGTCAAATACCAGACCTTTCTTTTCTTGATAGCCATCATTCACTTCAAAAAAGTGGAAATGAGAACCTACCTGAATCGGGCGATCGCCTTGATTAACTACTGTAATTTTAGTAATTTCTCGTCCGGCATTGAGTTCAATTGGTTCTGGTTTAGTAACTATAATTTGTCCTGGGGTCATTGCTATTTTTTCGACCTTAATGGAGGACGCCTCGTTGTTAAAGTTTTTGCCGTCAACTTTAATATCTTTCAGATTAGCGACGTTGCTAGTAAAGCTTTTACTCCGACCCCGAAATTCTTCGTATTCGTATATTGTGACTTTCATGCCTGCTGGGACTGTTAAAGAACTCAGCTTATTATCACCAATTCCCAAATCGTAAATATTATACTCCCCCGGACCTAGTTCTTTGTTATTTCCCTTGTAGCGAGCACCATCGTAAATCACCACTTTGTTACTTGTATACATTTCTCATTTCCCTTGATTTCGATTCACAATCTAAACCCAGACAAATATTTTCCCATATTTTAATCTTGAATTGGATTATGTACCGTCACTAATTTTGTTCCATCTGGAAAGGTTGCTTCTACTTGCACTTCATGGATCATTTCTGCTATTCCATCCATGACATCATCCTTCTTCAATAACTCTCCGCCCTCACTCATTAATTGACTGACAGTTTTTCCTTCTCTTGCGCCTTCTAAAATAGCAGCAGAGATATATGCCACTGCTTCGGGGTAATTTAGCTTTAACCCTTTTGCCTTACGTCTTTCTGCTACCAGGCCTGCTGTAAAAATTAGCAGTTTATCTTTCTCTTGAGGTGATAGTTGCATAAAAGGTTTCCTCTACAAAGTAAATGCTCTCAATGCTTTACTAGTATAAAGTAGCGCTGGGCAAATAAAACACTGATAGCACTACTCCAATAGACATATAGCAATCCTATTTAAAAGGGGGACAAGGGGGACAAGGGGGACAAGGGGGAGGTGTTTGTAATTCCTCCACGGATTGCTATAGTCGTGAAAATTAATTATGCGTTCCTTAAAACCCGCTTTTGGGGCTTTGCTGCCGTTGGCCCCTACATCCTAAATTAGATGAATCATGCAATGTCAATTTTGTCAATACCCTGTCACTTAAATCCTTACTCTCTTAGGCACTTCCAAGAAATAAATTTCCACCCGTCAAACTCAAATCCCTCGTCGTAGTCGTAACCCACCAACACACGGCGGAAAGCGTATTTTTCTGGATCTCCCTTAGAAACTTTCCACAACACCACGATAGGAATCATATTTGATTTTTGAAACACATGTAGGGTGGGCACTGCCCACCAGATCCGGATCTGGTGGGCAGTGCCCACCCTACTTAAAATTTTTGGCGTTGCTGAATAGGAGTATGAATTGACATTTTTCCAGTTGATTAAACATCGATTCTTTGCGCCTTTGCGCCTTTACGCACGTGCAAATTCATACCGTGATTCAGCAACGCCTAAAATTTTTCATCAATGATTTAGGATTCCTATCTGTGTATTATTAATCACCAATGAAAGTTGCATGAACTCATTCCTTTGTTAGAAGCTATGGGTTAGGTAACAAGCGTAAAGTCTTGAATGAAAACACTCGCATTCAGTATCTAGTTTTTTTTATAGATTAGAAGTTTTTCTAGTTTATAAAAAAACTAGATGACTACAAAGCTATCAATTTTCTAATCAGAATATCCCACGCTTAAAAACGTGGGAGAGAAACTTTGATGCCTTGTGTTTGTGTCTTGTACACTGACAAGAACAAAAATCCTTTTGTCTTGGTGGCAGGAGAAGAATATTCTCCTTCTGCACAAAGACTGTCTGCTGCTATTGGTTGCAGGGCGAGAAATACAGGGCTATTTCATTCTAAACCTGAGCCTTGAACTCAAGTTCAAGGCTCAAAGCTTAAGTCCGTTGAAACGGACTAAATTCCTTCTAGTTCTAGTCGGCTGATTCGCCGACTTCAGCTATAAGCCAAGGAATTTATTCCTTGGCTTATTTGGACGGTGAACAATGACTAAACCTAGTAAAGATAAAGGAACATCAGATTCATGAGACTCAACAAAATAACTTGGAAAACAACAGGAATATATGCAACGTTGTTTTGCCTGGTAACGCTTTTATCTATCTCCATACAAACTGTACTAGCACAAAATTCCCCCACTACCCAGGTTGCTCTAACTTCAAAACAACAGCTAGGTAAGTCTGTACTTTTTGACGAACATCTCTCCCTCAACAACAACCAACAATGTGTCAGTTGTCACCTAAATAAGACGGGCTGGAAGACACCAGATGAGTACATTAACAAAACAGGAGGAAACCCCCGAGGATCAGTTCGGGATCGCGTTGAGAATCGCACGCCTCCTAGTCTGGCCTACGCGACCTTCAGTCCACCTCTCCATTACGATCCCCAGTCTAAGGAGTTCATCGGTGGTAATTTCTGGGACGGACGTGCAACTGGTACGAGGTTGGGTTCACCTACTGCTGAGCAGGCTCAGGCTCCAGTAGTCGATCCTCTAGAGATGGATCTTCCAGAGGCTGCATGTGTCGTCTATCGGGTTCTCAACCCGCCAGTTCCGCAACTGTATCCTGTGCGCTACGAACAGGTGTGGGGTCAGGAAACGGCTCAAATTAACTGGCCTGCTGATATTGAAACCTTATGTTCCCAGGAGGGTGAGGCGTCTCAATTGAGCAATGAGGAAAGGGAGAAACCAGGAGTAGTCATCCCACTATCAGATGCAGACAAGAACAAAGCGCAAACAGTTTACGATAACATTGCTCTATCCGTAGCCGACTACGAAAGTTCCAAACAGATCAACGAGTTCTCGTCTAAGTACGATTACTACCTGCAAGGAAAAGCTCAGTTGACCGACCCAGAACGGAAAGGTCAAGACTTGTTCCAGGGAGCTCATTGTAAGGAATGCCATACGCTTGATCGCGGACCTGGCGGTATAGCGCCGCTATTTACTGATTTTACATATCACAACCTTGGCGTACCAAAAAACCCAGACGATCGCTTCTTCTCGAACGAACCGATATTCAACCCAGACGGAATAAACTTCGTCGATCCAGGCTTTGGTCAGACCTTGGCGAAGGCAGAAGAATTCAATTTGCCGTCTGAGTACAAACAGTATGCTGACGCTAACTATGGAAAAATGAAGACTGCCACTCTACGAAACGTAGACCGCAGACCCAGTCCGAATTTTGTCAAAGCCTACATGCACAATGGCTATTTCAAGAGCCTCAAATCTGTGGTGCATTTCTATAACACTCGAGATGTTTTGCCCAAGTGTGCTGATCCTTTAACTAGGGAATCAGATGCTTTGGCTCAAAATTGCTGGCCTGTACCGCAAAATCTCGCCAACCTTGAAACTAGCAATGTCGGTAATCTGGGTCTGACGGATGAACAGGAAAACCAGATTGTCGCTTTCTTGAGGACACTCAGCGATCGCTACCAACCCCAACCTCAATAATCAGGAAAGTCTAAATGAACATCCGCAAAAAATTAGTAGCTATTCTCTTTAGCGTTACTCTGCTGATGACCATATTTGGCGCTACCATGCCAAAGACCATAGCCACAACTCCCACATCAGGAGCCATTTCTCTTAATTTTTCTTATTCCCATCCCGAGGTTACTGCCAGTGGTTTATTGCAGACAAAACTTGATCCAAAAACAAAAATATACCAGATTACAGGTATTACTGGTACAAGAAATGGAGTTTCCATTGATTCGCTGTTAGCGCCAGACTACCAAACAAATATAAACGGTATAGAGGCTAGGGTAGGAGAGGGAAATGATAATCTCTTGCTACCTCGTTATCCTCAGCTTTCTGAAAGTGGATTTTCTTACACTGCCGGAGGACAAATTTATAACGTATACTCTTCTGCTGGTGGCTACTATGAACTGTTTTATTCTGACCTAATTACTAGGCCGCTTACCTCTTTTTCGGCAGCCCAGTAGCACTATAGCAATCCCTAACTGCTAGCAATACAGTTCGGTTAAAGGTAGTTGTGGGGACGAGAAACCCGGTTTCTGATAGGTAATTTCTTCGTTCGTAGTTGCGCTTTAGCGCAAAAAAACCGCGATTTTATGCGAAGACAGCGCAACTACGAACCAAACTTTCACGCAGTACAGTACTAGCAGTCACGATTCGATGTCATTCCATTTGGTAGTATTGTTTTGCACAGAGTGACAGAGTGGCTATCTTCGATATGGTCAGGGCTTGAGACTTTGACAAGATTGGCACGGCTGAGATTGGCATTTCTTACATCTGCGTTCTCCAAGTGGGATGCTTCCAGATTTGCCCCTTGCAAATCGGCATTAACGAGCAAAGTACTCCTCAGAGTCGCCCCAGTCAGGTCAGATCCTTGCAGATTTGCATGACGCAGGTCTGCCCACTCCAAATTTGCATAGCGGAGATTGGCGTTCTTTAAGTTAGCTCCCTGAAAGTCTGTTGAGCGCACATCCACACCTTCTAAGTTTACCCCCGACAAGTTCGCTAACGATAGATGACAGCCAAAACATTTCTTGGTTTCTTGAAGCTGTTGAATCGTATGCATTCGCTGAAAACTACTACCTTGGCTAATCAAAGAGGGAGTAAGGACAAGCGCTACACTGATGAGAGGACGTAGTAAGGGCATCATAATATAAACCCTGAATCAAAACCGTAAATGGGCTAGGTTCAGCAACCCACACGCCTAGGAATAAATTCCTAGGCTAATAGCTGAAGTCGGCTTAAGCCGACTAGAACTTTCAGAAATTTAGTCCGTTTCAACGGACTTAAGCTTTGAGCCTTGAACTTGAGTTCAAGGCTCTGGTGTAGAATGAAATAGCCCTGACACTATTGTCTAGTAATTTTTTAAAAAAGAATATGTACTTCAAGATATATTTTGAAATAACTGCAAGCTACTGTTATACATCGAATAATTACCCTACAAAATATGGTCATGGCAGGCATCGCTCTCCCTACTCATAATTTCATTAATCAAATATCACTGCTATATATTTATAGATATAGTTTTGATATATATAGAAATCATATTTGATTTTTGAAACACACGTAGGGTGGGCACTGCCCACCAGATCCAAGTTTTGGTGGGCAGTGCCTACACTACTTGAGTTTTGTCACAAATGATTTAGGCGAACAGCGATCCTAAATCATTTGTGAATGCCCAGAAACCCGGTTTCTTAAAGAAACCGGGTTTCTTGCACTGTGAATTTTTACAAATCAGCGGAGAAGTGCTATAACTCAGTCGGCGTGAATACACACAACGATCAGTTAGGGCTGTGTGTTTATTCACGCCGACCTACTTACTTTTAGAGCAGTAGTCAGAGCAATTGATTGCTTCTTTGGTTAAAACAATAGAAGGGTGTACCGCACAATTAAGATAATTGCTGTCTTTAAAATATCTACAGTTTCTACAAGGAATTTGCCCAAAGCGGTTAATAGTGAATTTTCCATTTGGTAACAACTTACGTATACGTAATAAATAAATGATAATGACAATTTTCAAAACAATTATTAAGCCAATAGAAGCAATCAACTCTGGTGAATGTGACTTGGTTACGATTTGTGGTTTTATGCTTGTATCTTTTGCTATAACAACTTTAGTTGAATCCGTAAGCGTGAAATTTTGATACATCGGACGCAGAAATATTTTTATTATGGGTAATGAGAGGGATTTGAGATAATAATCCCTAGGGTAAGAGAAGACACCCATGTATAACAATCACGGAAGTCAAAAGTTTACATCTGAAAAAGCCTAATTTTCGCAGGGAAATCTGCTTATTTTTCAGATGAGATGATGTGGAGGTCGATGTGGGTAAGCGATCGCATCAGTTGGTTGATCAAAGACCCACCTAGCATAAACTGCCACCTAGCAGGAGGAGATTGACCTAACACCACTTGAGTAATCCGGTAGGACTTTGCAACCTTAGCAATTCCTTCTGGTATGTTATAATCGGAGGACTGTAAAAACTCGCCCTTAAACTCCAGGCAAAGTTGCTTGCAGATTTCGATATAACGTGTTTCCTCTTTTGTCAGGCAGCGGTCAGGGTTGTTGATAAACAGAACGTAGAGAGATGCTTTCATGTAATCAGCTAGCATAGCTCCCCGTCGAATTAGCCGTAAAGATTGTGGCTGGGTAGAGATACAAACTAGTATTCGTTCGTGAATATTACAGACTTTTCCAGTTGGAGCTTTACGGTTACAGTTTAGTTGGGATGCTTCCCGAATTTCTTTCTTTTCAATGTTATCGGCTACTTCCCGCAGTGCCAGTTCCCGCAGTGCCACCAAGTTACGGTGTTGGAAGAAGTTTTGCAGTTCCTGCTCAATTTTTTCCTGTGGATAAATTTTGCCATCTAGTAACCGCTCTTCCAATGTTTCTGGCGTGACATCCACAACCACCAATTCTTCAGCCATTTCTAATAAACGATCTGGAATGCACTCTTTTACCACAACTCCGGTAATTTGAGTAACCAGTTTGCTGAGGCTCTCTATGTGTTGAATGTTGACCGTGGAGTAGACATCAATACCTGCTGCCAAAATTGCTTCCACATCCTGGTAGCGTCTGTTTTGCTCTAACTCTGGAAAGTGAGTATGCGCCAGTTGATCAACCAGAACTAGCTGAGGTTGGCGGGTAATGATAGCATCAGTATCCATCTCGGTAAGTATCAACTCACCCTGTTCTATGGTCTTTGGTGGAATCACCTCCAAGCCAAGGGCTTTAGCAGCTGTTTCCTCACGACCGTGGGTTTCCAACCATCCAATGACTACGTCTATACCATCTTGTTTTAGTCGCTGGGCTTCATCCAACATCTTGTAGGTTTTGCCTACACCGGGAGCCATGCCAATGAAAATCTTGTGCTTACCGCAACGGGCAGGACGAATGTAGGTACTGTTGGGTACAATAGAGGAGTCGTACATTATTCGCGAATTTTGGGTGACAAAAGTCATCTTACTTCCGTCCTATGCTGAAAAGTCCCTGAACAATACTCAATTTTTCTACTTTCCAAGTGCTTGAATTTCCAAGATAAGGCAAGTAAGAGAGATGGCGGCGATCGCCCTCGTCACCCACAAAAGTATTTTTCTTGGTTTCAGCACAGTTTTATTGGAACCTGGTAGAGACATTTTATCCCGAACACCAATCTGGCAAGCTGCTGCTGCCAGACGTGGACCTAGGAACACAGTTACTTTTCGTACAATCTCTGAAGCTTCTATTTTTGGAGGTAGATAATACCAACCTTGTGTTTGGGGGTCAAAGAACGTTATAGAAGCGATCGCGTGAATATCCAGCGCTGCGGCATATGGAGTTATTGAAGCAGGTAGATTTTCTTTACCGCTAAACCCAAAATAGGGAGATTCAAAATCCTCATAATCTGTCCTCTTGCTTGCTTCTGGCGCTGATGGAACAACAATATGTTTTGCTAAAGCATTCACGTCTTTGAGAACCTCTGTTGCTGATGGATAGCGTCGTTTAGTTGCGCCTTGCAGCAACTTGCAGAGAATCTGCTCCAGAGACGGACTGATTGGCTCCCTCAGATATGGTCGCCATATCCACGTATTTTCACCGCAGTCATAAAGGTCAAAAGGTGGCATCTCGGTCAGCAAGTGCAAACAAGTAACACCTAGGCTATAGAGGTCGCTGGCAAATACAGCTTTGCCTCTGATCTGCTCTGGTGCGGCGTACTCGGCACTACCAATCAGGGTTCCGGTCTTTGAGAGCATTTCGCCAGCGGCAAACTTAGCAGCCCCAAAATCTACTATAACTAATTGACGATCGCTTTGACGACGAATAATGTTGCCAGGTTTGATGTCACGGTGAATCACTTCATGCTTATGGACAAACTGCAACACAGGCAACAACGCCAGGAGCAACTGCCGAATTTCAGCTTCATTGAATGCTCCCGCTTCTGCCAATTCCTCTTCCAAGGTTTGCCCATCAATCCATTCTTGCACGAGGTACTGCTGTCCATCCTCAACAAATGTGTTCAGCAATTGGGGAATTTGAGGATGGTTGCCTAGCTCTGCTAAATGCAAAGATTCCTGGTGAAATAGTTTAGAGGCTTTTTGGTGGTCGATAGTGTGGCGTTGTGGAAAGAATTGTTTGATAACGCACAGTTGGGGTGTTTGGTTCCCAAAAGACCTGATATTTCTCGTTTGGACTTGACATTTCTCATCCACAGCGAGGAATGTTTTCCCAAAGCCACCTTGACCTAGGGGTTTGAGGATACGGTAGCGGTCATTTAGCAGAGTGTTGGACAGGCTGCGTTCGGGAACGCTACTATCATCGGGAGACTGGAAGGATTCGCGCATGTCTTTAAAATAGTAACACATATTTTTAGAGGGGTGTGGGGGTGTGGGGGTGTGGGGGTGTGGGGGAATTGAATGCTTGAAGCCGTGTCCTGCATCGACCTAAATTTATTTAGTGGCTCTGAAACGAATTTGGTATGGGTGTAAACCTAGGGTATGACTACAAGTAAAAATTGCTGTCGTGTCCCCTACACCTGACACCCTTATACCCTTCTCATAATTACTGATAAGCAATCCCGAATGAATTACAAACACCTCTACCTTGTCCCCCTTGTCCCCCTTGTCCCCCTTCTTCGGATCTTAAATGGAAGGCTATACCCCTTTTAATCAGATGCGTCTATACTCAATCATGAAGCTTTTCTTAAAAAAACACAAGGTATAAATTGACATTTAATATGTTTATACTTCATGATGTATATCTGTCAATAAATAAAAACGTTTAGAAAGTTTAGGCACTGTTTATATCTGCAAATATAAATAGATATTCATGTGAAAAATAAACAGCATATTTTAGGTAAAATTAACTGAAGATAGGAGGATTTTGTTAGATTTGACAAACAAGTCTACCGCTTATACACTGATTATCCAGATGTTTTACGTCAAACTTTTAACCTATGCCAAAAACCCGCGTTTGAGTAAATTCTGGTTAATTATTGGACTGTTTACAGTTGTAGCGCTGTTGGAGTTCTCTACTCCACCAGAGTACGTGTTTGGGTATCTTTATATTGGTCCAATGTTGCTAGCCAATGCTCATCTAAGTCGAGTTACAACACAGCAACTTACTGTAGTTTCTTGTTTTCTAACGATTCTGAACATTTGGGTTCCAGGCATTTATCCTATAGGGTCTGCCACAATTGCTAATCGATTAATCGCCAGCCTGGTACTGGTTGTGACAGACCTTCTCAGTAAACGCAACCATTTATACCAACAAGCCATTTTACAACAACAGGCAAAACTTCAGGCACAAGAGAAGCTAACCAGTGTGCGAGAAGACTTTGCGTCCACCCTGACCCATGACCTGAAAACTCCTCTATTAGGGGCGATTGAAACCTTGCTGGCATTTCAGCGAGAAAATTTTGGTTCTGTTCTTCCTACCCAAAAGAAAGTTTTGGCTACCATGATTCGCAGCCATCGCACCAGTTTGAAGATGGTGGAAACGCTTTTGGATGTCTATCGTAATGATGTAGAGGGGTTAAAGCTTCAGTTAGCACCTGTGGATCTCGTTGCGATCGCTGAGGAAGTTGCAGCAACATTGACGGAACTAGCTTCCAGTCGTCGGGTCTACATTTCGTTCAACTACGGTGAATCAGACTTTCGCAAGTTTCTCTGGGTTTATGCTGATGCTTTCCAGATGGAACGAGTATTTGCTAATCTCCTGACCAATGCCATTAACCATTCTCCTCGCGGTGGCAAAGTGGAGGTTATGCTGGAGTCTGGTTCCTCTTATCAAACTGCCAAAGTCATGGACAACGGTGCTGGTATTACCCTAGAAGAATTGCCACACCTGTTTGAGCGGTTTTACCAAGGACATAGCGATCGTCAAGCAAAAGGTTCAGGGTTGGGACTCTACTTGACTCGTCAGATCGTTGAAGCCCATGATGGAAAAATTTGGGCGGAAAATCGTGTTCCTCACGGTGCAATCTTTGCGTTTCGCCTGCCTGTGTTGCCTTTCTCATTGTAGTAGAGACAAGGGTTATCGCGTGTCAGGCTGAATACTGATAATTTTCAGCAGGGAACCTCTCGTTCAACAGATCCATTTTCAAGTCCTTGAGAGGGGATAGTTAAAAGGGGTTAGCGATGATGGAAAAATACAAACCGTTTTCCTGCCATGAGTTTTTATTCTCAGAAGAAACGGAAACTAAAGGAATACCCCAATCAAAGCGGACTGTTAAGTAATTCTCCAGTTGCAAACGCAACCCTAGTCCTGTAGATACTAAGGTGTTTGTACTTAGCTGTGTAGAACCTGATCTGCCAGAGTTGTTCCAACCACTGCCAAAATCTACAAAGGGGGCTAATTGCAAAATATTCTTGTTCGACCAGAAGCGGACAATGGGAACTCGCACTTCAGCAGAAGCAAAAACCCCATTGTCTGTTAGTAAGGCATCTTGACGATATCCCCGAACGTTATCCTGACCTCCTATACTAATTTGCTCAAAGGGGAGAAGGGGGCGGTCTGCTAGTTGCAAATCACCTCTTAGCAGTAGGAGGGTATCAGGAGCTAATAAACGCACCCACTGGGCTTGTCCTCGCCAAGCAAAAAAACGGCTATCGGGAGAGTTATTATTGATGGTGGCATTGAAAGCATCAATTCCGATGCTCAACTGAGAACGCAGTGCGAACACTTGCTGGCTACTACGATTCGTCCATTCTTGAAAAAATCTCACTGCTGTAATTCGCGTTCTTCCCTCATAATCTGCACCTGAACTGGGAAAAGGAAGTTGTCCATTTAAAAAGCTGGCTTGAGTTTCTCGATGACTGGCTGTTAAACCTAAAGCTAATTCATGAGTTGGCTTTTGTATTATGGGCTGACGTAGTGTTAGTTCATAGTAATCAGAGTTGGATTGAATATCAAGGACACTGAATGGCTTTTCGATGACATGATTATTAGAAGTGCCGTAGCTAAAGGACAGATTGCCGTTGCGGGCGTTGATTGGTAAAGTATAGTTAAAATCATAGGCATCACTGCCATCGGTGTTAGTATAGCTGGCACTAATGCCATCCCCCCATCCCAATAAGTTAGCTTCGTTCACCTGAATTTTTCTACTAAAACTGCCAACTGCTGGCGATCGCCCATTATCTAAAACTATCTTTGTATTGAAGGTATCTGCCTCGTACAAGCGCACTTCTAGCAAATTCTGTCCTGAAGTTGTGCCAGCAGATAGTTCTGCTGAAAGGGTTTTAATTAAAGGATTTAGTTGTAATAATTGCAATGCTTCCAGCAAGGAATCGCGTTTTAGGGGTTTATTGGTAGCAATAGCCAGGCGACTCCGCACATAGTTAGGATTAAGTCTACGTGTACCTGTAACTTTTATATCTTCTACTCCCCCCTCAACTATCCTGATTTCTACTATTCCGTCCTGGTGTTTTTGTGGTGGAATGTAAGCTCCAGAGGTAATATATTCATTCCGTATGTAAAGATCAGTAATTTCTGAACGCAGTTGAAATAATTCCTTGAGGGTGATGGGATGGTTAGTATAAGGTGCAGTAATTTTAGCAAAATCTTCCTGACTAAAGACTGTGCTACCAGTCACTGCAAATTTTTTGACGATTATGGTTTGGGCATTTTCCCCAAAAGGGATTTGATCAGGTAAGGGAGATGTTACAGGAGGTTTTAGTAACTCTTCTAGTGATGGTAGCGGTGCTGGTGGTGGTAACTCCGGTAATGGTTGAATAGAAGGAGGCTTTCCTGGACGAGGATTAGATTGAAATATAGGGCTTTGAGTGCTTTCCTGATTTGGTATCTGTGTTGTTTTAATCACTTCAGCATCTGCTGATTTTAGGGGTATTGTCATACTAATTACAGCCGGGATTAAGCAATGCCAGTATTTGTCTTGGTGAAATTTGCTGCTCGTAAAACCGATAGTGTTCATCTTGAGTATAAAAAATAGGAATTCCGGGCTGTGTCAAGAAGAAAGGCAGAAGGCAGAAGGCAGAAGGCAGAAGGTATAATAAAATACAATCAAAGCTTGAGCCTCCACTGATTGAAGACCACCAACCTGCGGTCTGGTGAGGGCTTGGACCCGTTTTGGGCAAGGCAAGACAGAGGGCATAGATATTATAAAGTATAAAAAGTTACAATTAGATCTTCCTTCTGCCCTCTGCCCTCTGCCTTCTGCCTTGCCCGAAGGGCTGTTTCTACAGCCAATTTCCTATTAACACAAATGCTGACCAATAAAAAGGATGCTGATTTTCAGCATTTTGCAAAAAAGTAAGTTGAGTTTGTCGTAATGCTTCTGCTTTGCTGATCCCTGGTTGTGTGAGGTGTTTATAAAATTCAGCCATAAATTTAGCGGTGGACTCGTCTTTAACTGCCCACAAAGTAGCTAGGGTACTCCGCGCACCAGAACGTACTGCTACTCCAGCTAAACCTAATGTAGCCCGATTGTCTCCTTTTGCAGTTTGACAAGCACTCAGAACCATTAATTCCACAGGTGTAGATTCTGATTCGTTTCTAGTTTGAAGAAATTCACTCAATTGTTTAACATTAATCTTGTCGTTCCAACTTAGTATAAAAGTGTCATCTGACTCGCTACTAAATTGACCATGAGTGGCTAGATGTAACACCGAGAATGGTGTTGATTCTATAGCTTTTTTTAGGGTTATGTCGTTAAATTTTTCATTTAAAAGTAGTTTGGAGGAAATTTCTGAGGAAATTTCCATGACTTCCGATTTAACTGCTGGTAAAGCTTTAAAACCTTGGCGTGCTTCACTGAGTGCCGCTATAAGCACTTTGCTATTTTCGGTTTTTAGAAATCGCCCTGGCAACAACTGCATCCCTGGTGATAGTGCTAAACTGTATTTTTCTACTAAATACTGCTTGCCATCATGTAAAGCAGCCATCGGGATATTTCGTAAGGAACCATCTAATACAAAAGCTAGAGTTTTTACTCCACTATTAGCCAACTGAGATTCTGCAGGACGGATTAACCAATCATACAGTTGTTGCGAAAGATGTAATCGTTCGTCATTAGAAAAAATTGGATTGAGAGATTGGCGCATGTGTTTGATTGTATTTTCTATTTCCCCTGAAGATAAAGCAGTGTTATAGCTAGAGAGGGGTTTTCCAGGAATAGATACAATGACTTCTATGCGATGTCTAGGGCTACCAACGGTATCACCTAAAATAATCGGATATATAACAGCGGTTTGTTTATCAATTTGATCAATTTGCTCTGGTTTGGCATTTAAACAAGCTTCCCGAAAGAAATTATCTAACTCTGCTAGTTGCAGTGCTTCAATTGTCGCCCGTGCTTGCTTTAAGTTTTGTTGACTGGGTTGAGATTGCAGTAACAAATCAACCAATTCCCGATAGATCGGTTCAATACTCTCCTGAAAAGAAAACTGGACATCACGATTAATTGCCACTAAGTCACTACGGAGAGACTTGAGGGTTTTTACAGAACTATCATAAGCAGCGATCGCACCCTGATTGTCACCTTGTTTTTTAAGAATCCTACCGATTTGCCAAGCAGGTTGATAACTAATATCAGTAGCGTTAATCTCTTGACTAATTTGTAATGCTTGTTGACTGAGTTTCAAAGCCTCAGCCAACCGATCCTTTTCAAAGTACAATTTCCCCAACTCATTTAAAGCGTAAGCTTGAGCGCGTAAATCGCCCAACATTTGCGCCTGCTGTAACCCATAGGCTAAAATTTGTGCTGATTCTTGATCCGATACTGACTCATGTCCATTGAGTTTTGACAATTTACTCAAATTGCGGACAAAATTAACTGTTGCATAAACAGACATCCGACTGGGAGGAAGTTTTTCCAAGTTGGACTTAATCTGCGATAATAAAGCCGCATCTGGCTTGGTTTTTCCAGTTTCTATATCAAGGCTGAGTTGGTTTAATTGTGCTTCTAGTCGTAATTGAGAATTACTTGTTTGAGCTACAACTTGTTGATAATAATCTAAAGCTGCCTCAGTTTTGTGTAAGTCTCTAGCAGTATTTCCTAAGCTAAAAAGAATATTGCTGATGTCTGCACCGGAATTTAATTGCTGACTAATTTTTAAGCTCTGCTGTAAAATCTCTTGAGATTGTTGTATATCTCCCACTAGTTGAAAAGCAATTCCCAGACTTTGTAATGCTTTGGCTTTGATGATGGAATCTGGCTGATTTTGCAACTTTTGATTGACATCAACCAACAACTTCTGCGCCCGGCGATACAACCCTAAAGCCCGCATTGCTTGAGCTTGGTTAATTTGGCTACCTACCTTTCCCACTTCATCACCAACTGCTGCATAGGCACTTTCTGCATCTTGCCAAATTTGTAAAGCTGCTTCTGCTTTTCCTGTTGAGAGTTTGAGATTTCCTTGAGTATTAAGAGCTACTGCCAAAATAGCAGTATTTCCTTTTTTCTGCTTGTTGAGATGCTGTAATATATCTAAACTATTAGTGATGGCACGTTCTGCTTTTTGCCAATGTCCTAAGTTCTGATAAGCTAAGGACAAGTAACTTAAACTCCAAGCTTCATTGATGATATCACCTTGGGTTTTAAAACCAACAGATGCGGCTTCCCAAAATTTTACAGATTCAGCAAAGCGTCCTGCTTCAAAAAAATTTCTACCTTCATTAAGCTCAGATTTGGGATCTAAAGAGGTAATAATATAGTTATTTGGTAATTTTGAGTCTGCTACCAAATTAAATTTTGATATTTGTGGTAATTGCCAACTGGTATTTGCAGATGCTGTCATACCAGTTATCGCTAAAAATAAAGTTAGACGACCCAAGTAAATACCATATTTAGTGAACTTTAGTATACACTGATTTTTGTACATAAATTTTGCCTGTACCTATAATTTTACCAGTTTAGACGACTCCCAATACGGTTCGGTTAACGATAATTGTAGGTTGGGTTGAGGCAATGCGTTACCCAACAAACTGCGAAAAATGTTGGGTTTCGTTCCTCAACCCAACCTACGTGAACGTAAGTTTTTGGCTTAACCGAACCGTATTGAGACGACTCCTGTTATGTCCTGATTCTTTAACAATTGTGACTCCTACTGAATTCTTACGCCATAGTCATCTTTAACACTCATTTAAGTGGAATTTCAATAAAAAATTGTGTGCTTTCATTTAACACAGAAGCACATCTTAATTTGCCATTGTGGTTCTCTTCAATAATTTGGCGACTAATAGATAAACCTAAACCAGTTCCTTTACCTCTTGGTTTTGTAGTAAAAAACGGTTCAAATATCTGCTTTTGAATTTCTATTGGCATACCAATACCATTATCTTTGATAGTAACTATGATTGATTTATTCTCTTGATTAAATTCAGTACTGATGAGAATTGTATTCATTTTCTTTATATCTACTGATTTTTCAGATAATGCATCAATAGAATTGGCAATAATGTTCATAAATACTTGATTAATTTGTTCAGGGTAACATTCAATTTGGGGGATGTTACCATAATCTTTAATTACTTCTATCTTTGAGGGTAATTCATTACCTTTTAACCGATGTGATAGAATCATTAAAGTACTATCGAGACCTTCATGAATATCAAAAACTGTTTTTCTAGATATATCTAAACGGGAAAAAGTGCGTAAACTATCGCTAATAGCATGAATTCTTGTTAATCCTGTATTGATTGAAGACATAAGTTTTGGTATATCTTCATACATTTGCTCTAATTCTATTAGTCTGGTATGTTCAGTAATATCTATAACTGGATCAGGATAATGTTGATGATAAAGCCGGAAATGCTCCTTGAAAGCAGTTATATAACTATTGAGAAATTCAAAATTACCTATAACGAAGTTCAGAGGATTATTAATTTCGTGGGATACTCCAGCAACTAACTCCCCCAAAGCAGATAATTTTTCACTTTGTACTAAATGTAATTGAGATTGTTTGAGTTGCTCCAAAGTTATAGACAGTTCTTTTGTACGTTCTTCTACTCGCTTGTCAAGTTCTTGATTTTGTACTTCAAGTTGTTTAGTTAAAGAACGCAATTTTAAATGCACTTGAATTCTCACTAACACCTCGTCTAACTGAAAAGGTTTAGTGATATAGTCTACCGCACCTGTTGAAAAACCTAAAACCTTATCAAATTGATCTGTAAGAGCAGTTAAAAATATAACTGGTATATCTTGAGTAGCAGATTTTTTTTTAAGTTCTGTACAGGTTTGAAACCCATCCATTCCTGGCATCATTACATCTAACAAAATTAGATCTGGTAGGGCATATTCAGCTTGCTCAATAGCACTTTCGCCATCAGTAGCTATTAAAATTTCCCATCCTAATGAAGAAATAGTATCAGATAAAACTTTCAGATTTGTGGGATTATCATCAACAATCAATATGTTTGCTTTTTCATAATTAAAAATTTTCATAGTGTATTATTCCTTAAAGATTTGATAAAATCACGTATTTGTTTAATTTGAAAATTATCAGTTAATTGCCGAATTTGTGTGATAAAATTGACAAAATTACAATCTACATCTAATTCTTCTATTTCGTTCAACTTTGTCTGTATTCCTTTAAGATTACCTCTCATAGCTAAATCAAATAGCTGATCAAGTTCTGTGATTGGAGGCGCAACTATCAATTCAGGATTGTTGTCTTGAGATTTTTTATTTTCAGCATCTGTTGTTTCATGACTTTCTTCTGCATAAATCCAATCGAGTTGTAAATAATTCTGTAAATACTTAAGTAAGTCATCCATTTCTAAGGGTTTTGGCAAAAATTCATTTCCTCCCATTGCCAAACTTTTGGATCTGTCGCTTTCAAATGCACTGGCAGAAGAAACTATAATTGGAATTTTGTTTAGTTGCTCCGAATTTCTTAAAGTTTGGATCATTTCAAAGCCATCCATGACTGGCATTGCTAAGTCAGTTATAATCAGATCAGGCTGATTTTTTACTGTTAGTGCTGCGTTTAATCCTTCTTGTCCATTAGTAGCTTCAACGCATAAAAAACCAATTTGTTGAAGAAAATTGCAGATGATAGAGCGGTTTTCCCATTTGTCATCTACAATGAGAATTCTTGGCTGCTTGTGTTGAATTCCGATAATTTTTTTCGTCTGTAACGGAGTAGATATTTGTGACCAGTACTGGGAAACTTTTAGATCTAAATCTAGCCAGAATTTACTACCAGTCCCCAAAGTACTTTCCACTTTTATTTCACTGTCCATTAACTCAGCAATTCTACAGCTAATGGCTAATCCTAATCCCGTACCTTCTGCTTGTTTCTTTTTATCGCCTACTTGCTCAAAAGGTAAAAAAATCTTTGCTAATTGTTCAGGAGTCATTCCCACTCCAGTATCTTCTACCTGAAATCTAATTTTGTTGACATCGTCTCCTGGTTCTAAAACCTGTATTGTGAAAGTGACTCCACCAGTGTCTGTAAATTTAATCGCATTACCAAGTAAATTAATTAATATTTGTCGTAAACGTTTTTCATCGGAATGAATTCCTTGAGGAAGTTGGGGATCTGGTTGATAAAGAAAAGAGATACCTTTTTGTGAAGCGCGGATACGACACATTTCTGTTACTCCCGTTAAGAAGTAAGAAAAACCAAAGTCCGTATTCTCTAATTCCAGTTTTCGCGCCTCGATTTTGGATAAGTCTAAAATATCGTTGATGAGGGTCAGCAGGTGAGAACCACACTGATGAATAATATTGATGCTTTTTAATTCTGATCGAGGTATGGTTGGAGAGCGTTCCAGGATTTGTGCGTATCCTAAAATGCCATTTAGGGGTGTCCGCAACTCGTGACTCATGTTTGCCAAAAATTCACTTTTAGCTTGGTTGGCGACATCAGCAGCAATTTTGGCGGTTTCTAACTGTTGGGTGCGATCGCGGACTTTTTCTTCTAGGGTCTGAGAATAATCTTGGAGTTGCTGGTAGGCTTTTTTTAATTGCGATTCTTTATACAGATTAATTGTAACAATTACAGAGATAAAAATTGTTAGCAGTGGCGAAATTAAAGGAATCCACCAACCAATCATAAAGGCAGCATAGCTACTCCCAAATATGATGCCAGTACTAGACAAAATTACTAGAATTGGCAATCCTGGTAATGGCTGTTTGCGCTTGGAGTTGATTTGTAACCCAAGCCAAGTGACACCACTGCTCAAAAAAGACCAGCACGAAACCCATAGCCACTCTGCTTTCTCAGACCATACTCGCAGCAATGGTCTACCATCAAGAGCAGCACTTAAAATTTGGCTAGTTAAATTGGCATGAATTACCACTCCAGCCATGCGTTCGCCTTCATCGTCCTTGTTGCGACTGTAACCAACGTTAAAAAAGTCATTAATACTCTTAGCTGTAGTCCCAATCAAAACAATGCGATCGCGCACTAATTCCGACGATACAGAATTATTCAGTACATCTCGCATTTTTACCGTGTCAAAATCCTCTTGAAACCCCCGGTAATTCAATACAATTTGGTATCCGCCAGCATCTGCACCTCGATAACAAAATTCTTCGCTTGTCAAAGGCGTAAATACTGCTTTTCCTAATTGCAAAGAACTGCCAGTCTTATCTAGTGCCTGCAAAGAAATACCTTTGCTTTTAAGATACATTAAACTTACGCGAGGCCCTAATCCCAAAAGGATTTTCCCCTCTCCATCACCAGCAGATAGCAAACCTCGTCTGACTTTCCCATCTGTATCCAAAACTAAATCAGCCAGTGCAATTTGATCTAGTTTTGATAAGGTAGGTGATGGAGATACTTGATCGCCTACCATTTTTTTTACACCAATCAGGTTAGGCATAGATTTCATCACTCCCACCAATTCTTGATAACCTGGTTCTACTGGCAAATCTCGATAGATATCTAAGCCTATGGCTACTGGTTTTTGTGCTTTCAGTTTAATAATCAGCTTGGCTAAAATAACATCAGGAATAGGCCATTGGCCACTTTGAGTAATGTCTTGTTCATCAATAGTGACAATTAAGATACGTTTGTCTGGTGGTTCAGCAGGACGTAGAGCAAGAAATCGCTCCATAGCATTCCACTCCAGCAGTTGAAATAACCCCGCCATCCCTCCAGCAATGACACATATTGCCACAGTTGGTGCTGTCATGAATAGACAGCGCCAATCCTCGAAACACACTATGTGTATATACCGAACAATTGCTTTTAAATATAACCTCATTAGGTTTTTATTCAAGAGTGGAAGTAGGACTTATGCATTAACTTCACGAATTATGAATTATAATGTGCCGACTTCCTTAGTTTTACTTACATTAATTGGCAAGAGGTGCTTCAGCGATCGCATTCAAATCAACATCCTCTAAGAATTTTCGCCACGAATTAGCCACAGCAGGATTATTAGGTTGTGTTCTCTTTAATTCGGCAAGAGTGGAAAGGGCATCATACCAAATACCCATACGAGCTAGATTGGATGCTAACTCTAGAGTAGGTTTATTATTTAAACTGCCATTAGATTCAATTCGACGAATCCATCCACTTACCGAAGGACTATCTACCTCTAATTCTTCAGTGCAAATCATCGCTAAAAACCATTGATAATTCTTGTCGGCTTTCAGTGCTGGAACTGAACCGGGAAGTTTAACTTCCATCACACCGCGTTTCTGAGGCAAAGGTAAATTTGTCTGGTAATACTGCTTGCCTTGTTCATCTTGCAGACTAAAAAGTGCTTTTTTAGCATTTGTTTGAGGAACATAAACCAATATTACTGGATGCTCTGCTACTGTCAAGCCTATATTAGTTTTTGGCAGCAATGGTGTAACTGAGGCTTTGGTAGTTGTCGTTATATCAGCGCCGCAAGTAGAAGGACCACGAGATGCTCCCCCACTTGTGCTTTTTGGCGCTTGCGCTTTTGGTGGATTGAAAGTCACCTGTGCCAGACTTGGCATTACTGGGATCAGTATGTAAAATAAATAAATTAGAAATGTAGTTTTCAACAAGCCAGGTTTTAAGAGAAATTTATTTTTCTTTTTCATAACTTGATCTATTTGGTTAAACCGTTTTATACACTAGCAATACTGCTGGAATCAGTGGGTGTATACATTTTTATGTATTTAGGATAACCTTCTATGACTCTCAATGACAACAAATCCAAATATAATTTTGGGCAATTGCACACAAAACCAATAAATGGCAGACGTTTGAAATCGCTTCACGTGCTTAAATGGCTTAAGCCCCTGACACTGGCTTGTGCTGTTGTGATGGGGAGTGAACTCTCGGCTGAAGCGGCTTTTAACTTCACCTATTTACCTACTGAAGTCATTAGTAGCTCAATACCGGGGGTGACATCGCAACAATTTAGCACCCATCGTAGTCCCACCCCCGCCTGGGATTGCCCTAAGACTGATCCTTCTTGCTCTCTAAGACCTCTCGTGTAAATCCATAGACGTTTTGGGGTTGTGCTGTCGCTCTAACTGCACTTCCCCTGTAAATCCATAGACGTTTTATGGAAAACAGGACTTACACAAAAATTAAGCGAAACCTTGATTTATCGAACCGCCAAGACCGCCAAGAATTCGTAGTGCGTGCGTCAGTCCTAGAAAAATAAAATGCTAATTCAACTAAGAACAAAAATCTTATTCTATTGTACCCTTTGCCTAGCTTTAGCAACACCTTTAAAGGCATTGGCTCAAACTCAAATTAGACCTGATGGCACTTTACCTACCAATGTCAATAATATTGGTGGCGGCGTGTATAACATTACTGGAGGTGCTAGACCTAATAATGGTGCTAACCTTTTCCACAGCTTAAAAGATTTTTCGATTCAATCAGGCGACACGGCACGGTTCATTTACGATCCAGGTATTAACAATATCATCACGCGGATCACAGGGGGGTCGCCTTCTCAAATTAACGGTACTATTCAAACCCTTATTAACGGCACTACAAATATAGGTAATGCCAATCTATTTGTGATTAATCCTAGTGGAATTATCTTTGGTGAAAATGCCAAGTTAGATATTGGTGGCTCATTTATTGGCAGTACAGCAGATAGCATCAAATTCGCTGATGGGGCAGAATTTAGCGCCACCAACCCTACAGCTAACCCTATTCTGACTGTTAGTGTTCCTTTGGGTTTGCAATTTGGTTCTCATCCCAGTAGTACAATTCGCGTCAACGGTTCAGGAAACAATTTAATGCTCAATCCTGATTACTCCCTTGATAGCAGTAACCGTCCACCAGGATTGAGCTACAAAACACCAAACGGTCAGACTTTAGCACTGGTTGCAGGCAATGTGGAAATAGATGGAGGAAATATTACTTTACCCCAGGGAAGAGTTGAATTATGGTCTGTGAATAATGGTCAGGTTGCAATAACCAATCCTCATGGACAGCTACAACTACAACCCGGACAAGGAATTAGCTACGGTAATGTTGATCTTCTTAGTGCTGCTTCTGTAGATACTAGTGGCAATAGTGGTGGTTTTATCCAAGTTAGAGGACAAAATGTTACCCTCCAAGATGGTTCGGTTATAGTCACAGATACCAGAGGTAGTGGTTCTGGAGGCACATTGAATATATTTGCATCCAATTCCTTGACGGTTACAGGCTTTGTTTTGAACCCCAATAATCAGGTGTTTAGCGGCATTCTAGCTGATGTTGGCTCAGGTGCAAGGGGAGAAGGGGGTACAATCACCATTGAAACGAAAACCTTCCAAATTAGTAATGGAGGTCAAATATCCAGCGGTACTTTTGGAACTGGAAATGCTGGGGAATTGAGCGTCAAAGCCCAGGATGTGCAAATCATCGGTGTTTCTGACTTCGGGCCGAGTGGTTTATTTGCTCCTGTGGCTCTGGGGGCTACAGGGAATGGTGGTAACTTGACAGTTCAAGTTGGTAGCTTGCAAGTTTCTGGTGGCGCAGAGATATTTACCAATACCTTTGGCTTTGGAAAAGCTGGTGACTTGAAAATCTTAGCTCAAGATGTGGAACTAACTGGTGCAACCGAACATGGACCTAGCAGTATCCAATCTTTAACTCGGAAAACCTCAGGCATTCCAGAGCCAATAGCTACTTCTTTAGGTGCGGGTTTTGGTACAGGAGGTAATTTAATAATTGAAACCGGCAATTTGCGACTTGCTGATGGCGCTCAGATTGCTGTGAGTACCACAGGCATTGGCTCTGGTGGCAATATGAAAATTATAGCCAACTCAGTAGAATTGACAGGTTCTAGTCAATTTGGTCGTAGCGGTTTATTTGCTAGTGCTATTGTCGGTAATGGTCAGGGTGGCGATGTCAACGTTACTGCTAATCGCCTAGTTGTCCGTGATGGTGCAACTATCAATGCCAGTAACTTCCTTAGTCTAGACCCGAAGAATTTGCTTGGTTTCGCAGGTCTTGGTGCTGCGGGAAATATCAGTGTCAATTCTCCTTTTATTTTACTAGCAAATCAAGGGACAATTACTGCTAATACTAATGCAGGCAACAAAGGCAATGTGACTATTCAATCGGAAAATCTCCAACTGCGTCAAGGTAGTGATATCAGCACCAATGCCCGTAATAGTTCAGCGGGTGGGGATATTAACATTACTACAAATACTTTAGTTGCTTTAGAAAATAGCGATATTACTGCTAATGCACAAAAAGGCTTTGGTGGTAGGGTAGTTGTGAATGCTAAAGGCATTTTTGGTACTGAGTATCGTCCACAACTGACTCCAGAAAGTGACATTACCGCCTCCTCTGATTTGGGTGCTAGTTTTAATGGGACGGTGATGATTAATACGCCAGATGTCAATCCATCTGACGGATTGGTGAAATTACCAACAAATTTTAGCGATCGCTCTCGGCAGATAGCCAGTGGTTGTGCTACGGCGCGACAAAATCGTTTTGTTGTTACTAATCGCGGTGGGTTACCGGCTAATCCTACTGATACTATCAGGGGTCACATAGTTTGGAATGATGTGCGAGATTTATCAACTCAAGTCCGCAGCACAAAGTCAACCAGCAGTAACTATCAACCGACAAGCAATCAAGAACCAATTATAGAAGCTCAAGGATTAATTGCTAGTGCAGATGGAACAATAGAGTTAGTAGCAGCCACACCACAGGTGACACCTCATACTCCCTGGCAAGTGACAGCGCGATGCACTGGTGATCCTAAGTTGTAATTATTTAGTTTTAGGACTAAAATCTAGTATAGCGATCGGAACCTCTCGTTCAACAGATTCATGCTTAATCATTAATCGCATTCAGCAGTACTTCTGATAAACTCATCTCTTCCATATTTTCCATTGTTATTGTGTCACAGATATCGAACTTTGCACCTGCTCCTTGTAGTTCATCATCCAATACTTTGAGAAAACGGGTAGCTAGAGGATCTGTGCCAACTTGAATGAAAGAAATAGCTAGTTCCTCATCACGATCCAGGCGGCGAGAAGCTTCGATAATTACCTTCATTACCGCTTTGCGATCGTCCGGCTCACCATCAGTAACAACTAAAATTGTCTCACCATTTGGCTGAGTTTTCCCTGCCGCCTTCCGTTCAAAATAGTGATCAGTTGCGTGTTTCAGCACCCCTGCTAAGTCAGTGCTACCAGATGGGTCATTTTCTCGAAAAATTTGTGTCACCTTGCTTGATGTCACATTTTCGTAGCGCTTGAATTTTCCAGAAAATAGATAAACAGTGATACCGTCTGGGTCGAGTTGCTCACATTTACTAGCTAAGGCAAAGGTAGATTCCTGTGCTGCTACCCATCTACTTCTACCACCCTGTTGGTCTGGGGTTGCCATGCTACCGCTTTTGTCGATAATCAAGGTGTAATCACGATTTTCCAGCATTTCTAAATTCTCCTGTTTGTAACATAGTACTTACTTATTTATTTTATTGTAGCTTTCAAGAAACACGCTCGTAGGGAGTAGGGAGTAGGGAGTGGGGAGTAGGGAGTGGGGGAAGAGGGGGGAATTCGTGTTTGTTTCATTCATAGCGGGTGGTGCGCCACCGGTGGGGTGATAAAGCAGCAAATCGTCCTCAGACTGTTCGTGGTTAGACAAACAAAGCCTTCCTACGCAGGCTATATTCAGTCCGCGCACAATAAATACGGTTCGGTTAAGGATGGTTGGTGAGAATCGAGAGACTTGACAAGATTGCAGTACTCTAGGTAATTTTAAGTGAAAATACGGATGCATTGCGTAGGATTTAAGAATTAAAATACCAGGTAGTGAGGGGGTGTCCACTCGGTATAGTACTAACCGAAAAGTACCGAAAACTATTGAGGTTTGAAATTGCAACAATCGCGCTTAGCGCATTTTGAGTCTTGTAGGACCTACGCACTTTACACATTGACCATCATGTGCTTCGTGCGGCTTATTAACCTAAAACTCTTGCCCTGCCTCGTTCCCAGGCTCTGCCTGGGAATGATATCAAGGAGGCTCTGCCTCCCGTCAAACCGGGAGGCAGAGCCTCCAACAAGAGCATTACAAGGCAGAGCCTTGTAACGAGAGACAAGTCATAGTTTGTCGTTTCTGTCAATGCGTAAGTTCTATCTTGGTCAAATTCACAAAGTAAACTTTGGTGCAGCAAGAGGAAGCTTCCATGTACGGTTTAGTGAACAAGGCAATTCAAGATATGGTGTGCAGTCGCTTTCGTCAAGAGACTTGGGAAGAAATTAAGCAGAAAGCTGAGGTTGAAGTAGATGTTTTCATCAGTATGCAAGGCTATCCTGATGACATGACCCACAAGCTGGTGAAAGCGGCTAGTGTTGTCCTGAATCTATCTCCGTCAGAAATTATGCAAGCCTTTGGAGAATACTGGGTTCAGTACACAGCGTCCGAAGGCTACGGCGAAATCATGGATATGACTGGGGATAAACTGCCAGAGTTTTTGGAAAACCTTGATAATCTTCATGCTCGCGTGGGAGCAAGCTTTCCTGAGCTTAAACCTCCATCCTTCGAGTGTCATCATATGGAAGAAGATTCTCTAAACTTACACTATCGCTCTACCAGAGAGGGACTTACTCCCATGATTATTGGTCTCATCAAGGGATTGGGAACAAGGTTTGATACAGAAGTGGATATTACCCAAACCCAGAGTCGGGATGAGGGTGCTGAGCATGATGAATTTTTAGTAAAGTATAAACCAAACTAAGGGCAGCTTGCATGGTTCCTCCTCACCTGAGTCTGTCGCCAGAATTGTTTACGAAAGCTTTCCCGTTCCACGTTGTATTTAACCGCGATGGAGAAATTGTACAAGCTGGCGATGTTTTACAGCGCATCAGTTCTGAACCACTCGTTGGAAGTCAGATTGAGTTGCATTTCCAGATGAATCGTCCAAAGATTGCGGTTGATTTTGACGACATTAACAAACACTCCTGCTCTCACTTCATCTTGGAGTTCCTCCACAATGGAATGCTGCTTAGGGGTCAGATGATCTATCAAGATGACCAAGATGTGATATTTTTTCTAGGTTCTCCCTGGATTACTGAAACCGCTAGCCTCGCGCCTCTAGGTATAAAACTCAAGGACTTTGCGATTCACGACCCGATTGTTGATTTACTCTTTCTACTACAAGCCAAGAATAATGCTTTAGCGGATACCGAAAAGTTAACGGCAGAACTACAAGAGCAAAAATTACAACTACGGAGTGCTGAAATTGCTAAAGCGCAGGCGAAAACATTGAAACAATCCCTTTGGGAGCTAAAACAAGCCCAAGCCCAACTAGTCCAAGCTGAGAAAATGTCCGGTCTATGGCAGTTGGTTGCAGGAATTGCTCATGAGATTAACAACCCAGTCAACTTTATTTACGGAAACTTGACCTATGTTCAGAAATATACTCAAGACATTCTGAAGCTTTTGCATCTTTACCAACAATATTATGCCAATCCTGTACCAGCAATTCAAGAGTATATCGAAAAAATTGACTTAGATTACTTACTCGATGATTTGCCTAAAATCATCAATTCCATGAAGGTGGGCGCTGAACGCATCTCTGGAATTGTGTTGTCTCTGCGGAACTTCTCGCGTCTTGATGAAGCAGAAGTGAAAATGGTTGATATTCACCAAGGGATTGATAGTACTTTACAGATTTTACAGAATCGGTTCAAGGAAAAAACTAAATACCCTGAGATTGAAGTCGTTAAAAATTATGGTAACTTACCTTTAGTAGAGTGCTACGCTGGGCAACTCAATCAAGTATTCATGAATATTATCAGTAATGCAGTTGATGCGATCGACAGTTACAATAGCGAACGCACTATCGACGAGATTTGGGCTTATCCTGGTAAGATTAGCATTTCTACAGAAGTCCTGGAAACAAACTCTGTTGTTATCCAAATTGCTGATAATGGTCCTGGAATCACAAACCCAGTCAAGCAACGACTGTTTGATCCATTTTTCACAACTAAGCCAGTAGGGAAGGGTACAGGACTGGGTCTATCAATTAGCTACCAGATCGTAGTCGAACAACACAGGGGAAAACTTAGGTGTGTCTCCAAGCCTGGTCAGGGAGCGGAGTTCTGGATTGAAATTCCCCTATTAATCAACAGCCAACGAGTCAATTATACCTCTTGTGTCACTCCCTCCAGATCTGACTTTGAACCCAAGGCTATTTCATTTGCAACCCCGTCTTGAAAATGGGCAGTGGGTAGGGGGTTAATTTTTCAGCCTTTGTTCGTCAAAGCCGTCTGTCGGTTACTTATTAGACATAGTCGTGAAAATGAATTATGCATTCGTTGAAATCCTTGTAGAAACCGTAAATTTACGGTCTCTACATTCTATTTCACCACATGTCTATTATACTCTAGCCAGAGTCATGAAAGACCGTTATCTCATATCTTGCATCATCGTCTTGTTGCGAAAATCAGAGCTACAATTGCCTTATGATATCGTAAGGTGGGCAGTGCCCACCCTACCCTCCCACTTCTGGGCGTGCACTCTGCTTGCGCTCTAACTATCGCGCTAGGCGCAATCCCAACATATAAAAGAAACACATTTTTCCCCTACACCCCCACACCCTCACACCCCTATACCCCTGTTTTCCTTAAGAGTTATGCAGGGTTCGGTTGCGCTCTTTTCTGGAGTAGGTGAATAACAGAAGCTTTTTCTAAGATTCCCACAAGCACACCATTGTCACGAATCACGGGAAGTGTAGATAAATGTTGTTGTTCGAGGATCTGCACGACTTCCAATAAGGGTTGATGGGATTGCACTGTGGTAGACGTTTCAATTGGTCGCATGACTTCTCTGACTTGTGTTTCTGACCACAATGCAGTGGAGATGGAACGCATGTCATCAACAGATATGGCTCCCACTAATTGCCCGTTGTCATCTGTCACCAAGAACCGACGCCAGTTTTGCCAATTCAAGATCTGCTCATCAGCAAACTCTCGGAGGGTAAGATGAACAGACACAATGGGGCTATCATGGGTCACCGCATCGGCTGCTGTCAAACCTGTTAGTTTTTCTTGCACTCTGGCAAATTGAGCTGCATTACCAGCATTTTGCAGCAAGAAGAACCCGACTAACAAATTCCAGAAGTTAGCAAAGCTGCCAAATAACAGTAGTGGGAGTAAACCGGATGCGATCGCCACCCAACCAAAGATTTGCCCAACTCTACTAGCAAAAACCACTCCCTTGTAAGGATTTCCTGTTATTTTCCATACAGCTGCTTTCAGTATATTTCCGCCATCCAAAGGCAACCCAGGAATTAGGTTAAACAGGGCTAACGCCAAGTTAACAGCCGCTAGTACACCGAGAATCGCAGCCAGTGGTCCTGAAGTAGGAATACCAAAACCAATTGCTGTGAATATACCAAATAGTAGTAGGCTGACTATTGGACCTGCGATCGCCACCCAGAATGCTTCTGCTGGGGTGTTCGACTCTTTTTCTAAGCTTGCCAACCCACCAAATATGAACAGTGTGATTGATTTTACATCTATTCCTTGCGCTTTGGCCACGAAGCTGTGTCCTAGTTCATGGGCGACGACAGAGGCAAATAACAACAGCGCTGTCATCAATCCCAGCAGCAAAGCTAATCCCCCAGATAATAAAGGAAATTGCGCCCCAAGTCCACTGCTATAGCTCCAAGTTACCAAGGCTAGGACGAAAAACCAGGATGGATTGATGTAGAAGGGAATCCCAAAGAGGTTGCCAACGCGAATTGTGCCATTCATGACGTTCACCTTTGTTTTCAGGTTTGAGAGGTTTATGTTCACCCCCCTTGATGTCTTTATCGTAACGAAATGTTAAATAATTTTAATCTTTGCCACTGTAGTGGTGTCCGTCTGTTTAGGTGCGGTTATACCTCAACGGGTCGCGCCCATTCCTCCCCGACTTCGGCGTAGGGGCGCTCTTGCTTGCGCCCTTACATCATTTTCACGACTATGTCTAATACAATTCTAACTCTCACCAGCTTGCTCCAATGCAGAATTAATGACTGTTTTGCTTAGACGGATACCGCGACTAAGCATCTGTTGAATCGATTGCTGTATGGATATTGAGTATCCTTCCCTTTTAGCACGTAATAAAATGCCAATAGTACCTGTTACTGAAAGACCACTTAATCTCGCTACTCGTCTACCAGTTGCTTCATCAATACAGACTGTTTGGATGTTTTCATTAATGGCGAGTTGAATCACAGCCGCCTCGCCGGAATCAAGGGAGTTGAGCAAAAAAGGAGAAATATTTACAGGAGTTGGCCATTTTTGTAGCCAAGAAGCCGCTTCAAATTCAGGTACTCCAAACCTGCTAGCACCTCCTGTAAGTATTTCCTGACAAACTTCCAAAGGCACTAAAACTTGATTGTACAGAGATTGGAGAATATTTAAATCTCCCAAAGCAGCTACTAAGGAAATAAGTGGTGCTGTGTTAATAACTATTTTTTCGGTATTAGGCATTTTCTAAATCAGATAAGAGTTCCTCTTCGGTTAAATCAATCATTGGAACTCCGTAACGATGTAAATTGAGTAAAAAAGAAACTCTATCCATACCTGCTAATTGTGCTGCTACGCCAGAAGAAATGCGTTTCATTTCAAACAGCTTAACTGCCATTGCCATTTTTGCTTCTTGCTCAAACTGTTCTCGCGTCTGTTGTAAGGCATCTGGTAAAGTTTCTGGATAGTCGATTTTGAGTTGTAAGGACATATTTTTTTCATCTAATTCATTCTAAAAATTCACCCAGCTGCAAAGCCTACCCCCCAAAAGTCATTCTAACAGTTCGTTAGGTATAGCAATCCTAAATGATTTATAAACACCTCTGGCTTTTCCTCCTTGTCCCCCAAGTCTTCCTTGTCCCCTCTGTTGAGATATCAAATAGGATTGCTATAGTCTCAAGGTCTTGAGAACAGTGCGATCGTTCATTTTATAATGAAGAGGAGAGTTAGAGGCGATCGCTCATCCAGAATAGGTGGAGTAATGAAGCTAGCAGATAAAAAGCCTGGATACCGGGAGACGCTTCCATGACGGGGACGAATGGTGACAAACAACTGTCGAGAATAGTTTTAAACGGCTTCAAATCTATCGCTAGATGTGACCTTGAACTCCACAGAGTCAACATTTTGATTGGAGCTAACGGGGCGGGAAAATCCAATTTTATCAGCTTCTTCCACATGGTTGGGCAGTTGCTGGAGCAGAACCTGCAAGTTTCTGTCAGCCGCCTGGGCGGTCCTGATGCGCTATTGCATTTTGGGCGTAAAACAACCGAACAACTGGATTTTCAATTATACTTCGGCAATAATGGGTACTTCGCCACGTTAGAACCAACCCTGGATAATCGCCTGATGTTCGTTCGGGAGTCCTTCTGGAGGAACATGAGTGGTGAGCATGAAATAGGTAGGGGGCATTTTGAAACACTGGCTTTAAGTGGTACTGAGACACGAATTGACAGTTACGTTGTTCCCACTATTCAGCAATGGCGCGTTTATCATTTTCATGACACCAGCGATAGTGCCTATGTAAAGCAGCCGCACGGTATCAATGACAACGGTTATCTGCGGACTGATGCCCGTAATCTTGCATTTTTTCTCCTATCGCTACCCGGCATCATATCAGAAAATTGTCAAAACAATCCGGCTTGTTGCCCCAATATTTGGGGATTTTTACCTGCGTCCCTCTCCACAAAACAAGGAGGTTATTGAACTGGAATGGTTTGAGCAGGGGCAAGATGTTCCATTCAAGGCACATCTGCTTTCGGATGGTACGCTGCGTTTTATGTGTCTGGCAACCGTTTTCCTGCAACCTGAAGAGCTTCAGCCTGAGACAATTCTGGTTGATGAGCCAGAGCTAGGTCTTCACCCATATGCTATCACCGTTCTGGCATCATTGATACGTACGAACATAAAACAAGTGATTGTTTCAACTCAGTCAGTGGAACTGCTCAACGAATTTGATGCAAATGATGTGATTGTTGTAGACGGCGATGAGGGGAAATCATCACTTCGCTCTTTGGTGAGGCACGAGTTGGAGGCGTGGCTTGAAGACTATAGCCTGGGTGAGCTTTGGAAGAAGAACGTCTTGGGCGGGAGACGTAATTCCAAGTATTGGTTTCATGGAATAAATCGGAATTTTCGCTATCCAACAGATTTTTAGCTTCAATTCCGA
This sequence comes from Stigonema ocellatum SAG 48.90 = DSM 106950, assembly GCA_016903675.1. Classification (GTDB taxonomy): domain Bacteria; phylum Cyanobacteriota; class Cyanobacteriia; order Cyanobacteriales; family Nostocaceae; genus Stigonema; species Stigonema ocellatum. The sequence goes on along the minus strand of JADQBA010000034.1, from coordinate 12,506 downwards.
TTTTACGTACAAAATCACATCACCTCATCATGGCTGCTATGGGCAGGTTCGCACTTGCCTTTATAGAATCAACGTATTCTTCTATCAACTGAGTCATCGTTTTATCGACTTGAACGCAATATAACTGAAACTTATCCCACACCCGACACCCCATATGATCGTAAAGCAGCCGCTCAAAGGAACAGCTATGCGATCGCTACGCGGTCAAAGTAGGGCAAGATGGTTATAATCTAAGCTAGAAGCAAACGAGGTTAGGTTTCCTATGGCTGCACCTACAGAAATTCGTACTAGAGCGATCGCTTTACTCGAACAATTACCAGAAGAATCTTTAGTAAAGGCTCTTAAATTTTTGTCAGCCCTTTCTCAGGAGGCTTTACACGTATCAGAAGCACCAAAGCCGTCCGTCAGCGAAGCCGCTTTGCTTCAAATTATTCAACGCCGTCTGTCTTCCGAAGAACAAGATAGATTGGCTTATCTGCGTCAGCAAAACGAGATGGGAGTCATTACAGACACAGAGCATCAAGAGCTACTAATGTACGTTGAGCGCGTCGAACAACAAGATGCTGAACGTGCAGAAGCATTGATAAAACTGGCTCAATTTCGTCAGGTTGATTTGAAAGTGCTAATTAACGAGTTCTTGCCTACACACAGCAACGTAGCCTAATGTCAGAGCGAACCCCAGAATCAATGAGGCGTATTGTTGCTGCTCGTGCCCGTGGCTACTGCGAGTATTGTCGTTGTTCCGAGCAATTTGCCACGGAGAGTTTTACGGTTGAGCATATAAAACCCCGAAAAGCAGGTGGGGAAGCAGTTTTAGAAAATCTTGCTTGGAGTTGCGTTGGCTGCAATGGTCATAAACATGCCAAAACACAGGCAACCGATCCAGAAACGGCAGAAAAAATTGCATTATATAATCCTCGGCAGCAATTTTGGAGCGAGCATTTTAGCTGGAGTGATGATTTTACACAGGTGATTGGTAAAACTCCTTGTGGTCGAGCAACGGTTGAAGCTTTGCGTTTGAATCGCTTTGGTGTTGTCAATTTACGCGGTTTATTGAGGAGTGCAAATTTACATCCACCAGAAAATGTGGAAGGTGATGAGTAGGGTTTATCTTTCACGTTACTCGAACAATTACCAGGAGAATCTTTAGGGGAGACCTTCACGATTTGTGAATTTTTTGAATCAATCCATAGCTGATGTAATTGTGGTTCCTTAGATACGGGGTGAAATGAGCAGTGAAAGTTATCTAAATCCGCAGCCTGACCTCTACCACTTTCCCTTCATCCACAACCGCACACATAATGCACTCACGCAGCAGGCGTTTTTTATCCACAGGGTTCTGTATCCCTTTCCAAAAATCCCTGTTGCGGAATGCAGCTATAATCCTTTCTCGGCTGATGAGTACCGCCTGATTGGTTCTTTCTCCACAAGAGAGCAACTCAGTAATTTGCCAGCGCAGCCCCTCTTTGGCAGTCTCAATAGCAGGGTTGTTACCAGGAATACATTCAAGAGCTTGGAGTTGCGATCGCAATTCCAGTAATTCTTTACTTTCGGTTACAGGCGTGCTGGTTTGTTCCCCCAGTAATGAAAGGCGCTCAGCCTCTCTGACGAGAAATTCAACAATTTGCTCTTCCAACTCAAAGTTGGTAATGGCATTTTTATGCTGGCACATACCACTTTTCAGGTAATAGGTGCATTGGTAGTATGATTTTAACTTGCCGTCTTTGCTTTGATACGTTGCAACCTTAACAAATTTAGCGTTGCACTTTGCACAAAATATCAGACCTTGGAAGATATTAAGTTTTTGTGGATCGCGATCGCCATAGGATGCCCACGCATTCTTTCGGTTCCCACGGATAATTTCTTTAATTTCTTGGTGCTGTTGAAATGTAATTAACGCCTGTTCGTCATGGGTGTTCCAAAAAACGTTGATTTCATCAAAAGACTTTTTATTCCCATTTTCCTTAACCGTGCCATAAGGAGTACCACCAGCCAGCACTGGATTAGTTAACCAATCTCGAATGCCAGTTGTCGTCCATCTCAGTCCTGAGTATGGGTAACGCAACCCAGCATTAGACTTTTCATCTACTTTTTTCTTTAATGTTTTTTGGGTGAGTGTATCCTCTTCATCAATTGAGTAATTACCTGATTTTTTGACATATTTTTCCGAGCATTTTGAACTTATACCAAAGAACTCATTTAATCTTTTAACTGTTTGTGTGCAGCTACCAACCTGATAAAATATTTTTAATATAAGTTGTGCAACTTCAACCACCGAGAACTCTTGCTTTTTATCAATGATACAAATACATTTGTCATTATTAAAAACGTATTTGTTATCTTCAACTTTGTAACCAAACGGGGCAGAAAAATTACTTTTCTTTTCTTTGCGCCGGAGTTCCCGCTCCTTACGAATTCGCAAACCCAGCATCTTAACCTCATGCTTGGCTACGTCTAAGCGAATATCAACCGTCAGTTCTCCCCCAACTGAATCCAAGTCGAATGGGTCATCAATAGCCACTGGTTTAATCTTTTTCTTTTGAAGTTCACTGATAAGTTTGTAAAAGATGACTTGTGATGCTGCGACTCTATCTAATCGCGTAAATTTTAAGAATTTGATATTGTGGTTAACCGGGAGTTCCTGGACTGCTTTAATTAAGTTCAACAGACCCTTGCGGTCATGCTTGGTACGTTTGTCGATATCAAAGAAGATTTTATTAGCACCAGCATTCCGCAAACGCTGCATTTGGTTGAGAAGCGCGTCTTTGTCCTGCGCTTGCTCGTCGGTCGATACTCTCGCATAGCCCCAAGACTCAAAATCGCTAGAATCCATAGAACATAAGCCATGTAACCATTACAAAACTTACTTTACACTATAAACGTGGCTTGTACCAGGTTTTCCAAAAACTGGAGCGCAACTTTTGACGCTAAGACGGTGGCTCTGGGAGCTAACTGGAGAACGTCTTCAACTAAGCCACTATGGTCTGGCTCTGTATGACTTACAATTACGTAATCAATCGCCTTCGGGTTGACGAGGCTTTTGAGGGTTTCTAAATACAGGTCGCGAAATTTGGTATGAGAGGTATCAACTAAAGCTATCCGGTCTCCTTTAATTAAATATGAGTTATAGGTGGTACCGTTTTGTAGTCCAAATTCGATGTCGAAGCGATCGCGGTCCCAGTCAAGAGAGCGAATTGCCGTTATGTTAGGAGCAATTTCGACAGTTTGTATAGTTAGCCGTTTTTGAGCGTTCTCTGTGAGAGCTACCATCAGTCGTCTACCTTGTGCATATTATTAGTTTTCTTTTCTGCTTTTATTTTTCTCATATTTAGTTTTATAAAGTTGTCATAAATTTTATTTTGTCTGAAATTAACTTTGTAGCAAATATTTCTATTTGACATTTTTTTGAGTAAAAATATTTTATTCATGCTTAATTTAAAAAAATGTAATTATAAGATCACAGTCATTATTTTTAGCATATATTCTTAATTAAAGATTGTCATAAACATATTATGTTTGTCAATTAATTTGTAGCAAAAAGCATAAATTTTGCTACCGTTGTATCTATTTAATTTAGGAAATGGGTGACTCTGAAGAAACACACTATGTGGTGGTAAGCTGAGCAACAAGGTCAGAGCAACAGAGACTGAGCCAATTTCTGTACTCCAGCTATAGCAATCCGTGGAGGATTCGTGAACGCAGAGAAACTCGGTTTCCTAGGGGCTACTTGAGGTGTTCGGATCTCAAATAAGATTGCTATATAGGAATCCTAAATCATTCATGAAAAATTTTAAGTAGTGTAGGGTGGGCACTGCCCACCATAACCCGGATGTGGTGGGCAGTGCCCACCCTACGTATATTTCAAAAATCTGCGGAGGATTGCTATAGTAGTCTGTCAAGTTATAATTGATGTGTAAGTAAGTTCGTAGTAAGGACTTTAGTCCTTATTTTCTAAGCACTAAAGTGCTTACTACAATGAGCAAAACTTGCTTGAAAAAATACTAGATATGCAACTGTCGGAACATCAAATTAGCCCATCAATCTGAAGTCAACCACCGCTTGACAGAATTCTAAAAGTTTTTCTTCTGGAAAATCTCTCTTGCCAAAGTTAGCGATTACACTGACAAATTGAACATTTCCTGGCACATAGCCAACAGAAGAATCTATCCTATCTAAACTCGCTCTCTTAGGGTGTAGTTCATACACATCCCAATGAGCAGTTGTTTCAGGATTATCTAACTCCCATCCAGTATAAGGGCATCTTCCGCTCTGCCTTTCCCATAGTTCCTTTAAATATTCCAGAGTGATAGTGCATTCCCTTCCATGAGTTTTCATTCGTCTTCTTGCCAATTTAAGATGCTGGCGAAAAGGCGAGTGTTCATCTCTACGATGATTTATTGAAAAGGGGATTGGGGAACTCGGGGCCCCCAGGTCGTGGGGATTAGGGGCATGGGGACTAGGGACTGGGGATAGGGAAGATGAGTAGGGGGATTCATACCGCAACCAAATATTGAAATAAATTCTTTGGTTTCTGTATTTATAAACATCATGACAAAAGTTTATTAGCTCTTCTTCAGTGAAAGCATTTTTAGCAAAATTAGCAATGACAGCCACAAATTGTATGTTATTTACCGTATAACCTTTAGAAGAATCTATGCGATCTACACTAGCTCTGTTAGTTGTTAAAGGGGTATTTTCGTAATGAGTAGTGCAAGGCAAAAGAACCAAGTTCCAGCCTGTGTAAGGACAAATACCTTTTTGTGTTTCCCACAATAGCTTTAAGTCCGCTAAGATAACAGAGCATTCTTGCTCTCTGTGTTTTGCAGACTTTCTCATCACTCTCAAGTGGTATCGAAACGGAGAGAAATTATCCTGCCTAATTATGTCCCTTAAATAGGAAGTATCTTTATTAACCTTGTCTCCAAAATTAACTAAACCTTTAAACTTTCCATAACATGATTTAGAGCAAAAATGTGGTCTTCCTAACCGTTCACTCCTCTTAAACTCAGCGAGTCGTTTAATAAATTCCTTGCTACAAGCAGGGTTTTGACAAGTCACAACTACTTTTGATTCGCCCATAAAAAACAAAATTCACCTGAATATAAAATTATCAGGTGAATTTGCCGTTGTATACCTAAATATGGAGCTTATGGGAATTGAACCCATGTCCGCAATGGGTATTGACCCCCCGCTCGTTCACAGGTTTAGCCTATCTGATCCTCAAGGCGGGAAACGTTCTTTATCCCGAACGGTAGGATGCTCTGGTTAAGTCTTAGCTAGCAAGCCACCCAGAGAACACTTGCTAGAGCATCCGTTGGGGTTGGTCTATAGTCCTTAACGGAGTCAAACTATAGACAAGCGGACCTACTAGAGGTTGTTAGGCAGCTACTGCCACGCGCTTGAAGGATACGATGTTGTTCGCATTTACTGTTGTTTGAGCCTTTGATTTTCGAGAGGAGACTCACTCTCGACCTGAATCACAGAGCAGCTTTCGCCACCACGTCGAAACCGTTAAAGCCCCATGTAGTTTATATTCCCAATTATAATGCGCTATTTTAAAATGTGCCACTCTTGTTATGGTTTAGTTGTTTGGTGATTGGGGAAGAGGTGATTGGTGTTTGTTGTTTGGTGATTGGGGAAGAGGTGATTGGTGTTTGGGGAAGAGGTGTTTGGTACCAACTAACACCCAACACCCAACACCCAACACCCAACACCCAACACCCAACACCCAACAACTAACACCCAACACCCAACAACTAATTTAAGTTAGCGCCTCAGCACCACCAACAACCTCCAGAATTTCCTGGGTAATAGCAGCTTGGCGTGCTTTGTTGTAAGACAGCGTCAGGTTGCGAATGAGTTCAGCGGCGTTTTCGCTGGCGTTACTCATGGCTGTCATCCGCGCTGCTAGTTCACTAGCAGCAGATTCTTGCAGCGCCCGCAAGAGTTGGTTACTCAGATACAGAGGTAGGAGAGAATCAAGAATCTGCACTGGGTCTTGCTCAAAAATCATGTCGCGGGGTAAAGCGCGGACTGGGGAAGTCACTTTCTCTCGTGTTACTTCAAATTGACCGCCACGAGTTGTCAGGCGGAAAATTTCGTCATCTGGTGTTTCTAGACCTTGGGTGTCAAGAGGAAGCAGGGTTTGCACCACAGGGCGGGAACTGACTAAGGAGACGAATCTGGTGTAGACCAACTCAATGCGGTCTACCTTTTCCGACAGAAACAAAGAAAGTAGTTGGTCGGCAATCTTAGTGGCTTCGTTTGCGGTGGGAATTTGCTCCAAGCCAGTGTAGGTAGCATCAATGGGCTGGTTGCGGCGTTGGAAGTACTGGACGGCTTTACGTCCTACCAGCACGAATTTGTAGTCTAGTCCTTCAGCCTGGAGTTCCTTGGCGCGATTCTCGGCACGCTTAATAACGTAATTGTTGTAGCCGCCACACAAACCTCGATCGCCTGAAATTACCAGCAACCCAACTGACCGAACTTCCCGTTTTTTCAGTAGGGGTAAGTCTACATCTTCAAACCGCATACGCGTTTGCAAACCGTATAGCACTTGTGCTAGGCGATCGGCAAAGGGGCGGGTGGATAGCACCTGTTCTTGGGCGCGACGGACTCTAGCAGCAGCCACCAGCCGCATAGCTTCTGTGATTTTCTTAGTATTTTTGACTGACTGAATGCGATCGCGTATGAATTTGAGATTTGCCATAGTTTAGTTAGGAGTGGGGAGTGGGGCATGGGGAGTGGGGAGTGGGGAGTGGGGAATAAGTTAGTTATTTGGTAAGACAACTAACTAACAACCAACAATTCCTTATTCCTCACTCCTAACTCCTCACTTTTTACACTGTTGCCTTAAAGGTCTTCTTGTATTCGGTAATTGCTTCCTTCAAAGCACCTTCTTCTTCGTCACCTAGTACTTTTTTCGATTGTACTGATTCAGTGTACTGAGGTTTGCTGGTTTTCAAGTACTCTCGCAGTCCGGCTGCGAAAGTAGTGACTTTATCTGCTGGGATGTCATCTAAGTAACCATTAAGACCAGCATAGAGAACAGCTACCTGCTCATACACCGCTAGGGGTGAGTTTTGAGGTTGCTTGAGAAGTTCCCGTAAACGCTGACCCCGTGCCAACTGGTCTTGAGTTGCTTTATCAAGGTCAGAGGCAAATTGTGCGAACGCTTGCAAGTCATCAAACTGTGCTAGTTCCAGCTTTAACTTACCTGCGACTTTTTTCATCGCCTTGGTTTGAGCAGCAGAACCCACCCGCGACACGGAAATACCGGGGTTTACAGCTGGACGGACACCAGAGTTGAACAGGTCGGACGACAGGAATATCTGACCGTCAGTAATGGAAATCACGTTGGTAGGGATGTAAGCAGACACGTCACCTGCTTGAGTTTCGATAATCGGCAGAGCTGTCATGCTACCTTTACCTAGTTCATCACTCAGCTTAGCTGCCCGTTCCAACAAGCGGGAGTGGATATAGAACACATCTCCAGGATAAGCTTCCCGTCCGGGGGGACGACGCAACAGCAGGGACATTTGGCGATAAGCCTGAGCCTGCTTAGAGAGGTCATCATAGATTACCAGGGTAGCTTTGCCTTTGTACATAAAGTACTCAGCTATTGTTGCTCCAGCGTAAGGAGCCAAGTATTGCAGGGTAGCGGGTTCACTGGCGCTGGCGGCAACAACAATGGTGTAGTCCATTGCGCCTTTGTCCTGCAATGTCTGTACCACACTAGCCACAGTGGAAGCTTTTTGTCCAATGGCGACGTAGACACAGATGACATCTTCTTGTTTTTGGTTGATGATCGTGTCGATGGCGATGGCAGTTTTTCCGGTTTGGCGATCGCCAATAATCAACTCCCGCTGACCGCGACCCACAGGAATCATCGCGTCGATAGCTGTGATGCCAGTTTGCATTGGTTCGTGTACAGACCGACGTGCTACAATACCAGGCGCTGGAGATTCAAGCAAACGGGTTTCTGTGGTCTTGATATCTCCTTTACCATCAATTGGACGACCTAAAGCATCCACAACTCGTCCAACGAGGGCTTCTCCCACTGGTATCTGAGCGATTCTGCCTGTGGCGGTCACGGTACTGCCTTCTTGAATCTCAAGACCTTCACCCATTAGCACCGCACCCACGTTATCTTCTTCCAAGTTCTGGGCGATGCCAACTGTGCCGTCTTCAAATTCTAATAGCTCGCTTGCCATGACCTTATCTAGACCATAGATGCGGGCAATACCGTCACCCACTTGCAGGACGGTACCAACGTTCTTCACTTTGACTTGGTCGTCGTATTGCTCAATTTGTTGCTGAATAATGTTACTGATTTCGTCCGGTCTGATGCTAATTGCCATTTGACTATCTTCTTTCTTTCAATATGGAAGGAATGATTAAAAGTTAGGAGTTAGGAGTTAGGAGTTATGAGTGAAAAATGCAAAAGAGACAATAAATCTTTTTACTTTTCATTTAACTCCTCACTCCTCACTCCTCAACGCCACTTGCTACAACGGAGGGAACCTCCGCAACGCAGTGGCTCCTCCTAACTTTCTAAGTGCTACTTAAGCGCAAGGAGAGGCGGCGTAGTTGACCCCTTAAACTGGAGTCAATTACCTGAGAGCCAACTTTAATTATCACACCACCAATTATCTCGCGGTCAATCTTGGTGTCTAGTTCTACAGAGCGAGCACTGGTCATTGCTATGACCTTGGATGTGACTGCTTGCTGTTGCGCATCCGTTAGGGGAATAGCAGAAATCACCTCAGCTAACACAGTTTGATTGAGTTGCCGCAAAAACGCCAGATACTGCCGACCAATGGACTCCAGCAGTGAAATGCGCCGTCTATCTACCAGTAGCAGCAAGAAATTACGTAAATATGTGTTAGCGCCTTCGCCTAGTATTTGATTGATGACTGCTTTTTTCTTCTCAGGCTCAATAAAGGGGTTGCCGAGAAAGCTTTGTAGCTGCGTACTTCCAGAAAGCAGACTCAGCAAAGAACGCACATCTTCGCCGAATTGCTCTGTCTGGTTTTTTGATTGTGCTACTGATATCAATGCCTGAGCGTAAGGCTGGGCTATTTCATCTGTTGCTATCTTGCTTTTCATCCCTTGCCTCCTAGCAGCGCAATGCTGCGATCAACTAATCTATGTTGAGCATCGTCGGCAATTCCAGTTTGCAGTTCTGACTCGACCTTTTGCAATGCCAAAGCAATGACCCGTTGGCGCAGTTGGGCGATCGCCTTTTCCTGTTCTGAGTTCAAATCAGCTACTGCTGTTTCCTTCATGCGTTCAATATCAGTAGCTGCTTGAGCCAGTATGGCGTCTTTTGCTTTATTGGCATTTTCTGCTGCTACTTGCTTGATTTTTTCTGCTTCTGCCTGAGCTTGCGCCAGTTTTTGCTGCTGTTCTGCAAGTCCTCTTTGTGCTTCTTTCAGGCGTTGCTCTGCACTTTTAATTGCTGTTTCAATTCGTTCGCGGCGTTCTTTGAGAGTACTACCCAGAACCTTCCGCCCGAAGATAACCAGCACACTAATAATAATAGCAAGGTTAATCAGGTTGGTTTGCAAAATATCGGTATTTAGACCAAAACCACCCTCGCCTTTACCTGTTGCTAACTCACCGACCTCGGCGCTAGCTTGGGCCATCAACAGTAAAAAAGTCCCCATGTTTTTCCATCCACATACTGCGCTGCCAAAGCTCTATTTTTTGTTGTTAGTTGTTTGTTGTTAGTTGTTTGTTATTTGTTGTTAGTTTGTTGTTAGTTATTTGTTGTTGGTTGTTAGTTGCTTGTTGTTTTTTTCCACTAACTCCTAACTCCTAATTCCTAACTCCTAACTTCTAACTCCTAACTCCTAACTCCTTACCCCTAACTATCTTACCAGTTCTGCTCCTAAAAGCTTGGACAGTATCTGGCGACTCAGGGCATCTACTTCTTTTTCTAAGGAAGCAAAAGCCTGCTGTTTTTGCTGCTCAATTTCTCGATATGCTTGTTCTCTTTGTGCCTGGGCTTCTTTCTGCGCTTCGGCTATCTTTTGGGCAGCGATTTTCTGTGCTTCTGCTTGAGCTTCAACAATCACTGTTTGTGCTTGCCGTCTTGCTCCTGCTAATTCTTGCTCATATTGCTGCGCCAAACCTTCTGACTTTGACAAGCGTTCCTTTGCTTCTAATTGATTGTTCCGGATGTATTCATTCCGATCATCAATTGCTTTGCCCAAAGGCTTATAAAAAAGCGCGTTCAAAACTAGGGCTAAAAGCAGAAATTGGATTGCCATCAAAGGTAGGGTAGCATCTAAATCAAACAGCCCTCCCTCTTTGGCAACCTTTTCTACAGCTAATAAGGTTATCCAGTGTGTCATGGTTGCTTTTTCCTATCTACTTCTTTTAGTTAGGAGTTAGGAGTTAGGAGTTAGGAGTTAATTCACAACTCATAACTCCTAACTCCTAACTTTTCACTCACTTACGCGAAGGGGTTCGCAAATAGCAGTACTAGGGCAACCACCAGACCGTAGATGGTTAGCGCTTCCATGAATGCTAAGCTTAACAGCAATGTACCGCGAATTTTACCTTCTGCTTCTGGTTGACGAGCAATACCTTCTACAGCTTGACCAGCCGCATTTCCTTGACCGATGCCAGGACCGATCGCAGCCAAACCTACAGCCAGAGCAGCAGCTAAAACTGAAGCAGCAGAAACTAATGGATCCATGATATTCTTTCCTTTTTTTTACTCTTGGTTGTTGGTTGTTGGTTGTTGATTGTTGATTGTTGATTGTTGGTTGGTACCAAACACCAAACACCAGACAACAATCAACTAACACCAAACACCAAAAAACAATCAACTAACTAATGATGTTCTTCGCCACCGTGATGGTCTTCCATAGCTTCTCCGATGTAAGCCGCAGCCAAAGTGGCAAAAATTAGTGCCTGAATGGCGCTGGTAAAAAGTCCCAAAGCCATTACTGGCAGTGGCACAAATAAAGGCACTAGTAGTACTAGCACTCCCACTACCAGTTCATCTGCTAAGATATTACCGAATAAACGGAAACTTAGGGAAAGGGGTTTAGTGAAATCTTCAATAATTTTGAAGGGCAACATAAACGCCACTGGTTGGACGTAGTTACCAAAGTACCCTAGACCCTTTTTGCTGAATCCAGCGTAAAAATACGCTAGTGATGTCAACAATGCTAAGGCAATAGTTGTATTGATGTCACTAGTAGGAGCAGTTAGTTCGCCTTCTGGTAGCTTAATCAGCCGAAAAGGAACAAGTGCTCCTGACCAATTTGACACAAAAATGAACAAAAACAAAGTGCCTACAAAGGGCACCCAAGGGCGGTACTCTTTCTCGCCAATCTGGTTTTTTGCTAAATCCCGAATAAATTCCAGGGCGTACTCCATCAAATTCTGCAGCCCACCAGGAATTCGTTTGACGTTACTACCTGCTGCAATGGAAGCTAGCACCAGCACGGCAATGACAAACCAGGAGGTGAGAAAAACCTGCCCATGCAGTTTCAAGTTGCCTATTTGCCAGTATAGATGTTTTCCCACTTCCAATTCGGCAAGGGGAACAGAATTGAAGAAGTTCAGAAAATTCAGCATTTTCTTTCAATACCAATAGTTTCTCCAATATTAACTGGAGAAGAGGAGCTTTTTTTGCGGTGTGGATATTCCTCCTGCAAAACTTGTGTTGAGCCTTTTATGGTTACCTGCGGTTTGAGGAGTCAGAGACAAATGCCACCCTAACTACATAGATAATGAGCGCTGCTTTGTAGGTGAGAAATCCCAAGAATATGGGTAATATATGTAGTTGATTCCACCGCGATGCGACTAGAATTAAGACTACTAATAAAGCTAACCGAGTTTTACTCAGTTGCTGTTTTTCTCTCCCCAAACGCTCAACATCTTTTGCTAACATCCTCCAGTAAATTACACCCGTACATGCTCCAATCAGATAATTTAGGGCAATGTTGAGGGAATAAAAAAAGAACACAGAAATAAAAATAATCCCCGTCAATACAAGAGTGATGAGCGACAACTCCTTGTAGAGTTGATAGAACTCTTGCATAGAGCTGGCTCGTTCTGTATCCTCAAAACCAGATTGAGCATCTTCTTGTGTTGTGGGCGGCGTGGGATTAATTGATTCGTCTGACAAGCTCACAGGACTCGAAACCAGTACAGCTAATTATGTTGACTGCTCATTCAGCCAGCTGAATCATATCATGTCGGGGTAACAATACTTTAGGAAAAAACAATTAACTTATGGGGAATGGGGAATGGGGAATGGGGAGATGGGGAATGGGGAATGGGGAGATGAGGGAGATGGGGAATGGGGAATGGGGAATGGGGAGATGGGGAATGGGGAGATGGGGAATGGGGAGATGGGGAATGGGGAGATGAGGAAGAATAATTGTTTACTCCCTACTCCCCACTCCCTACTCCCCACTCCCTACTCCCTACTCCCCACTCCCTACTCCCCACTCCCTACTCCCCACTCCCTACTCCCCACTCCC
>JADQBA010000172.1 GCA_016903675.1 Stigonema ocellatum SAG 48.90 = DSM 106950 | reverse complement strand
ATGTATGTCTCTCGTTACAAGCCTAGGCTTGTAATGCTCTTCAAAGGAGGCTCTGCCTCCCGTCAAATCGGGATAAGGAGCCTCCTTGATCTCATTCCCAGCTGTCAGGCTCTTAACGAGGCAAACGCCGGAATTTCGTTATACACATGATGGTTGATTTGTCTTGTGCGTAAGTCCAGTTCTTCTCTTCTTTCTTCTCCCAAGGGGAGACGCGCAAGGGACGCGTACTTCGCGTCTTTGCGGTTCGTTAAAATTAGGACTTACGCACTTTACAGACTGACTATCATGTGCTGTTAACCCTTGTTAACCTAAAACTCTTGCCCTGCCTCGTTCCTGGGCTGCTGTCTGGGAATGATATCAAGGAGGCTCTGCCGGACGGTTTGACGGGAGGCAGAGCCTCCCACAAGAACATTACAAGGCAGAGCCTTGTAACGAGAGGTAATTCACAGTTTGTCGTTTATGTCAATGCGTAAGTCCTAAAAATAGGTAATCTTCGAGCGGGAAGGCAGTAAATGAGTTGCAAACACCTCTGGCAAGTCCTCCAAGTCCCCCTTGTCCCCCAAGTCTTCCTTGTCCCCTCTGTTCAGTTCTCAAATAGGATTGCTATAGCTATGGGGGTGATTGCTACTCCACCCCCACATGATCTTTCTATGATTTTTAAATAGCACCAGCCTTGTAAAACAAATACTTACTCAGCAATATTCGTCAAATTTGAAACCTCAGAATTAGCCAATGTCGGCGCTGTAAAAACACGAGAGTATAGACTTGATGGTTGTTGATGAGCAACAATTGGTAGAGCTTGGCGAGCATGGGCTGCTACTTCCACCGTCTTCACATCATAAGTCTGTGTGACGAATTTGGGATACAAACCAATACCGATGATTGGAATTAGTAGACAAGCAGTGATAAACAATTCGCGGGGTTTGACATCTTGTACCACCGCATCCAGCACCAAATTTTCATTTTGCTTCCCGTAGAACACTTGGCGCAGCATTGACAGTAGATAAATGGGAGTCAAAATCAAGCCCACAGCACTCAGCAGCAAGACGACAACTTTGAAGCTAGAACTATAGACATCGCTTGTGGCAATACCAAGAAACACCATCAACTCACCAACAAAACCACTCATCCCTGGTAATGCTAGAGAAGCCATTGCACCAGTGGTAAACAGAGCAAATGTTTTGGGCATTACCTTTGCCATGCCGCCCATTTGATCCATGATTAAAGTGTCGGTGCGCTCGTATGTTACCCCAGAGAGGAAGAATAAGCTAGCGGCAATCAAACCGTGGGAAACCATCTGGAGAACAGCACCGCTGATGCCAAGTTCTGTATAAGAGGCAATACCAATCAGCACAAACCCCATGTGGGCAATAGAAGAGTATGCCAAACGTCGTTTGAGATTAGTTTGTGCAAAGGCACAGCAAGCACCGTAAATTATATTGACTACACCTAAAATTACCAACACTGGTGCAAAGAAAACATGGGCATTAGGCAACATTTCCATGTTGATGCGGATGAGTGCATAACCACCCATTTTTAACAAGACGCCAGCTAAAATCATTGAAACGGGTGCTGAAGCTTCACCATGAGCATCTGGTAGCCAAGTGTGTAGGGGGAAAATCGGCAGCTTCACACCGAAGGCAATCAAGAAACCTGCGTAAACGAGTAATTCCAAGGCTTTGGGATATTGCCTCATTCCCAGAGTTACCATGTCGAAGGTAACGGTATCTCCTGAGAACGCCATTGCAAAACCCGCGACTAGGATAAATATTGATGCAGCAGCGGTGTAAAGAATAAACTTAGTCGCTGCATAGCGGCGCTTTTGCCCTCCCCAAATAGAAATGAGCAGGTATACTGGCACCAACTCTATTTCCCACATCAGGAAGAACAACAGCAAATCCTGGGCAACAAACACACCAATCTGGGCGCTGTACATTGCCAGCATCAGACCATAAAATAAACGCGGCTTGGTTGTTACTTTCCAAGCCGCGAATACTGCGAGAGTGTTGATTAAGCCTGTCAGGAGTACCAGCGGCATCGACAACCCATCCACCGCTACAGCCCAATTCAAACCCAACTGCGGAACCCAAGGATATTTTTCCACCAGTTGGAATGAGTAGCTTTGAAAATCGTAGTTTTGCCAAAAGGCGTAAATCATCAGGGCAAAGTCCGCGATCGCAACGGACATAGCGTACCACCGGACGGTTTTACCCTCTTTATCGGGGATTAAGGGGATGGCGACGGCAGCCATCATCGGTAACACAATGATGCTTGTTAACCAAGGAAACTCAATAGCATTCATCACTGACAATCACTGCAAATTTTTTGGCATTTTCGCTTTTCATTACATTATATTAAGCCATGTTTACTTTTGTAAAGGTTATTTCTCGTGAAAAAATTCAATTTTCACCCAAAAAATAGTCATAAATACTTATCAAGTCTGCCAGCCAATCATTCTAAATGTAAACTTTTGCGAAGTCAATAAAAAACGGCAGCTCACGCCACCGTTACGAAACAGGGGAGTGGAGAGTAGGGAGTAGGGAATGGGGAGTGGGGGAACTCGGGGCCCCCTTTGGGGATTAGGGGGCAGAGGGGAAATGGTGGTGTTTGTTCCATTCATAACGGGTGGTACGCCGCCCGTGGGGTGATCCTAACTCCTAACTCCGCGCCTCCTAACTCCTAACTCCTAACTCCCCTCGCCCCTTGGGTATCAACACAAAGCGATCGCACAACAGCTGAAATTCCCGCCTCCTTCCAAGCAGCAGCCATAGCCGCAGCCACAGCGTCAGAGTTTACCGGATCTGTTAAAGCCAACAACGTTGGTCCAGCGCCACTAATCACCATGCCATAAGCACCAGCAGCAACAGCAGCCGAATACACAGCCTCATAACCAGGAATCAAGACTTTCCGGTAAGGCTGATGCAACCTATCTTGCAAAGCAGCCCTCAACCAATCTCCCCTACCAGTTTCCAACCCACGCAACAGCAACCCCAAATGCGCCGTATTGAAAATCGCATCCGCACGACTCACCTCAGTTGGCAAAACCCCCCGCGCCTCCTGGGTTGAAAGCTCAAAATCCGGAATCGCCACCACAGGGACAACCTCCCCACACCAAGGAACCTCACAAACCTCCCAACCTTGGCGTCCTCGGCGTCTTGGCGGTTCATTTTCCACCCCCGTCGCCGCCAAACGACATCCCCCCAACAACGCCGGGACCACATTATCGGGATGTCCTTCAAGAGCGATCGCCAACTCCATCACCTGCAACTGACTCAAAACTTCACCGCAGAACAAATTTGCACCAAGCAACCCACCCACGATAGCCGTTGCAGAACTACCCAAACCCCTTGCTAAAGGCACACCTAGCCGAATCTCAATTTTCACAGGCGGCGGTGTCACATCGACGTGTTGATATAACTTTATAAACGCCTGGTAGAGCAAGTTGCTCTCATCAGTTTTCACTCGTTCCGCCTCAGCACCTATGACATTTATTGTCAACCCCCCAGAGGAAGAGAGGAGGGGAGTGAACTTGAACTCGTTGTACAGTGTTAAAGCTGCACCAATACAATCAAAACCCGGACCTAGGTTAGCAGTCGTAGCAGGAACGGTGACAGAAACACAAGAAATCACAGAGATCTGAACTTATAACATTTTAGATTTTAACCATAGATGATGGACGCAGATAATTTATCTTAGAAATCCGGTTTGTTTATGCTAAAAAATGTTAAATTCAGATTGGATAGTTAAATTGCTGCCCATCAACCAAGAAGTAGGGGAGAAACTCTGTTTCTGTTCTCCCTTACTAGCTGCCGTTCGCCCCAAAAAAAAGAATCAGGACTGGAGTTATTTCCAATCCTGAAAAAAAGCGGGCTAACCGCTAATGACCTGGTTAGCCCGTGCAGCTTTGGGAACGCGCAGAAAAATTACTATTGCAATACCAACTTAACGTTGGCATTTTGCAAGCCGCGCTGTTTGACTTCAGTCAAGGTCTTGTTAACAGCATACTTTTGGTTGATTGAGTTGATCAACTCGGTTTGGTTGTGCTTCTTAGCAACGCCCCACAGGTCTGCGATTAGGTCGAAAGAACCATCGCTATTGCGAGACCAACCCAGGTCATATTCGCCTTCTAGAACTGCAACAATGTCAGAACGAAGGCGCTGACCGTTGTAGCCACGTACATCAGCTTCGGTCTTCACGGTGATACCCAGGTCACGCAAAGAAGACTTGAGGATTTCAGCATCGGTGATTTTGGTACGCAGAGTGCTAAAATGAGACATTTGGGTTCCTCCAAAAGAGAAGATTGAGAAAAGGACAACGGTTTGGTCTAGGGAAAGCCGCGTATATTTCACGCGGTTTTTTTTAAACTGCTAGCGTTTGGCGCTAGCCTCTCCCCCTGTAGTAGCAGGGGAAAGCTTTTAAAACTCCATTCGCTGATATTCAGCAACGGAGGCTGCTGCTGGTCTTGCCCGCTGTCTTGCCCAGTCTCTCAAGGCGGTCACTTGTTCTTGCATCGTACGAGACAGTGGCAATGTCGCTTTAAGTGCAGCAATAATATCTAGCTGGGTGAACTCTCGATCTTGGGCAAAGGCTTCGTACATTGCCGCCACGATCGCTTGTTCTATTTCTGCCCCAGAAAAGCCATCTGACATTTTAGCTAGTTGTTCGAGATCAAATCTCGATATATCAGTACGTCGCTTTGTCAGATGAATCTTGAAAATGTCCTGGCGTTCTTCGGAAGTCGGCAAATCTACAAAGAATATTTCATCAAACCGACCTTTCCTCAAAAATTCCCCAGGCAAGCGTTCAACTCGGTTGGCAGTTGCCATCACAAATACCGGTGATTTTTTCTCTTGCATCCAGGTGAGGAAAGAGCCAAATATCCTACTAGAAGTGCCACCATCAGAATCAGAAGAACCTGTGCTGCCAGCAAATGATTTATCTAGCTCATCGATAAACAGAATAGCTGGGGAAATAGACTCTGCTGTTTTCAGGGCATTGCGCAAATTTGCTTCTGAACGCCCTACCATAGAGCCATCATATACACGTCCCATATCTAACCGCAACAGTGGTAAACTCCACAGTCGAGACGTTGTTTTGGCGATTAGGGACTTACCACAACCCGGTACTCCTAGGATCAGCATTCCCTTTGGTTGCGGCAAACCATACTCTCGCGCCCTTTCCGTAAAAGCGTTAGAGCGTTGCTTCAACCATTTCTTTAATTCTTCCAAGCCACCTACAGCGTCAATGGTTGCATCTTCTTCCATGTATTCTAGTATACCATTGCGCCGAATTAGCTGCTTTTTCTCCGATAATACTATATCTACTTCATCTTCCGTCAGACGCCCTGTAGTTACCTGTGCCTTCCGATAGACTTTTTCAGCTTCATCTCTAGTTAAACCCAAGGCTGCTCTGAGAAGCTTTTCTCGCGCTTCTGTTGAGAGGCGTCGCCCACGGTTTTGCTCTTGATGCTGCGTCAAAACTTTATTCAACTCTGCCATATCTGGCAGCGGAAAGTCCAGAGCAACAACTTCTTTTTCCAGTTCAATAGGTATTTGCTGCACCGGCGACATCAAAACAATGTTTTTCTGCATACCTTTGAAGCTGGCGATCGCGTCTCGTAAAGACCTTGTAGTCGCAGGCGCATCAATAAACGGATGTAAATCTTTAAGAATAAATATACTTGGTTCTTTTTGGCGGATGATCCACTCAATGGCCGCTTCTGGAGAAACCGTGTTATGTTGGGTGACGTTCCGGGGTTGACCATACTCCACAATGCCGTGAGTTACAGTCCAAACATATACTCGCCTTTGTGGCTTTGATATTTGGGCAACTCCAAAAATCGCCTGCTCAGCCCGCTCTTCCTCGGAGGTCACAAGGTAGATTAGAGGGTATTGAGCTTGAACTAAGATATTGAGCTCTTCTTTCATACATCGACCTACTTGAGACCTTACACAGATAGTACAGACATTGCTTTTGGCTCGGCAAAGATTAGGGAATTATGAACGCATAATTCATAATTCCTTTTTAGCAAGGAACTAATTCTTCCTCACCCTTTTGCTTAGTTTCGTCCCGTTCCATATCCATAGGTAGATGGTCTTGACCGATGACTCCCGGTTGATTGCCCAAGGTAATCAGTTCCCCATCACGGAACACTAATGAACTCTCACAAGTTGGACAGGAATAAACTCTATGAGTTCTTCCATAGTTGGCTTCTGCTTCTTCAACTAATTCCGCGTTGGCTAAGTAAAAACCTAGCGCACGTTCGGCAAGTTCTGACATGGGTTCGGAATCAATTGCTGAACGAATTTTCAACCTCTTGTGCAGATCAGGGGACAAATACAAAGTAACCTTTTGCTTAGCTTGCATATAACTCTTTAGCAGTCTTACCCGGGTATGTATCTCACGATATCGCCTCCTTTTTTGCTTGTCAAGACGGCAAGACGCTAAAACGCCATTTTTGTAATTTTTCTTTACATTTGACTGGGGAATGGGGAGTGGGGAGTGGGGGAGTGGGGAATATGATTACATCCAGATCACCGAATACGCTTGGTGTTAAGATAATTTAGCTACCATCAACCTACGTAGAGACAAGGGTTATCGCGTCTCTACACTAAAATTCTCGCCCCTGCACCCTTAAGACCAAGCGTATTGCCATATACCCACTCCCCACTCCCCACTCCCCATTATGTCTACTGGTAATGCAATTACAACCTATGGTTTGAGAAGAAGAATTTATGCGATCGCCGGAACCATATTCCTATCCTTAACCTTTGGGGGTTGTAATGCCACTGTTTTCCCAGATGCCTCAATTAAGTGGAAGACTTATAGCAACTCTCGTTATGGCTTTGAGTTTCCGTATCCCAGCAACTGGACTTCTTTATCATCTCCTGAAAATCATGATGGCATTGCCTTTGTTTCCCCACAAAGTAACTCCGTGGAGATTAGAGGTTGGGCAAGTCATCAATTGCCAGAGTCCATAATCAAAGATAAAAACGCGAAAAAAACCATAAGTGCTAACTTTCAGACTACTCAAGGAGTACCTGGGGTGCTGACGGTGGAAGTAGAAAACCAAAACAGTGAGATGACCGTGAGACTAACTCAGGGTCAGGTAAACTACTACTGGCGGGGTCAATGCGAAAGCCAAGATTTTGACCATTACTATCGCCTCTTCTACTACATTGCCCAGCAGTACCGGATTGAGAAAGTGGGGAGTGGGGAGTGAGGGAGTGGGGAGTGGGGGGAGTGGGGAGTGGGGGGAGTGGGGGAGTGGGGGAGTGGGGGATTTTGAATTACTCTATTCCCCATTTCCCATTCCCCATTCCCCATTCCCCATTCCCCATTCCCCATTCCCCATTCCTAACTCTTCACTATGATAGTTGTGAGATGACACAAACCTGATAGATTTAGCTATCAGCGAGTAAAAACTAGTTAAAATGAAAGTCCTGGTTATTGGCGGCGACGGTTATTGCGGTTGGGCAACTGCACTTTACCTTTCCAAGCAAGGTTATGAAGTAGGAATTTTAGATAGTCTGGTGCGACGACACTGGGATAACGAATTGGGTGTTGAAACTCTTACCCCTATTGTGTCAATTCAGCAACGCCTCCAGCGCTGGAAGGATTTGACAGGTAAATCCATTGACTTGTTTATTGGCGATATTACCAATTACGAATTTCTTAAAGGGGCGCTGCACAAATTTGAACCAGAAGCCATTGTGCATTTTGGGGAACAGCGTTCGGCTCCTTTTTCGATGATTGATCGCGAACACGCGGTTTTGACCCAGGTCAATAATGTAGTTGGAACATTGAATTTGCTCTACGCAATGCGGGAAGATTTCCCGGATTGTCACTTAGTAAAGCTGGGAACAATGGGGGAATACGGTACACCCAACATCGATATTGAAGAAGGGTATATCACAATTGAACACAATGGGCGCAAAGATACCCTACCGTATCCCAAGCAGCCTGGTTCAATGTATCACCTAAGTAAAGTCCATGACAGTCACAATATCCACTTTGCTTGCCGGATTTGGGGATTAAGAGCAACAGACTTAAATCAAGGTGTAGTTTACGGCGTCTTAACTGAAGAAACAGGGATGGACGAATTGTTGATTAACCGCCTTGATTACGATGGAGTGTTTGGTACGGCGCTGAACCGCTTCTGCATTCAAGCAGCCATCGGACACCCTCTAACCGTTTATGGTAAAGGAGGGCAAACTCGTGGATTCTTAGATATCCGGGATACAGTGCGATGTGTGGAAATAGCGATCGCCCATCGGGCCCAACAGGGTGAATTCCGTGTGTTTAACCAATTTACTGAACAATTTAGTGT
Organism: Stigonema ocellatum SAG 48.90 = DSM 106950; assembly: GCA_016903675.1. Classification (GTDB taxonomy): domain Bacteria; phylum Cyanobacteriota; class Cyanobacteriia; order Cyanobacteriales; family Nostocaceae; genus Stigonema; species Stigonema ocellatum. The sequence goes on along the minus strand of JADQBA010000172.1, from coordinate 8,879 downwards.
CGGCGACTTGGCGATTATGGTAAACAAAGCCGGAACCGCCATGGGACTGAATGTGGAAATCAACCACCTGAATAACCCCAGAGTTGAGAAAGAAGAACATTACTTCAACGCCAAAAACACTAAATTGCTGGATCTTGGATTGCAACCCCACTATCTCTCTGATTCTCTACTGGATTCTCTGTTAAACTTTGCCATTAAGTACCAGAACAGAGTTGATAAAAATCACATTCTGCCTAAAGTCTCCTGGCATCGTGACGGTAAAGTTTAAATAAATTTTATGTAGAACTACCAGGCAACTAAAAGTATGGTAGTGGCAAATGTATGGAGTACTACCTCCTCCATCTCTCATTCCCACGCTCTGCCACAGAATGAGATCAGGGAGGGCTGTTGCCTCCCCTCTTGTGTAACAATAGAGGCAGCAGCCTCTTTCCAGGCTTTACCTAGCTAGTTATAACGACATGGCTTTAGGGAATTAGCCCCAACGAAGAATTAAACAATAATCTCTTCAGATTATGAATTATGATTTTTTTTCATAATTCATAATTCATAATTCATAATTCATAATTTCAAAATTGCTCACAAGCTGGAAATATCTCAATATCCTGCCTGTACTGAATAGTTTTTATGCGAATTGCCCTGTTCACCGAAACCTTTTTACCCAAAGTAGATGGGATTGTGACACGCCTGCGTCACACCATTGACCATTTACAGCGCCAGGGCAACCAAGTACTGGTAATTGCCCCTGATGGTGGTATGACTGAATACAAAGGAGCAAAAATTTATGGTGTTTCTGGTTTTCCCCTACCACTGTATCCTGAGTTAAAACTGGCACTACCCCATCCAGGAATTGGTGACACTCTCCAAGAGTTTAAGCCACATATTATTCATGTGGTGAATCCAGCAGTTTTGGGATTGGCTGGTATATTCTATGGTAAAGTCCTCGATATTCCCTTAGTGGCATCTTACCATACCCATCTGCCTCAATATCTTCATCATTACGGCTTAGGGATACTGGAAGGATTGCTATGGGAATTACTGAAGGCAGGTCACAACCAAGCTGTCTTGAATTTGTGTACCTCTACGGCGATGATGGCGGAGTTGACGGCACACGGTATTGAAAGAGTAAATTTGTGGCAACGGGGAGTAGATACAGAAACATTTCATCCTGAGTTGGCATCCCAAGAAATGCGATCGCGTCTGTCGCAAAATCACCCCGAGAGTCACTTGCTACTCTATGTCGGGCGTCTGTCTGCCGAAAAAGAAATTGAGTGCATCAAACCAATTTTAGAAGCAATTCCTGATTCTAGATTGGCATTAGTAGGAGATGGTCCTCACCGTCAAGCACTGCAACAACACTTTCTGGGGACAAATACCCACTTTGTTGGGTATCTTTCTGGAACAGAGTTAGCTTCTGCTTTTGCAAGCGCTGATGCTTTCATGTTTCCTTCCCGTACAGAAACCCTGGGATTAGTGCTACTGGAGGCAATGGCAGCAGGGTGCCCAGTGGTAGCAGCCCGTTCCGGTGGTATTCCTGATATTGTCACAGACGGTGTCAATGGATATCTTTTTGAGCCGGAAGCAGATATCCAAGGTGCTATCGCCGCCACGGTTCGCCTCCTACAACAGAAACAAGAAAGAGAAACTATCCGTCAAAATGCCCGCCAAGAAGCAGAACGTTGGGGATGGGCATCGGCTACACACCAGTTAGAAACCTACTATCAAAAAGTTATCCATTCTCAACAGTTGGCAGGTGTCGCATAATCGAGGAGTTAGAAGTTAGGAGTTAGAAGTTAGGAGTTAGGAGTTAGGAGTTAATTCATAATTCATAATTCATAATTCATAATTCCTAACTCCCCACTCCCTACTCCCCACTCCCTTCTTCTAGTTTTCCATCATCATTGCTAAAGGGATTCTCACCAATTCCCAACTCTTTTTTTGCCAGTTTCAACTGTTTCCAAAGATCTCTGATTTGTTGGTAAGCTTCTTCAGGACTTATTTTGCCAGATGTTTCCAGACCACAGATGTAGCCTATTCGTTGGGCAAATTCTTGCAGGTTAGCGTTAAAAACTAAGTTTTCAGGCTTCACCTGACCGTAGTAACGACTACGGGGATAGAGCAAATCATCTTTGTTCATTATTGTTTTCTCCATTACTTATTGAAAGCCATTTCTGTTTTAATTGGAAGCTGAATTCTAAGCCACTATTAAGTTTCCAGTGGAGTTACTCCCGAACCGGTCTCGCGATTACCTATCTTCTTTTTGATTTTCTTGGCGTCCAAGGCGTCTTGGCGGTTCATTAAATTAGGCATTCTTAAGCGCGGTTCGGGAGTAGTAGCTTATTTATTTCCTAATTTGTTAAATGATCATCTTATTCTATTTTACTGAAACCACTCACTCAACCAAAGGTATTAATCTATACTAAATTCTGTAACGGAACATTTTATTTACCTAAAAATTCTGAAAAATTGATGTTAACAAAAGTACAACTAAGAGTACACAGGGGAGGGTTTAACAAGAAATAAATCGTATCTGCTTACAGGTTATATAGAATAAACCCGCATCTACAAAGATAAAATGGTTAAGCTCCTTTGGAGCAAAGTCACCCTCCCTGCTGATAAATTTACCGTCGATTATGTCAGTCTACTCCAAATTATACGAAGGCAAAGCGAAAATTTTGTATACAACAGATGAGCCAGAAATTTTACTGGCTGATTTCAAAGATGATGCGACTGCCTTTAACGCTCAAAAACGTGGCAATATTCTGGGTAAAGGATTAATTAATTGTAGCATTTCCAGTAAGCTCTTTCAACAGTTGGAGGTGCATGGCATCAAAACTCACTACATTGACAACCCAGCCCCGCATCAAATGCGGGTGATTGCCTTGAGGATTTTGCCCTTGGAAGTGGTGATCAGGAACATAGCGGCTGGGAGTCTGTGCCAACAAACAGGCTTGCCAGTAGGCACGGTGCTGAAACAGCCGTTGGTAGAGTTTTATTATAAAAATGACCAATTGGGAGATCCTTTGTTGACAAGCGATCGCCTCTATTTGCTAGAACTAGCCACTCCGGAACAAGTTGACACAATTACCCATCTAGCAATAGAAATCAACGATTTTCTCAGGGGCTTTTTCCAACGGTGCAGCATTACCCTAGTGGACTTCAAACTAGAATTTGGCTTGGACTCACAACAGCAGTTGATCTTGGCAGATGAAATTAGCCCCGACACCTGCCGCTTGTGGGACAGCGACGCAATCAGCGACCCTGATAGCCGGGTATTAGATAAAGACCGCTTCCGCAAGGACTTAGGAAATGTAGAACACGCCTACCAGGAGGTCTTACAAAGAGTGCTAAAAGCAGTAGAAAGTAACAAGTAAGTGGGCAACAATCAACTAAACTCGTGTGGTTTGTCATTTGTCGTTTGTCATTTGTCATTTGTGTGTTTTTTACGACTTAGCAATGACCAATGACCACTTACGACTTAGCCATGACCAATGACTAATACTACCTTTTGATGGTGTGCGGACGTGAAGAAAAATCCAAATAAAATGCGCGTATCCCCGGTTTTAGTGACAGTGGTGGCGATGGCTGCCCCTCTGGGCGGCTCCCTGAGTGCAAATGCACAAACTTTTAACAATGCAAAACAAAAAACAGAGGCATTCACATCACCTACAAATCAGGAGCACCTCGCATCCTCCCTGGGTGGTTCGCTGAGTATAAATGCACAAACCTTCAACAATGCAAAACAAAAACTAGACGTTTTCCCATCACTCATAAATCAGAGTCATCTTGCAGCTCCTCTGGGTGCTCCGCTCAGTACAAATGCACAAACCTTCAACAATGCAAAACAAAAATTAGAGGTTTTCCCATCACCCAGAGATGAGGAGAGTAAAGTTGTCAGGATTTTACCAGCAACACCTACGTTGGCGACGAAGCCAAAAGTCATATTACCAACCCCCACCACACTCAAGACAGCACAAAACCCTCCGCAATCAACCCCTGTTCCAGACATTCCGCCTCCAAATGCCCAACCACAAATCCCCAACCCAGCTTCTCCTAACACTCCAATTCCAAACAATCCCAATCAGTCTGCGCCTGAACCGATACCCCCAACGACTCCAAATAATACTCCCCCAGACCAAGCCCCAGAAGCAAATGAAACTCGTGTCTTGGTTTCAGAAGTATTCGTCAAAGCAGAAACAGGACAATTATCACCGGATCTGGAGAACCTAGTTTATAGAGCGATTCGCACCCAACCAGGACGGACAACAACCCGCTCTCAGCTACAAGAAGATATCAACTCCGTCTTTGCCACTGGATTCTTCTCTAATGTCCAAGCATTACCAGAAGATACTCCTTTAGGAGTGCGGGTAAGCTTTGTGGTTCGACCTAACCCCGTCTTGACTAAAGTGCAAGTGCAGGCAAATCCCGGCACAAATGTTTCCTCTGTACTACCGAACACTGGTGTAAATGAAATCTTTCGCAACCAGTATGGCAAAATCCTCAACTTACGGGACTTGCAGGAGGGTATCAAGCAGTTAACTAAGCGCTATCAAGACCAAGGTTATGTTTTGGCAAACGTGATTGGATCGCCGCAAGTGTCTGATAACGGAGTGGTAACACTGCAAGTGGCAGAAGGGGTGGTGGAAAATATTCGAGTTCGGTTCCGTAATAAACAAGGTCAAGAAACAAACCAAAAGGGACAGCCGATCCGTGCTCGGACACGCACTTATATTATTACGCGAGAACTGCAATTAAAGCCTGGACAAATATTCAACCGCAACACAATACAAAAAGACTTGCAACGGGTATACGGACTCGGGCTGTTTGAAGATGTGAATGTCTCCCTTGATCCGGGTACTGACCCCAGCAAGGTTGATGTGGTAGTAAATGTAGTTGAGCGCAACAGTGGTTCTATAGGAGCAGGTGCTGGTATTAGTTCAGCTAGTGGTATATTTGGTACCGTTAGCTATCAGCAGAACAACCTGAACGGAAGAAACCAGAAATTAGGGGCAGAGATACAGGTGGGACAGCTAGACACTTTCTTGTTTGACCTCCGCTTTACAGACCCTTGGATAGCTGGAGACCCCTATCGGACTTCCTACACTGCTGATATTTTCCGTCGCCAGTCGATTTCGTTGATTTTTGATGGTCCAAAAACTAACATTGCCACTTATGATCCCAAAAATCCAAATACAATAAACGGCGATCGCCCCCGCATTGTGCGTCTAGGTGGTGGCGTCAACTTTACCCGTCCTTTGTCTAAAAATCCCTTTAGCAACTCTGAATGGGTAGCTTCAGCAGGTTTTCAGTATCAACGAGTTTCGGTTCAGGATTCTAATGGCAATCTTAGAAGTCGGGGAGAGCTATCAAACTCAACAGATTGTTTGACAAATGTAACGAATAGTTGTATTAACTTGACACAATCAGGGGGCAGCAGCGACGATTTGCTGCTACTACAACTAGGAGCTGCACGCGATCGCCGGAATAACCCCCTCACGCCCACCAGTGGGTCTTTCCTTCGCCTCGGGCTGGATCAGTCAGTGCCAATAGGAGAGGGTAACATTCTTCTTTCCAGGGTCAGGGGTAGCTACAGTCAATATCTCCCCCTAAAATTGCTGAAATTTAGCAAAAAACCAGAAGCACTCGCTTTTAACATTCAAGGAGGAACTGTAATTGGTGACTTACCTCCCTATGAAGCTTTTTCCCTAGGTGGTAGTAACTCTGTTCGTGGCTATGACGAAGGACAATTAGGTAGTGGACGCAGTTTCGTACAGACATCTCTTGAGTATCGATTCCCAATCTTCTCAATAGTCAGCGGCGCACTATTTTTTGATTTTGGTTCCGATTTAGGAACTAGTACTAGACCATCTGTATTGCTGAACAAAAACGGTACAGGCTACGGCTACGGTCTTGGGGTGCGGGTGCAGTCACCACTAGGACCAATTCGCATTGACTACGGTATTAATGACGACGGTGGTAGCCGCATCAATTTCGGCATCGGGGAAAGGTTTTGAGAAATGGGGAGTGGGGAATGGGGAATGGGGAGTGGGGAGTGGGGAGTGGGGAGTGGGGAGTGAGGAGTTAGGAGTAAATTCATAATTCATAATTCATAATTCAGAATTGTTCTTAAAAGCTCCAATTCTAAGATATTGTGTGTTAATCTATCAAATCCCTGAGTCAGTAGTTCTTTGTGTAAAATCATTTGACCAATGACCAATGACTAAGTATGCAACAGCACTCAATAGCCACGGAAATTATCCAAACAGGCGTTGGATTGCATAGCGGTATTAGCACCAGTGTGCGGGTACTACCAGCAGAGGCGGGAAGTGGGCGCTACTTTGTGCGGGTGGATTTGCCCGATACTCCCATAATTCCAGCGCAATTGGCAGCGGTTAGTCAAACTGTTCTCTCAACTCAGTTAGGTAAAGCTGAGGTATCCGTCCGGACAGTGGAACATTTATTGGCAGCCCTTGCTGGAATGGGAGTTGATAATGCCCGAATTGAAATTGATGGTCCAGAAGTGCCACTTTTAGATGGTTCGGCAAGGGTATGGACCGAAAGCATAGCCCAAGTAGGCTTAGTCGTACAAACCTTTACTGGAACCCAGGTGATCCCACTGATAGACGAGCCAATTTGGGTGCGTCAGGGTGATGCCTTTGCCTGTGCAATGCCAGCAGCCCAAACTCGCTTTACCTACGGCATTGACTTCGACCCCCCCGCTATTGGTAACCAATGGCACAGTTGGTCGCTGACCTCCACTAACTTTGCTACCGAAATTGCTCCAGCCCGTACTTTTGTTTTAATGGATCAAGTTGAACAACTCCAGCAGTCAGGGTTAATCAAAGGTGGAAGCTTGGATAATGCTCTGGTTTGTGGACCATTAGGCTGGCTTAATCCGCCATTAAGATTTCCAAATGAGCCAGTACGTCATAAAATCTTAGATTTAGTAGGAGATTTGAGCTTACTAGGAACTTTCCCCGGCGCTCACTTCTTGGCATATAAAGCTAGTCATAATTTACACATTGAACTGGCGCAGAAAATCTGTGATTTGGGAATGGTTAGTTGATTGTTCTTTGTTGATTGGGGAATTGTTGTTTGGTGGAAGAATGCCAACCAACCACCAACCACCAACAACTAACAACTAACGACCAACCACCAACCACCAACCACAAACCACAAACGCATTCACACTCTTATCAATGTCAATCCTCCGCGAAGCTATTACCATCGATGTTCCAGCACCAACATCTTCTGAAAATCAGCCAGATAATGCGATCGCTAGCACATCTGACAACAAAGTTATTTTCTCAGTAGAAGAAATTCAGAAACTGCTACCCCACCGCTATCCCTTTGCGCTTGTAGACAGAATTATTGAATACGTACCTGGGAAACGAGCTGTTGGTCTGAAAAACGTCACATTCAACGAACCCCATTTTCAAGGGCATTTTCCAGGGCGTCCGATTATGCCGGGAGTGCTAATTATAGAAGCTATGGCGCAAGTCGGCGGAGTCGTCATGACTCAGTTGCCAGAATTTGAAGGCGGACTCTTCCTGTTCGCTGGTATCGATAAAGTCCGCTTTCGCCGTGAAGTTATACCAGGAGATCAATTGGTGATGACCTTGGAACTGTTGTGGGTGAAACAACGTCGTTTCGGTAAGATGCAAGGTCGTGCCGAAGTTGACGGTCAGCTCGCTACTGAAGGCGAACTGATGTTTTCCGTAGCAAAATAAAAATTGGCTTAGTGGTAAAGGCACGACCCGAAGGTGCCTTTACTGAATTCTGAAAAAGGATATCAGTAAAACAGATAAGCCACAACTATTGTAAATTCTTGATTTTCGCCTCCCTCACACATAAGAAAGCTAACCTGACACTTTTGGCAACTGAAGCAAGTTAACTCTCAGCATTAGACTGTTCTGGAGATGCACCCTTGAAGACACTTATTCATCCAACCGCTGTAATTCATCCGAACGCGGAACTCCACCATACAGTGCAAGTTGGTGCCTATGCTGTGATTGGAGCGCATGTGAAAGTAGGTCCTGAAACTGTAATTGGTCCTCATGTGGTATTGGACGGATTTACCGAAATTGGGGAGCAAAATCAGATTTTTGCAGGAGCTGCTATCGGCATAGAACCTCAAGATCTAAAGTACAGAGGCGAACCCAGTGGGGTCACAATTGGTGACAATAACCGCATTCGTGAGTATGTCACTATTAATAGCGCTACTGGGGAAGGTGAAGCAACGGTGATTGGCAATGGAAACCTGCTGATGGCTTATGTCCACGTGGGTCATAACTGTGTGATCGAAGACTCTGTGATTATCTCTAATTCCGTGGCGATCGCAGGTCATGTCCATATTCAGTCACGAGCTGGAATTAGTGGAGTTCTCGGTATCCATCAATTTGTACATATTGGTGGATTGGCATATGTGGGGGGCATGACTCGTGTTGAGCGCGATGTGCCTCCATTTATGATGGTTGAGGGAAATCCATCACGGATACGCACCCTCAACGTTGTAGGACTCAAAAGATCTGGTCTGTCGCCAACCAGCATGCAAATCCTGAAAAAAGCCTTTCGTATTCTCTACCGTTCTAACTTAACCTTTAAGGAAGCCTTGGAACAACTGGAACTGCTAGGAGATACCGAACAGTTACAGCAACTACGTCGCTTCCTTCTACTTTCTCAAATGTCCGGAAGGCGCGGCTTGATTCCAGGCAAAGGAAAAGGAATTATGAATTATGAATTATGAATTATGAATTAATTCCTAACTCCCCACTCCCCACTCCCCACTCCCCACTCCCCACTCCCCACTCCCCACTCCCCACTCCCCACTCCCCACTCCCCACTCCCCACTCCCCACTCCCCACTCCCCACTCCCCACTCCC
>JADQBA010000011.1 GCA_016903675.1 Stigonema ocellatum SAG 48.90 = DSM 106950 | reverse complement strand
ATAGAATCTTCGGGTTCTATGAGTACCCTCAAGGAAATTCGGGTGCGATTCGTTCAGCCTAAACCCGAAAGGGGAGGATGGCTGGCAATGGTTGAGTAACCCAATCCTGGGTAGAGTTCGCACTTTTATCCTCAACCAATGACAACTCACTATCCATGTAGGTGAACAATCTAGCTGAGCCGCCAGCTAAGAAAGCTAGAGGAAACGGGAAAGATTTAGGGACTAATCAACCTAAATTATAACCAAATCCAAAATACACCAAGTCCTACTGTCCCGGTGCGGGATTAAAAGCACACAGCGCCCTCTACCGTGAGGTAGATGAGGAGTTTCCCCTATATCTGGACTGACAACCCAGATGTAGAAGCGGGAGTGAAAGCAGGAATAGATGGTAATAGCTGAAAGCATCTACTGCAAGCAAGAGTTCATGGGTAGAATAAACAAACTGTCGATGAACCATCGTTATCCTTGACCAAGGGATATAAGCTCGTAGACCTCGGTCTACCTCTTGGGTCAGAAATAGCTGACAAGGGTAATAAGGACTATCAGGATTCCGAAACCGAGATAGCGCACTTCCTAGAACCCCGGTGGACAGGCAGACCCTAAAAACTCGATATGGATAACTGGGAACGAAATAACCATCTCGTTTGTTCCTGAAATCGGTAACAGGTAGGTGTCAAACCATAAGCAACGAGAGGGTGGGATGGTTCAAGAAGCCAATGCCCAACCCGAACTAACGGGTAACGCCTTAAAAGGGATGGTGGTAACCACCGGGATAAGCAGACGTGAGCCGCAGTGTGGGAACGCATTTAGGAGTTAGTAGCAATGCAAAAGCCTAATTCGGGTTCAATTATGAACACTGAGGGATGGGGACAAATCAATTGGCGAAAAGCCGAAAGATACGTATTCCGGTTGCAAAAGCGCATTTATGCTGCTTCCTTTAGTGGCGATGTCAAGCAATGCCGCAAACTCCAGAAGACCCTGATGAGGTCTTGGTCTAATAAGGTGTTAGCGGTACGACGGGTTACAGTCGAAAACCTCGGCAAGAAAACGGCAGGAGTGGATGGGGTTAAATCCCTATCCCCAGAAGCACGTATGGAATTGGTTGGGGAACTAAAACTCACTGGCAAATCTCGCCCTACACGTAGGGTATGGATTCCCAAACCAGGAAGAGAAGAAAAACGCCCCCTTGGAATACCCACAATGTACGACCGCGCATTACAAGCCGTAGTAAAAGCTGCACTTGAACCTGAATGGGAGGCGGTTTTTGAACCAAATTCCTATGGTTTCCGACCAGGGAGGTCTTGCCACGATGCGATAAAACAGGTAAAAAACTGTATTCAAGGTAAAGCGAAATACGTGTTAGACGCGGATATAGCTCGCTGCTTTGACCGCATCAACCACGAAGTACTGCTCCAAAAGTTGAACATCAAAGGCAAGGTTAGGCAACAAATAAAAGCCTGGCTTAAGTCCGGAGTAATTGACCAAGGGGCATTCACTGCCACATCTGAGGGTACACCACAGGGTGGGGTCATTTCCCCATTACTCGCAAATATTGCCCTCCACGGTCTTGAGGAAAGACTCAAGGAATTTGCCATAAAAATTGACATGAAGAATCCAAAAGGAAGTCAAGTCAGTTGGCAAGTTAAAGAGAAATCCTTGAGCTTTGTAAGATACGCAGATGATTTCTTAGTATTTCATCAAAGTAAAACCGTTGTCCAAAGATGCAGAGAAATTATCTCTGAATGGTTAAATGGCATAGGACTTGAGTTAAAACCTGAAAAAACCCGGATAACTCACACACTTGAACCTTTGTTGAGTGAAGACGGTAAAGCTGGATTTGACTTCTTAGGACATCACATACAGCAATACCCCGCCGGAAAATACCGCAGTGCCAATAATGGCTGCGGACAAAAACTAGGTTTCAACACCCTCATCACCCCATCCGCGAAGGCGAGTAAGGTTCACATCGAGGAAATCGGAAGAGTCATCAAAAAACACAGGTCTTCGCCACAAGCGACACTAATTAAAGACCTTAACCCTGTAATAAGGGGATGGACTTCTTTTTACTCACACTCCGATGCAAAAACCGTCGGGGAATTGTCAAAACTAGATTACCTCACATACCTGAAACTTCGGAGATGGGCAAAGAGCCGCTGTGGAAATATAAACGATGGTCACATCAAATACTGGGGTTCCATAGATGGCGATAATTGGGTATTCGCGACCAGGGAGGGGAAAGCGAACCCCCTCCGGTTACTGAAACATAGTAGTTTCTCTTGCAGTAGCACTGACTATGTGAAGGTTAAAGGCGATAAAAGCCCTTACGATGGCGACCTAATATACTGGAGTACAAGACTAGGAACAAACCCTGAAATGCCTAATCGTAAGGCTAAGTTGCTTAAGCTACAATTGGGTAAATGTCCCTGGTGTGGATTAAGCTTCCAACATTGGGACGTTCTAGAAGTAGATCACATCATCCCCAGAGCGCTACGCGGCAAGGATGAATATCAAAATCTGCAACTATTACATCGGCATTGTCACGACGAAAAGACCGCACTTGACCTAAAAGAAATTAAGAGGAAAAACCACTCAAAATTTCTAGAAAAACTTTCCCAATTCTGGGAAAAGTTTGATTGGGAATGGGTGAATGATATCCCTAATTTCATTGGTCGTGCTGTCAGGAAGTCCGACTTGACAACTGGACAACACGCTGAGTAGCCGTGTGCGCCTAAAGGTGCAAGCACGGTTCCGAATGGGAGGGGTGATGCAGCAATGCACACCTCGACCCTACCGAGTTTACCCAAAGCCTACATCATATTGCTTGCAATTGATGTAGGTACTTCACCAGACAAGTATTGAGATGGTTCCTATTAGTGACAATATTCTTAGCCGCAGAAAACCAATAGTTATTTACTGGCTGATTGGTATTAACATTGCCTTATTTTGTTTGGAATTAAAATTAGAAGTAAACGGTCAACTAGCAAAATTTATCAACAGTTGCGGTATTATTCCAGCGCTTTTTAGTGAGGCGATCGCAACTGCGCTAGCTGGGAACCCAGCTGCTGGGATAGTGGTGCTGATGCGTTCCACTTCACTACTCATAGGAATATTTCTCCACAGCAGCTTTAGTCAAATCTTGAGTAATATGATATTTTTGATGGTTTTTGGCAAAAATATCGAAGATAATCTTGGTAGAAACCGATTTTTAGGATTTTACTTAATTTCTGGAATTCTGACTGGGTTAGTACAAATTCTGATGGAACCAAGCCTGACAACACCGATAATTGGAGCCAATGGAGCGATCGCATCCATATTAGGAGCGTATATCCTCAAATTTCCCAAAGCCAAAATCGACACAATTCTACCACTGGCCATCGTCTTTATCCCCATAGAACTACCAGCATACTTTTATCTATTTTGGTGGTTTGCTCAACAAATATTTTACGGCATTGGCAGCTTAAACATTTCTGGCAGCGTCAACCCAAGCCATATAGAATACTTAGTGCAAGCTATCGGATTGTTCATCGGTGCGGCTTTTATGCGACTACTACAACGACATTAATATATAATTTATTTCTTGGCGTCCTTGGCGCCTTGGCGGTTCATATAATCTTCATAACTATTGCAGCCTAACTAACTTAACCAACCAACCAGATCATGAAAAACTTAATACCATTACTACTGAGTGCAATTTTACTCAGTAACACAGCTGCTTGTAGTAAATCAGATACAAAAACTACCAATCCCACCACAACCACCAGCACTGCTAAAAATCAGCAATCTACCGTACCTGCTGGGACTACCTTTGACAGCACACTCGAACAAGATTTATCCACAGGGAAAAATCAGAACAACGAACGCTTTACTCTGCGAGGCAAAAACTCCTTACTAGGAGGAAATCAAACCCTCAAAGACGCCCAGATCCAAGGACATCTTGAAGACGTAGTCAAAGCAGCTAAAGGCAAAAAAGCTAGCTTGCATCTAGTTATTGACGATATTGTACTTAAAAACGGTGACACCTATCCCATTGATGCCACCTTAGTCAACACTCAAGTAGAGACAAAAACCAAAGGCAAATTTCTTCAAAATGCTGGCATCATCTTAGGTGGAACAGCAGTAGGTCATTTTCTTGGGAATAAAGCAAAATTCAAACACGGTGGTTTAGCTGGTGGTGCCGCTGCGACTGCTTTTGTTTTGTCCAGTCCTGGTGGTGAAGTAGTCCTCAAAAAAGGAACAAACATCAAGCTGAAACTGAAAACTGCACTTGATACAACTCCATAGAACTTTATGACCACTGATTTAACTTCAATTGCATCACCTAATTTTGTCACCATACTAACACAGGCTGCGGCTGCGTATCGAGGACAGAAAGTCGAACGTCCTTCTCCTCTTGTGGTCGTCAACGCATTACTACAAGCGGAAAAGACAGCCAAGCAGCAACGAACCCTGTACCCTTTTGAATCCTTGATAGGTCAATGGCGACTTTGCTTCGCAACTGGAACTCGCAAAGTGAGACAGCGAGGCGGAATTATCTTAGGCAAAGGTATTTACGTGCCTAAGTTAGTGAGCACCCACATTTCCTTTAGTTGCACCACACAACCCTTAGATGACACTCCAAACAGAGGAGAAATTGGCAATTCCGTTCAATTGGGTCCACTGTTATTGCAACTCATGGGTCCATCTCAATATCTAGGCAAGAAGAACATATTAGCATTTGACTTTACCCAGATACAAATTAGTCTTTTTGGTCATACTACCTACACTGGTCAGATTCGCGGCGGTAAAGCAAAAGCCGTTGATTTTTACAACAGGCCCATAGCTAAATTACCCTTTTTCGCATTCTTCCTGGTGACAGAAGACTTCATTGCAGCCCGTGGTCGTGGCGGTGGACTAGCACTCTGGATTAACTAATTTTTCACCGAGAAGAACAGTTGAGGTTTTCGCGTTAAATATTAGTCCCTGCTTGAAAAATCTGTTGTGCCGTTAAATTCAACTCTGGAAATGTTGGAGAATCTATACGGTCTGTACCTCTAAATAAACTGACTTGATATTCACCTTCAACCAATTGGTAAACTGAAATAGTTGGATATTTGGGACTGCCAATAAATTTACGACCGCCAATACCTAGATAATCGACAATCCAATATTCAGGGATGCCAATTTCTTCGTACTTACCTAATTTTGTAAAGTAGTCATCACGCCAGTTAGTACTCACAACTTCAACAACTAGAGGAATTGATCCTCCGTAGATGACAGTTGATTCTTTTTTCCAAAGAGGTTCGTTTTGTAGTTGCGCCTTGTTTAATATCAACACATCTGGTGAGTAAGCTGATTCATTTTCAGATGGTTTAACTAAGGCTGTTTTTGGTATGATAAAAGGTTGACCTGATTGATAGCACTGTACACCTAATTGTATAGATAAAAAGCCTGTAACCTCTTCATGACCTCCTATAGGTTGTGGCATTTTTACGATTACCCCATCATGCAGTTCGTAGCGTTCTCCATCAGGTTTCCAATTGGCGAACTCTTCAAATGTTACAAATTTGCGTAGAGGTTGTGTCATCATATTGACTTCCTTCCTTCAACCGTCAAATATCTTCGCCACAATCCGTAATTATAGCAGTTTTCATCCGGGTGAAATACAAATTCATCTGCATTCATCTGCGTAGCCTGCGGCAAGCCGCCTAAGAGGCGTCTACATCTGCGTACCCTCCGGGAAGCCGCCCAAAGGGCGTCTACATCTGCGGTTTTAAATTCTTAACAAAACCGCCATATTACCCCATGTATAAATTTCTACCCCCATATCTGGCAACTTTGATTATTAGATACAGAATTGACACTAACCCAGTGAGCGATCGCTCATCTGCTGACACAGTGTGGTGCGATCGCTTCAATGTTGATGCAAGCTTTTAGGAGTGGCGATCGCACTCTCACGTTTTATCCAGCAACTCTAAAGCTACGTCGGCGCAGACCGAACCCAACTCCAATTACTCCCATACTGACCAACGCCGTGATATTTCTCGGTTTTGGAACTACCTGAGGCGTTTGAAATGAGCCACTTAGTACAGCCTGACTTTTAAAGAGGGCTGTCTGGTCTAGGTTAAGTATATCGTTCTCAACAAAAGAAAATGTACCAGTAGCGCCGCTGAATTTACCTGAACCACCAGTGATATTAAAACTTCCAGTTGCTGTCCCGACAAGATTTTGAAAATCAAGTTTAGCTGTACCAGTAATAGTTCCAAATAGTTGATCGCTTCCCTCTCCAAAAAATGTCAGATTGCCAGATGGTAAATTTTGTAAACCAAACTCAGTGGCATCTGGTCTAAATGTAATCGTCCCAGTAGCAAGGTCAATCAGACCGTAATTTGTATTGGCAAAGTTTGTTAAACCATATGGTGCATCTGTACTTTGGGCGTTAATCGTTATCCTTGATACGTTTTCTGTAATAGGTACAAGGGTATTTTCTGAGTTATACGTTGCCTCAAATGGGTAAGTAGTCTGCGCCATTGCGCTTTGTGCACTTGTTCCAAAACTTAAGAGTAAGGCAGCACAAGCAAAGCATACAGCATGAAAGCGAACCATAATTAATGTTCCTCCACAGTTAGTTTTACCAAAAGTCCACACTTTACAAAAACCGAGGGACTTAATCCCCCAGTTTCACTCGCCTTTGACGAGGGTACTAGGAACAAGGTGGGTTTCCCGCCTTACTCCTTCAGTTCCATCCACTGCCTTAACAACGGTTTAGGGATGAAAGCCGACTAATTGCTAGAGTATGATTCACACAGTAGATTGAAGGCGGCGTTGGCGAACCAGGAAATTAGCCCCAATTATACCTATGCTGATTAGTGTTGTTGTGGCTGTTGGTTCTGGAACACTTTGTGGGGTTTCAAAGGAGCCACTTACTAAAGTCCGACCTGTCAAAGGAGCAGTTGGATCTGAATTGAGTGGGTAGGTATCTAAATGCGTTAGTGTGCCGGTAGCGCCGCTGAATCTGCCCGAACCGCCAGTAATATTTACAGAACCAGAAGCTGAGACTATAAGGTTTTCGATGTCATTTGTGGCGGTAGCGTTACTGTTGCCAAACAGGCTATCATTGCCACTTCCTGAAAACACAGTAGTGCCGATTGGTAAACCTTTTAAACCAAATGTTGCAGCATCTGGAACAGCTGTGGTAATACCAGTCGTGGGGTCAAACTGAGCGTAGTCGATGGTCTTAAAGTTAGTCAGACCATATGGAGCATCAGCATTCTCACCAGTGGTAGTAACTTTTGAAACATCAGGTGTAATTTGCTCAAATTCA
This sequence comes from Stigonema ocellatum SAG 48.90 = DSM 106950, assembly GCA_016903675.1. Lineage (GTDB taxonomy): Bacteria > Cyanobacteriota > Cyanobacteriia > Cyanobacteriales > Nostocaceae > Stigonema > Stigonema ocellatum. Next base: position 107,616 of record JADQBA010000011.1, on the reverse strand, counting down.
GACACTATATCGTATGGGGCTTCAAATGGGTAAGTAGTCTGCGCCGTTGCGCTTTGTACAGTAGACCCAAAACCGACTAATGAGAAGGCTACTGGAATGAGCCATGTGACGCGAGATCTGATCATGATTGACTTTCTTTTTATCAGGAAAAATACTATGTTTCAAGAATGCACTGTAATTTTTATTTAAACAATACGGTCAAATCAATATTTGTTTGATAAATTTTTGGTAAATTTGTAAGAATTCAGGACTCAGGAGTCAGGAGTCAGAAGAGTTAAGAAAATGTCGCTACAAGCGAAACAGAATGTGCCTACAATGTGCCGATGTCTTGATTATTCTGAGTTCTGAGTTCTGACTCCTGAATCCTTACGTAAATTTATTGGTTCACATTTCTGCCGCTGTAATTATGTTCCCAGCGTCAAAATGCAACGGCAAACCCCCTACGACCACTACAACCACCTCTGGTATGCTGCTATCTGGCACCCATCCCCAAGGTTCACCCGCAAGTCCAGCAATAACTAACCTCCTATGTCGCCGCTTAGACCGACGTTTAACAGCAATGGCTGAAAACTTAGGTTTTACTTACACCCGCTACCCTGACGACCTAACCTTTTCTGCCTCTGGCGACAGCCTGCGCCATATCTGCAATATCCTCAAACGCACAGACTCAATTGTAACTCACGAAGGTTTTGTCATCAATCAAGAGAAAAACCTTGAAGAAGAATTCAGAATTCAGAATTCAGAACTCAGCAATCTTTTAGAAGGGGATTCAGACCCCCACTAATTGTAGACCGCGCTCATGGAAGATTTAGCTCCGTGCTTAAACCCATCTACTCATCTACCAGTCGTACAGAATTCCCAAGCTGAATTCTGACTCCTGACTTCTGAGTTCTGTTTGATAAATGCATCATCAATATTCAAGCAAGAGCATTTATGCATGGGGTAATAATTACGAATTACGAATTATGTTAACTACGCTTTAGTTAGTGTACCAATCTGAGGAAACTTTCGGGAGAAAAGACCCAGTGGCAGTGGTACCATTCATGATCCAAAGAGCATCTTCGCCTGTTTGAGGATTGCGCCAGAAGATGTCAGACTTGCCATCACCGTTGTAATCGCCAATACTAGACTGCCAGGATGGGTCAGTTTTTGGCAGAAAAGCAGTAGTGGCAACGTTTGAGCCATCCATTAGCCAAGCTGTGTTTTCACCCGTCGTATTATTGTGCCAGAAGACGTCAGACTTGCCATCGCCGTTGAAATCGCCAATGCTGGGTGTCCAGGATAAATCAATTTTCGGCAGAGAAGTAGCACTGGCGATGACCCCATTCATCAACCAAACGGTATTCTCACCCGTTTTCGTATTCCGCCAGAGAATGTCGGTCTTGCCATCGCCGCTAAAATCGCCAACATTACTCACAATCCAGGATGAGTCAACTTTTGGCAAAGAAAACGCTCTGGAGTTCGTGCCATCCATAAACCAAACTGTGTTTTCACCAGTTGTTTGATTACGCCACAGGATGTCGGACTTGCCACTACCGTTGAAATCAACAATGGTAGAAGTCCAGGATGAGTCAGTTTTTGGCAGAAAAGCCGCAGTGGTCACTTTTGTCCCATCCATCAGCCAAACAGCATTCTCACCCGTTTGAGTATTGCGCCAGAAAATATCAGCCTTGCCATCGCCGTTGAAATCGGCAATGCTGGGTGTCCAGTTTGGGTCAACTGACTGCTCAGTAACTTGAGAGGCAACTCTGTTACCATCCATCATCCAAATAACGTTGTCACCTGTTGTCTTATTGTGCCACAGGATATCAGTCTTGCCACTATGGTCAAAATCGGCAAATTTATAATCCCAGTCTGAACCCATTTTCGCAATAGTAGCCCCATTAGGAGACTGATCCCCATTCATCAGCCAAATGGCGTTCTCACCTGTTTGAGAATTACGCCAGAATTTGTCGTTCTTGCCATCGCCGTTGAAATCAGGCGAAATCCCAAAACTATTGAATATGGGATTTTTATTGTTTTTCGCCGCCTGTAGAGGCTGCTGCAATAGTTCATTTTGGAGTGATTGTGAGGAGCTACCCAGACCCCAAGAAGTCTTTAAGTTATTAACCGTGTCTTCAAAACTATTTGAGACTTGGGGAAACTGTAATGCACTCGTATACTGAGAAAAGCTTAAAAGATTTTGAGATGCCAACATGATTTTTGTTTATCACTCGTGTTCATCAAATTTTTAACTGTTTTTTTTAAATCTTCTGTTAAATAATAACATATATAGGATTCCTATTTGATTTTTGAAACACACGTAGGGTGGGCACTGCCCACCATGTCTGTGGTTTTGTAGGGCATAGCCCCACCTACAGTACTTAAGATTTTTCACAAATGATTTAGGATTCCTATACCAGTTTTTTATTTTTTGTATAAACATCATTTTATTATTAACAAATGTAGTCAAATTCACATTTTTTTTGATATATTGAAAACCCACAAATCAATATTTCACATCTTAGTTTGTAGTTGCGCTTCAGCGCATAAAATCGTGTTTTTATGCCCTGTAGACACATCTTAGTTTGTAGTTGCGCTTCAGCGCATAGAATCGTGTTTTTATGCGCCCAAGCGCAACTACAAACAATCCTAAAACTAACAAAAAAGCGGCATTCAAACCCTACTCATGGGATGAAAGCCGCACTAATGGCGTCGTATCAAATCCGTCTAATTAGACATGCGGAAAAACTCCCCGCGTCTCCAAGTCTTGTGTGTCAGTCCTAACTATGTGTAATCATCCTGATTTGATATCATTGGTCATTACTAAAACAAATGATTAATCACGCAAAATCCAACCGCTTCATCGTAGTTGGATGAGCTTACCTTTTACAAGGTATACCACTCCTTAGAAAGTTGCGGCGCAGAAGTCGTACTGGTCACTTTTGAGCCATCCATCGTCCAAATGGTGTTCTCACCTGTGTCATAATTGCGCCAGAAGACATCGGTCTTGCCATCGCCATTAAAATCGCCAAAGCTAGGCTGCCAGCTTGTGCCAAGTGTTGGTAAAGCAGTGGCACTAGTCACTGTCCCACCATTCATCAGCCAAACGGTGTTCTCACCGGTTTGAGTATTGTGCCAGAGAACATCGGTCTTGCCATCGCCATTGAAATCGCTAATGTTCGCTTTCCAGGCTGCGCCAAGTGTTGGTAAAGCAGACTCATTGGGAGTAGTGCCATTCATAAGCCACACTTTGTTCTCACCCGTGTCTTTATTGCGCCACAGGATGTCGCTGGTCAAACCGCCATTAAAATCGGCAATGGTAGGTGTCCAGGATGTGCCAACTGTTGGCAGCGAAACCCCAGTCGCTTTCCCATTATTCACCAACCAGATGGCATTCTGACCTGTACTCTGATTGCGCCAAAGGATGTCGCTGGTGCCGTTGCCCTTAAAACTGCCAATGCTGGATGTCCAGTTCGGGTCAAGTGTTGGCAGCGAAACCCCGGTCGCTTTCGTACCGTTCATCAACCAAAGGGCGTTCTCACCCGTTTTTGTATTACGCCAAAAGATGTCGGTATTGAGACTGCCGTTGAAATTGCCAATGCTGGGTGTCCAAGCAGTGTCAAGTGTTGGCAGCACAGCCTGAGAGGCAATTTTTGTGCCATCCATCAGCAAAACTGAGTTCTCACCCGTTTTCGTATTACGCAAGAGGACGTCAGTCTTGCCATCACCGTTGAAATCAGCAATCCTAAAATCCCACTCTGGACCAAGTTTGGGAAGAGTTGCAGCTGAGGAAACTTTTGTGCCATCCATCAGCCAAATGGCGTTCTCACCCGTTTGAGTATTATGCCAGATTTTGTCTGTCTTGCCATCACCGTTGAAATCGGGAAAAATTGCCGGACTACGGAGAAAGGGATTGGGATTAGCTGCTGCCTGAAATTGTGGCGTTGCCAACGATTGATATTGTAGTGCTGAGGAACTCTCTATGTTCCCTGAAGGATTGAAATCATTTAGCAGTAATGATGAGGAACTCCCCTGACGCCAAGAAGTATTTAAATCATCAAGGGGTTTGACAACAGTATTTGAGATTTGGAGAGGTTGTAATCCACTATAGCTTGTAGAGCCTGTGGAAAATATGGAGGAGTTTGCAGATGAGAACATTGTTTTTATTTTGTGTGCATCTTCATAAAACTTTTAACTTCTTTTGCCAAAAGATTTCAAGTGTTATATGAGAACATCTATAGTCTCTTAATTATTTTTTTATAAAATTTTAAAAAGTTATCCACTAACATTTACAGTGTTTAATTTATTTTTTTTAAAATAAAATTGAAATTAGATATATTTGAGGAAGTTAAGTGTTCTTGAATAACATTTCTTAACTCTTGAGTTTTTTTTCATGAAGAAACTATCTATCTTGTCGGTTGTGTTAACATGGTGTCTGTAACCCAATAGAGTTCAGTTAAGGTTAGCTAGGGAAAAAAACCGCATTCCGCACTTATTGAACGGGTTTGTGGGCTGGTGCTTATCAGCAAGCGTATTGGTGTGTAACGCAAAAATTTATCAAGATTGGCGCTTGGCGGTGTTTCCTGATGCAAAAAATTGCGATCGCCATAGGGCGTTTTCTATGTTTTTCTAAAAAGAATCAAGAACAGGATTAACACTTTAGTGCAAGATGTCAGCCTCCCACTAGCAACATATCAAAGAAACACATTTTTTCCCCACTCCCTCCTGGGGTTAAAACCCCAGGCTATCCCCACTCCCGTAGTTCTTACCTCAGTAGCTTGGCGCAGATAAACTTAACTATGTAAACAATTGTTTTGATGCTTCAAGCCGTACGTGCGCTGCGGCCTTGCACCCCTACTCAGCCCTAAGAGAAAGTTGTGTTTATTCACGCCAACTTACTCACTTCAAGCAAAGTTTGACTAAGAGAATGTCATGAAAATAAATAAATTTATTCTCGAAGATGTCCTTACCCTTAGCTCAATTAGTTCATTGATATTTGGAACACCCACATTGTCCTTGGGAATAATAGTCCGAGGAATTCTTGAAATACAAAAGCTGCTTAACTATCAACCTCTCATATCAGAAAAAATAGCGGTTTTCTGTATTGCTACTGGGGCTACTGGTTTTGGCTTCGGATTATTATTGATGCAAGTCTCGATTTTGATTGGGGAAAGCATCGGGAAAGATCCAACTCCTGATGTTCCTTTCCCATGCAAGGGATGCCGAAATTATCATGGCGTTGTCTATAACGGAACCACGTTTATATGCGCGATGCATCCATATGGTTCGCAAAGTCAAACATGTTCTGACTACGAGCGATCGCAAATGTCTTCAAGAATCCGCAGACCCAACAAGAAATTATGAATTATGAATTATGAATTATGAACAAAACCTTCATAATTCATAATTTTTTGGGTAAATTTTCCACCGAGTAGCAGGAAGCTCGACCAGATAGTAGGTAACAACTGCAAGCGTAATCGATAAAAGTAGTGTTGCTGTTAATCTAGTATAAAAAGCTTCAATAGGAATGTTGGAGGTAAATATAGTCAGAATTTTGCTAATAATTGGCATATGCCAGATGTATACGCCGTAGGATAAGTTACCAAGTACTTCTAAAATTCTTAAGGGATTTCTCAGAATAGAGCCAAATGATAACTTCTCGTTCCTGGTAAAATCATGATACACATCTGACTCAAAGGCGAATATAAAAAACGATATAATTATTGCTGTCAATGGCTGGAAAATAAAAATTGTTGTAGATGTTCTCCAACCGCTTGGACGGCTAGGTAGTCCCCATAGTTCTTGGTGGTATAAGTGCTGTGCGGTAAATAGATAAAGTAAAATTAACAAAATAACAGCCAGATATTTTGTAGTTCCTTTTGGCAAAATATTAGGCTTCCAAGCGTTACTTATAATTTCTGATTTTTCAAGCTTTGGCTTTTGATACTTAATAAATGCATTAACAAAAAAACCACATAAAAATAAGTCAAGACTATTACTCAGAGGAGTATACCAATATTTAAATGCATATTCCATATGCTCAGTCATTTCATTTCGGAAACTTAACCAAAATATACATTTCAGAATGAGAGTTACAAAAATAATGAACACAGAGACTAGGACAACCTGTTTTTGGCTTACTAAACGATAACGGAGAAAATTGAAGATGAAAGGAACAAGGATATAAAATTGTATTTCTGTTGAAAGGGACCAGAAAACCTCATTAAAAGCTATATGTTGAAAGTTTATGTGAGGATGATAAGTGAAAGTACATACTCGAATCAAATATCCCCAATTTTCAATTTTTAGGACATCAGGATAAACAAATATAGATAAAATAACTACAGCAAAATAGTAAAGTGGAAAAATTCTGATAGCACGGTTACGCCAAAAGTTTATAACTCCTGGCACATCGGCAGTGTATCGCTCAGTATAAAAGGCTTTTGCCATTAAATAGCCGGATAGACAAAAGAAAATCCAAACTGCTACTGCTCCATGACTAAATGTTAACCAACTCAGGTCATAACCTTTATATATAATTGAATTTCTAGGAGGATTACAATGAATAATGACTACCATTAAACAAGCTAATCCCCGGAGAGCAAGTAGAGCATCTAAATGGTTATATTTAATTAAGTTTTTTTGGCAAGCCGAGTATGGTATTGATTTTTGCATTGATTTGTAAGTTGCTTTTCAACAAATAAAACTGATTTTGTGTGAAAATTTCCTATATTTTGCCCAAAGCCCGTGGTAGTCTCCCTCATTTTGGGGGGTCTACAGGGGGCGAAGAAAGTATAATCTTGGTATCAGAGGATTCAACTTATAAAGAAATATTAAAATTGATTTCTACCTATATGTGTTGCCAAATTGGCAATACTCTTAAGAAACACGGGGAGTGGGGAGTAGGGAGTGGGGAGTGGGGGAAAAATGTGTTTCTTTTATATGTTGGGATTGCGCCCCGCGCGATAGTTAGAGGCTCAGATATTGCACCATTCTCAACAAGACCTAAAAAACGGGGTATCGAACACGAACTAGCCTAGAAAATATTTTTCACCTCTACCAACAAGGACGGACGGTTGCTGTGGTTGATGACGAAGAGAAATTTAAAGGTGTTGTTGCAGCGTCTGATGTTCTTGCTATAGAATTCCTCCGCAGATTTTTGAAATACACGTAGGGTGGGCACTGCCCACCATATCCAGGTTTTGGTGGGCAGCGATCACCCTACACCACTTAAGATTTTTCACAAATGATTTAGGATTCCTATAGTATTAGCAGCATTCAGTAGAGGAGTATTGATTTGGTTAGTACAGCAAATGCCCCAATTTTTACTCTAGTATAAGAAAGCTGAAGAAGTTGAAATTATCAATGGTAGATAATATACCAAAGCTTTTATACCTTGACTCACTTTCTCAATCGAAGCCTGAACGACCTGGATGGTCGCTAACTTTTGGAGCTACTTGCCAAGATGCAGCCGCAGTTTGCCTGGATGACCAAAATCATCCAAATCTTGTTAATCTTCTAGTCGATGGCATACAAGAAACTCAAGTCGAACTGCAATGGAATCCGATTAATGAGACTGTACGCCGCTTTAATGCCGACCAAGAAGTTGCTACTGAGTATGGGGCATATGGCATTGCAGCACTCCTTATGCCTTATCTGACTGGTCTAACAGTGATTGAGCGCTCTATTAAAGGTACCAGTTTTGGCTTTGACTTCTGGTTGGGTTCTATTGATGATCCAAATTCTTTATTTCAAAGAAAAGCTCGCCTGGAAGTTTCAGGGATTCGTAGAGGCTCTGGAAGCATTATTAAATCTAGAGTTAAAATGAAACTAGAACAGATTAGCCCCTCGGAACCTTCTACTCCAGGCTACGTCTGCGTTGTCGAATTTGGCACACCGCGTACCCGTGTAGTTGAAAAATGCAAGACGTAGAAATTCTTCATCGAGAAGCAATGGAACTTGTTGACCAAGCTTTCTTAGCCCGCCAAAGGGGTGATACCTCCGTCGCTTTGGAGTTAACCAAAGCAGCCTTTTCTCAAGAGCGAGCTGCCGCAGACCTAGTAGCAGACTTATTTGACCTTGAGCCGACTAGATCCGTTCTCCATCGCAGTGCCGCAACGCTTGCTGTAGAATGTTCAGAATTGCGAGAGGCTGAAAAGTTGATTGGACGGGCGCTTGCAGGTAATCCACCTGATGATATCGCTAACGAACTACGGGATTTACTTCTAGAAGAAATTTATTCTCGCAGGCAGGCGATTGGGCACTAAACAAACTGTTCTTGGTCGGGTAACCCCACGAGATGCGCAAGCTGATATTGGAGCTTTTCAGTTGAGTTAATGGGGACTAGGAAATTATGAATGATGAATTTGCATGAATTTCATAATTCATCATTCATAATTCATAATTCATAACTGGAGTTTAAAATAACTCAGGAACAGAGTCGTTGACAGGCGTTGCATAATAGGAAAATGAAATATGTGAGAAAACAACAGTAAAGAATTATGCAAGCAGAATATCGGCAGCGTCGTGAGCAGTTGATGTCAAAAATTGGTAATGGTATAGCAATCTTTCGTAGCGCACCAACAGCAGTCATGCATAACGATGTCGAATATACCTTTCGCCAAGACAGCGATTTCTTTTATCTGACTGGGTTTAACGAACCGCAAGCAGTTGCGCTCTTAGCACCACATCACCCAGAACATCGGTTTGTGCTGTTTGTGCAACCAAAGGAACGGGAAAAGGAAGTCTGGAGTGGTTATCGCTGTGGCGTGGAAGCCGCAAAACTTGAGTACGGTGCAGATGAAGCTTACCCGATAGCAGAACTTGATGAAAAAATACCCCAGTATTTGGAAAAGGCCGATCGCATTTATTACCACCTAGGGCGCGATCGCGCTTTTAATGACCAAATCCTCAACCATTGGCAAAGCTTGATGAGAACCTATCCCAAAAGGGGTACAGGACCAATTGCCATTGAAGATACTGGTCCAATTTTACATAGCATAAGAATTGTTAAAAGTCAAGCAGAATTGGAGTTGATGCGGCAAGCTGTTAATATTGCAGTTGAAGCGCACAATCACGCAATGAAATTTACGAAACCAGGGCGTTACGAGTATGAAGTTCAGGCAGAAATGGAATACATCTTTCGCAGCAGAGGCGCAATGGGACCCGCTTATCCCACAATTGTAGCTTCTGGAGTCAATTCGTGTATACTACACTACATCGAAAATCATCGGCAGATGCAGGATCAAGACTTGCTGCTGATTGATGCTGGTTGTGCCTATGGTTATTACAATTCTGATATTACCCGGACATTTCCGGTAGGCGGCAAGTTTACGCCTGAACAAAAGACGCTGTATGAGATTGTCTTAGAGGCACAGAAACAAGCGATCGCCCAAGTGCAACCAGGAAACCCCTACAAGCAAATTCATGATACAGCAGTACGCGTCCTTACCGAAGGCTTAGTGGAACTCGGCATCCTCAAAGGTGAAATTGACAAGTTAATCGAGTTCGAGAAATATAAACCATATTATATGCACCGCACTGGTCATTGGCTAGGCTTGGATGTCCACGATGTCGGCGTTTACCAACACGGCGAGGATAAACCGCAGATATTACAACCAAATCAAGTGCTGACGGTAGAACCTGGACTTTATATTGTGCCAGATACCAAGCTAGCAGAAGACCAGCCAGAAACTGACCCACGTTGGGTCGGCATTGGCATTCGCATTGAGGATGATGTCTTGGTGACACCGATAGGAAATGAGGTGTTGAGTGCTGGGGTTCCCAAGGCAGTGGATGAAGTTCAGTTCAGGTGAAGGTAGGGAGTAGGGAGTAGGGAGTGGGGAGTGGGGAAAGATTTTGACGTAATTACGCTTTAAGAGAACCTAAAGACGGATTTGAAACTAACAATCAAGGTAAAGACCCTACCTGCGGACGGCGGAAAAGTCACGCCTGTGAAGTTATCAATACTGAGCGTGTGTTGAGTCCAGGAACCATGCCTACGGGCAGTTTGTTCAGCTGTCCCTCTTTGATACTTCTGAATTTTCTGCCGACAGTCGGAACTTTAAGAAATATGGCAAAACTTCTTAAAGAATCCCCTTGCCTTTAGGCATGGGGAGTCGTCAATCGCGCCCCATCATGGCAAAGCTCGAATGAGTTCTCGAATCACATCTGTTGCGGCTTTTCCTGTCTGGTGACAATATTTTTCAAGTATCTTCGCTTCATCTAATGGCAGGTTAATGCTGAGGAACTTGCTCATCAATTTTTTACTCATGTCGTAATACTCAGTCGCGATATTTCGGAGTAAGTCTTGGATAAACTCAATAAATATTTAAAATTTTTGTTGCTCTTTGGTCTATGAGCGCGATCATTACTTTTAAGTGATCTTCGTTCTTGCAATCAGCGCTCAAAACTGCTACTTACAGCCATTTTTAGGTAAATACACCGATTGTAGCGAACAGCCGTTCGCCCCTACAACCGGTGTGGTTCATTGATGTAAAAACTATACAAGGGTACTCATTTTTGCAAAATTATGTTACCATTCAATGAGTTTCCCCCTGCCCCTCTGCTTTGAGTGCAGTCTTAATAATAAGTCTTTAACCGGACATGATATTACCGGTGGCAGAAAAACACCCCAGGAATTTGTTCGTTGTTTATGGTTTAACAGATAGCTATCGCGACGGAGTCGCGGACAGCCCTCGAATGAGTTCTCGAATCACATCCGTTATTGGTCTGCCTGTCTGGTCACAATACGACTCAAGCATGTTGGCTTCAGTTGTTGTCAGGTTTAGGGTAATTCGCTTGACAGCCCATTTTTTACTCATAGTTTTTACTCCTAGGGGGGTACACCAGTAATGCTTTGCTCGACTCACCTTCAATGCCAACCCCCGTAGGGTTATAGCGAGTCGAACTTTTCTATACGCTATTACACTCACAATTAACCTAGCATTTTAGAAGTAGGCGTGCAATATCCAGCAACGCCAAAATTTAGATATTTTTCAGGTGGGTATGGTGGATGCAATACTGCGTAGGTTTTGCGAAAATAAGAAACCCGGTTTCGTAGTAGGGGCGTATTGCAATACGCCCCTACGAAACCGGGTTTCTGGCACCTCAACTATCGTTAACCCAGAAGTATTGATGGTGGATGCACCATACCCTAAATCTCAAAAGTAGATTTACAGAAGAACTAAGCTGTGGTAATTACAGAGTCGGCACGTACTGCTGCTTGTCAGGTACCTCGGTGTACTCAGCAACAATCTGCCGGAACTCGTTACCGTCAATGGTTTCTTTTTCAATCAGCAGATCCACTAAGCGATCAGTAACGGAGCGATTTTCACGTATCATCCGCTTTGCTGTTTCGTAGCACTCTTCAACAATGGCACGGACTTGGCCATCGATCCGGGCTGCTATACTTTCTGAATACTCAGAACGCGTCATCCAGTCGCGACCCAAGAACACTTCTCCCATTTGGCTTTCCAACGACAGCGGCCCTAAATTAGACATCCCAAACCGGGTCACCATTTGCCGTGCCATGTTGGTAACCTGTTGTAGGTCATTACCAGCACCCGTGGTGACTTCCGCACTCCCAAAAATGATCTGTTCTGCGGCGCGACCACCCAAAGCACCAGTAATCCGTGCTTTCAACTGAGAACGGGAAATCAACCCTTGTTCTTCAGTGGGCATAAACCAAGTCAATCCCTGTGCCTGTCCCCGTGGAATCAAGGTAACTTTTTGCACTGGGTCATGGTGTTGGAGTAAAGTACCTACTAAGGCATGTCCCACTTCATGGTAAGCAATCAAGCGTTTGCTCTTACTATCCACTAGGGGAGTACCTTCCATACCAGCAACAACCCGATCCACAGCGTCATCAATTTCCGCTATTGTGATGGCTTCTTTACGACGACGTGCTGTCAAAATCGCGCCTTCATTGAGCAGGTTGGCTAAGTCAGCACCAGTAAAACCCGGTGTGCGACGGGCGATCGCATCTAAGGAAACGCTGGGGTCTAGTTTCTTATTGCGGGCGTGGACTTTTAAAATTTCCAGACGACCTTTGATGTCGGGTGCATCCACCATGATTTGTCTGTCAAACCGTCCAGGACGCAATAACGCTGCATCTAATACGTCAGGACGGTTGGTCGCAGCAATAATAATGATGCCAGTATTGCCTTCAAAGCCGTCCATTTCAGTGAGCAGTTGGTTGAGGGTTTGTTCCCTCTCGTCGTTACCACCACCAATCCCAGCACCCCTCTGTCTACCCACAGCATCGATTTCATCAATAAAGATGATACACGGAGCGTTGTCTTTGGCTTTTTTGAACAGGTCGCGCACGCGGGATGCACCCACGCCAACGAACATTTCCACAAATTCGGAACCGGAGATGCTGAAGAATGGTACGCCTGCTTCGCCAGCAATGGCTTTTGCCAGTAGGGTTTTACCAGTTCCCGGAGGTCCGATTAACAGCACCCCTTTGGGAATGCGTGCACCGACTGCGGTAAATTTTTCTGGTTGTTTAAGGAAGGTGACGACTTCTTGTAGTTCTTCTTTGGCTTCTTCAATACCTGCCACGTCGTCAAATTTCACTCCAGTTTTTGCCTCCATTTGGAAGCGAGCTCTGGACTTACCAAAGTTCATGGCTTGACCAGGACCACCTGGGAGATTACTAGAACGACGGAACAAAAAGAACAGTCCAGTAATCAACAAAATGGGAAAAATTAGGTTCCCTAACAGTCCCCAGATGGCTCCATCATTCCGCATTGGGTGAGCATCAAAACTTACTTTTTTTTCTTTGAGCTTGCCAATTAACTCAGGAGCGTTACCTGGTAGATCCACTCGTACCCGTTGTATACGGTTGTCAAGTTCTGGATCGATGGCTTCTACAATCGCTGTTCTGCCGTTTTCATAAAGATCCACACTGGTCACCCGATCCGCGTCCAAGTATTCCAGAAAGCGACCGTAGGTCATGCGGGTATTGGCTGTATTCTTACTCATATCAGCAGGAGCGCCAGAAAATGCGCCTTGCCAGAAGAAAAAGCCAATGACCAAAGCTGGTAATGACCAGAGTAGTAGGACTCTCCAGGAGAATTTCATGACTTTATTTGCCTCTAAATGCCGATACAACTAATAAGCTTTAGCAACTGAATGGTGCTGATCACCCTGTCACTACATAGCTGTCAGACGGATGTTCTTGACATTTCCTTCTTTTTAAGGTAAGGATTCATAAGGTTTTTCACCTTATAGGGTTGGCCACCAATCCCCTATTCCCTCGTTTAACACCATTGAATTTGTTAAAGTCAGGGGTTATTTAATCTTGATAAATCCGTTTTGTTTAACCTGATGTTTTACATGGTTCCCTATAAACCTATGAGGGCACTACAGTAGATCCATGACGCCAGCCAGAAATAATCTTAATTAAAGTTAACTTAATTCTAATACATTCCGCTAGATAAAGACAGGGGAGTGGGGAATGGGGAGTAGGGAGTAGGGAGTGGGGAGTGGGGAGTGGGAGTGGGGAGTGGGGAGTGGGGAGTGGGGAGTGGGAGTAGGGAGTAGGGAGTGGGGAGTGGGGGAAGACTAATTAATCTTATGTCCCCCTACTCCCCCTACTCCCCCTACTCCCCCTACTCCCCACTCCCCACTCCCCACTCCCCACTCCCCTTTACTTGTCTTCTGTAACTTCTAACGTGTAAGGCAAATACTCGTCTTTTTTGTTGGAACCAATCCAAACGTTGTATGTTCCAGAAAGCCATTCACCAACAATGCCGGGATTTTTGCCATCAAAATAGTCGTTGCACCATGTGCCGCCAGGACCTGTGACCATTAGGATGGTATTCTTCGGACTGTCTACTAGGAGTTTTAGGTAGTCAAATTTACTTGTTAACTCCAAGGTGTGGTTTGGTTGTTCATCATAATATCCGGTGCAAGAACCTGTGGGAGTTACAGTTCTACCAACAATCTCCTTGCCTGATATTGAACCGCCACTCATACCGCGAACTATCAAGCGGTCTGGGGAGAAATTGCGATCAATGCGAAGGTCGCCAAAAAACATGGGCGGTGGCGTTTCTTGCCCATATGCTTGGGCATTAATTGTGGAGGCGATCGCCAGTGTCATTACCAACAACGATAATCTTATCCCTTGGTTTACCAATTTTGTCGGCATTGTGATAACATGATTTTCCCTGTATTATAAATGACATGGATTTTAAGCGCCAAGTTCCCAAAACGAGCACATATGGGTAATTGTTGTTTGTTGTTTGGTAAAACAACACCCAACAACACCCAACATCCAACACCCAACAACTAACCAATTGCTTTAGTCAAGCGGGGCTTGTCTAAACCAATCTGATTAAGCAGTAACCATGATTGGATTAGGTCAGGACCATGCATCTCTCCTGTTAAGGCTGCACGCAGCGATCGCATTAACAAGCCTTTCTTGACGTTTTGCTCTTTAACTACCTGTTTAATGATGTCTTGGAGAATGCTTTCGCTCAGTTGCGACGTGGTATCCATTGCTGAGATAATGCCTTTGAGTGCAGTGGCCGAACCTTCCTGCTTTAGTTGTGTACTAGCCTCGTCGCTGTATTCAACTGTTTCCGTAAAAAATAGTTGGCTGATGCCTACACCATCCACCAGACGAGTCAGACTGGGCTGAATTAAAACCACGAGTTGCTCTAACCAAGGGCGATCTCGTCCTCCGGTCATTTCATATCCAGCTTCTTCCCAATAGGGTATGAGTAAATCTGTCAGTTTATCTACTGACATTCCATGGATATACTGACTGTTGACCCAATCGAGTTTTGCCCAGTCAAACTTTGCGCCTGCTTTATTCACGCGCTCAAAGCTAAACACCTTTGCTGCTTGTTCCAAGGTAAAGATTTCCTGAGTTGAGTCTGGAGGCGACCAACCTAGCAATGTCATATAATTTACCAAAGCCTCAGGGGTAAAGCCCATTTGCTTAAAATCAAAAATGGATGTTACCCCATCCCGCTTAGAAAGCTTGCGCCCATCTATATTCAAAATCAGCGGCGCATGAGCAAACTCTGGTATTTTTGCCTTCATAGCTTCATAAAGCAGAATTTGCTTGGGGGTGTTGGCTATGTGGTCTTCTCCCCGGATGACATGAGTGATTTGCATATCCATGTCATCAACCACAACAGCAAAATTGTACAGGGGTTGACCAATACCTTCTGCGCTGGCGCGAGCGATTACCATATCACCGCCTAGATCGCTACCTTGCCAACTCATGTGTCCGCGTACCAAGTCATTCCAGACAATTTCCCGGTCATCTTCAATTCGGAAACGAATTACGAAGGTACGTCCCTCGGCTTTGTAAGCGGCTTCTTGTTCTGGTGTCAGGTTGCGGTGACGGTTGTCATAGCGAGGAGCCTCGCTTCTAGCTTTTTGGGCAACGCGAAGCGCGTCTAATTCTTCTGAGGTGGTATAGCAGCGATAGGCTAATCCCTGATCTAAGAGGGTTTGTACTGCTTCGCGATAGAGTTCTAGGCGCTTGGTTTGGAAAAATGGACCTTCATCCCAATTCAGTCCCAGCCAGCGTAGTCCTTGAAAGATATTTTCAGTATATTCGGGACGCGATCGCTCTTGGTCTGTGTCTTCAATTCGCAGGATGAATTGACCTCCATGATGACGGGCAAATAACCAGTTAAATACAGCTGTCCTTGCTGTACCAATGTGTAGATTCCCAGTTGGACTGGGGGCAATACGGACTCTGACAGTCACAGCAGATTCTCTCTTTTGTAAAGCGTGAATAATTTACCTTAGATTTAATTAGCTTTCCTAGACAGGAGCATAATAAACAGTAGAGACGTTGCATGCAACGTCTCTACTACAACGGGATCGACGGGGCTCGAACCCGCAACTTCCGCCGTGACAGGGCGGTGCTCTAACCAATTGAACTACGATCCCTCAACTGGCAACTTTCTTAGTATTGCAATTCTCTGGCGAATTGTCAAGTCTTTTCTTCAAGAAAATCGAAAAAAGTGTAGAGACGCGATTAATCGCGTCTCGGCTCAACAATAACCTTGAGAGCAGCTAAAAATTCTTGCTCAACGTAAGGTTTCGTCAAGTAGCTGGTGGCTCCTAAGTGCATGGCTAACTGGCGATACTTATTGCTGCTGCAAGTACTGAGAATGACCACTGGTACTTTTGTCAGCAATGGGTCTTTGAGACGATGACAGAGAAACTCAAAGCCATTGAAGTAGGGCATGTCAAGATCGCAGATCACTAGCTGGATACTTGGATTTTCCCGCAGCTGTGCGATCGCCTCTAGACCATCCTGTGCTAGCAGGACTTGGAAACCTGCTTTTTGCAGCGTGAGAGATACAATTGATCGCACAGTTTTGGAATCATCTACGACTAAAACAGTGGGTTCTTTAACCGTTGTCGTTGCTTTTGTTGTTTTGTTGCTAGTCGGTGCTTCACCTAGCAGATCTGCGTGTAGTGCATCAGATCCTCTGACAGGATCGCGAACCATTTGACTTTGGGGTTGTGTCACAAGAGCAGCAACATTAATGACCGGGAGTAGACGGTCTTTCCAAATGGTACAGCCATAGACATAACAGGGAAGTGCCATTTCAACCGTAAAGGGTTGAATGACTAACTCGGTATCCGTGATGAGAGACTCAATCTCTGGCTGCAAGGCAAGAATTTGCTGACCCAAGCTGAGTACTAACATTGGCTCAGGCTTTTGATTTTGTGGAGAATTTACCTGTAGCAGTGGATGGGTATAGCTAAGTAATTCGGATACCTGATACGCTGGGATCATTTGTTTGCGCCAGTGTAAAAACCGCTGATCTCTGGAGTGGACAATCTGGTTAGCTTCCGGAATTAAAATTTCTTCAACACTATCAGGGTTGAGGGTAAAGACCGTATAGCCCGATACCCAGACAAATAAATTGGAAGTCTTTAGCGTCAGTTCTGGGATAGCAGTTAGATTTGCAGGAGATATTAGGTGTAAAGGAAAGCCATGAGAAATTTTATTTACTGAGGGAGTGGATGTAGCTTTTCTCTTCATTAGCTATGAACTTCCTTCAGATCTTGTGCAAATTTCGCCAGATTTGTTAAGGAATCGGTCACTTCCTGGAGTTGTGCTGAACTGTGGCTAGCAACATTAATACTTTCCAGAATAGATTGGTTTGCCTTGGCAGAAGCCTCTACTTGGACAACAGCAGTTTGGTTAACCACACTCACCAGTGTTTTTATTTTATCGCTGAGGGTGACAATCAGATCGAGGTTCTGCTGAGGTTCCGCCAATTCAGTTCCGCGAGAAGCAAGTTGTGTTCCGAAGTTTAGCTGTGCAATAACTTCATTGGTTTGTGTCTGAATTTCCGCAACAAGTGGTTCGATGAGTGTAATATTAGAATCTAATTGTTTTACTAAAGAAAGTATGTTGTCAGCAAGAGAACCAAATTTTTGACCTGCTTCTGGGGTGCGAGATGCTTCAAGTGCCGTATGCATGACTTGGAGCTTCATTTGAGATCCAACATGACTCATGAGATTCACCATCTCAGAGAGCTTTTGGGAAGATAAGTCCACAACAGACAGCTTTTGAGCAGCTTCCACGAATGTTTTTCCTTGAGCAGAAATGCTGTCTAAAATTCGGCTCATGGACTCATGTTCATCCTTGACCCTTTGGCTAAGGTCCAGATCCAGGAGTTCTACTTGTTGGGTAGAGGCAAGTATTCCCTGAGCCGAATCAGCCACAATTTGAATTTGATCGTAGGCAGATGAAACAAACTCCATCTGGTTGAGAGCAACTTCTGTTGAAAGGGTTTGGACAACGACCTCACTACTTCTAAGCAGTTCTGACACTTGACGCTGGAACGCTTCTTGTTGTTGACGTTGGGCAGATGAAGCTGCTTGATACGCCTGATCTACTTGGTTGAGGAGTCTAGCATGGTCAAGAGCAAATCCCACTTGCGTAGCTATCTGGGCTAACAAATCAATTTCAGTCTGCTGCCAATTACGGGGTTCGGAACACTGATGTGCAATTAATAAGCCAAATAGCTGGTCGTCCTTGAGAATAGGTGCCACCAAGTTTGCCTTGACTGCAAACGCTTCGAGTTGTTTAATGTAACAATCACTCAAACCAGCTTGATAAATGTTATTGGTCGCTTGAACTCGACCTGTCTGGTACTTCATTATATAGAGCTTTGCGAAGCAGGGGTCTTTGATTTTGGCTCGCAATGCTTTGGGAAAACCTGGAACCACTGATTCTGCAATCACAGTTCCATACCAGTTGCTGTCAAAGCCATAAACGAGTACGCGATCGGCGCTGAGTGCTTTACGGACTTCTTCAACTGTGGTTTTCAGGACATCCTCTTCGTTAAGGGATTTGCGAATGCTGCGGGTTAAGTCCATCAGCAATTGAGTACGCACACCTTCAGCATCGATTCGCTGAAGCAGCCTAGCATGATCGAGAGCAAATCCCACTTGCGTAGCTATCTGAGCGAACAAATCAATCTCAGACTGCCGCCAATCACGAGGTTGAGAGCATTGATGTGCAATTAATAAGCCAAATAGCTGGTCATCCTTAAGAATAGACGCCACTAAATTTGCCTTGACACCAAACGGTTCGAGTTGTTTAATGTAACAATCGGTCAAAAGAGCTTCATAAATGTTGTTGGTCGCTTGAACTCGACCTGCTCGGTACTTTTCTACATAGCCTTCTAAGAAGCAGGGGTCTTTAATTTTGGCTCGCAACGCTTTAGGAAAACCTGGAAGCACTGATTCTGCGATCACAGTTCCATACCAGTTGCTGTCAAAGCCATAAACGAGTACGCGATCGGCGCTGAGTGTTTTGCGGACTTCTTCAACAGTGGCTTTGAGGACATCTTCTTCGTTGAGTGATTGCCGAATGCGGCGGGTAATGTCTATAAATACCTGAGCTTGATCGGCTTTTGTATCTACCTGTTCTAGCAGCACAGCGTAGTTGAGAGCAAATCCCACTTGTGTAGAAATTTGGGCGAACAAATCAATTTCAGACTGCTGCCAATTACGGGGTTCGGAACACTGATGTGCAATTAATAAGCCAAATAGTTGGTTATCCTTAAGAATGGGCGCGATCAGGTTGGACTTGACAGCAAATCGCTCCAGCAACCCAATATGACAATCAGTGAGATTAGCTTGATATATATCATCAATAGCGCGGACGCGGCCATTGTGGTATTGTTGGACATACCCAGACTCGAAACAGGGGTCTTTTACTGTACTCCACAATGTTTTCGGGAACCCGACTGCGACTGATTCTGCGACAAACGTTCCATCCCAGTCAGTATTGAAGCGAAAGATTGTTACACGGTCAACTCTAAAGGCTTTGCGAATTTCTTCAACGGTAATGTTGAGAACGTCAACTTCATTGAACGATTTCCAAATGCTGCGGGTAATGTTCATCAACAATTGAGTGCGTTCAGCTTCGGCTTCTTGTTTCCATAGTAAAGCCGGGAGCTGTTCATTGATAAAGCTGATGTTTGTTTCTAAAATATCAGATTCATCAAAGCAAGGCATGGGATCACTCGTACTTTCACTCTCAAGACGTAGCCTATTGACTATAGTGGTAGAGACGGCAGCAGTGTTCAGAACTGGACGAATGGCGCTCCTCGCTAGCATTGCAGCCACGGCACCAGCAAAAACTGTCGTAGCCCCTGTTGCAATGAATAGGAGTGACAGTTGTCTGTGTATTGCAAGTTCAGTTTCTACAAGACCTGTAGCGCCCAAAAGTCTTGCTTGGGGAATCTGCTTGGTGACTAACTCGCTTTCAAGGTAGTAGGTTGCTGCGCCCAGTGTCAGCACGGGGAGCATGCTAACAGCCAGTGCCCAGACTGTTACCTTAGTCTTCAAGCTCCATTTTTGTCGCTTCAGCCGTTCTTGACCAGGAGACTCATAAAGCCTTGTTGGCTGCTCTGAAATATGCTTATGCCTCTGTAGCGGATTAAATTTTTTTTGCCTAGCTTGCTTTTGAGAAAAAGGCTCTGTCATAAATGAAATCAAAACGTATTAAGGAAAAAATGTCCATTACCACATTCAGATCATCAACCGGGGAGGTAGTACCGCTATGGGAAATTCGTAATTCGCAATTACCGTGACTATCAGGGTTTTAGACATTTCAAATCGGTGGCTTATTTACACTGACCTGTGGTAGGGTAAATTGACTTCTTAGGTTTGCTGCTACGTCAAAGATAGAATCAAAAAATCGCCACCTTTTCCTGATCATACATGAGGCTTTTGTATAGAAATTTACTTACTACAAATAAGAGTCAAATTAGAGTTCTGGTGCAAAAGTTGCCAATCGGCCTAAAACCCTTTCTTACATAGTTACATTTTTACACCTTAGCCTTTCTGCCTCTTTTGAGAGACTTTGATGTTGTGAATTAATAATTTTTATATACTTTTGTTAATTTTAACAGTTGATATGAACACAAGTTTATCCCGAGAGTTTTTTCTTTTTAAAGTGCAGCAATTAGCTGGATGTATAAATTGGTAAAATGTTTTAACAGCGTCCTTAAATTTATGGCGTTGCATAAATGCGGGATGAATTAGCTCAATACAGGTATCTCTCTATACTTCAGATAATGAAGTAACAACCATTATTCATTTATGGAGAAAAAATGTCCGATCGAGAAGAGTGCAATCAAGTTATACGGCGTCCTTATTACAAGCCGAACGTAGTTTGGATCGCTCTGTTGACACCGATCCAACTTCTCTCTAATTCCTCAGCTTAACTTTTCGTTACATAGTTGTAAATTTTTCTGCCCACCTACTTATTAAATTTGGTTCTTCCGTAGGTGTTAGGGACTTCCATGAGTAGAAGATTTTGAGTATGATTGACCATGATCGCCTGTTCAAAGAATTAATTTCTACGTTTTTTGTAGAATTTTTAGATTTATTTCTGCCTCAAGTAGTCAGCCAAATAGACCGTGATTCAATTCAATTTTTACCCCAAGAAGTATTTACAGATGTCACCTCTGGGGAAAAGAAGTTCATAGACTTGCGCTTCCCAGGTACGTTATCAGCAGCAGGAAACTTGTTTTTTAATTCACGTTGAAAATCAGTCTTACACAGAGACAGATTTTGCCAAGCGGATGCAATTAATTTCTGGGTTTGTCGATACATATTTACGGCTTGATTCAACCGAAGAGCTAGCCTTCAAAGCGGCTATCGATACAATGGGAAAAACTATCACGGGAGGAAATTATGGAGATTGTTACTAGTTGGGAACAAAAAGGCGCTCTACAAGCATTAGAGCTCTTAGCAGTGAATCTACTGCGAGAGGGTATGGCATATGAAGCAATTGCGCGGGTAACAGGGTTAACCGTGGAGCGAGTGCAGCAGTTACAGGCAGGATCT
Source organism: Stigonema ocellatum SAG 48.90 = DSM 106950 (assembly GCA_016903675.1). Taxonomy (GTDB): domain Bacteria; phylum Cyanobacteriota; class Cyanobacteriia; order Cyanobacteriales; family Nostocaceae; genus Stigonema; species Stigonema ocellatum. The sequence continues at coordinate 86,277 of JADQBA010000011.1, read as the reverse complement.
GTTACAGGCACATCAGGATAGCGATTGTGGGTTTTGAAAAAGTTCGTATAGGCTTCACGTCGTATATGCGAGCGAGCGAAACCAGTATCTACGCACTTTTTCTCCTTATGACTAATTAAGTGCCAGGTGAGCATCTCCCCACCTGCTTGTGTAGTTTAACTTAACGAGATAAGATGTCGCCAGGGAATCACGCCTGCACTTCTTCGAGCGTCAAGAATGCTCGAGTTTAGCAGGAAATGTCAGATCCCGACAACTGATGAGGAACGAGTATGGACTACCAATTTGAGTGCGATCGCCTCCACAATTGGAGTACTGTTTCATTTTGTAGGGCAGGTAGCAGGAGTAGTCCCCAAATTATTGGTACTGGACGCATTGGAAATCAGCGTTACTTCACCCTTACCATTGAACACCCACCCAGTAGCGGGTACAATTGCCACGGGTTCAGCTTTTGGTTTAGACCGTGGTTTTACTGCGGGTTTCTTTGAGCTATGCTGCTGTGATGTGGTAGCTGGAATTCGAGTATCTGTCCAAACTACATCACTCGTGAGGGGTTCATCGGGACTGGGGGGTAAACCGCCGCGTCCGGTGACGGTGAAACTACTGCCTCCTTCATCAGAAAAGGCGGCACAATGAAAAGGGTGTAGGGGGTAGGGGGTGGCTGAGTGGGAACCCCATAATTAAAATCAGGGGTTTCAAAAATGGCGGACGCCTCTATCCGTCAATTATTTCTTGACAGACCACTAGCTATGTTGATTTTTGAGGAACACTTTCAAGACAATCGCCACAAATGGCTTACGAAGGATTCTGAGGAATACACCCTCTGCCTACAAGGAAACCACTATATATTTGAACACAAACGATCAGGCAACTGCTCGTGGCTAACGTGGCAATCTGCGGATTTCTTCTATGACAAAAAAGAATTTCGCATTCATGTTGTGCTGGAAAAAATCGCTGGTGTATCGAATCATGGATATGGTTTCGTCTGGGGGCTTTCAGATAGCAGGAACTTCTTTGAATTTGTCATTTCCGATACTGGGTACTACCAAATTTCCAAGTACGAGAACGGCTATTCCAAAATATATGTTGCCTGGAAACGCTGCGATGGAATTCGTTGCCTTAACACCGTAAATGTGCTTGAGATTCGACGGGATGGGGATATTGTGGAGTTTTACATCAACAGTCTGCTTTTTGAAAAACTCCCAGCAGATACGCTGATGCCGATAAGCGCTCAAAAGTTTGGCTTTATAATCTACGACAAAATCAAAATCAAGGTGCATAGCTTGATCATTAGTGCCGATGGCACCGACGCTAGCTCCCATCAGTCTGATGCCACAAAAGCATCCTTTTTTCAGCATGAGCCACCCCGTGATGACTCCCTTGAGAAAGTTTTCGCCGATTTGAAGGCGTTGGTTGGACTCAATCACACCAAGCAGCAACTTTTCTCCTTGGCAAACTTTATTCATGTGCAGACTGAACGGAAGGCGCGAGGACTCAAGACGGTGGACACCTCACTGCACCTCGTCCTGTACGGTCCACCAGGCACTGGCAAGACCACTATTGCGCGATTGGTGGGTCGCCTGTACAAACAACTGGGTTGTCTCCAGCATGGACATGTGGTGGAAACAGATCGCGCCGGAATTGTTGGTGGTTACATTGGACAAACAGCGCTGCGTGTAGCCGATGCAGTCAACCAAGCGCTAGAAGGTGTACTCTTTATTGACGAAGCCTACTCCCTTGTCCCAAAAGATGGCGCATCCAACGATTTCGGTCATGAAGCAGTGCAAGCCTTGCTCAAACGCATGGAGGATCACCGCAATCAACTGGCTGTCATTGTGGCGGGCTACCCAGAGGAAATGGAGTATTTCATCGCGTCAAATCCGGGTTTGCAATCTCGCTTTAGCCGATTGTTTTACTTTGATCACTACACACCAACAGAACTAGTTTTGATTTTTGGAAAATTCTGTTGTGACCACGGATACACGATGGATATTTCAGCACGCATCGCGCTGCAAAAAATTTTTGAAACGGCATATGCAAAACGTAACAAAAGTTTTGGTAACGGGCGATTTGCTCGTACTGTTTTCGAGCGCAGTATTGAACAACAAGCAAACCGTATCGCTAATTCCTTCAAGGAGATAGATAATTCTGCAATCTCCCTCATTACAGCAGAGGACTTAAAAATTTTTGACCTAAAGTCATAGGCGCAGAGTAACTACATTCATGTATGAGGATGAAGCAGGGGGACAAGGAGGACAAGGAGGACAAGGGAGACAAGGGGGACAAGGGGGACAAGGCCACTCCCCACTCCCCACTCCCCACTCCCCACTCCCCACTCCCCACTCCCCACTCAAGAGTGTTTCTTGAGAGTTATCTAGTTGGCGTTGATACCAAATGCTGTAGTATCTGGGATTGGATTTGTTTATATTGCTGCTTTAATAGGTTCTTGCTCAACTGGAACGCATTCGAGGGTGGTAGGTTCTTACTCTGTTCTACCCAGGCTTTCAACATCTGCCGCTGATGTGGATTAATACGACTACTCATAACGTTGACACAGGAATGCGGTGCTTCCAGAGTAAACAAAATTAAGGGGTAGCGTTCATTTTCAGCCAATGAACACACAAGTTTATGGTTTTCGGGATTCTGCATGTCCAGATAGCAAGGTAGCCACTTAGGACCTAATTTGCGATTGTAGAGTAAAGTCACCCACAGCAGCATTGGGTAGGGAGATGTGACAAATATAAACTGGTTGTAACGGATAGAAAGTGCATAGCCTTCTATCTGTTTTCGGGACATCATCAACCACAGTGCAGCTCTCTCGCCAAGTTTTGTGTTGAGCAACCGGGGAAAAACAATTTCCCGAATAGGTTTGTCTTCTGGCCACGCAAGTTTTTGACAAACTTTTTCCAGATGGGGAGATGAGGGAGTGGAGAGGTCCAGAAGCGCAGGGGCTGAATTTTCTTCTCCTCTGCTTAAGAGCTTAAGATCTCCCCTGATCAAGATCTCTCCCGCTCCCCCTGCTCCCCCTGCTCCCCCTGCTCCCCCTGCTCCCCCCGCTCCCCCTGCTCCCCCCGCTCCCCCTGCTCCCCCTGCTCCCCCTGCTCCCCCTACATTTAAACTTTCCAAGACTTGAAGGACTTCAGCGAGATTTTGGGGGCGATCGCTTGCTGCTTTAGCAAGACAAGACATGATTAAATTATTTAGCTCCTTCGGTAGTCTGAGATTGGGATTAACATCTGCGAAAGCGAATGGTGGTTCAAAGTGATGCGCTTTATACCAAGCACCGAACAATTCTGTTTCTGGTTGCCAGGGTTTTTGACCTGTGAGCATCTCAAACATCGTCACCCCTAGACTATAAATATCAGAGCGACTATCTAATTCATCACCCTCTAGTTGTTCAGGGGAACAATAGGGCAAAGTCCCATTAAACCTGCTGTTCATGTCAACTGTTACTGAATAATCTAAAAATTGAGCAATACCAAAATCTAGAATTTTCGCTAATTGACCTAATATCGGATCTGGGACAACTAATATATTAGCTGGTTTGATATCTTTATGCACAAGTGGATAAATTTTACCGTTAATCTTCATACCTTGATGGGCGCATTGCAAGCCCAAACAAATCTGCCGGCAAAGGCTAAGAAACCTTGGCAAAGGTATAGGAATTAACTCTTTTAAACTCTTCCCGCAAAGATATTCCATCACATAGAAGGGTTTGCCCTGCTCACTCACACCGTAATCTGTCACCCGCACAATATGCAAGCTTTTTTGACTTAACGCTGCACAAATACGAGCTTCACGGGCAAAGTCATCCTGAAGGGACGGCTTTGAAACAATCTGAGACAGGAACTTTATGGCAACTGGTATTCCCCCTAGCAAGACATCATCTGCTAAAAAAACCTCACCCATGCCACCCCTGCCAATTAACCGCTTCAGGTGATAACGATTGGCAAGCAACCTTCTATTGGATGAAGACGCCAATAATGTGCTTTTATTCACTGTGATAACCTCCGCTGCTAATTTCTCCTGCCGACTTTAAAGGATGGGAGAAGCAGTTTAAAACCCTATTAAATAGTTTAGATAGCCAACCTTTTACACCTATTTTCCTGATTTTCTGATTTCCTACTAGCTTTTGCAGTATGTGTGGTTTAATCTTTTCGTACCGCAATTTTAAAAAAGATTTGCTTTCGTCAATTGAAATAGTAGGAGTTGTTTTTTGACTAATATCCAACCAATTTATCAGTTCTTGACGTTGATTAGCAGTGAGCGCTAAAGTCATTACATGAGCGCAACGAGTCGGTTCTTCTAATGCAAAAAAAAGTAGATGATAGTAGCCAGTATCTGCTAAAACTTGTGCTATTTTGTGCCCTCTAGAATCTTTCATATCTAAAAAATAAGATAGCCAGCGTGTCATCTCAAACTTGGCATCACACAACACTGTTATCCACACAAGCAGAGGATACAAATCCATGTTGTAAATAAATTCAGTAGTATTGTTTTTATCTAAAAATTTTGCTATTTCTTCTTTGGGTAGCATTGCCCAAAAAGTTGGTATAACCCCTTGAGGAATACGTAGCAAATGCGGAAAACAAATCAGTTCAATGGGCTTGTTTGCAGGCCAAGTTTTTTGCAAGCAAGTTTTTTCAGAAAAAGATGTTAATGGTATTAATTGCATCAAAGATTGGGTTTCAACTATGTTGCTACTATTTGTGGTAGCATCATCTAATTTCCGCTGAATATTTTCTAAATTTTGTAATATTAAATTAACGTTTTGAGGTCGAGAATTTACGTCCTTCGCCAAACAACTCATTACTAATTTTTTTAATTCCTGCGGTATTTTTTCCTTACGAATAGCTTCCTCCAATCTAGGTGGAGTTTGAAAGCGATGAGCCTGATACCAACTACCAAAAGAATTAGATTTTGTATGGAACGGATGTTTACCTGTTAGCATCTCAAACATCAACACTCCCAAACTGTAAATATCAGAGCGTACATCTAGTAACTTGCGTCCTTCCATATGTTCGGGAGAAGAATAAGGTAGACTACCGATAAAAGAGTCAGTTACCGTCATTCCAGAACGCTCTGTTAAAAACTTAGCAATGCCAAAATCCAAAATCTTGACAATCTCTCCTTTGTTGGAATCTTCAATAATGAAAATATTTTCTGGCTTAATATCCCGATGTATAATCGGATAAATTTCACCTTTGAGACTGACACCTTGGTGAGCGCATTGCAAACCTAAACAAATTTGATGACATAAATATAAAAATTTTGATATTGTTAAAGACTGTGTTTTAATAACATTTTTAAGATTTTTTCCTTCCAGATATTCCATTACATAAAACGGAATTTTTTCCTCAGTAACGCCGTAACTTAACACCCGAACAATATGTTTACTTTTACGACCTAATTGAGCGCCAATAAAAATTTCTCTAGCAAAGCGTTGAGACATTTGCTGATTAACTATATTCAGCGACAGAATTTTCACTGCAACTGCCCTACCACCTTTAGCAGCGTCTTCTGCTAGGTATACCCTACCCATACCTCCTTTACCGATCAAATCTCTGATCAAATAACGATTATTCAAAAACTTTCCAATGTAACCATCTAATTCTGTCTTTTGCATTAGCATATCGAAATTCTGTCTTCCATCATTAAAAAAATGGGGAGTAGGGAGTAGGGAGTAGGGAGTGGGGAGTAGGGGAAAGAGATTGTCATCCTTCAAAACATTTATGTTCAAGAACCTTTAACCAATTTTTAACATGTTGATTCAGGAATGTGAATGAGGAATTACACTGAAACAAAATATAGGATTAATTGAACTACTATCACAAGTCAGTGAATACACTGTTTGCTCAATGTAAATACATTGCATATTACTCCCGAACGGCTACAAAATTACCGAACTTAAACCTTGGCTTCCTTGGCGACTCCCCATTCCCCACTCCCCATTCCCCACTCCCCATTCCCCATTCCCCACTCCCCACTCCCCATTCCCCACTCCCCCACTCCCCCACTCCCCACTCCCCATTCCCCACTCCCCATTCCCCACTCCCCATTCCCCATTCCCCACTCCCCACTCCCCATTCCCCACTCCCCCACTCCCCCACTCCCCCACTCCCCACTCCCCACTCCCCATTCCCCACTCCCCATTCCCCATTCCCCACTCCCCCACTCCCCCACTCCCCCACTCCCCACTCCCCACTCCCCACTCCCTATTCCCTCCTGAGTCTAAAGGCTAGTATCTGGGTACGTTGAACAAAATTGAAATTATTGTCACTGATAAGAATTAATGAGCGATGTCCATCAGGTAGCTTGGGACCAAGAGTTAAGCCTTCGATGTTGTCTAGCAAAACGTTCAGGTTTTTCAAATCTAATAGTAATTTTTTCTGAACTGGTTTAATTTTCTTGGAGTCAATTGCCAAAAGGCTATTGATATTGTGAATGTCATCAGCCCCCTCCAAGGAAACCTGAAACAGTGCAATAGAAAATCCTAAGCCAGTAAAAGACCGCTCTATACTGAGAAAGTGTCCTTGATTATCGAGAGCAAGTAAATCAGATAACCCGCTAGCAAACACGTGAAAAAAATTTAAAAACGGTGTAACTGGTTCAGTCTCATACAGAAACTCTTTTTCTAGAACTTTTGTGTGCAGGTTATATTGCAAAATGCGACAAGGACTACTGGTTTTTGGTTTAGCTTCTGAACCATCTTGAATGAGCGCATTTTCTGTAGCGGTGAAGAGATACTTTTTGCTCGGTGTAATAGTAAGACTCTCAAAAGCTAAATTGTTGCGCATTCCCTGCTTACTATTCTTATTTTGTAAAACTTTATTTGGAATTGGTAATTCCCTAATCTCCCTTCCAGAAGATAGGGAAAACTGCTTAATAAAAGGATTAATAAATTGCCCAGCATCACCTTCAGAAGAAATAAACACAGTACCCCTGTTTGCTAAGGCAATACCTTCTGCATCAATGGTACCGACACCAAAAGTTTTACCCTTCTTATTGAGCAATTTGGTAACACCAACAGGTACAACATCGCCATTTTTGAGTGAGCCTTTGCTCAAGTCAATTTTAAGGGTGTAAAAGCGAGCGGAAGCTCTTTGACTGCGGTCATCGGATATAACATAATAAACTTGATTTTTGGCATCGTAAGTAATTCCAGATAATCCACCAACAGGAGTTTTTTGGAAATAAAAACCTTTGGGCAAAGTGGCTTGTCCAAGAAAATCTATTCCAGTGATATCAACAGCGGCTGTGCTAAAATAGGTGAACAAGAAGTTGATGATAACTATTGAGATGATACAAAAGTAAATAATTTTGGGCAACATCAAGAATTCTGTGATTGCTAAAAAAAGGTTGCTAATTGTTAATGGCTAATAGCTTTTCTCATATCTTGCACCATCATCTTGTTGCAAAAAAAGCAGCCTAAAACCCTGATTATTGCGTAGGGTGGGCACTGCCCACCAACCCTCCTATCGAAGGTGCAAGATGTCAGTTTTTACACTTAGCCATTAGCAATCTTCATTTTCCTTCTATACCGTAGCCCTGAACCAAAGTCGTGGCTAAGAGCTGAAGTCCGTTGAAACGGACTTGAGTTCGGTGAAACTTCTAGTCGGCTTAAGCCGACTTCAGCTATTAGCCTAGGAATTTATTCCTAGGGTTGCGAGATCTATCAATACCCATTGTTAGCAAAATTGACAAGCCAGTCTTTCACGCTACGGGTAGCGCGGCAGTCATCTTCGTTATAGCGTTGGATAATGTCTAACAAGGTGCGATCGCCTGTCTTTAACCACTGGTCATACCAGTAAATACACTTAGCGCCACTAGCTTCAGGATCGCGCCACTGAAACCCCAACCAACGAGCGATCGCTTTCAAGGCATAACTCTCCACTGGTAAAACCACGCTTCGTATTAATTCTTCATAAACATCTACAAACCGACTCAAGACAGGTTGTACAGAACTATATGGAGTGCGGTACAGCCTTGCCAGTCGTTGGACTGTATCAAATTCATACACACAAAAATGATAAACTGGTGCTTGGGGATACTGCCCAACTAAATCCAGAAATTGCTGCCAAATTAATTCTTCGTCTTCTGGTCGTTCTGCAAGCAAAGAATAAAACCTTTCTGTATTCGCTAGCCTGTCAACAACCAAAACCCCTAACAGATAATTTAATTCCAAATCTGGTTGCGCCTCAATATCAAAGTAAAGCTCTATGGGGGCTGTGAACTTGCTATTTGCAGTCTTGTGTTGGTGGAGACTCATAGCAGGTTCCAAAAGCAGCTTCTTTTCGACACTCACCTTATGGGTTTCGACCAAGGATTCCGAGTAGCTGCCCATTGGGAAAACCGTCTTTTGATGGTAACTGCCGTTCTTCGTATCTTCACCACCAAACTTCCTGAGAGAGGGGTAAATTAACAGCGGACGATTTTCCAATACAGATTGAGCTTGTAATACCAGCTTGGGGGCTACTTCGCTATCAAAACCAGGCAAGTTTTCCAGTTCAGTTGGGCAAGTTTTTGCCACAGACTCTACTGTGGTTTTATTTAGTGCTTGTAGTTGAGTGTAGCGAATGGGTGTTACTCCAGGTAACAGTGAGAGGTGCTGTTGAGATTGGGCGATCGCGTAACAACTACTGTACCAAGAGCAAAGACTGCACCGCTGACGGGAAATAAAAACCTCTGGCGCTACTTGTGTTTCCAGAGTTTGAATAAATTGCTCCAGAATGTGGTACATCTGTGGTGTCCATTTGAGCAGATCCACAGAATAACTCGCCTGTTTACCACGCAATAACAGCCAAGCAGTTTCCAACTCGGCTTGCTGCACCATCGCCAGTACCTGGGCGTGAAACGCTGCTACAACTTGATATTCTTGTTTAGGACGCTTACCCAATTCAATGAGCGCTGGAACGTAGATCCAATCTCCAAAGCAGGACTGTCCTGGCTGTTTCAGGAGTAAATCCGGACAGCTCAGCAGCGTGTATTTTTCAGAGTAATTTGCAAGCAGCACTCCTTGATAAATGCAGTCTACCCCCCGCTGCATCAACTCTAAAGTCGCCGCCTTCCCTAAAAGCCAGTTTCTCCATGGATAAGCTGGTTGCTCATAGGTGAAGTGGGACATAACACTCGCCTCATGAGTGATTTTGTCCTGTTGGAGTTTTAACAGCAAGTCATTGGCAGCAACTCGCTGGCTTTTGTCACCGTAAGTATCTAAAAAAGGTCGGCGCTTACAGCGTTGGTATTGCAGTAGGAGTTCAGCATTAATTAACATTCTCTTAAGCTAACAATAATTAGCCCTTTCTGGGAATGACCCAAATAAATAAACCCATTGTTTTTAAAAGCACACCCCTCTCCCCCACTCCCCCCCTCCCCCCCTCCCCCACTCCCCACTCCCCATTCCCCACTCCCCATTTAAATATGACCAATATTTCTGCATCACCAACCCAGTTGCACCGTCATCGAGAACAATTTCCAGCCTTAAATAATAAGATTTATTTCAATTACGGGGGTCAAGGACCAATGCCCCAAGCAGCGATGGATGCCATTACCCAAGCTCAAACTCACATCCAGCAAATCGGTCCTTTTGGTACAGAGGTAAATAAATGGATTAGAGAGGAGGTAAAAGCTGCAAGAGTTGCCATAGCCTCTGAGTTAAATGTACCCGCAGCAACAATTACCTTAACGGAGGATGTAACCGTTGGCTGCAATATTGCCATGTGGGGTATAGACTGGCACCCAGGCGACCACATGCTGTTATCAGATTGTGAACATCCAGGCATCATCGCGACAGCACGGGAAATTGGGCGCAGATTCGCTGTTGAAGTTACCACCTGCCCCCTAATGGCGACTCTCAACGAGGGGAACCCCACTGAAGCCATTGCCCAAAACTTGCGCCCCACCACCCGTCTCGTAGTTTTGAGTCATGTCCTGTGGAACACAGGTCAAGTTTTACCTCTTGACAAAATTGCGGAACTATGCAGAAATCTGAATGTGAGACTGTTAGTAGACGCTGCCCAGTCCGTCGGCTTATTACCTTTGAACTTAACAGAATTGGGGGCTGATTTCTATGCCTTCACGGGTCACAAGTGGTTGTGTGGTCCTGGGGGTGTGGGAGGTTTGTATGTCCGACCAGAAGTACGAGAAAGTCTGAAGCCGACCTTTATCGGCTGGCGTAGTGTTGTAGTTGATGAGCAAGGTAATCCTGGGGATTGGTATCCAAATGGACAACGCTATGAAGTGGCCACATCAAATTATCCACTTTACACTGGATTGCGAGTAGCGATCGCCACTCACCAGCAATGGGGAACACCAGAGGAACGTTATCAGCAAATTTGCCGCAACAGTGAGTACCTCTGGCGACAGTTAGCAGCCCTACCCGATGTCAAATGTTTACGGACTTCCCCACCAGAAAGCGGTTTAGTCTCATTTCAACTCACGAATAATCCGCCCCAAACTAGCCGCAAACTAGTAGAGTTCTTAGAATCACAAGGGTTATTGACTCGGACAATAGCCGTTCCAGACTGCGTACGCGCCACCGTCCACTACTTTACTTTAGAATCAGAAATCAACCAGCTAGTTGATGGAATTCAACAATTTCTGGGGAATGGGGAATAGGGAGTGGGGAGTGGGGAATGGGGAATAGGGAATAAAAGTTAGGAGGCGCGGAGGCGCGGAGTGAGGAATAAAAGTTAGGAGGCGCGGAGTGAGGAATAATATATATAAGGAATAAATATTTCCCCACTCCCAATACGGTTCGGTTAGCGTTTTAATATGAGTGAAGATCCCCCCAACCCCCCTTAAAAAGGGGGGCTAATAACCCTCTGTTACCCCCTTTTTAAGGGGGTAGCCGCAGGCGTTCAGATCTTAACCGAACCGTATTGTCCCCACTCCCTATTCCCCACTCCCCACTCCCCACTCCCCATTCCCCACTCCCCACTCCCCCCCTCCCCCCCTCCCCCCCTCCTAACTCCCCGATGCAACGTCCCATTTTATACATAGCAAGCACTAACCACGGCTTTGGTCATACGACCCGCACCGCAGCCGTCGCCGCGACAATTCAAAAGTTCTGCCCAGAAGTGCTGCTGATTATGGTGACAGCAGCACCCAGGTGGTTACTAGAGTGTTACATAGAGGGCGATTTTATCCATCGTCCCCGTGCCTTTGATGTGGGTGTAGTGCAAGCAGATAGCTTCACGATGGATAAAGCAGCGACTTTAGAAAAATTGCTGGAAATTAGGAAAAATCAGAATTCCATCATCGCTTCTGAAGTCAACTTTATCACCCAAAACCGCGTCAATCTCATCTTGGCGGATATTCCCTTCCTCCTTGGGGACATTGCCAAAGCAGCGGAGATTCCTTGCTGGATGGTGGGTAATTTTGGTTGGGACTTTATCTACCGAGATTGGGGTGGTAGCTTTACGGATATTGCTGAGTGGATTAGTGATTGTTATTCAAAGAGCGATCGCTTGTTTCGTCTCCCCTTCCACGAACCAATGAAGGCTTTCAAAAATATTACAGACGTGGGCTTAACTGGTGGTTCCCCTCATTATACTGCCGATGAAATACGAGGGACTTGGGGGATAACGGGTCCACGTGAAAACACAATTTTACTTACTTTTGGCGGCTTAGGTTTACAGGAAATTCCGTACCACAACTTACAGCAATTTCCCCATTGGCAATTTATTTGCTTTGATAAATCTGCCCCCGATGTACCTAATGTAGTGAAAATTTCTGACAAAAAATACCGTCCTGTGGATTTTATGCCCATTTGTGGGCGAGTCGTTTCTAAACCTGGTTACGGTACCTTTTCTGAAGCCACACGATTAGGAGTACCGATTATTTCACTCACTCGTGACGACTTTCCAGAAGCAGCATTCCTACTAGAAGGTCTTACTAATTATAGTCAGCATCAAATCCTCACCCCATCTGAATTTTTTCATGGATCTTGGGATTTTATCGACCAACCACTCCAGCAACCCAAGCAATCCCAACCCATTGCTATAGATGGTAATGAAACTATAGCCCAATCGGTCATCAACCATTTTCAAAGTCTTTAAAGATGACTCACTACCAAAAGCTACTTAGAATTTCCACCACTGGCAAATCTTTACAAAACATCACCCCAAAGATTGAAGCCATAGTCGCAGAATCAGGAATTGAAACTGGGCTTTGTACACTCTTTTTGCGCCATACCTCAGCAAGTTTACTCATTCAAGAAAATGCTGATCCCGACGTACTCCAGGATCTAGCTAACTTTATGGCAAAACTCGTACCAGAATCAGCACAGTACATTCACGATGCTGAAGGTTCCGACGATATGCCGGCACACATCCGCACAGCTATTACGCACACCTCTGAAAACATTCCCATCAATCGAGGTCATTTGGTGCTAGGAACTTGGCAGGGAATCTACATCTGGGAGCATAGGCAACAAAGTAATACTAGAGAGTTGGTTGTCCACATTTCTGAATAGCGCTGATGGAGAGAAATAGCACGCTACTTCTCTCCATAATTTATGCAATAGTATAAATATAGTCTGCTGGGGCTGTTGGAATTAATATGAAGCACAATCTGATAGCAAGTGAATTCCGGCTTCTTGATGAAATTCTTGCCCAGCAGTGTATCAATCCTTTATCACTTAATCCACATAACCCTTTAATTACCAGCTTTGTAGATCTGGGCAATTTGGTTACTCAAAAGACCCATGACATTGAGATCATCGCATCTGTTAGAGATACCTTGGAGCGGATACTTGATGCTTTGCTGCAAAACTTCCCAGAAAATATCTTCTGGGATTTTGATTTTCTCGTCAGTAGTATGCTCACCCAGGCTTTGGTAGCTGAGGATAGTGCTGTTTCTTTTTTAGAATCTTTTGGTGATAAAATAGTAAGGCTAATGGAGTTGTGCGGCAGGCAATCGGAAATCCGCTTCTGCTACGTCCACGACTTTATCTACGGATTTGACTGGGCAAAATGGGTGCAAAAAGAAGCCCGAACTAGTATTGTTAGTGAACCTTTCAGCCTGACTTTTTTAGATTATTTACTCGCAAGATGCCAGGAAATATTACGTCTTATTAAAGTTGATGATGTGAGATATCATCGACTTGCTGAGAAATGTTACCGCAATCCCTTCCGCTTTTCCAGAACACCAGAGGATGAACGTCGCTTGCTAACTTATCTTGCTCTTAATGAATTCATCCCTGTTGCAGCATGGGATTGGAATGCCCATCCTGTATGGAACCAACCTTTCCACCAAATTCGCGAACAGTTATCATTAAAGCTTAATATTCAACAACAGATAAACTCTTAAAATTTGAGATGTCAACTACCTACACCTCCCAACGGGAGTGGTGTAGGCTTGCGGAAAACCTAGTCTAGGCTAGGGCTGCATGATACGCAAAGTAAAAGTTGGTTAGCGCACCTGGGAGAGTCTCCGTACTCGTATACCAGGTTCTGAGATGTTGTAAGGCGGTAAATACGAACATTTCCCTCATTCGTATCCCTACCCGGCTCGGTCGTGTAACGAGAGATACGCTTACTGCATTGCGCTAAGGGACTGGCAATAATGCCTAAATACAAAACCGCAAGGGATTGGATTATCTCCATGAACAACCAAAACTTGGATGTAACTCGTGTACCAGTAATAGACCCGAATGGTAAGCCATTAATGCCTACCACGCCTGCAAGGGCGAGGAGGTGGATGCAATCGGGGAAAGCGGTAGGTAGTCGTAATAAATTAGGTGTCTTCTACGTTCAATTATCCCAAGAACCATCCGGCACCTTACTACAAGCAATAGTGGCTGGAACTGATAGGGGCAAGTGCTTTACTGGCATCGCCTTTCAAACTAAGCTAGCAACAATCGCATTGTTTCATGCCTGTTTACCTGGATTTTACAAATCCAAAAAGAAGACCAAAGATCGTCAATCTGTGACGGGAAAAATGGCAAAGCGAGCCGAACTAAGAGGTACTCGTAGGGGTCAAAGAATTGACCGTTCTAAACCCTTCAAGCTACGCAATCATAGGCAGAAACGGTCTAAAAATAGACGTAAAAAGAAACTTCCTCCCAGCGTCAGATCTAACCGAGAAATGGAGCTACGGATATTAAATGAGATGGCGAAACTGCTGCCAATCTTAGAAATCAGGGATGAGGCTTGTGGTGGTAATACAAAGAAAAATGGTTTTGGCATAACACCAGTAACAGTCGGTCAAGAATGGTTTAGGAAGCAAGCGTTACTGATTGCACCTGTTGTCGAAGTAGACTCGCTAGATACAGGCAAGTACCGTGACCGCTTAGGACTTGTGAAGGAGAGAAAGGATAAGTCAAAGCAACAGGCTGAAACTCACGCAAATGATGCCATAGCCATAGCTGCAACTGCTTTCATTCAGTACAAACCATTCCATACGGTTAATACCCACGGTCATGAATGGGTAGGGGACTGTGCAGTAACTCCTGCACCATTCATTGTGCTAACTCGCCCTAAACTGTTTCGTCGGAAGCTATACCAAGAAAACTACAGTAAGGGTGGGGTTCTTAAGCGTCTTGGTGGAACAATTACACCTTTTAAGTTTCGTTCTGGTGATTACGTAGAAGTGTCTTACAAGGGTGACATGGTACGTGGCTGGATTGGGGGCTTTACCGACACCGCCAAAACTAAAAACGTTTCAATCTATGACCACGATTGGTCAAGGATTGGGCAGTTCAATCCTAAAAATGTCCGCTTACTTCAGAGAAGTTCTAAGCTATGCGTCAACCGATAAGAGATAGGCACACAAGCGTGCTGTCCCCCGACCTCCCTTGGCGATGCCTTGGTTATGGTCGGGGGATGCGACACAATTAAGTCGCCATTCCTCCCAACCACTGATTCTGAATACAGAATACAGTGGGGGACTCCTGGCTGGTTAGTTGAGATTTTGGAACTTGTTTTTTTAGGACCAGCCCTTTCAAGGTGGGTAAAAAATTTAGAAAATAATCTCCAATTTTCGTCATTTGATCTTCGTGTTCTTCGCGTCTTGCCGAAGGCAAGACGCGAAGAA
This sequence comes from Stigonema ocellatum SAG 48.90 = DSM 106950, assembly GCA_016903675.1. Taxonomy (GTDB): domain Bacteria; phylum Cyanobacteriota; class Cyanobacteriia; order Cyanobacteriales; family Nostocaceae; genus Stigonema; species Stigonema ocellatum. The sequence goes on along the minus strand of JADQBA010000011.1, from coordinate 71,244 downwards.
CACGTTCGCGCAGCGTCTCCCCTTGGGAGAAGAAGAACCAAGTCTTTCGACTTGCACCTTGAAAGGGCTATTTTTTTAGGACTTAGGCATTGACAGACACAACCAACTGTGCATTACCTCTCATGACTGGGCTGCTGCCTTGTAATGTTCTTGTGGTGCAGCTCTAGTACCGCAAGGCGTTCATGAAAAGGGTGTAGGGGGTAGGGTGTAGGGTGTAGGGAACCGCATAATTAAAATCAGGGGCAAAATTTTCGGACGCCTTCGACGCTTGCGCCTACTCGTTGAAATACATTTTCCTTTGATTTCATACTTGAATGTGGAGAGAAGTTGGAGTATGGTCTTGACAGCGATCCAAACTACGTTCGGCTTGTACCCGTTTGGGGTGTGGTTGTTTTATCGAACCCTACACCCCACGCCCGCACACCCCACACCCCGTTCTTGGTCAAAAGTCACTCATTCAAAAGGCTGATCATAAAAATCTCCCCGCGTCAGTCAATCATGATAAGTATTCAACCGGACATGATATGACAGGTCGCCAAGGGGATGTCCGTAAGATAGAAATCTCCGCGTCACCGCGTCTCCGTGTCCCTGTGTCAATCCCAACCTGTCATTTCTCGGTTGACAGAACACTGATATTGCTATATAAATAGTAACATATTTTTTTATGTAATTCGGGATAAATTTTGTAGCGTATATTCAGAGCTAAGGAATGGTAAGGAATACGAATGGAATGACGATAAAGTGAATAAAGGTGATTTCAATCACACAGTACCTCCAACTCTGATCACAACTACTTGTAGATCTACATCAATTCTCAGGAGATAAAAATATATCAAAGTGGATGTAAGAAATCGCCTACTATGCTTTAATTCACATGATTCGCGCACTCGTTGAATCTGCTTTTACTACAGGATGTCTTAGTGTTGAATCTGAAGGTCTTCTCCATCAAGTACTGGCGACAAAGAGCTATCAGTCAGACGATTTAGCTGCGCTGGCAAGTTTATATGATGCAGTTCGCACTGGAGCAATTAAACGAGAAGCATCCTCAAATCTAGTCATGGAATTTCCTCTATATAAAAAAAGAAACTGACACTCCCAAAAGGCTTGATCCTAGGGCTGCACTTTAGGTGGAGCGGTACGTGTCAAATCAAGCAAACACAATAAACTAAAAACTATTGAGGTGTTGTTGTGGAAAACCATGAAGGTGCGCCTGAGATAAGCTAAGATCAGGTACATAGGGGTAAAAGTAAAGCCGAGTCCTATACTTGCCAGCAATGCCAATGACTACAAGTAGGCAACTAAAGCAACCGCAAATCACCTTATTTTGGAGTATTTTTTTTTACATAATGAATCTCAGGGCTTACCAGCAACTGTTAAGTCCTCAGGAAAAATCCCCAATGATGTTACTTCTCTGAAGTAGACATACTGATAAATACAAACAAGTCTTTGGCAGGGGTCAGCCCCTGTGGGGAAGTCAAAAGCCAAAAGTCACTCATTCAAAATTAAGAACCCCGAAAACAAACTTGGGGGATTATACCATTTTTCTTTTTGTTAGCTTGAGGCTTTTGAATGAGTGAATTTGAGTGCATCGAGTGGTCAGGAAAGGCACTTTTATCAGGTACGTTTTACGAACCGGAATCAAGTGCCATCTGCTGGGAGAAAACCCAGATGTTGACAGATTTAAAGACGTTTACGAAAGGCAGAAGCAGTAAATGCTACACCGCAAGATTTATCAACTCTGTTGCGATGGACGGGAGGTATGCGTGTTCTTGCGGGACCAGCAACGCTGGATTGAACGCGCCCGCATCATCGATATAGAGGGAGATTTAGTCACTCTACGTTATGAAACAGAAGAAGAAGACGAAACATGTTCTTGGGAGGAAATGGTTCGCCTCGAAAGCATTGGTGCTGTAACGCAAAAATTAGCTTCAGTGCCACGCGGCAATGTAGAGCCTCTGCTGACAGAAGACTGTCCAGAAGCTGAACGCATCCGCAATCGTTACACAGACTCAAATCCCGAATAAGTTGATTGTTGATTGTCCATCAACAATGAACTATTGCTCACTGTTACGTTCAAAAGCGGGACAGTAGCCTTCAAGAGTTACCTTGAAGTTATACAAAGGGGACGCGGGGTTCCAACACCGCTGTCCCCTTTGGTGTAGGCACGTGCCGCAGCAGTCTGCACTACTCCAAAGATAGCGATCGCCATTTTGGTTGAGTAGTTCTCGTTGGGATAACCCCCGCAATACAAGTTCTTCTCCTTGCCAGCGAGCACCGATTAAACCCGTATCAGCAAACTGCCGCCAACGGGGGTCGGCGGTAATTGCATCGGGAAGGGTAATGGTTACGACTGTTCCCAACTCGGTCAGCTCACCTTCATAATTAGTCTCTGGGGCTGCCGGTTGCAAAAATGTTTCACCAATCGGTAGTTCTACTAATGTGCCTGCTGCTGGAGAATGGACGTGGTAGCGGTTTTGTAACTCCTCCAAACTAGTGAGGTCTGCTAAGTACGTTGGGGAACCGTGGACAAAAACCACGTGTTTAGGGCGTAAATTATGAATAATCTGAGTGGTTCCCGGACCGTCGCTATGCTGGGCAAGGAAATAGGTTTCTACGGTAGTCAGTGCTGAGTATTGCTTGTTAATTTTTATACTTGTTTTTTCCGGTAAGAGTGTGAGCCAAGGACCGTTGCTGGATTGATAGTATGCACTCACATCAGATGTAAAGTCGGTGAGAACAATACATGGATTGCCAACAGTAGGACGCTGTTCTGGCTGCAAACGACGCACGCGGGGACGGATACGTTCATCCCAAAATAGTGGTTGATGGCGGGCGAAGTTCTGCACTGATGGCGGAAAGTGAGGTAGCAATTCTAGATAAGCATCGCACCCGGTGGCGACTTCCCCACTAACCCAGATATCTAAATCCCGTCCTGTAAAGTGGTGGTGACTGCGTAAAAGCATCAGCAGTTCTTGACCTAGCCCTAAAGCAGGTGCGAGCATGAGTACGGAGGAATGTTCGGCGATGGCCCGATTAATTCTTTCAGCTAGTTGATTTTCTTGGTTGCGGCGGTGGGGATGACGGGATGTGCCATAAGTGCCTTCAATAATCAGTACATCTAACTCTAATCCTCGCAATTCATCCAGACGCAAACCTTCCACCAGCCGCGAGTTCGACAAGAAAAAATCTCCTGTATAGAGGAGTTTGTAAGAACGCTGCGGGGTGTTGTAGGTAAGCAAAATTGCCACAGCACCTGGTAAATGCCCAGCGGGAATTAGTTGTACTACCAGACCATCTTTCAACTCTACAGGCGATCGCAACGGTAAGGCTTGACAAAATTGCGGGATCTCAGCCGGATCTTGTCGGTCTAACCAATTTAACGGCAGTAACTTGCTTGTCACCTCACTGGCGTAGATTGGTAAAAGTGGAAAAGCCTGGTGCAGCGCTAGCAAACCTCTAGCGTGATCGGGGTGGGCGTGACTAATGAGAACCAAATCCACTGATTGGGGCGAGTTACCTCGATTTGCTGGTTTTGTCAACTCCGAAGCAAGTGGTGAAATATCTCCCAAACCACAGTCAAGCAGGATGCGGTATGGTCCCATCCGTACCAATAAACAGACGCCCTCCTGATCGTGGTGAACTCCGTAGGGCAAACATTCTAATTCACTAGTTGCCTCCCCTGCATCAATGCCGGAAGATGCCGATAGGCGATCGCTCATGCTCTTTTCCCCTACAACCTCCTTCAGAATGGAAATTTCCCAAAAACCACTAATTCCTACGTGTACACACAAGTCAACTCTATGGAAATCGAAGAAAGGGAACTTTCCCCTGCTGGTAGTTCGACTCCCGTCAAAGTGTTGATTGATTCACCCCAGTACGGAGCCTCTACCGAACCCGCAAACAGTGAAAAACGTGGTTAATGAGAATTTTTCACATTAGAGACTAGGAACCGAGCATTTTGCCTTTTTTCGCTCAATGTGCAGAGCCATTGCCATGATAGTTGTCTGTATCATAGAATCCATTTTTCGTACCAAAGAACAAGCACGAAATAGTAAATATAACCGTTAACACCGCCAAAATCAGCTTGACATCCATGTGTTTGTTGTCCTCTACTAAAGACTTTCTGATTGTAATAGAGTGATTGCTCACTGTTGGGGAATCACAATAAAATCTTTACTATGAATAAGAATATTCAGCAATAAGTAAATTTACCGCAATAACTCTGATTGTAGAACCTTTCGGCAAAGCTGTCTATCAAAAACCCGCAGAGTAATGCGCCCTTGCCAGTTGCCGGGTGTAGGTGATGCTTCGTAAAAAGGTTGCGTCCTGTGGACCAATTCTTAGCTGTGCAAAAAGAGAGTGAAGGACAGCGAACTTTTTACCAATCTTTACGAATATAATGACCGAATAGTGTTGTATAATATCCAATTTCTTTGCGGAATCGCGAAACTTATAGGACTTACGCATTGACAGAAAAACACAATTGTGTATCAGCCTCGTCAGCCTCGTTACAAGGCTCTGCCTTGTAATGCCCTCTTGTGAGGCGGAGCCTCCTTGTAAATGCATTCTGTGGCAGCAGCCCAAGAACGAGGCAGTGCAAGGAAATCATTTTAATAAGTTTGATATTCACATAATGGTCAATTTGTAAAGTGCGTAAGTTCTAACTTATACCAATTCTCTAAAATCTAGCAACAGATTCAGACCCGAAAACAAGTAATGAAACCTGAATTCATTAATTACGAATTACGAATTGGTATTACAGCAGGCTTCACATAAACGAACCAGACCGTTTACTGTGGTCTAATAAAGGTGAAAATTGCTGTAAAAGGCAGGCATATTGCCTACCCTACAGAAAATTGTTAAAACTTGTAACTCAAAACCTGAATCACACCATTACTTGGTAAATTAGCAGAACTAACGGTAAGAGTGTCACTATTGCTACGACTTACAGTCATCCCCTGCATGAGTGTGAGAAAGTTATCGAGTGGGGAAATATTGCAGTTAGCAGCATCAGCGGCTTGTGTACGGTACATAGTAGGAATCAGTAGCTTGGGATTGAGAACTTGAATCGCCTGCTTAGCTTCTTCGGCATTATAGGCTTTTGGACCACCACCCACGGGAACTAACGCCACATCAGGACGCCCCATAAGGATTTTTTGCTCAATGGAAATGGGTGTAGCCGCGCCTCCTAAATGGAGGATACTAATTCCTCCTTGCTTCCATTGCCAAGCAGTATTTGTGCCAAACTGCTTGCCACCTTTACGATCATGTTCTATGGTAATTCCCTGCAACTTGATGCCTTTGAACTCGTAAGCCCCTGTTTCGTAAATTAACTTGGGATTTCCAGGGAGGTCTTCCACCACACCTTCATCCAGCAATTGACTGCTGACCAGCACTAGATCTGCTGGGACTTTTGGTGGACGATAACCAGCAGTACAACCAACCGGACGAAAGGGATTTACGAGAATTTTTGTACCGCCACCAGCAAACAGAAAGCAACTATGACCCAACCACTGGATTGATAATGAACTGCTAGATTGGGCAGTAGCCTGAAATTCAGATCCCAAGCTAGTCACCAAAGCTGTTGCTAACCCTGCCCCAGCATAGCCCATCAACTGTCGTCGTTTCATCAATAACTCGCTCTTGACTGTAACTGTGCCAGATAGTTTCGCAGTAATTGCTTTCCAGAATTTGTCAGGACACTCTCAGGGTGAAACTGGACGCCCTCAATATGAGGATAGTTCCGGTGCCGCACTCCCATAATTGTGCCATCTTCAACCCAAGCAGTGATTTCCAAAACGGATGGGCAAGTCTCGCGGTCTATTACCAAACTATGATACCGGGTTGCGGTCATGGGATTCTCTAATCCTTGGAAAACACCTACTCCAGTGTGCTCAACCTGAGAAGTTTTGCCATGCATTAACTCTGGCGCAGAAACAATTTTACCACCGAACACTTGACCAATGGTTTGATGGCCCAAACAAACCCCTAAAATCGGCAAGCTAGGTCCGAGGTTTTTCACCAAATCTAGGGAAATTCCAGCATCTTCAGGACGCCCAGGTCCAGGAGAAATCACAATGCAATCAGGCTTTAGGGCAACAATCTCATCTAAGGTAATTTTATCATTGCGAAAAACCTGAATATCCGATGCTACCGGGAAATCTGCCGCCAGTTCTCCCAGATACTGTACCAAATTATACGTAAAACTATCGTAATTATCTATGACTATAATCACAGCTGATAACTCCTGGTGTGTGAAATCATTCTTTGTTGTTTGATTGTCACCAGATTTTAATAGCTGTCAACATCATTTTGATCTAGATCAGGGTATTACTTAAAAAGTTGACTGAAAGATTGGGTGTAGGGATTTCCCTATCTCCCTACACCCAGCGCCAAGCGTTTGACAGCATTAAGGAGAACATTGGAGGTAGTAAGAGTATAGCAGCTACCAGCACCGCCACAAAAGCAGAGACTAGCACAGCACCTGCCGCACAATCTTTGGCAATTTTTGCCAATTCATGGTAAGTTTGCTTCACTGTTAAGTCAACCACCGACTCAATGGCTGTATTTAGTAACTCCAAAGTCAATACCAAACCACTAGTTAATCCAATTACTGCTGTTTCCACTGCTTTTAAATGTAAAAAAACGCTTAAGGCGATAGCTATTGCGCATACACATAAGTGGATGCGAAAATTGCGTTGAGTTTGAAAAGCGTAGTTAATTCCTGCCCAGGCATACTTAAAACTAGTACATAAATTAGAGGCAACTTGCCAAGAGAGTTCCCTCTGCTTAGTGACGACTGCTTCTAAGTGGTTGGGTGTTGGTGGCGATGAAACTTGTTGGGACATAGGCATAAAAGTATCGCAGCAAAGAGGTGAAGTAATAGCTTTGGCCGATTTTAGGCAATTTTCTTAATTGAGATGATAAAAAGGCATTAAGAAATAAAACTTAACATTTAGGCTGGGGATGACTATTCTATGTCAATAGCCATACCTATTGTTTTCAATAAGATTACTTGCTGTTTTAGCATTCGGCTCAAGCTTTCTTCATCTGGATGATCCCAGCCCAGTAAATGCAATAACCCATGAGATGCTAACCAGGCTAACTCAGTGGGCAAGGGGTGTTCTTGCTGTTGAGCTTGCTGTTTAGCTCTATCGATAGAAATCACTATATCACCAAGATATAAAGATTCACAGGCAAGCATTTCAGCAGGCTGAGGACAATCTACCTCTAATGCAGCAAAAGCTAAAACGTCTGTCGGCTGATTCTGGTGACGATACTGGGCATTCAGCGCCTGAATGTCATTATCGTCTGTTAAACGTAGCCCTAATTCATAAATTGGTGCTTTCGGAAGATTAGGGTGCAGTATTTCCAGCCAACATTTAAACCAGTTATCCCAAGTCTCGGCAGTAATTTGGGGATCAGTATCACCAGAATTTACAGCTTCTGTTTGGGAAGGCTCATCACAAAAATTCTGTAAATACAGTTCAACTTGCACTTTTTTTCACAAAGTATGCTCCAATTTTGCCATATGTCATCAGTCAATTGTCATTTGTTGAATACTAATGACCAATGACCGATGACCAATGACTAGTGTGTTAAGTAGGCAAGACCTACAAGGACAGCTAAAAGCCCTAAAATCGTCAACGCAAAATGCTTCAGCGAGGTGCCACCCTTTTGCACCATATTTCGCATGGCAAGCTTGACGTAGCTAGGTTTAGGTTCCGTGGAAGGAGATCTGCTCATCTAAAAATCTCGGTAAGCGTGAAACCCCGTGTGATAACATTTACGGTTGAAAACTTATAATTAAGACTGACGCAGGGACGCGGGGACGCCGGGACGCGGGGATTTTTTCTCATAAGCAATTAAACGGACATGATATGAGTAGAGAGATTTTTGGGAGTAATTCGGAGTTAAAACTCCACTTCCCAAGTCAGCGGGTCAGCATAGTTCTGAATGACTAGAACTCCGAGCTTAGTTCGAGAGCCAAGTCTGTTCAGAGCGGGGTTGCTGAGGATGATTGAATAACAAACTCCCTTAATACTGTAACAGTTTGTTGCGCAAACCATTCACCAAAATTAGTTAGGATCACCCCACAATGGCGGCTGACGCCACCCCCTATGAATGAAACAAACACCCCCATTCCCCCTCTTCCCCCTCTTCCCCCACTCCCCACTCCCCATTCCCCACTCCCCCCTCCCTTACCCTGGGGTGCTTTCTAAAATTTGGTTTTCTTGCCGTAGATAGGCTTGGATAAACGTGTCGAGGTCGCCGTTCATCACATCAGCGATCGCAGTCGTCTCTACATTAGTACGCAAATCCTTTACCATTTGGTAAGGATGAAAAACATAGTTACGGATTTGGTTTCCCCAAGAAGCTTCCACCATATCACCCCGAATTTCAGCAATTTCGGAAGCACGTTGCTGTTGAGCAACCACCAGCAGCTTTGCCTTGAGGCGAGCGAGGGCTTTCTCTTTATTTTGTAGTTGACTGCGTTCTTCCGTACATCGCACAGCGATCCCCGTGGGAAGGTGCACAACCCGCACCGCTGTTTCTACTTTGTTGACATTTTGCCCACCCTTACCACCAGCCCTAGTGGTAGTAATTTCCAAGTCCTTGTCGGGAATTTCCAGATGCACAGTGTGGTCTAGTAAGGGCATTACTTCCACCCCGGCGAAACTAGTTTGCCGCTTACCATTAGCGTTAAAAGGTGAAATCCGAACTAAGCGATGAGTACCTGTTTCAGGGCGCAAGTAGCCATAGGCATAGCGACCTGTAATTTCCAGGGTTGCCGATTTAATTCCTGCTTCATCACCCTCGGACAGTTCAATTGAATGCACCTTATAGCCGTGGTCTTCTCCCCAACGGGTATACATCCGCACCAGCATTTCCGCCCAGTCTTGGGCATCTGTGCCACCAGCACCTGCGTTAATCGTCAACACCGCGCCTTCTTCATCGTAGGGACCGGAAAGTAACTGTTGTAACTCCCACTGGCCGAGTTCGTGATTGAGCTTGGTAATAGTAGATTCCGCTTCTTGTAGGAGACCCTGATCGGTTTCTAACTCCAAGAGTTCTAATACTGCCTTGGAGTCTTCCAGACTGGTTTGCCACTGGTGATACTGTTGGAGGTGCGCTTTGAGGTCGTTGAGTTCTTGCAGCGTCCCTTGGGCTTTTATTTGGTCATCCCAGAATTCTGGCTGGGCTGCTATTTGTTCCAGGTCTTGAATTTTTGCGCTAAGTGCAGGGATGTCAAAGATAGTCCTGGGTTTTACCCAGGCGACCAGACAACGTTTCGATTTCGCGTTTAAGTTCTAATACGTCCATAGTGCTTGCTATTATAAGCGCTTGCTCTACTATTTTATTTAATTTTATCCATTTTTCATGGAATACATGCCAATACCGTTCCGATAGAGCTAATGAGGCAGGGGGTACTTTTGCTCTGTTGTCAAAAACCATAAAAAACCACGGCTTGTGATGTAATAATACAAACAAGTGTCAACTAAACCAGCCAGGAGTCCCCCGCTGAATTCTGTACTCAGAATCAGCGGCGTCCGTAATGGCGCGGGAATCATGCCGCGTCCTTTACCGTCACGCCTAGGCTTTGCCGAAGCTCTTAGGGGGACAGCAGCATGATTCCCGCGCCTCTTGTCGGGAAACACATAACCTAGAACTCCTTTGAAGTAAGCGGACATTTTTAGGATTGAACTGCCCAACCCTTGACCAATCGTGGTCATAGATTGAAACGTTTTTAGTTTTGGCGGTGTCGGTAAAGCCCCCAATCCAGCCACGTACCATGTCACCCTTGTAAGACACGAATACATAATCACCGGATCGAAAACCAAAGGGTGTGATTGTTCCACCAAGACGCTTGAGAATTCCACCCTTGGAATAATTCTCTTGGTACAACTTCCGTCGAAATAATTTAGGACGAGTTAGCACAATAAACGGTGCGGGTGTGACCATGCATTCCCCTACCCAATCGTGTCCGTGAGTGTTAGCAGTATTGAATGATTGATATTGAATAAAATGACTAGCAGCCAGTGCGATTGCATCGTTAGCATGGGTTTCAGGAATCTGTTTTGATTTATTGTTTTTGTCCTTGACAAGCCCTAAACGGTCACGGTACTTACCTGTATCGAACGAATCAACTTCTACAACAGGTGCAATCTTGGATACTTCCGCTCTAAACCATTCTTGACCAACAGTTACAGGTGAAATCCCTTTCCCGTTTTTCTTGGTGTTGCCGCCACATGCCTCGTCCCTGATTTCGGAAATTGGCAGGATTAAAGCCATCTCATTCAGGACTCTTAGCTCCATCTGTCTGTTAGAAAGGACACTTGGTGTCAGCTTCTTTTTACGTCGGTTGTCGAACCGCTTCTCTCTATGGTTACGTATTTGAAAAGGCTTTGAGCGGTCAATTCTTTGACCCCTACGAGTTCTCCTTAATTCGGCTTTTTTCGCCATCTTCCCAGTCACGGATTGACGGTCTAGGGTTTGATTTTTCTTGCCAATATTTTTGGATTTATAGAACCCAGGCAAGCAGGCATGGAACAATGCAATGGTTGCAAGCTTGGTTTGAAATGCAATCCCAGTAAAACATTTACCTCTGTCGGTTCCTGCTACTATTGGCTGTGTTTCATAGCCTGATGGCAAGTGAGCCAGTTGAACATAGAACACACCCAACTTATTTCGCTTGCCCTTAGCCTTAAGAGCCTCGATCCACCTTCTTGCTCTAGCAGGTGTGGTAGGCATTAAAGGTTTTCCGTTTGGATCTATTACTGGTACTCGTGTTGCTTGATTGGTTTTATTCATGGAGATAATCCAATAAATGTTTTTAGGCGTGGTCGCCAGTCCCTTAGCACAATGCTGTAAGCGTATCTCTCATTCACGACTGAGCCAGACAGAGGTACAAATGAGGGAAATGTTTGTACGTGTCGCCTTACAGCATCTCGATGTGCTAACCAACTGTTACCTTACGTACCGTAAGCCTAGCCTAAACTAGGTTTTTCGTAAGCCTACACTGACCCGAAGGGCAGTGTAGGTAGTTGACACTTTCTTAATCGCGGCTGTTGATGGCAATTAGCAAGCGCAAAATAAATATGAACAGGTTGATGTAGGTCAAGTACATCGACAAAGCAGCTGGTAAGTACTGGTCATCACGGTAGGTGCGCGGCAGGATGTAGAAATCAACTACCGATACCCCAGCAAACAGAAACACGCCCAAGCCTGAGACGGCAATTTCCAACCACGTAGGCGTGTAAACACCAAACAAGGCAAATACAAACTGGATGAGGCAGACAACCACCAAGGCAATAACGCCCAGACTAACCGTTTTTGTCAACGCCATGCCATCTTGATCAGAGAGATTTGAGCCAATTTGACGGGCTGCAATAAAGGTGACACCACAACCTAAAGCGGCAAAGCCAATGCCTGGTATACCTACATTGGGAGTTCTTAGTGCCACATATACCAAACCACTGAGGGTATATCCAGATAAGAGGCTGTAGGTTGCCAGTAGGGGTAGTGCCACCTTTTTATTACCCTTTTGGGCAACATTTTGGGCAACGAAGAACAGAACCAACTCCAGGATGACCGCACCAATGAAGGTGGGAAAGAACAGTTGGGGATTAGCGCGGATGATGCTAAGTCCACCATAGATGCCCACTGCGGTTAACATCAGACCACCACCAACGTAGGGCAGGGCATTGGCAATCACGTTGGGGCCTACGAGGGCGTGAGTTCGAGCCTCACGAATCGCGTTACGGAAGTTGCTCGTGCTACTCATATTTCTTTTTAGCTAAACGTTCTTGTTTACTCCCATTGTGACTTAAATCCTTGTCTAGTCGCCATGTGGCAGTTCACAAGAGTTAACGCTATTCTAAATTCAATCGGGTTAACTTAGACCAAAATTACCTATAAATCTCCGTAAAAATGCTGAGAGCGAAAGTGGAGCTTCCCTGTAAATTCAGTAGAACAACGATGGTGTCATAAGCTGTACTTAAGGAAAATAATTGCAGATTGAATGAAGGTTCACGCAACTCAAAGTTTTTCTAAAAACCAGTTGCCACAAAGGATTTTTTATGACATCAAATCAGTCCTCTGTGCGGTATGATGGTATGGAATTATTGCACTTGTACCACCAGAATCCCTCTATTAAACTGCGTAATCAACTTGTCCAGTTACACACTGGCTTAGTCCGGAAGATGGCTCATAAATTTAGCCATCAATGTAATGAACCTTATGAGGATTTGGAGCAAATTGGTTATTTTGGCCTAATCAGGGCAATAGAACGTTTCGACCCAAGCCAAGGATATGCTTTTAGTTCCTTTGCTGTACCTTACATTCGGGGTGAAATGCTACACTTTCTGCGCGATCGCAGTACTCTATTAAAAATTCCCCGTCGTTGGCAAGAACTTTATAACGAGGGTCAAAAAGTTCGCAAAGAATTGGCACTTGCTTTGGGTCGCCCTCCTAAGGATGCGGAAATTGCCAAAATTCTTCAAGTATCTTTACAAGAATGGCAAGAAACCAAGTTAGCTGCTCAAAACCGTATGCCTTTGAGTTTAGATGCTACTGTAGTTCACTACGTTGATTGCCAAATAACCTTAGGTGAAGCGCTTCCTTGTCCCCGTTCAGTTGCTTTCCAGCAACAAGAAGAAGAACGCCAACAACTTCAAGGGGCAATAAATATGTTAGAAGAAAAACCCCGTATGGCAGTTGAAATGGTCTTCTTGAAGGAACTTTCTCGCAAAGATGCTGCCAAAAAAATTGGCACCAGCCCCATGACCGTAACCCGGTATTTGCAAAAAGGAGTAAATGACCTTATGTGTGTCCTCAGACCACAGGCGGTAGCAACGTGAGAGTGGGGAGTGGGGAGTGGGGAGTGGGGAGTGGGGAGTGGGGAACACCCCACGGGCGGCTGACGCCGCCCGTTATGAATGGAAGAAACACCACCATTCCCCCTCTTCCCCTCTTCCCCCTACACCCCTACACCCTCACACCCCTACACCCCTTTCTTAGGAGTTAAAACTCCTCACTTTAAATCAGCGATCGCCCCTTTAGTCATGGCAGCAATGGCTTTATCAGTTGCTTTTGGCAAATGGTAATACTTGCCTCCAGAAGTCTTTGCTAACTCCTTAGCAAACCCAGTGGAAACAAATTTACTTTCAGTATCAATCACCAACAATTGCATCCCTAAAGCACGTATTCTGGCGGCAATTTCTAACAATTCCGCTTTGATATCCGGCTTTTGGTCTGGTTCTAGCGGTTCACCCAAAGAACGTGCCAAAGGAATATTACCCCGTCCATCAGTTATTGCTACAATCACCACTTGCCCAATATCTCCACTCCTAACAGCATTCAACCCCACACGTACAGCTTGGGTTAAACCATGGGCTAGGGGCGAACCACCGCCACAGGGCAGTGTTTCCAAGCGCTTACGCGCTAAAGCGATGGAACGGGTTGGGGGCAATAACACCTCTGCTTGTTCCCCCCGAAAGGGAATCAAAGCCACTTGGTCGCGGTTTTGATAAGCTTCTGTCAAAAACTGCATTACGGCACCCTTAGCCGACTGCATCCGATTCAGCGCCATCGAGCCAGAAGCATCTACTACAAATACTACCAAAGCCCCTGCTTTGCGAACCAATCGCTTAGCGCGGATATCACTTTGCTCTACAAACACCCGCTTTTGTGGAGGGGAGTAGGGAATGGGGAGTGGGGAGTAGGGAGTGGGGAGTAGGGAGTAGGGAGAGGAAGGAGAAGAATAGCTTCCTTGTCCCCCTTGTCCCCCTTGTCCCCCTTGTCCCCCTTGTCCCCCTTGTCCCCCTTGTCCCCTACTTTCATACCTCTCCCTTCGTGCTTTTTGATACGGCGCAGCCGATCTGAGGGTAGCATCTACAGCAATGCGTCGCACTTTCCCTTTGGGTAACATGGGTTTAACGTAGCGTCCCCGGTCTTCGGAAAAGATTAAGCTGCGACTGCCAGATTTTCCTTGCCGCTGTGCCATCTGAGCAAAGTAAAGCACACTAGGATCAAGAATTACCCCCTCAGGATCAAAGATAAATTCTTCTGGAATACTGGGAGGTTCTTGTTCTGGTTGTTCTGGCTTTTCTTCCTCATCCTGTTGTTCTTGATCCGATTCGTCTTCTGGTTCCTCTTGATTCTGGGGTGGTGGTGGTGGTGGTGGTGGGGGTGGTTCTTGTGGTGGGGTTTGCACAACAGTTGCCCGTGGCACAATGACTAATTCCACTGCGTGCCGTAAATCTTCAGCATTGACTTGTGTCCGCCCCTCCAAAGCAGCAGCAGCTTTGGCAACCCGCGTGGCAAATAATTCGGCGCGATGTCCCTGCACGCCACCACGAATTGACTCGTCCACAAGGTAGGCAATTTGTTCGTGGGTGATGTGAACCTCTTTGAGCCATTCCCGTGCTAGGATGATTTGGGTTTTAAGGGCATCTATGTCTTCGCTGTACTGCTGGAGAAATTCCTGGGGAGAAAGGGAATGGGCGATCGCATGTTCTACTGCTTCGACCCTTTGATCTAAACCAAGGACACCATCAGCAGAAAGGGAGATGGCAATTCTGTCTAGAAAATGCTCTCGCAATCCCCCTTCTTCTGGGTTATAGGTAGCAATAAACAGCGGTTTGCTCTGATGCTGAAAACTCATGCCCTCTCGTTCAATCTGGTTGCGTCCGTCAGATAGTACTGCTAAAAGCTGGTTAGATATTTGGTCTTCTAATAAATTAATTTCATCCACATAAAGAACACCTCGGTTTGCTTGGGCGAGCAACCCAGGCTGAAAAACAGTTTGCCCCTGTCTTACTGACTGTTCCACATCCACAGAACCTATGAGTCGGTCTTCGGTCACTCCCAAAGGAATTTGTACAAAGGGTGTGGGAATAATTTGTGTTTCGATAGTGGGGTGGGCATCTTGCTCCAAAAGGGCTAAAAGTTTATCATCCCATTCTTCTGGGTGGTTGGGGTCGCAGTTGCTGATGGAACCTTTAACAACTTCAATTGGTGGGAGAAGGGCATGGATGGCACGAGCCATGACAGATTTTGCCGTGCCGCGACGACCTGCGATCGCCACTCCCCCTAACCCCGGATCTACCGCTGCTAGTAGTAAGGCTAACTTAATCGCTTCTTGACCAACTACCGCAGTCAGGGGAAAAGCAGTACTGAGACGAGAGATAGTAGGCGCAGGCATATTATACATTATTCCTAGTCCAGGATTTTAGCATAGCAAAACCTGACCGAATAATTCGTAATTCGTAATTCGTAATTCGTAATTATTTTTCAGAGGGAGATTTCAACCACGACTGAAATTAGCAGGGCCTGTGTTAAGTAGGTCGGCACAAATAAATAAAGTTTGTAGTTGCGCAAAGAGCGCTCATATCTAGGGCGCTCTTTGCGCAACTACGAGCCTTTATATAAATTCATATAGTTCTGTTTTTCTGTGCCGATATACTTATAGAACCAGCCCTTTCAAGGCGGGTAAAAAATTGGGAAAATTACGTCCAATTTTCGACATTTCTTCTTCGTGTTCTTCGCGCCTTCTCCCAAGGGGAGAAGACGCGAAGGACACGAAGAAAATCTAAGTTTTTCGACTTGCACCTTGAAAGGGCTGACTTATAGGGCGCAAGGCCGCCGCGCCCCTACAAGTCTGAAACGACCATTATCCGTTGATACACATAATGTTTAATTTGTACAGTGTTCCCGTCCTAACTTACTTGAAGATGAGACTAAACCAAGTATTCCTGCATCTAAGAAAACAATCATTCCTTGGAATAAAGCTTATGATCAGGAAGTCTTTCACTATCAATAATTTCTTTGAATGAGTCAAAAAATATTTCTCTGTTTTTGAACTCCTCTTGCGAAACTTCTTCTTCTATCCACTCTTTTAAAAGGTTCATCGCAGATTGATTCTTTTGCAATTGTTCTTCTGCTGTTTGCCCCATGTGCTTCAAAAATGGTGCTAAAGAATTTTTCCCTTTTTTTAATTCTTTCAACGTCATAGCTAGTCCTCCAACTATACCTTGTTACCCTATTATTGCACAGTCAGTATACTTTTAGACGCTGGTAGTGATCTCTTGAATTAAAGAATATAGCGGTTTTCAATGAGAGTGAGGTACATCGAAGAGTTAAGAAACCGCAGATAAACAAGGCAGTCCGGTGAGAAAGCGCGCTCTCCGGCCAACAGAAGTTGCTTGGAGGGTTTCCCGACAGCAGCAAACGAATCCCAAGGGGAGACGCCAACAGAGAAGTTGGAGCACAGAGAAGTGTGAGCGGAGGCTTCCGACCATCAGAACTACGTTCGGCACACCGACGATCCAAACGAATCCCAAGGGGAGACGCCAACAGAGAAGTTGGATCGCTGTCAAGACAGCGATCCAAACTTCGGGGGCGAACGGGGTTTCCCACGCCCAGGCGACTGGCGATCTTCTCCCCTTGGGAGAAGGGTCATGTTCGTTACCCCCATGAGGAACTGCCGCGCAGATAAACGCAGATAAATCTGTACTTCACAAGAGATGAAAAACGCTATAAAAAAGATGATGGTGTAAGTTTTTGCTCTAGAATGAGCGTATGGGAATAAACCCGGCTTTCTGAATTAACTTTTGTGCTTCATCTGTTAACAATAAGTTAGCGTAGGCAACTCCTGCTTTTTGATCGCTTTGACCATTTTGTTTAACAATCACAAATAATCGCCTGGTAATTGGGTATTGACCATTTTTAAAAGCATCTGTATTTAGTAGGTTACGCCGTTGCGGACACTCCCGAAGAGGAATGAAAGGCTGCTGATAGGGCGGAACCAGTTGATCAGATGTATGACCGATAGGTAAGGGTTTGACAGTACATTGTCCGACGACTTCAGGGGCAGAGGCGTAGTAAATACCACCAGGATTATTTGCTACTTCTCTTAAGGCTTCAGTGGTAGTCTTGATAAATTGCACATTGGCAAACTCTTCACCTTGTAAAATATTTTGGTTAAAAAAATCGACAGTGCCTCCCACTTCGGGATGACGGGAATAGGGTATAATTGATACATCGGGACCTCCTAACTCCTTCCAGTTAGTAATTTTGCCAGTGTAAATATCTTTCAACTGGGCAATGGTTAAACCAGGGATGTTGAGATTTGGGTTAACTGCTATCGCAATGTCATCAATAGCTACAGGAACCTCTTGCAGATGAAATCCCCTATTAACTGCTGTTTTGTATTCCATATCCTTGAGAGGTCGTGAAGACAGGGAAAACGAAAGTTGATCGTCTAACAACATTTCAATTCCCGTTCCTGAACCTCGTGCTTGGGTTGCATGTGGAGTGTTGATAAAATGAAATTGGGGAAATTTCTGTTTAATTTTTGGTTCTACCAAACTACGAATTGGTTCCCAAGTTGTACTCCCGCCGTATGAAAAAGTTCCAGCAGGAACCTGGACGGTACTGAAGTCTTGTTGTTGCACTAATACTGGTTGTGGTAATGTTGAGGTCTGGGATAGCTTTGTGGAGATAGCATGTAAAATTACCACACAACAACCAGCGACAAATAAACCCAACAACAAGCCAGTCATTAACGCCTTTTTGTTTGTCGGTTTTTTAGAAGATTTCCTACAAAGTCCTTGCCAGGTCAACGGTTCCACATTGGGACCAATACAAATGGTAGGTAACCATATTGCACCAGGATAGCGAGACTGAAAATGTTCCAGACGTTTGCGGGCTTTCTGTACGGAAGCAAACAGAGATTTATTGCCAGTAAACTCTTGGAAAAAGTGCTTTAAAAACTCCACAGCCACCTGATCTGGTACGGGTTCTCGCATAACAATACTCTGTGGCAAATGCAGATGAGCGAGTTGGTGGGCTAACCCTAGCCCATCGCAGGAATTGAAAATCGCTAACTGCAATCCTTTCTGAATGGCTTCTTTTAAGGCATCCTTAAACTGTTCAATACTTAAACTTTCTCGGTCATTTACTTCAAGCCAGCCAATTTGTCCATCCTCTCGACTGCCGCTGTGTCCTGTAAAGATAAAGATGTGGTAGCCCTTTTCATCCCAAAGGGCGTCACACAATTTCTTCAGGTCAGGTTGCATCAAAGGCACCACCTCTGCCCCAAGTTCTTTTAAGCGCTGAATGACCCGCAGGTCATCCTCAGTATTAATATCGTCACTCCTACCTACAGCCACTAAGATTCTGACTGTTGAACTACTGGGGATGTGGACTGAGTTTCCAGGCTGTGTGCCTTTGGGTACACTCAAGGCGATTTCCATTTGGGGATAGTATTCCTCAAAAAGATCCCACTCTTGCCAAGGTAGACGACGCAAGCTGATATCTTTTGCATCCAGAATCAGACGAATTTCATCATCTGGCTGATGCAATTGCTGGGCGATCGCAATCAACTCATTCCGAATTGGCTGCCATCCATTATCTCCAGAGTTGAGCCATTGATTAAGGTGGGTTTTCACTGCCTCGGCTTGTTCCTGGTTAGACTGAATCGTCACACTCTTTGGTGTCAGGCGTACTCCTGGTTCGGCAGCAATACATGAGCGGACATCCTCAATTTGACGATAGGCTGATTGCCATTGGTTGAAAGATGATTTTAATTCTGATGAGAGTGGTGGTAGAAAACCTTCTGTTTCATATCCTCGATTGGTTGCCGTAAGAATAGCCAGGAATCCTTCTTCCGATGTGTGCCTGAGTTTAAGTTTGACGATGGCCATTGTCGTCTCCTGTGGTTTGATGCTTAAAGAAAAGTAAATTTTTGAATAAGACTCACCCTTCCTAATATCACTTTGACACTAAACTTTTCCCCAAGCTCGCAACTAAACTCCAGTTCTATCCAGTTAGCAGCATTTGTGGCTTGTGCTTCCATGCAGGGGATTTCAGCTTCATCAAAGACAATCAGGTGCAAATTTTCTGGGAGATAAATGGTATCAATATCCGGACACAGCCTGAGGCGAATATCCACTGTGTCCCCATCTGTCGGTGTCAGTTGCACTACCAGTACTAACAGATGCTCTGCTAAATTAATCACTTTTGATCGGCTAGTAGAGTTAGTTCTGCCACTTATGGATCTAAAGTTACGAGTCAGTACCAATCTCGGAGGTTGCCAATCTTCATTAAAAACACCCTCAAGCCATTGGCGTAAGTTGACTAGAAGCGGTTCCTCTAGTTGACGAGAAAAGTTATGAATAGCATCGATGAGAGTCTCTAAAGATTGCAGTTCTGCCAGTTGGAGTTTATCTGGTGGCTCATCATCAGTCATAGCAGGAGCAAAGCCCAATAACTCTACAGAATCTAATTGCTGATTAAACTGAACTGCCACATAACCAATCAGGTCTTCAGCCACATCCATCGGTAAATCAAAAGCGACTTCACCCGGTAGCACCGGACGACATTCAAGTTTTCCAATATTTGAGAGAACGAGGTCAGCCACATCGAAAAGCGCTCTTAACCCAGGATGCCAGATGTCGCCTTGAGTAAGGTCTGTGTCCACCATTAGCCATGAAAGATAGCTGTTCACAGCGTACACAGCTAGGGTATTCAGATAAACACGTTTGCTCTTTTGGGGTGTATCTTGTTCGGCAGCAAATTGCTGTGCCCAGTGATGGGCATCTTTACCGAGAGGAACCCTGATAGATTGGATTTGTCTGCTTGTCATGATTCGTATCCGCAATTTCTCGCAATATCTTGCAGTAGAGGAAGGCACTTTCTCTTCCAGTGTGAGTGAAGGGTTTGGTTATAAATGTTAAACTCTCTGGCAATGTCAGCGATTTTCTCCTGCGGCTGTTGCAAAAGTAAGCGCTGTGCCAATAACTGACAGTGGCATTGTGGATATTTTCCCGGATGACAAGCTTTTAGCTTCCCCTGTTGATCTTGTATAATCTGTTGCCTCACTCGTTGACCAAGACGCTGGTGCTTCTTTTCTTGAATTTGGGCAATTTTAATATCCAGCAAGTCTAAAGAAAGACATGTGAACTGAGGGTCTGGTAGTAGGTCAAGCAGAGTTGTTCCGTAGACATCATCCTTAATAATTGATTGGTCTAGGCTGATAACATTTTGATTTTCTTCAGCATCCAAATCTCGAATCCGCCACTTGAGGTAGCCATTAATCCAGACAACTAAGCTTTGTTCCAGCGAAGGGCTGCGGGGTTCAAACTGACAAATTTTGCGGCTGACCCATTCCCAAGTTTTATTCAAAGCTTGGGGATAGTCTTGGTGAGAAGATTTATAGATGCCTCGTAGTTGCTGTATGGCTATAAGGAGCCGATTGAGAGCTTTCTGCCGTTCTGGAGTTTGGTCAGCATACTGACACACCTCCTTAATGAGGTTTTGAAGCTGTTCATCCACAGCAGTCCTTCTCCTCAGCCACTGTGCCTGTTCTGAGCATAACTGAAAGGTACAAACTCTTACACAGCTCGAGTCTATCGGGTTTTCAGCAGATAAACTCATATTCTGCCTGCCCATACTATAAACATTTGCCGCACATCCCTTGGAACTTTCGCAATCAAAAGTTGACTTGGCATTGTCACCACTGGTTTGTATAGCTATCTAACTTCTTATCACCCCTGATTCAGCTTTTTATGCAAAGAATCCTGATGGGTACTTAGTTCGTAGTAGCGCTTCAGCGCCGGTTTAACTCCGATTTAACCGGTGCTGAAGCGCTACTACGAACCCATCAAAATTGACTTGATAGACGACTAGTAGTCTGTAATTTCTTAGTTTGTAGTTGCACGCGGGCGCAAAAAAACGCGATTTAACCGGCGCTGAAGCGCTACTACGAACCCATCACAATTAGGCTAATCTCTCTATACATCACTACCCAATTTTGGATAATTGTGTTAATATTTATCCTTATAGAAATATTAAGTTATGTATTCTCCATTTCCAGGGATGAATCCTTATCTAGAAAATTCTGTATTTTGGCCTGAGGTACACCATAGGTTAATTACTGCGATCGCAGACGCCATAGAACCCCATATTCCTCCTCAATACAGAGTAGCTATTGAGCAGCGTACCTATTTAAACGATGACTCAGATTCAGTATTAGTAGGTATTCCTGATGTTGCTGTATTCTCTCAACAGTCAGCAACCAAACAACATTCATCAACTACCACTCAAGTTTCAACGTCTGAAGCTATAACTGTGACAATGCCCATGCCAGAAAATGTCACAGAAAACTACTTAGAAGTCAGAGAAGTGGGAACGGGTTTTGTCATCACAGCCCTTGAAATTTTGTCTCCAAAAAATAAACGAGCAGGTGAAGGGCGAAAGGCTTATGAACTCAAGCGAAGACAAGTCTTGGCGAGTCTCACCCATCTAGTAGAAATTGATTTGCTTAGGAATGGCAAACCAATGCAAATTTTAGGCGAAGTTCCAACAACAGATTATCGCATAGTGGTTAGTAGAAGCGAACGTCGTCCCCAAGCCCAATTATATACTTTTAGTATCAGAGAAAAGATTCCTGACTTTTCATTACCTTTGCAGTCAGGAGATACAGAACCAATTTTAAATTTGCAAGCTTTATTAAATGCAGTGTACTCTCGTGCAAGATATTACTTAGCAATAGATTACACTCAAGAAGTAGTACCATCGTTAAAAGCAGAGGATGCAGTGTGGACGGATACACTTTTGCGAGAGCAAGGACTGCGAAATAATAGATAAATAGCAATCCTATTTGATTTATGAAAATTTAATGGTGCGAGAAATACGGTGTCGAAGTTTCAAGCCCCTCAATTTATTGATGGGATTCCCCTACACCCCTATACCCTTACCCCCTTACACCCCTTTTACAAACACAGAATGTTGGCTGTAGTCTCAGATGTAGGATTCAAAATATCTTGACGACACTTACCCTTAAGAATGTACTGGAAAGTATAGCTAGAATACTGGGTCTGAGACTTTAACCAAATATATATAAGTTAAGATAATTTACCTACCGTCAACCTCCGTAGAGACGCGATTAATCGCGTCTCTACACCTGTGAAATCTCCACAAACGATCCTTAACACCAAGCGTATTGGAATCAAACCGACTTAATTAATGCTTATGCACAAACTTCTGATCTTCCAAGATGAAGAACTTTTGCGCCGTGCGCTTACCCACCGTTCTTATGTCCATGAAAACCCCCAAGAAGGCGAACATAACGAACGCCTAGAGTTTCTCGGCGATGCGTTGCTAAACTTCTTGAGTGGCGAGTATCTTTATAGTCGTTACCCGTCCAAGGGAGAAGATGAATTAACTCGTCGGCGTTCGGCCCTGGTAGATGAAAAGCAACTAGCAAAGTTTGCTATTGAGGTAGGCTTAGGCTTGAAGATGCGGTTGGGTAAAGGTGCCATGCGAGAGGGAGGTTTCCAAAATCCCAATTTGCTCAGCAGCACCTTTGAAGCTGTTATTGGTGCTTACTATCTAGACAACAATTCAAATATTGAGGCACTTCGTGCTGTTGTCAGACCCTTGTTTGATTCTGTGCCTGAAAGCATAGTAGAGTCTCGCTCTGATGTAGACTCTAAGAATCGATTTCAGGAATGGGTACAGCGCAACGTTACCCTCACTCCTCCTAAGTATATCACAATTCAAACAGGTGGTTTTTCTCACGCTCCAGAGTTCATAGCTAAAGTGTTTGTGGATGACAAAGAGTATGGAGAAGGCAAGGGACGCAATAAAAAAGATGCTGAAAAGTCAGCTGCTGAAGATGCCCTAGCCAAGCTGAAACAACGGGAGGGTGACAGTGAAAGTGGAACCTAGTCCCAAATGGGAGACAAGATGAATTTCTCCTTGTAGTAGTTTCACGAGCCGCAAAACTATTGCCAATCCTAACCCAGTACTCTCGGGAAGGGAGGATTGATGGCTATAACCTACACGAAAGTAGGGTTCAAAAATCTTGGCTTGGTCTTCAGGCGCAATACCAATTCCGGTGTCAGAAACTGCGATCGCCCACAAATTCTTGTCTAAGGTTTCACACCAGATTTTAATAGTCCCTGACTCTGTGTAGCGCATTGCATTGCTCACAAGATTGGTGACAATTTGCTGTAATCGCAATGCGTCTGTGACAACTTCTTGCGGAGCGCGATCGCAATCCACCACCATTTGTAAATCTTTTCCACCAGCCAAAGGCTCTAACATTTTACACACATTGTTGATTAATTCACACACATTGGTGGGTGCGGGTTGCAGTTTTATCGTTCCTGCTTCATACCGCGACATTTCTAGTACATCGTTGATCAGGCGAAGTAACAGTCTGCCATTACGTAGGACGCGATCAATGTGTTCCAAATTACCATGGGTGTCTTTCACTTCCGGTTTCTGTCGTTGTTGGCGCAAAAACAGATCCGAGTAACCAATAATTGAAGCTAAAGGATTTTTCAGTTCGTGTGCTAAAAAAGACACGTTGTCTTGATGAGCACGAACTAAGCGGGTGAGTTCTTGATTGTTGAGGGTTAATTGATTGTGCAGCTGCTGTAGTTCTACCAATCGCTGTTGGGTATAACTTTGAAAACAGCGAGCGATCGCTTCATCCAACACACGGTCTATCAAACGCATACACCTTATGACTTCTGGCGCTGATACTTGCAGTAGTTCTGGTTCTACATTCAAAAATACTACATCCCGTAATATCATGTACTCTCGAGCAATTTCTGCTGCATCGAAACCTTGCTCAGCTCTGAGAGTGCCGTGTTCAACACTTGCTTCCACTATTAGCTGAGTATCATTTTCTTGATGTTGGGAAAGCACAGTTACCATAGCCCGGAGAACATAGTCAAGATGATTTTCTATGGCAGGACGGGATAGATTATTGGCACTCTTAATCTTTTTATCCCTACGAACGGCTTCCACCCACTGTTCTAGAATTGTCTGAGTTTTATTTTGCAGCAGCTGACTAAAATCTTTCATTACTTAACTGATGGGCAGAAAAATCATGGTAATACAATATTTTTTTATATTATGCAAGGGATAGAATTTTGCAATAATGATCATGTGATGATTCGACACAAAAAGACATAAAATAATATTTAGCCAATACTGATACTTTATGCTGTTATTAATTTTTCTTAATCAAGAAGACAAATTTATCAGAAAAGCTAAAGTATAAGTTAATCTTACTTGAGCGTAAAGTATTATATGTTCTATAATACTGTTACCATGTGAAATTACACGTTAAGTCAGCCTAATCCAGCAAACCACCTCGCGTTAGTTGGAGCGGAGGAACCGTAATTAGGGGCGAATCTCACAGAAACTGGGGCGTGAAGAGTCAAAAGTGAGGAAGAAAAATGATTTCTCCTAACTCCTAACTCCTAACTCCTAACTCCTAACTCTTCGAGAAGGGCATCTCTCAGCCCTAGCCCGTCAGCTAACTTCGTAAGCATTGAGAGGAGACTGAAGAGACAGCACTAGTGTAACGTCTGAACTCATCAGTATCCGTAGCTTGTACTAATTGTGATTTTTTGTACCTGCATTTAGATCTGTTGAGGTCATGAATGATATTCCAACTTAATTTAGCTGCAATCATTGCGGTTGCTGGGCAAGCTGCTTGGAAAAAGGGAAAGCCTTTCCTCGTCAAGGATACCATCTTCCTACCTATCCTCGGGTTTTTAGGGATTATCCTGCTTTGGTGGGTTGTTGCGCTTACCAAACATGAATTAATGCCTACTCCAGGTGAAGCGCTAGTCGCTAATCTTGACTACATCCTGAACCCATTCTATGAAAGAGGACCGGGCAACTTGGGGATCGGTTGGCTATTGCTAGCAAGTTTGCGACGGGTATTACTAGGCTTTATGCTGGGTGCAATGGTTGCCATTCCCGTAGGTTTTCTGATTGGGATGTCCAGAACGGCGACGCTAGCCCTCAATCCCATCATTCAGATTTTTAAACCTGTATCGCCCCTAGCTTGGCTGCCTATTGCCTTAGCCATCTTTAATTTGGCAGATCCATCAGCCATTTTTGTCATATTTATAACCTCCTTATGGCCCACTATTATTAACACAGCCCTTGGTGTTTCCAGTGTTCCCAAGGATTACCTAGATGTGGCGCGGGTGCTAGAAATGCCCCGCTGGCGGCAAATTACAAAGATTATCTTGCCTGCCAGTGTACCGTATATTTTTACTGGCTTGCGCATCAGTTTAGGAATTGCTTGGCTTGTGATCGTGGCTGTGGAAATGCTCACAGGCGGTGTTGGGATCGGCTTTTTTGTATGGGATGAATGGAGCCGCCTCAACCTGAGTTCAGTCTTTTTAGCCGTATTGGTAATCGGTTTAACTGGGTTACTACTAGATTATGCTGTCAGTAAAATTCAGCAATTAGTAACACGCCGTCCGATAGGAGTTCGTAATTCGTAATTCGTATTATAAATTATTTTTGACATCATCGGTGGAGAGTAATTTATGAGTGACACCGATACCAATAATTGGAATCGACGAGAATTTCTTGTTTGTATGGGAGCAACAGCAGGGGGAATTGCGCTGTCGTCATGTGCAATTTCTGGGAATACTGGCGCTAAAGGACTGACGGAAGAAGCCGCTGCTATTAAACCTGTAGTAGATCCGAAAACTTTAGAAAAACCAAATCTTACCGTTGGCTACGTTCCTGTAAACGACTGCGCACCATTTGCGATCGCTTGGAAAAAAGGTTTTTTCCGCAAATACGGTCTGAACGTCAAACTCAATCGGGAAGCAAGCTGGGCAACTTCCCGTGATGGGATTATTTTTGGTCGGCTCGATGCTTCACCCATAGTATCAGGATCTGTGATCAACGCCAGAGTAGGTGCTGAAGGTGCACGTCATGCTCCGTTGTGTGCTGCTATGACCATTCACCACCATGGTAATGCCATGACAATGAACAAAGCCATGTGGGATTTTGGGCTACGTCCTTGGTACGAGTATCAAGAAAAATATGGCGATGGAGCGTTGGAAGCCTTTGGTCGCGATTTCAGAGCCTACTTTGACAAGCAGCCTCCAGAGGAAAGAATTTGGGCAGTTGTACTGAGTTCTGCCATTTACGAATACTTTGTCCGTTACGTATCCGCCGCTGCTGGTGTTGATCCGCTAAAAGAGTTTCGCATTATCATCATTCCCCCACCGCAAATGGTGACCAATATGAGAATTGGTGCAATGCAAGCTTACATGGTGGCAGAACCTTGGAATACAAGGGCTATTAAAGGTAACGAGGGCATAGGCTTTACCTTTGCTCAAGGCAAAGAAGTTTGGCTAGGACACCCAGATCGACTGCTAGGGGTGATGGAATCTTTCATCGTCAATTATCCCAAAACCTATCGTTCCTTAGTGAAGGCAATGATTGAAGCCTGCCAATATTGTAGTAAACCTGAAAACCGTCCAGAGGTCGCCAAACTAATTACTGAGCGCTCCTTTACAGGTGCAAGACCCAAAAAGAAGGGTGCGCCTATCGATAAGTTTACACGTCCTGGAATTGTTGGTGAATATAATTATGGTGGGTTTGATGGCTTAGATCGCACGAAAAAAGCTGCTGATACTACCCTTTTCTTTGATATTCCTGACAACATTCCTCAAGAACCAGGAGAACACGGTACTTTTTTATGGCGTTCTCGAGGGATTTGGTTGATGACACAAGCGGCTCGTTGGGGACAAATCAAGGAGATTCCCAAAAATGCGGAAGCAATTACAGCACAAGGCTGGAGAACCGATTTATACCGTGAGATTGCAGACGAGATGGGTATTAAATGTCCTAAGGACGATTACAAAGTGGAACCCCCAGAAGTTTTCATAGACAAGAAAGGCTTTGATCCCAGCAATCCAGTTGGTTATCTCAATAGTTTTGAGATCAGAGCCAACGCTCCGACTCTTTTCTACTAAAAGAATTATGAATGATGAATTATGAATTATGAAAATAATTTTCATTCATAACTCCTAACTCCTAACTCCTAACTCCTAACTCCCCACTCCCCACTCCCCACTCCCCACTCCCCACTCCCCACTCCCATGTACAGTACTCCATTTCTGCAAATTGATAACTTAGTCAAGACCTATTCAACACCAGATAGCAGTCAGTTTGTTGTTTTAGATGGTGTGAACCTCACGGTCAAAGAAGATGAATATATTTCTATCATTGGTCACTCGGGTTGCGGAAAGTCTACGTTGTTGAAGATTGTTGCAGGCTTAGACAAAGCCTCTGCAGGCTCAGTACGACTCGATGGCAAAGAGATTCGTAAACCAGGTGCTGAGCGCATGATGGTGTTTCAACAATATTCCTTATTGCCTTGGTTAACGGTGCGGGAAAATATCCGGTTGGCTGTAGATGAAGTGCTGAAAGATACCAATCGTGCTGAAAAAATTAGCATTGTGAACGAACACTTAGCAATGGTGAATTTAACTGCGGCTGCTGATAAATATCCTGATCAACTCTCTGGGGGGATGAAGCAGCGGGTGGGTATTGCACGAGCGTTAGCAATTCGCCCAAAAATGTTGCTGATGGATGAACCTTTTGGTGCGCTGGATGCCCTAACACGGGGAAAATTGCAGCGTCAAGTATTAGATATTTGGGAAAATCATCGGCAGGCGGTAATGATGATTACCCATGATGTAGATGAAGCAATTTACATGTCTGATAGGATAGTATTGATGACTAATGGTCCAGCAGCTAAGATTGGGGAAATATTAGAAATACCTTTTCCTCATCCACGCGATCTTGCCGCCATGCGAAACTCAACAGAATATTATGAACTGCGTAACCACGCCCTAAATTTCCTGGATCGTTATTTTACTCAAGACGAGTAGAATAGAGACACCGCGAAAATATTGACCATCCGGTTAGGAGTTAGGAGTTAGGAGTTAGGAGTTAGGAGTTAGGAGTTAGTTATAATTTTTAACAACCAACAACTAACAACCAACACCCAACACCCAACACCCAACACCCAACACCCATCAACCAACAACCATCAACCATCAACCATCAACCAACAACCGAATTTAAGTGGGTTGCCTAATTCAAATTTTCAAAAAGCTGAGATTTGAAGCGGAGGAACCAATGTTTGGGGCTAATCTTACGAGAGACACCTTCCAGTCTTAGCCCGTCAGCTAACTCCGTAGGCAATGGAAGGAACCCCCACAAAGGCTTTAATAGCAGTTGTTATTGGGGTTTCCTTTGCCGATTTTAGATTTGAGAGTGGCTAATAGCTAATAGCCAATGGCTAATAGGAAAAACAATTAGCCGTTAGCAATTAGCAATTAGCAATTCAAAATTCAAAATTGGTTAACCTGCTTCTCCCTTGTCATTCAATTCATTTGAGAGAAGTTAAAGCTGTGAATATCAAGCCAATTTTAGTGCGGTTACAAAACGCAATAGGTAGAGATGACTTAATGGAGCAAATGGTGTTGCACTCAGCGCCAACAACACCTTTGTCTGAACAAGCTCAATCAGAAAAATCACTCAACTTAATCGTTGGCTATAACAGTTCTCCGAGAAGTCATACCGCGTTAGATATCACCTTGTTAATTGCCCATCAAACGCGTTTAGCCACAAAAGCGCAAGTCACAGTTCAAGTCGTCTATGTGCTAGAGGACAATTATGTGCTAGAGAACAATCAAAGCAGTGATTATGAAGATATCTTGCAAATAGAGGAATTTGCAACCAATACTTCAGGCTCTGAAACTCCACTATACTTTCCAGCAAACTCCGCAGCAAGAGGCTTTGGCACACCCGTGCTAACTCAAATAAAATTGCAGGCAAACCCCGTAGCTCCAAAAAGAACATCGGTAGATCAATTTACACAAGCAGAGTGTATATTGCGGCAAGCAATTTGTTTAGCCCAGGAGTGGAAGAGTTCTTTCAAAGCCCATCTCCGCTTTGGTTGCGTTGCTACGGAACTCAACAAAGTTGTGGCATCAGAATCAGCAAATCTACTTATTCTGGGCTGCAACTCGGCTAACCACCCTCTTGTCGGAAAACTAGGTTCACACTTCCCCTGCTCAGTACTAGGTATACCCAATTGTGTTGATGATAAAGTCCATTAAACGTGAGTTCGATTAAGGAAAATTTGCCCTCACCCCAACCCCTCTCCCTGTGGGAGAGGGGCTGAAAACTCTGATTCTTTCGTTGCTCCTCCCTCGCCCTCTGTCCGAGGGAGGCTGGGAGGGTGAGGGCTGTCGAACTGACGTCCGGTGAAGTACCTACATCAACTGCAAGCAGTATGATGTAGGCTTCAGGTTACTCCTGAATTTCCTTTCTGGTACTCGTAATTCTTTCCCAGTCCAGCCTTTTATAGTGAGCAAAACTACCAAGCCCACTCTCGGTTTACTTTAAACCAAGATTACCTATGTTCCTCAAAGATTTTACGTATAGGAGGCAGTTCGCGTTTACGCTAATCACTTCCCTATACAACCCCATATCAACGGTTGTCAAGGTGCAGAGCAGTGAATAGCACCCTGGAGGCTTTTTCACTAGTCCTACATTAACGTATATGTAGATAGTATGTAGATGATTATGGTTAGGAAAGGATTGAATTTACGAATAGCCTCGCGTAGATTGAATAAGCTCAGATTATATGCGGCAAAAAGGGAAAAAACGATGACTCAACGCAGTAGTTGATTGGATTGACCGTTTACCGAAGAAGAATTCAGGAGTCAGTCGCCAGAATTCAGAATGAATTCTGTGCGACTGGTGGATGAATCGAGGTTTAAAGCCCCCGGATTTATCCGTGGAGAAAAGAAATAATTTTCGCTTGTTGAAACCCCCTACCTCTGGATGGGGTATTCTGACTCCTGAATTCTGACTTCTGACTCCTCTTCATCAAGTCCAGAGAACGACAAAAACTCGTCTGCACCCCTCTCTCATCAACCTACGGTTGATATTGATTAGGGTGCGTCTCGTTTTTGTCCCGGCATTCATCCCGGCACTGATTCCTAAGAAGGAATACAGTGCGGGACTTCTACCGGGTAAAGTTAAAAAGCCTGAATCCACTCTTTAACAAAGTATTCCGTCCAAATGCCATTTTGCCAGTAGGGGTCAGCTTCAACCAACTGGCGCACAGTGGCTTCGTCTTCGGCGTCGTAAATGCCAAAAACTTTAGTGACATCTTTAGTAGGACCAATGGTAATCAACACACCAGATTCTTTCTGTTTAGCAAGCCCGTCTAGATGGGCTTGGCGATAAGGAGTACGTTTTTCTAAAACGTCTTCGCAGTAAGTTCCCCACATTACGTATTTAGGCATCTGAATTATGAATTATGAATTATAAAATATAAATTACCTCATAACTCATAACTCCTAACTCATAACTCCTAACTCCCATTCCCCACTCCCCCCTCCCCACTCCCCACTCCCCATTCCCCATTCTTAACTCCTCAAGGTGACGCCGAATTTTTCTACCAAAGCCTCGCGGATTTTATTTTGTACTGGTTCAACTTCAGCATCGGTGAGGGTACGATCGCTTGCTCGATAAATTAAGCGAAATGCCAGACTCCGCTGTCCCTGTGGTACATTCTCACCGCGATATTGATCAAATAATTCCACTGACTCCAGCAAATCTTTCCCTGCTTTGGTAATGACTTTTTGAATTTCGGCAACTGTTACCTTCACAGATGCAAAAAAGGCAATGTCCCGATCAGCAGCTGGATAGGTGGGATAGGGTTGGAATTTTGGTATGAGGATGTCATCTTGATCGAGAGCATCTATAAGTACATCTAGATCCATCTCGAACACGTAGACTGAATCTGGTAAGCCTCTTTCTCTACGCAGTTGGGGATGCAGTTGCCCAAAAATACCAAGTCTATTCCCCCCTACCCATAAAGAGGTGGTGCGTCCTGGATGCAACCGCCCATCCCGGCAATCTGGTTGATATTCTACTTCCAAGCCCAGTTGCTGAAATATACTTTCTAAAATACCTTTGGCTTCAAACCAGGTCATGGGTTGTTCACGACCGCTTCTTGTCCACTTGCTGGTGGTTGCATCGCCTCCCATTATGCCTGCGATCGCTTCTGCTTCTTGCAAACCCTCTTCTTCTTGCCAGAAAATTTGCCCAATTTCAAAGCCGTTGAGAGCACCATTTTTCTGCTCTAAGTTATACTCAAAGGCATCAATCAAGCCTGATATTAAATCAGTTCGCAACGCCGAATATTCTCCAAGCAGAGGATTTGTGATCTCGACTTGTCTGCTTTCTCCTGGTTTCACCAAAGAGTAGTGCATTAATTCTGTCAATCCTTCTGCCCTAAAGGAAGCTCGTAACTTGCGGTAGAGTTCATAATCTACAGGCAGATAACCTGCTTCTGCTTTATCTGGAAGAGTATCACAGAAATTATCATAGCCGTAGAGACGGGCTATTTCTTCAATTAAATCAATTTCCCGCTCTAAGTCGCGATAACGATAAGGAGGGATACCAACAGTCCAAGTATCTTTGCCCGTGGGATGAACCTCACATCCAAGGGCAGTCAGGATGCGTTCAACATCTGCGCCTTGCAGTTCTCCTGTTTCCTCTTTCAAATCAACTGGTCCGAGGACCTGATTCACTCGGTCTAAACGCAGTTCAATGGAATGACTCCAATGGGCGGGATCGGGACGGGTGTCAGCAATTTCTTGACTGACGATTGTTCCACCAGCCAGTTCTGCGATCAGAGACAAGGCGCGACCACAGGCTACTTCCAACTCAGCGCGGTTAACTCCTCGTTCGTATCTGCTAGACGCCTCGCTTCTTAATCCGACGCTGCGGGAAGAACGGCGAATGGCCACTCCTTCAAAAAGTGCTGCTTCTAAAACCAGGTTTTGAGTACCGTCATGTACTTCGGTTTCTTCCCCACCCATGACTCCAGCCAGTGCAACGGGTTTGTTGTTAGCAGTGATTAACAAATTTTGGGTTGATAGGGTACGAGTTTGTCCGTCGAGAGTTTTTAAGGATTCTCCTGCATTGGCAAAACGCACGCCTATTTGTAGAGACGTTGCAGGCAAAGTCTCTACGCCAGCAACTGATCGTAGGCGATCGCCATCAAAGGCATGCAACGGCTGTCCCCATTCCAACAGAACATAGTTAGTAATGTCAACGACATTATTGATCGGTCGCACCCCAGCCGCCCGCAA
Organism: Stigonema ocellatum SAG 48.90 = DSM 106950; assembly: GCA_016903675.1. GTDB lineage: Bacteria > Cyanobacteriota > Cyanobacteriia > Cyanobacteriales > Nostocaceae > Stigonema > Stigonema ocellatum. The sequence continues at coordinate 39,220 of JADQBA010000011.1, read as the reverse complement.
GCGCTGTTGTAGCCAATTAGGTGACGGGGCAATTTTCACCTGTTCAATCACCGTACCAATGTATACTGGGCAAGCTTGTGGATTGGCGATTTGTAAAGCTAATTTATGCTCTTCCTTGGGGACTGAACCGACTTCTGGTTGGGGAATTGTTAGCTTTGCGTCTGTCAAGGCTGCTACTTCCCGTGCTACACCTACCATACTCAAAGCATCAGCACGGTTGGCGGTGGCGGTCACGTCTAAAATCACATCATCTAAACCTAATAACGGGCGCACATCGCTACCCAGATGCAGATTGTCCTGGGTAAAAATATGAATCCCGTCTACATCGCTGGGTAAACCGAGTTCCTTAAGAGAACAGATCATACCATTAGATGGGACGCCTCGCAGTTTTGCGGGTTTAATTTTTAAGTCAATGTTAGGCAAGTAAGTACCTACTGTTGCTACGGGCACATAGATATCTGCCCGGACATTGCTTGCACCACAAACGATATTTAAAGTTTCCTCAGCACCAATATCGACTTGGCAAACGCTCAATTTATCAGCGTTAGGGTGGGGTAGGCGTTCAATTACTCTCCCAATAACAACCCCAGATGCCCAAGTGCGGCGGTCTTCAATATCTTCTACCTCAAACCCAGCCATTGTTAGTGTTTCTGCTAGTTCTTCTGGGCTAAGTTTCAGATCGACTAGTTCCTGTAACCATTTTAGAGAAATACGCATTTTTCTGTAAAAGCAATACTTACGCCTTTTTGATATTAAAATATTACTATTTAAACATGGGGGATGGGGGACTAATCCTTTGGGTTCGTCAAAAGTCAAAAATGTTTTAAATTTTGAATGCGTGAATTTTGACTTTTCGCGCACCGAACTTGTCCCCCTTGTCCCCCTTGTCCCCCCACCCCAAAGGGTTCGTCAAAAGTCAAAAGTCACTCATTCAAAAGTGGTCTAAATTTTGAATGCGTGAATTTTGAATTTCCGCGCAGCGGCTTGTCCCCCTTGTCCCCCTTGTCCCCCTTGTCCCCCTTGTCCCCCTTGTCCCCCTTGTCCCCCTTGTCCGAATCTAAAATAGGATTGCCATATCATAAGCTTTTTTAATTGTTAATTTTTACCCGACTCACTCATCACACCAGATGCATAAACACCATTTTGAGTAAGTCTGCGCGAGTGAAAGGTTTAGTTAAATATCCTGATGAGCCAACTAATCTCGCTCTGACTTTGTCTAAAATTCCCTTGTTTCCTGTTACCATAATGATGGGTGTTTTTTTGAACATTGAATTATTTCTTATTATTCGACATAACTCATAACCATCAATGCCTTCCATGTTCAAATCCAGTAAAATCAAGTCTGGTTTATGCCGAATGACTGACATGACTGCTTTGAGTGGATCGCTAATTGTCACTACATAAAAATTTTCATCTTCTAAGAAACGGCTGATTTCTTTTAAAATTATGGGATTATCATCGACAGAAAGGATTTTGTAAATTTTTCCATCAGTGGTACTAACGGGAGTTACTCTTTGAGGCTGAGGATTTGTATTATTTGACGTTATTAATTCCCGGTTTTTTTCAGCAGGAGGGGCAGAAATCTCAGGGGGGCGCTGAGGAGTAGCTATATTTGTAGTTATAGTTGGTGCTGCTTTTTCAACTAATGCCCTGGTAGCGAATTCTTTGAGTTGATTGGGTTGTGCTGGTGATAACTCTTCAAAGGTTTTTGGTAATTTATCGAATGGTGGATCTGGTTCGTGTAATAAAATCGCTTTTTTTAGAATGTAAGGATACAGATTTCGAGCCAGTTGTACTTCATCTTGATTCATGATCACTGCCAGATGACGCAGGCTGAAACCCTTCATCCAGTAAGTTAAATTTTTCTGGATGTCTGGTAAATTTTTTGGCTTTGTTCCATTTTGAATCCACAAGTACGGACGTTGGTACGGTGAAGAAATTTGCGGAGTTAAAGACTGCCAAGTCTGTAATCGCACGCTGGCAATTTCCATGATTTTTTCCGCATCAAACTTGCAAATTCTTGGCATTTTCTGAGGCGTATCTCTAAATTCATATGTTCCTTGTTTGATTAACAGAAATGATTCAATGACTTCTTGAACTAATTCTTGCATCAGTACAGCTGCTTGTGTGGATTGCAGATGTCGTTGACCAACAAGCCAGCAAATAGCCTGATATTCAGATGGTACTTGCAGTGGGATAAATTCCGATGACTGAGTTTGTGAGTCAGGTTCAAACATCAAACGCAATTGAATCCGGGCTTCACTGCTTAAAGTAGGAATTTGATGGCTGAGGCGACGCAAATGACGTTCTAGTCGATCAAAGGGTTCAACTGAATGAGTGGCATAGGCTATTTTCCCTTGATCTAAGTATATTGACCAGGAAACTGAGTTGCTCGATACTTGCAAACAAGTACTGTCAGCGCAGCTCGATAAGTGTCTTAATAAACTTAGGGGACGTAGTTTTTTGAATGTGCCAAAATTCTTCATTTCTTTAGAAAATTTTCGGGAGATTAAACCGATTGTTTATAAGTGGAAAATTTCGATAAATCACGGATTTTATTAATCCTCACTATTTTATCTAAAAATAAAGCTTTGGCTGAAAAAATATATTTATAGATAAAAAGCTAATATCTTAGCTTAGAAATACATACTTTACAAGATCATATTTAAAGAAATTTTTGACATATTTAAAGGTTTCATAAAATTATCCGGTTAGGCACTTGCCGAGAAATAAATGTCTTGCCTTCAAGATAAATCGGAGGAGTGGTGCTTCATAGTGCGAATAAGAGCGCAAGGACAGTTGCTTCTGTCCTAGGACTTCGCACCAACACACGGCGGTTTAGTATTTTTATGGATCTCTCTTAAGAAGAACCCTGACATGGCTAACATGTGGGTTGTGTTAATTCTCTTTGACTTTTTTCATCTAAAACATAAGTTTTCTATACAGAATCTTTAAAATTATGTCAGAGCAAACATATGTATATATAGTACCCTGTACGTGATACTGTATAAATTTTGCTGAAGGCATTGCTGTAGGTAGTGCCCATCGTTAGCATAAACTCAAGACGGCTAGGAAATTGACTTTATTAGTAGCGGAAAACTAAATTCTTAAGCCTCTGGCCGCGAGTTCGCTTAGAGGTTTGGAGAGGGGTTCCCATAGATAGAGTTTTTAACCGTTTGCAGTATAACCCCTTGGACTTAACTATACTTAAGAAAAATTTCTCTTAATTTGTGAGGATTTTGGCAACCGTGACATGTTTAATAAAGAGTAGACTAGTAAGACTAATGGTCAAGAGAGAGATGTAGTTTCGCTTTTGGATTTCAACTATATACTTTAGAGATAAAGGAAAATAAAGGTTTGCCCTATAACATAACACAAAACGTTATGGCTGATACATTAAAACTTGATGAAGTAGTGGAGTTCGCAGAGAATCCAGAGCCACGTTGTCCTTGTGTACTATTACTAGACACATCAGGCTCTATGCAGGGAACACCGATTGATGCTCTTAATGTTGGCTTGTTGGCTTTTAAGGATGAATTAATTAAAAACTCCCTGGCTTCCAGGAGAGTAGAGGTAGCAATAGTCACGTTTGACACTCATATTAACATAGTGCAAGACTTTGTGACGGCCGATCAATTTCATCCGCCAACACTAACAGCGCAAGGGCTGACTACTATGGGCGCTGCTATTCATAAAGCGCTGGACATAATTCAAGATCGCAAAACGCAGTATCGCAATAACGGCATTGCTTACTATCGCCCTTGGATATTTATGATTACTGATGGGGAACCGCAAGGGGAGTTTGAGGATGTATTAGAGCAAGCTAAGCGGCGTCTGCAAGGAGATGAAGCAAGTAAGCGTGTTGCTTTTTTTCCGGTAGGTGTGGAAAACGCGAATATGACGCGCTTAGGTCAACTAGCTGTGCGGACTCCCCTAAAGCTCAACGGACTAAACTTTGTAGAGATGTTTGTGTGGCTGTCAGCTAGTATGTCAGCTGTTTCTAATTCCAAGGTAGATGAACAGGTGGCACTACCGCCCATTGGTTGGGGGTCTGTTTAATGGGTTAATTCTTACACAGCTTTTCTCACTATGAACACTTCACAACAAAGCAACTACTGGCAGGTAGTGGCAGCATCAGTACCTGGCACAAGCCATGTAAAAAACAAGCAACTGTGTCAGGATGCTCACCATTGGCAGCCATTACCTGATAATGTTTTGGTGTTGGCTGTAGCAGATGGTGCGGGTTCAGCAAGCTGGGGAAAAGTGGGGGCGATGATTGCTGTGGAAACAGCTATCGAAAATATATCTAGGAAAAAAATCACTTCCTTCTCCTTGGCTGATGATGCTGTGGTGCGATCGCTTTTGATAGAAGCAATGCAAGCCGCAAAAGCAGCAGTAGAGGAAGAAGCCGTTGCGTGTGAGAAAAGAACCCCCGACTTAGCCAGTACTTTAATTATTGCCATCGCCTCACCAGAAATTGTTGCCGTAGCACAAGTCGGTGATGGTGTAGCAGTAGCGAAGGATGTGAACGGCAACCTGACAGCAATTACCAAACCAGATCATGGCGAATTCATCAATGAAACTACTTTTTTGACATCACCAGATGCCATAGAAACGGCACAAGTGATATTGTGGCGGCAAGCAGTAGCCAATATTGGTGTCCTCACCGATGGACTACAAATGCTAGCTATGAATATGGCTTTTGGTGTGCCTCACAAACCTTTCTTTTTGCCGCTATTTGACTTCGTAGCAAATATGGAGGATAGGACAGTGGCAAAAGAGCAGATGGTAAAATTCTTGCGTTCTGAAAGGATTACGCAACGCACTGACGATGATTTAACTCTGATTATAGCTGCACTCCGCAGCTAATTGGTAATGGTTGTGACTGTTAAGCCCAAATTATTCTTCATAGAACAATAACCACATCATGCAGGTATTACGTTGTCTTCCTAACCAAAAAACTACTAGTATTAACCTCACCATGAGTCTGGGACGTGGTGGTGAAGCGTGTATTTACACAGTGCCAACGGATATAAATCTAGTGGCCAAGATTTATCACCTGCCCACTGTAGACCAGGCTGAGAAGCTAAAGGTAATGCTTGCCCACCCGCCAGAAAACCCCACGGCTAATTTGGGTCATATTTCCATTGCTTGGCCAACGGAGTTATTGCGTGCGTCAGATGGAAGCGATCGCATCGTGGGTTTTTTAATGCCGCGCATTCGGGGAATGCGTCCCTCCATCGACTTTTATAATCCTAGAACTCGCCGCCAATACTGTCCTTTATTCAATTATCAGTATCTGCTGCGCACTGCCCGGAATCTGGCGGCGGCTTTTGCAGCTTTGCACGCCAGTGGATACTGCGTTGGAGATGTGAATGAATCAAATCTCCTCGTTTCCGACACAGCACTGGTGACATTGGTAGATACCGACTCTTTCCAAGTACTCCACCCCAATAATAACATCATTTACCGCTGTCCTGTTGGCAAACCAGAGTTTACGCCGCCAGAACTACAGAACAAAACCTTTGCTGAGTGCGATCGATCTGTTGCTCATGATTTGTTTGGATTGGCGGTGCTGATATTTCAACTATTGATGGAAGGTGTACACCCATTTTCCGGCATTTTTCAAGGTTCTGGTGAGCCACCGACCTACGAAGGACGCATTGCCCAGGGTCACTTTACTTACAGTCAAAAACAGTGCGTACCCTACATTCCTACCCCAATTTCACCACCTTGGGAAATACTTAATCTTAGCCTACAGGAACTGTTCGTGCGTTGTTTTGAGGATGGTCACAATAACCCACTGCTACGCCCCACTGCCCAAACATGGCTATCAGCGCTGGCTGAAGCCGAAAATTCCCTGGCGTTCTGCACGAAGAACCCCCAGCATCGCTACAGCAATCACCTACGCTGCTGTCCTTGGTGTGAACGGAGATTGCAATTAGGCGGACGCGACCCCTTTCCATCACTGGAAGCAGTAGCTGCTAAGGAACATTTACAACCCCAACAAAAACGGCACAAGCGCCATATCCCAGCGCAACGCCCACAGCCAGCACTTTCATTGAACCGCCCTAATCATAAGGTGTCAGCAGGCTCACAACACCTTTATTATTATAAGCCTCCTAAAAAGCAGAACTTTTATCCGGTTATTATTTGCTTGCTTGGTTTTGGTTTTTTGGGGTATTTAGACTTAATGATTAAATTTACAAGTCGCCCCTTTAGTCCGCAAAACCCTTACATTCAACAAGCGTTTCTGCCTCATCAAGAAAAAGAAGATAATCTTAGTTTCGGGGATTACTACAAGCAGGGTCATGCTTTTTACAAAGTGCGAGAGTATGAGCAAGCAATTGAAAAGTTTAGCAAAGCAATCCAAAAAGACCCGAACTACGCCAGAGCTTATATTAATCGAGGTAATGCTTACTATAACTTAAAAGGGTATGAAGCGGCAATTGCAGACTATAATCAAGCACTGCGCCTCAGCCCTAATGAAATCAAAGCTTATGTAAACCGTGGCAATGTCCATTTTATACTCGCTGAGTATAGCAGCGACCCTGATAAGGATTACAATCTGGCAATCGCAGACTTCAATAGTGCCGTGCGCCTCAATCCTAATGAAGTCGAAGCTTATATAAGACGGGGTATTGTCCGCGCCCAGATTGCCAAATACAGCGGCGATTCTCAGCAAGATTACAAAAAAGCGATTGAGGACTTTAACGTAGCACTAACTAAAGACACTTCACGGGCAGAAACTTACTTTCAGCGGGGTCTTGTCCGCTATCAAATCGCCCAATATAGTAGCCAATTCGAGCAAGAATACAAACATGCAATTGATGACTTTAATCAAGCATTAAGTATTAATTCCCACTTAGCAAAAGCTTATCTTAAACGAGGTATTGTTCGTTATGAACTAGCACAATACGGTGGTAGCCAATCTAAACAACACTATACAAAAGCAGTTGAAGATTTGCAGACATCGGCTAAAATTGCTTTGTTACAAAATGACATGGATAGTTACCAACAAGCCCTAAGTAGTATCTGTGTTGTATTAGAAAATAAATGTGACACTTTCTTCCAAAACAGTGGTGTATCAGTAAAAGGAAACTAGAAATTATGAATTATGAATTACTCCCGAACCGCTACAAAATTACCGGTCTTAAACCCAATACCCGTGAATGAATGGAATCACAGAGCAGTAGTCCAGGTATTTCATTCTCATTACCGCCCTCACCCCCAACCCCTCTCCCAATTTGGGAGAGGGGCTTTCTGTGAGGGCTTTCATTCACGTCCTGCTGTCCCCCTGCCTCCTTAATGATAAGTCTTCCACCGGACACGATATGATGCTGGTTCCGCTCGTTTCTTGCGATCGCTACATCTGAGATCTGCGCCAGTCGCTTATGGGGAAGTCTCTATGCGTAGGCGAACTACGCGCTAGATAAACACGAATGGCACTTGTGTTTATTCACCCCGAATCAAGAGCAAATTTCTATCATAATTCATAATTCAGCATTCATAATTCTCATAACAACGCCGAATTACTCAGCACATAAGTTATTCTTATTTTGCAAGAACAAGAAGTAATTATTTTATATTTAAAATTGTCTGGTCATGAGCTTGTTTATTTTTTTACAAAGAAAGCAAATTTATTTACCTTCTCTTTATATATTAGAGTGAAATTACGGTTAAATTAAAAACGGGGAAAATTAATACCGTTTTTCTGTGAAAATGCCCTATATTTTTTCTACCGCCTGTGGTTGTCCCCCCCCCCATAGCGGGGGTAACTGTAAGAGGATAAAATAAAGTGCAATGTTATCCAGAATTGGTAGAGAAACGAAATTTTTCTCTAATGAAGTCTAAAAAAAAATGAAAATATTAATTTAACTGACAATTACGAGATAATTTCATGAAAGCAGTGATCCTGGCTGGTGGACTTGGGACGCGCATTAGTGAAGAAACTAGCGTAAGACCAAAGCCAATGGTGGAGATTGGCGGTAAGCCAATTTTGTGGCACATAATGAAGATTTACTCTACCCATGGCATAGATGATTTCATCATCTGCTGCGGTTACAAAGGCTACGTCATTAAGGAGTATTTTGCCAACTACTTCTTACACATGTCAGACGTTACTTTTGATATGCGGTTCAACCAGATGAATGTACATTCTGGCTATGCCGAACCTTGGCGTGTCACCTTAGTAGATACGGGAGACCACACCATGACAGGCGGACGCTTGAAGCGAGTCAGGGAGCATATCGGTAATGAAACTTTTTGCTTTACCTACGGTGATGGTGTGAGCAATGTGAATATTACAGAACTCATCAACTTTCATAAAGAACAAAAGAGTTTGGGAACACTAACCGCAGTTCAACCACCAGGGCGTTTTGGGGCAATTGTCTTAGGACATGAGCAAACAAAAATCACCAGCTTTCGAGAAAAACCAGTTGGGGATGGTGCTTGGATTAATGGCGGGTATTTTATCTTAGAACCTGAGGTCATCAACTTCATTGATGACGATTCAAGTGTTTGGGAGCAGAAACCTTTAGAAAAGCTAGCCGAAATGGAACAGCTTTGCGCTTATAAACATGAAGGTTTTTGGCAACCTATGGATACCTTACGAGATAAAAACTATCTAGAGGAGCTATGGAAGACCGGAAAAGCTCCTTGGAAAGTATGGTAGGAGAGTTAGGAGTTAGGAGTTAGGAGTTAGGAGTTAGGAGTTAGGAGTTAAGAGTTAATTTATAATTCTTCACTCCCCACTCCCCACTCCCCACTCCCCACTCCCCACTCCCCACTCCCCACTCCCCACTCCCCACTCCTAACTTTATTTCTTGAGGCTGGAATACAATGTATGATTTCGCAATTATAGGTGGGGGAATTGTTGGTCTTTCCACTGGCATGGCATTGGGTAAACGCTATCCCAATTCTCGTATTCTAGTAGTAGAAAAGGAAAGCAAATGGGCATTTCACCAAACCGGTAACAATAGCGGCGTGATTCACTCTGGCATTTACTACAAACCAGGGAGTTTCAAAGCTAAATTTTGCCGTGATGGTTGTCGCACAATGGTGGAATTTTGCCAAGAACATGGGATTGCGCATGAAGTCTGTGGAAAGGTAATTATTGCTACTAATGACACAGAGTTGCCTCGCCTAGAGAACCTTTACAAGCGAGGCTTGGAAAACGGTATCCAAGTTAAGAAAATCAGCCGAGAAGAAGTCAAAGAAATAGAACCATCAGTCAGATGCGTAGCGGGAATCCAAGTATTCTCAACTGGCATAGCCAATTATAAGCAAGTTTGCCTCAAATACGCTGAAATCATTGAAAATCAGGGGGGAGAACTACGTCTCAATACAAAAGTTGAACGCATAGTTCCAAGTGGCAACAATCAGGTACTCCAAACCAATAACGGCACCTTTGAAACTCGCTTTGTCATCAATTGTGCTGGCTTGCATAGCGATCGCATTGCCAAATTAGGTAAAGTCGATCCACAAGCAAAAATCGTACCTTTCCGGGGAGAATATTACGAACTGACACCAGAAAAACGCTATTTGGTAAAAGGCTTAATATACCCAGTGCCCAACCCGGATTTTCCTTTTCTGGGTGTTCACTTTACCCGCATGATTGATGGTAGTGTTCATGCAGGCCCAAATGCGGTTCTCAGCTTCAAGCGCGAAGGCTATAATAAAACAGACTTTGATTTGCGTGATTTTACTGAAGTTATGACCTACCCAGGTTTCTGGAAACTAGCAGCAAAAAATGCTGACGAAGGCATTCAGGAAATCATTCGCTCCTTTAGTAAAGCAGCCTTTGTCCGCAGTCTTCAACAACTCATTCCTGAAGTCAAAGCAGAAGATGTAGTTCCTACCCACGCTGGTGTCCGTGCTCAAGCATTAATGAACGATGGCAAGTTAGTGGACGACTTTTTGATTGTTCAAGGTCAAAACTCCGTCCATGTTTGCAATGCGCCTTCCCCAGCCGCAACTTCTTCAATTGAGATTGGTAAAGCCATAGTGGCACAAATTCCCTCTCAATCGCATCTCCAAGCTACAGCCCATCAATATATTTAGTTTGTAGTAGCGCTTCAGCGCATAAAACCGCGATATTATGCGCTACCCTTCCGGGAAGCCCCTCCTGGTAAGTTCTGTCCCTATCGACCGTAACGGCTTTCCCTTCAACGCAAAAAAAACCGCGATTCAACCGGCGCTAAAGCGCTACTACGAACAAAGCGCTACTACAAACCGACTATTTGTTCTGTGTGTTCATCGCCCTAATTAACTTATAGGAATTGAAAACAATGAAAGTTCTCGTCACTGGTACTGAAGGCTATCTGGGATCGTTATTACCTCCCTTATTATTTGAACGGGGACATGAAGTTATCGGTGTAGACACTGGCTACTATAAAGTGGGTTGGTTGTACAACGGTACTGAAATAACAGCTAAAACCCTCAACAAGGATATTCGTCATATCACCGTTGAAGACTTGCAAGGCGTTGAAGCAATAGTTCACATGGCTGAATTATCCAACGACCCCACCGGACAATTAGCACCCCACATCACCTACGAAATCAACCATCAAGGTTCAGTTCGCCTTGCCACAATGGCAAAAGAAGCGGGTGTACGTCGCTTTGTGTATATGTCTTCTTGCAGTGTCTATGGTGTAGCAACTGAGGGAGATGTCACAGAAGAATCACCAGTGAATCCCCAAACTGCCTATGCAGAATGTAAAACTTTGGTAGAGCGAGATGTCAAGCCACTAGCTGACGATAACTTCTCTCCTAGTTTTATGCGGAATGCCACTGCCTTTGGTGCTTCCCCCAGGATGCGCTTTGATATTGTTTTAAACAACTTGGCAGGTTTGGCTTGGACTACCAAAGAAATCAAGATGATCAGCGATGGTACTCCTTGGCGTCCGTTGGTCCACGGGCTGGATATTTGCAAGGCAATTGTTTGTGCACTTGAAGCTCCCCGTGATATTATACACAACCAAGTCTTTAATGTGGGAGACACTGCGAATAACTATCGAGTTAAAGAAATTGCGGAAATTATTGCTGAAGTTTTTCCCGGATGTGAACTAAGCTTTGGTGAAAAGAGTTCAGACAATCGCAGCTACCGGGTATCTTTTGAGAAAATTAATACAGTTCTACCTGGCTTTAAGTGTGATTGGAATGCCCAGCGTGGTGCTAAGCAGCTATTTGATTTGTTTACGCAAATTGATATGACGGAAGAGACTTTCTTATCCAGAGGCTTCACTCGCTTAAAGCAGCTAGAGTATCTGATTCGTACTCAGCAAATCGATCAGAATTTCTTTTGGGCTAAAAAGTAGCTAGATCATCTCAGATCCAGTGAAGAACTGCTCAAATCTTCCGAATCAAATATATTTGATTCGGAAGTACTTAATTTACAGTGACAAAGGGCGATTATTCAGCTAATTTAAAGTAGGAAATTCCCCATATTTCTGTGTATTAAACATTCATGAAGTGAGGTTATCCATGATTTTTACCGAAACCAATCTTAAAGACGCATTCATTGTTGATTTGGAAGAAAAGCCAGATCATCGCGGTTTCTTCGCTCGCACTTTCTGCGCAAGAGAATTTGAAGCACACGGATTAAAGCCAACAGTTGCCCAATGCAACCTGTCTTTCAACCACAAAAAAGGGACGCTGCGGGGAATGCACTATCAAGTAGCTCCAGCAGCGGAAACAAAATTAATCCGCTGCACCAAAGGTGCTATATACGATGTGATTATTGATATGCGTCCTGAGTCTCCGACGTTCCTGTCGCATTTTGGCGTGGAACTTACCGCAGAAAACCACCGCGCCCTGTACGTTCCGGAAATGTTTGCCCACGGTTATCAAGCACTCACCGACGAATCTGAGATCGTGTATCAGGTCGGTGAATTTTACACACCAGGGTATGAGCGGGGTCTACGCTATGACGACCCATTTTTTAACATTCAATGGCCCTATTCGGTGACTGTAATATCTGAAAAAGACCTCAATTGGCCATTGATGAAAATGATGACTGTCGGCAGCGCATCTTCCAAAGAAACATAGAATTGATGCGAAAAACTGTAGAGAAAATTATCGAGAATCACAGTCAGAAAAAACTGACTACTACTAAGGTGTCAAGCTAACAAGCGGTTAGTAGCTACAGCTAATAACCAAAAAACAATCTGACGAGGAGGTTAGTTAATGATTATTGTAGATCGCGCCTTACAAGCCCGTGCTGAAGCAGGGAACCCCGTTAAAGTCGGGATGATTGGTGCTGGGTTTATGGGTCGAGGAATTGCCAACCAAATTGCCAATTCAGTCCCAGGGATGGAGTTAGTTGCTATCTCTAACCGTAATATTGACGCAGCAAAGCTTGCTTATTCGGAAGCGGGGATTGAGGATTCTAGAGTCGTTTCGACAGTCCAGGATCTGGAAGATGCCATTGATCGCGGTCAATATGCAGTCACAGAAGATGCCATGTTACTGTGCCGCGCCTCTGGTATTGATGCCTTGATTGAAGTTACGGGGGCGGTAGAGTTTGGTGCCCATGTGGTGATGGAAGCGATCGCCCATGGCAAGCATGTGATCATGATGAATGCCGAACTCGATGGCACCGTCGGTTCGATCCTCAAAGTTTACGCTGACTCAGAAGGCGTTATCCTCTCTGCTTGTGACGGGGATCAGCCTGGAGTACAAATGAACCTCTATCGGTTTGTAAAAAGTATTGGTTTAACTCCTCTATTATGTGGTAATATAAAGGGCCTACAAGACCCCTATCGTAATCCCACCACTCAGGAAGCATTTGCCAAACGTTGGGGTCAAAAGGCTCATATGGTGACTAGCTTTGCTGACGGAACGAAAATTTCCTTTGAGCAGGCGATCGTTGCCAACGCGACAGGGATGAAAGTTGCCAAGCGAGGAATGTTGGGATATAACTTTACTGGTCATGTTGATGAGATGACCAACATGTATGATGTGGAACAACTTAAAGAATTGGGTGGCATTGTCGATTACGTTGTTGGCGCAAAACCAGGTCCTGGGGTTTTTGTCTTTGCCACTCACGACGATCCCAAGCAACGTCACTACCTTAACTTGTACAAATTAGGAGAAGGTCCGCTCTACAGCTTTTACACTCCTTATCACCTGTGTCACTTTGAAGTACCAATCTCTGTGGCTCGCGCCGTCCTCTTCCAAGATTACGTTTTGAGTCCCTTGGGCGGTCCTCTTGTTGATGTGGTAACAACTGCCAAAATCGACCTGAAAGCCGGAGAAACAATAGATGGTATCGGTTACTACATGACCTACGGACAATGTGAAAATTCCCCTATCGTCCTTCAGCAAAACCTTTTACCCATGGGTTTAGCTGAAGGATGCCGACTGAAGCGAGATATTCCTAAGGATCAAGTCCTCACCTACGACGACGTGGAATTACCAACCTCAAGACTGTGTGACAAACTACGGACTGAGCAAAATGCTTACTTTACCAAAGGAAAAACCCTTGCAGCAGTTGGGTAGTATCTTCTCAGTCTTGGGATAACCATTCTTAGGCAGGGGAGCAGAGGGGTACTTCACCCCAGACTCCCATACTCCCCGCGAGAAAGCCGAACAGCCTATAAAAGTGACTTCTGAATATGGTTATTGCTATCCAAACGAAGGAATGCTGGTTTGATACCTTTTGTCATTAAAAACATAATCATAGTGCAATACAGTTCAGTTAGTAGTGTTCACAGACTGAAGATCCCCCCAACCCCCCGAATCAAGGGGGGCTTATTCCCCCCTTGATTCGGGGGGTTAGTTCCGATCAAAGCGTTAACTGAACGGTATTGAATTATAGTGAGCGTAACTCACCGAAATTCTTTGTAGGCAGTAACCGATGGTGCTTTTTCTAAAATTCATATAATATTGAAGGAATATTTATGAAAATCGCTTTAGTACATGATTACTTAACTCAGAAAGGAGGAGCAGAGCGCGTATTTGAATTGCTTTGTAAGCGCTACCCTGAAGCAGATATTTTCACTTCCTTGTATGATGCTCAACGAACCATTGACCTAGGTGAGCGTCTAGTTAACACGACTTTCTTGCAAAAGATTCCAGGCGCAGTCAAGTATTTCAGGTTGATGGCTCCGTTTTATTTTCCTGCCTTCCGGGCTTTGGATTTACAAGATTACGACTTAATTGTCAGCAGTAGCACCAGCTTTGCCAAAGCAGTGCGCAAAAATCCACATGCACGCCACGTTTGCTTCTGTCATAATATTACCCGTTTTTTATGGGATACGGAAACATATTTACGTGAGTACGGAGACTATCGATATTTTGCTCCTTTAATCAAACAAGTATTCCAACTCATGAGAAAGGTAGACCTGACCTATTCACAGGAACCTGACCTTTACATTGCTAATTCTAGCATTGTCGCTCGTCGCATTGAAAACATTTACGGCAAAAAAGCAATTGTTATTAACTATCCAATTGATACCAGTAAGTTTATTTTTGCCGACCAAAAAGATGATTATTATCTTGCCTCAGCTCGGATGATTAGCTATAAGCGTCTTGATATAATAGTCGAAGCTTTTAATTGGCTAGGGTGGAGGTTATTAATCTCAGGTGATGGTCCAGAGGGCGAACTATTAAAGTCCAGAGCATTGGGCAATATTGAGTTCTTGGGACACGTAACTGATGCACAACGCACTCAGTTGTTTTCCAAAGCCCAATCTATCATAGTTGCAGCCCTAGAAGATTATGGGTTAGTTCCAGTAGAGGCTAATGCTAGTGGAACACCAGTGATATCCTATGGAGCAGGAGGAGTGTTAGATACCCAAATACCTGGTAAAACAGGAGTGTTTTTTAAGAGGCAAACACCTGAATCCTTGTTAGGGGCACTACAAGAGGCCAAGGAAATCTCTTGGGATTACAAAAACATCCGCAATCATGCAGTGACGAATTTTTCGGAAAGTACCTTTTTTAGTAAAGTTGAGCAAGTTATTGATCAAAATTGTAGCGTACATTAATTATTCATCCGATATATTAGCTGAAGGATAGTAAAAGTGAGTCAAAGCAGTCTGAGTCCCCATGTAAATCCAGTGGTTGAGGAAGAACCGGGTTACGGACAACTGTTTGCGGTTTTAATACGGAGATTTCCTTGGTTTTTAGTAGTATTTATAGCTTCTATCGCTGCTGCAGGTGTCATCACTAAAAAAACACCACCCACTTACAAAAGTTCAATGCAGCTGTTGATAGAACCGAACTATCAAGGTAAAAAAGCAGGTTCTGGTACAGAAAGTCAGTTTACCGACCCTAGTATTGAGATAGACGCTGCGACCCAACTCAATGTGATGCAGAGCTCTAGAATTCTCCAAAAAGCGGTTGATAAGCTGAAGCTTGAGTATCCGGACATGACAGTAGCTGATCTTAAACGCTCTTTGGTTTTAACGCAAGTAAAGGGAAAAGATGATGCAGTTGCAACAAAAATCTTCAAAATAGACTACACCGATAAAAATCCAAATAAGACTCAACAAGTTTTGGCAACAGTTCGGCAAGTTTATTTGGATTACAACAAAGAACAGCAAAAAAACCGTTTAGACAAGGGACTTCAAGTTATCGGGGAACAGTTAAAAAAGGTACGTAATGAGGTGACTACGGCTGAGGCATACCTACAACGGTTTCGCAGTTCCAATAACCTCATTGATCCAGAAACTGAGGCAAGAAATATAGAGGGAGCTTTAAGCGCTATTCAGCAGGAGCGCCGCACAACACGTTCTCAGTTCGAGGAGGGTGTGGCTCGCTACAAATCTTTACAACAACAATTGCAAAGTACTCCCCAGAATGCCCTTGTGGAAGCTCGTCTCAGTCAGTCTACTCGCTACCAAGGATTACTGAACGAAATCCAAAAAACAGAACTGCTTGTAGCACAAGCCCGTTTGACCTTAACAGATGAACACCCTGCCGTAAAAAAGCTGACAGAACAACTTGCTCTTCAGAAAGCATTATTGCAGCAAGAGCAAAGACGGACTTTGGGGGGAGCGTCTGCTCCCGTAAATACCCAGCCAGATTCTCTGTTAGAACAAGGACAAAAAAGCCAAATTGACCTTAACCTCGCAGGTCAGCTGGTTGATACGCAAACTGCAATGGTTTCTTTGAGCGCTCGCGATCAAGTTCTGGCAAAGAAAGAACTAGAATTAAGCACGCAGCTTAAACGATTCCCACTTCTGTTAGCTGAATACGGTCGTTTACAACCACAAATACAACTTGGTCGTGAAAGGTTGCAGCAGCTTTTAAAGGCAGAACAGGAATTGCGGCAGGAAATTGCCAAGGGAGGATATGAGTGGCAAGTTGTGGAAGAACCCCAAATTGGCTCATTTATGGGTCCCGACATTAAGCAGAACTTGATGTTAGGTGCAGTAGTTGGTTTGATGTTGGGAGGTATTGCTGCCTTTGTTCGTGAAGCGGCTGATGATTCGGTTCATACCACTGCTGAGTTAGAGAAGCAGGTTTCCTTACCACTTTTGGGAACGACTCCCAACTTACCGCTTACCAAACCACGAGAATCAGTGTTCAAGTTACCTTTTGGCAAGCCTGAAGTTTCAGCTCCTTGGACAATTCAGGTAATGCAAACCCCACCGCGTTGGGAATCTTTGGATCTGATTTATAAAAATATTGAACTTTTCAATTCTGTTACTACGCTAAAATCTTTGATGATCACCTCAGCATTGCCAGATGAAAGTAAGTCATCTCTGGCATTGGGTCTGGCAATGAGTGCTGCCCGGTTACACAAACGGGTACTGCTGATTGATGCTAATTTGCGCGTTCCCAGTCTACACAAACATCTTAACCTTCCCAATGAACAGGGGCTATCCACTCTACTGGCAAGTGATATCACTCTTCCCAACCAGCTGAGTGTTCAATCCTCAGGCTCGTCCTACATCGATATTTTGACCGCAGGACCACAGCCTACTGACCCAGCTAATCTGTTGAGTTCCCCACGCATGCAGGAGTTGATCACAAAATTTGAGGATAATTATGATTTGGTACTCATAGATGCTCCTCCAGTTCTTGGCTTGGTAGATGCCATGCTCACAGGATCTTACTGTCGTAGTGTGGTATTAGTGGCAAGCATTGGTAGGGTAACTCGAGCTCAGCTAGCCCAGACTACAGCTATGCTGAGCAAGTTAAACTTAATTGGGGTTGTGGCAAATGGGGTATCAAATTCCAACAGTACCTTTGTACCCTATTTAAAGCAACACCGATTTGCACTGCAACAAGCCGTGGACAAATAGTCAGAATTTGTATATATTGTCTGATGTCAGTTGAATCCCATACACGAAGAGTGAGATCGGCCCTCTCCCCCAACCCCTCTCCCAAATTGGGAGAGGGGGGTGACTCAGATCTTGCACCACTGTTTTGTTGCAAAAATCAAAGCCTAAAAACCCTATGATTACGTAGGCAGGGCTAGAGCTTACCAGCCCTCCCGAAGGAAGGTGCACTCTGGTCAGGTGAGGGCGTTCTGTATGTACTCTGGTAAGAACCGCTATATTGTCTGATCTCAAACATTCTGCCTCTGGCTGTTCCCAATACACT
Organism: Stigonema ocellatum SAG 48.90 = DSM 106950; assembly: GCA_016903675.1. Taxonomy (GTDB): domain Bacteria; phylum Cyanobacteriota; class Cyanobacteriia; order Cyanobacteriales; family Nostocaceae; genus Stigonema; species Stigonema ocellatum. Next base: position 21,664 of record JADQBA010000011.1, on the reverse strand, counting down.
TGGTGTTAGGGCCCAAGCGTGGGAATTTTCGGTGCTTGTAGAACGCGCAGCAACATAAATAGGACTTACGCATTGACAGAGACAAACAACTATGCATTATCTCTCGTTACAAGCCTAGGCTTGTAATGCTCTTGTAGGAGGCTCTGCCTCCTGTCAAATCGTCCGGCAGAGCCTCCTTGATCGCATTCTGTGGCAGAGCCTGGGAACGAGGTAGGGCAAACCGTATTGTGGCTGCTCCTTGTGATTGGTGTATGAAGGTTTTCTTTTTAAAAAACTTGTTGAGCTTATTTGAGTGTATAAAATCTTTATAACTCAACTTGTTTAATGGCAAAAATATAATTGTGCAAAAATATCTTCCCATGACATAGTAACACTATTTAATTCAGTTATTCATAATAAATTAATAATTGTCTCGAAAATACAATTACTATTTAAAGAGTCAATAAAGAATTTATCTAATAAACTGTTATTTGTACCGTCTCATGTACCATAGATATAAAATCCATGACACAAAAATATCAGACAAAAGTGTAGTATTCTAGGGTATGTAAAAACAAGTCTCGTAGCTTCTTGTGCACCTAGAAAAATCAAAGTTGGTAAAAAACAGCAATTTCACGTAGAGCTATAGCCTTTTTTTTACTCAACAAGATCAAAAAAAACTAGATGTAGATTCAGATTTGTTAGCGTTGATAGCCTTTGATATCGGGGCGTTGGCGTTCTACTATGTGAGTTGAAATACATATGACAACCTCAAGAATCTCAACATTCAATACTTACTACAGTGTTACCCAGAAACACCAAGATCATTCTTCCCCATACTGCACACTTCAGTGGCGACGTGGTCAGCTATTAGTTAAGTCTCCTGGAAACCTGAAGCAGCCATATCTGGCTGTCTTGGATCAAGAGCAATCTTTAGTAAAATGCTTAAAGCATTCTCCAATAAATTTAGTTCGTATAGATCCAAAACTCGGTGAAGAAAAGCTAAGATTATGGGCAAATGCGTGCGATAAAACCAACAAGCCAATATTCCTACACATACCCTCTGCCAATAAACTGCCGAAACCAAGTAGCTCACTCTTGTGGTGGTTGAAGCGCTGCACTCACAGCATCGCTGCCTTAGTGTTACTGCTCTTAATGAGTCCTGTCATGCTGGGATTGGTTTTGCTAATACGCATTTACTCTCCAGATTCAGTTTTTTCCCGTGAGTGGCACATTGGAGAACGAGGTAAACTCTTTGAAGTTATCAAGTTTCGTACAACTAAGGAAACCGAGAAAACACTGAACAGAGAAGAGGACCAAAGCATCACAGTGCTGGGGCGGTGGATGCGTAAGTTTGGTTTGGATAGTCTGCCTCAGTTGTTCAATGTCATCCGGGGTGAAATGGGTCTGGTAGGACATCGTTGCTACACTCTCAAAGATGCAGCTAACTCTACCAGGAATGACAACTTTATGGCAGGTAGAGGTGAATTGAGCCCAGCCAGTTCTTGACTCAGTGAACAGCTTTAACCTGTGATCCGAGGGTATTTTGTTTCTGTAGTAGGATTTTCAAGTTCTACTAAGAAGGGATTGGGGATTGGGGATTGGAGAATACGATTATGTCCTAATCACCATTCCCCTTCCAATCAAAGTTCTTTCAGGCTTTAGTAATTACTCCCGAACCGCTACAAGAAAACCTTTCTTCTTCTCTTCTTTCTTCGTGTACTTCGCGTCTTTGCGGTTCGTTAAAATAGGTAATTTTAGACTGGGAAGGGAGTAAGAGTAAAAAATGTACATAAATTTTGAGGATAATTACTATTATGCTGACAACAGTTTGTACTTTATTTGAGAAGGACTATCACTACGGTGTGGGAGTTTTGGTGAATTCCCTCTATCACCATGGCTTTCGCGGTGTTGTTTGGGCAGGGTATCGTGGAAATCTCCCGCCTTGGGCTAAGTCCGTAAAAGATGGAGAGGGCTATCAAGAGTTTTCTGTAGCCGAGGGTTGTGTTATTCGGTTTGTGAAGTTAGCTACCCCCAAACACTTCGGTTTTTACAAGCCCGATTTCATGCAAGAACTCTGGGACAAATATTGCCCAGAGGTTGATGCCATATTTTACTTTGACCCTGACATCGTCAATAAATGTAGATGGGATTTCTACCAGGGGTGGGTCAAGCGTGGAATTGCCCTCTGTGGAGACTCTTGGTACTCAGTACCTGCCAATCATCCTCGACGCTTGGCTTGGATTGAATTTGCTGAAAGCAATGGCTTTGTTTGTGAGCGTCAGTTAGATTACCATTACAACAGTGGCTTTATAGGCGTCCATCGCAACTACAAGTCCATAGTGGTACTTTGGCAGAAGCTGATCTCCCTTGGCGAGAAGGCAGGACATAGCAACTTACAAGACCTTTACCGCCAAAACAGTTTTCACACTTATCCCTATCTTTATGGTGACCAGACTTACCTAAATTTGGCGTTAATGTTGACACTTGATCCCATAAGTCCCATGGGTCCGGAGGCGATGGATTTTATACCTGGTGGCACTACCATGTCTCATGCGACAGTACCAAGCGTTAAGCCTTGGCGGAAGAAACTCATTATGAGCGCTTTAGAAGGAAATTCTCCCAACTGGGCTGATAAAGGGTATTGGAAACATTCTAAAACACCCATTGAACTGTATTCGCCAGCAATGTTGTTGTGGAAGAAACTTGATCTCCTCTTTGGATCTGCTATTGGTCGCTTCATCCGCCGCGCTGCAATTTAAACCAATCATTTTTTCTTGTAATTTGATTGGCGTATCTGACCTCCCCCGTAAAAACTATTTCTTGAAAAATCTCAATGCATATCAAAGTTTATAGTCCACTACGCAATCTTCTTAAGGCTACCACATTGTGGCAGGATAACTATTTGATATTGCGGGAGTTTAAACACTTTCGTAAAATTACAATTTTAGCTGTAGTATTTTCATTTTTAGCGGCCACTTTTGAAGGGGTTAGTATTGGTTTTTTGCTTTCGTTTTTGCAAAATTTAACTAGTCCAAATTCTCCTCCAATTCATACGGGAATTGATTGGTTTGATATTTGGATTTTGGGTTCTAATACATCGGCAATAAGTCGTCTATATCGAGTCTCTCTGCTGATTTTATTAACTACATGGCTGCGTGCAGCATTCAACTACTTTGCGCAAATATACACGGAATTTGCTCAAACACATTTGACCGATCGCTTGCGCAAGGAAATCTTTGAACAATTGCAAGCATTGCCACTAAGCTTCTTTGCAAAAACTCGTGCTGGGGAAATTTTCAACACGCTGACTACAGAAGTTGAGAGGATTAAAACAGGTTTTAGTGGATTATCGTTTTTGCTGACTAGAATACTGACAGCAGGTGCCTACCTAATATGGATGTTTTTACTGTCGTGGCAACTGAGCTTGATTTCGGTTTTAATATCTTCACTTTTAGCTGTTGGATTAAAAACACTCAATGCTAAAGTGAGAGAAAAAAGTTTTAGCACCTCAATCGCCAACGGTGAATTTACCTCAACATCTGTAGAGTTTATTAATGGTATTCGCACTGTTCAGGCATTTTGTACTCAAGAATTTGAACGTGAGCGTTACTACACAGCTAGTGATGACGTAGTGAAGACTACCAAAAAAGTTATATTAGCTTGGGCACTGGTCAGACCAATAACCGAAGGGGTTTCTTCCACGGTTCTCATTAGCATGATTATTTTAGCGTTTACTATATTTGTAGCCAATGGAACGCTACAAGTTGCTTCTCTGCTAACGTTTTTCTTTGTTCTGTTCCGCCTCGTGCCGATTGTGCAAGACATAAACGGCACAGCAGCATTTCTCAACACCCTTCAAGGTTCAGTAACAAACATTAACGAAATTTTAAAAACCGATAATAAATATTACTTGCAAGACGGCAAAATTGAGTTCGAGGGTTTAAGAAGGTCAATAGATTTAGTATCTGTAGATTTTGCATATTCACCCAACAATCTAATACTCAATAATATTACTCTCACCATTGAACGAGGAAAAATGACCGCATTGGTGGGAGAATCTGGTTCTGGTAAAAGCACACTCGTTGATTTGATTCCCCGGTTCCACGATGCTAAAGAAGGTCAGGTGCTGATTGATGGGGTTGATGTGCGGCAGTTTAAAATCAACTCCCTACGTGCCAAAATGGCCGTGGTCAGTCAGGATACTTTTATTTTCAATACTTCTGTTTGGAACAATATCGCCTATGGTACCCAAGGGGCAACTCCAGATGAAATTCGAGAAGTCGCGAGGCTAGCAAATGCCATGGAGTTTATCGAAGCAATGCCTCAAGGCTTTGACACACAACTAGGCGATCGCGGTGTCAACTTATCTGGAGGACAACGACAGCGAATTGCCATCGCTCGCGCCTTGCTGCGTAACCCAGATATTCTCATATTAGATGAAGCAACAAGTGCATTAGACTCTCTGACTGAGCGATTGATTCAGGACTCCTTAGACAAGCTTGCTGTGGGTAGAACCGTCATTGCCGTCGCCCATCGCCTCTCCACAATTGCCCAAGCAGATAAGGTTGTGGTGCTAGAGCAGGGACGTATTATAGAGCAGGGCAACTATCAAGAATTACTCAGCCGCCGAGGCAAGCTTTGGGAATATCACAAAACACAATACGAGATGGGCCAAGCAGGATAAAACTCTTTTAAATCCTTGTGGGGGTTAAAAATTGAAATTATTGTCTTTGATCATTAAGTAAAGAAAGTCCCGTGTGATATGTTAGAAAAATTTTCTGGAAAAATATATTTCTATTGCGATCCGAAAAAGGGAGTTCCTGAAGGGGAAAAGTTACAACATTTGTTAATTTGTTTAGCGGAAGGTTTTAGGGTTCTAGGCATACCCTTCTTCTCAAATGTTAACTACTGGAAGGAGTCCCCTGAAAAAGAAGAATATCTCTTTCGCCATCATCGAGACATTACTCCTGATGATTGTTCTATCGTTGTATTGTCAAATAGTTGGTTTTCGCCATTACATTCTCTACCAGAAAATTTATTCCATCCAAAACGCAAATACATAACTGCTTATTTGGATGCTAATGATGGTGACAGCACATACTCTGAAAAACCTGAGTTTAGGCAGTTCGATTTTATCTTTAAAAATCATTTTAATAGGAAATTAAATTATGGTGGTAAAAACTTTTATCCCTGGCCTTTTGGGCTGACGAACCGCATAATTCGAGAACTTGATGAAGTGCCAATTTTTCCGGACAAAAAGAGACATCTACTCATTAATTTCAGGCATTGGAAGGCAGGTCATCCCGTCAGAAATCTCACTTGCAGGCAACTCATACCTCGCATTGAAAATATTCTCCAAATTGACAATTATCTTGATAGTCCTGATAATCACCCACTAGATCCCTATCATTATCTGCATTGGCTACAAACTGGTGGACGCCACTACCCAAATTACTACCAACGTCTCAAAGATTCCGCTGCATGTGCCGGCTTTGGCGGATTTTTTGTACCCCCTTGGCCTAGGGACCCTAGCAGTTTAATGAGTCGTGGCGGAAAGGCTGTTCTCAACAAGTTGAAATTAAAGACAAACACAATTGTGCAGTGGGATAGTTGGCGATTTTGGGAGTCATTAGCAGCAGGGTGTGCTACCTTTCATGTAGATTTCGATAAATATGGTCTTGCCCTTCCACTAATGCCAACCAATTGGAAGCATTATATCGGGATCGACTTAGACAACGTACAAGAAACAGTAGATAGAATAGCTAACGACCCAGGAATTCTGGAAAGAATTTCCACAGAAGGAAGGATTTGGGCACTTCAGCATTACAGTCCTGTACCCACGGCATTACGTTTTCTGGAGACAATTTCCCAAAACCTGTAGTAACTATTGTCTGAAAAAAGGAGTTACGAGAATGAATGATAATTTACAAGACGCTTTAGTTAGCGTTATTATCCCAACCTACAATCGACCAGAATATCTCAAGCAAGCCATTGCAAGTGCTGTTAACCAAACGTATAAAAATATTGAAATTATTGTCTCTGATAATTGTAGTACAAGTAATACCCAAGAAATTGTCGAATCTTTTCAAGATTCCCGCATCCGATTTTGGAGACAGCCGACAAATGTGGGAATGTTTGCTAATCAGCAACACGCATTCAAGATGGCGCAAGGAAAATACGTTGCTAGTCTCCATGACGATGATATGTGGAATGAAGACTTTTTAGAAAAGCTCGTTCCACCCTTAGAAGAGCATCCAGATATAATTTTAGCTTTTTGCGACCAGTATATCATAGATGCACACAGCAAAATTGATTATGCTGGTACTGAAGAAAATACACGAGCTTATAAACGAAATATCTTACAAAAAGGATGTCATCAACCCTTCTATGAAATTGCCGTAGTACACAAATCTGTGCCAACCGCCGCAGCTTGTGTGATTCGCAACGAACTGGTTGACTGGGATAGTATTCCTTCGGAAGTTGGGGGTATGTGGGATTTATATTTAAGCTACCTCTGTAGCCGTTCTGGTCGTTGCGCTTACTATTATCCAGAGAGACTGACGCGGTATCGCACTCATGAGCAAGCTGATACTAAGAAGAGTGCTAATCGTCGGGACCCTCAGGCAAAAATCCGTAAAGCAAAAGCGGAAATTTTTTGTTACGAGCAGTTTATGACTGATGAAGTGCTACAGAAATATCATCCGTATTTGAAGCAGAAATGGTTAGAAGCCCAGACAAGTTTAGCCATTAGTTTACTGTTGGCTCAACAGACAACACAAGCACGCCCCTTACTTTGGCGTGTCTTTAACGAACAAAAGTTGAATTTGCGAACCATAGCAGCACTTACTCTCAGTTTCACTCCGCGAATTTTAGCAAATCAAGTGTTAGGATTAGGGATTAAATAATCGAGTTGAAAGGAAGGTGATTCGTGAAACTTTGTATTGTTACCCACACGATAAAAAAAGGTGATGGACAGGGACGGGTCAACTATGAAGTTGTCAAGGAAGCAATTCGCCGAGGTCATGACCTCACATTATTGGCAAGTGAAATAGCACCAGAATTGCAGCAAAGTCCGGAAGTCACATGGATTCCTATTCCAGTGGAAGGGTGGCCCACCGAATTTATTCGGAATTTTATATTTTCTAACAAAAGCGCACATTGGTTGCGTAAACATCGCTCTCAAGTTGATTTAATCAAGGTCAACGGAGCAATTACTACAGCAGCTTGTGATGTGAATGCGGTACATTTTGTACACAGTTCTTGGCTGCGATCGCCCGCTCATATTTCCCGAAACCGCCGAGATTTCTATGGTTTTTACCAGTGGTTGTATACAGCTTTGAATGCCCTGTGGGAAAAACAGGCTTTCCAAAAAGCGAAAGTCGTGGTAGCTGTATCTGAGAAAGTAGCGCAAGAATTGGTTAATATTGGTGTGCTGCGTTCTCAAATTCAGGTGATTGTCAACGGAGTTGACTTGGAAGAGTTTTCTCCTGGTGCGGCTTCTCGGGAAAAATTGGGTCTTCCAGAAAATGTCACCTTGGCACTGTTTGCAGGAGATATCCGCACCACCAGAAAAAACTTAGACACCGTACTTCATGCCTTGGTAAAAGTTCCGGATTTGCATCTGGCGGTTGTGGGTAATACAGAGGGTAGCCCCTTCCCGCAACTAGCAGCGTCTCTGGGCTTAGTAAAGCGAGTACATTTTTTGGGATATCGGCGTGATATTCCCGAAATTATGCGGGCGGCAGATATGTTCGTGTTTCCCTCCCGTTACGAAGCTTGTACCCTGGTGCTGTTAGAAGCACTCTCCTGTGGGCTGCCAGTGATTACTGCCACAGCAACAGGGGGTGCAGAATTGGTAACACCAGAATGTGGGGTCGTGTTGCCCGACTCAGACGACACCAATGCCCTGTGTGCTGCACTGTTGTCCCTAGGGAGCGATCGCCTACTGAGAGAGCAAATGGGTAAAGCAGCTCGCGCTGTCGCAGAACAACATAGCTGGGCGACTATGGCACAAACCTATGTAGATTTATTCGAGGAACTCACCCAGAATGAGGAACACCGTTCTCATCCCAACTTATCGCCGCCCTCTAGACCTATCACGTTGCCTCTCGGCAGTACAGGTGCAAACTAAACCTGCTTTTCAGGTGATAGTGGTTGTACGAGATATAGATACTGAAACTTGGCAATTCCTAGAACAAGGAAGCCACAACAACTTGCCACTGTACACTGTAAAGGTGACAGTTCCAGGGGTAGTAGCTGCTCTCAACGCCGGACTGGAGGCGGTAGAGTCCGATATTGTTTCCATTACTGATGACGATGCTGCACCCCACCCCGACTGGTTAGAACGCATCACCGCTCACTTTACATCAGACAGCCGCATTGGTGGAGTAGGTGGGCGGGACTGGATACACCAGGGCACAAAGTTGGAAGATGACTCCCGTGAAGTAGTCGGAGAGTTGCAGTGGTTTGGGCGAGTCATTGGCAACCATCATCTGGGAGTAGGCGATCCCCGCAAAGTGGATGTTCTCAAGGGAGTCAACATGAGTTTTCGCTCCAGTGCCATCGGGAAATTGCGCTTTGATGAGCGGATGCGAGGTACAGGAGCGCAGGTACACTTTGAAATGGCATTCACTCTAACTTTAAAGCGGACAGGTTGGCAGATTATTTACGATCCAAGCGTTGCCGTAGACCACTATCCAGCACAGCGTTTTGACGAAGATCAGCGCAATCGTTTTAACGACATCGCCTTTATTAATTTAGTCCATAATGAAACCCTAGTTTTACTAGAGCATTTACCACCTATACGTCGTGCTGTATTTTTGGTTTGGGCAGTATTAGTTGGGACACGCGATAGTTTGGGTTTCGTTCAATGGCTGCGACTTTTGCCCACGGAAGGCAAGCTGGCGGGGCAAAAGTGGGTGGCATCTATGCGTGGGCGTTGGCAAGGTTGGCAAACATGGTATTACAGTGATTTCTAAACAGATACATTTCAATAGTTTTCTTAAAGAAAATTACTGTCCAGACGAGCGCTCAGTAGAGGGTTGGACGGTCATCATCGGCTTCGTCTTACTAACAACTGCTTGCTTTTTTGTAAGTGCTGGCATGGTGCGCCTAGTCTTTCCAGTAGCATCTCTGCTTGTAGCCATATTTTTATACTTGAGGCATCCCATCCTTTACATCGGCTTTAACTGGTGGGTGTGGTTCCTATCGGCATTAGTTACCCGCTTAGTTGATTTACGGGTTGGCTGGGACCCAACCCGTCAGATGCTCACAGCACCATACTTGGTGTCTTTTGTTACCATAGGTACCCTCGGACGGTACCTTCCCAGCGCCTTTCGCCTAGGTGGCTTGCCATTTATTTTATCTTTTGCAGGGATATTATACGGTCTGCTTGTAGGACTCATTCACAACCAACCGCTTCCCGTGGCACGCAGCCTTTTGGACTGGCTAACTCCCGTCCTCTTCGGTTTCCACTTATTTATAAACTGGCGAGATTATCCCAGCTATCGTCAAAACATTCAGCGCATATTCCTCTGGGGCGTGTTAGTTACAGGAGCTTACGGCGTGTTTCAATTTGTAGTGGCTCCTGAGTGGGATCGATACTGGCTCATACAATCAAAAATGTTTACAAGTTCTGGAAGCCCTGTACCCTTCGGTATGCGCATCTGGAGTACACTGCAGTCACTAGGTCCATTTGGATGTGTAATGCAGGCTGGTCTGCTATTATTATTCACAAGCTCTGGACCTTTAATTTTTCCTGCCTCAGCGGTTGGCTATTTATCCTTCTTACTTGCACAAGCACGTACTAACTGGGGGGGCTGGTTATTAGGGGTGATTATAATTATGGGGTCAGTAAAGGAGCGTATTCAGATGCGCTTAATTATGATAATTGTGGTAATGGCAATGTGTGTCTTACCATTACTGACTATCGAGCCAATTTCCAAGGTTGTTCTCACTCGGTTTGACAGCCTTTCCCATCTGCAAGATGATGGCAGCTTTAAGGATAGATCAGCGACCTATGACAGAGATCTGAGTCTGGCCCTTTCTAACGTTCTTGGTAACGGGTTTGGAAATACCTGGCATGTCAATGAAGAAACAGGTCAAATAGAAGTTATTGTTATTGACAGTGGCATTTTAGATGCGTTTTTCACACTGGGCTGGGTAGGAGCTATCCCTTATCTGGGTGGGCTAATACTGATAGTTTTCGATGTTATCAAGTATACTGAAGCTCGTTTCGATAGTTTTGTCAGTGCCGCCCGCGCCATTGGTATAAGTGGCTGTTCACAGATAATTATGGCTAACGGGATGATTAGTCTAGCTGGCCTGATTCTTTGGGTATTTTTTGGTATGGCTATGGCAGCACATAAGTACTATCAGCATCAACGCACTACCTGAAACCAACCAGAGTGCTGCGCCCATAACGTAGGGGCCTCGCAATACGGTTCGGTTAAGCGAAAATAAGAAACCCGGTTTCTTGAAGAAACCGGGTTTCTGGCACCTCAACTATCGTTAACCGAACCGTATTGGCACCCCTCTCCCAATTTGGGAGAGGGGCTAGGGGTGAGGGCTTTCATTCACGGGTATTGAGTTCGGCGTGAATCTTAAAGCAGAGGGGTTTAGGGTCTACTCTTAAGGAACACAGGGGTGTAGGGGTGTGAGGGTGTAGGGGCTTGCGTACTAGGAGTTTCGGTCAACTCTCGATACACCAAAAGCGTTTGCTCATTAACACGCAAAACACTCAGTCGCTCTAGGTTTTTTTGTGCTTGTTCTTTCCATCTTTTCAGCAGTTCAGGGCTACTCAGTAATTGCCTTAGAGCTACCGCCAAGGCATGACTGTCTACTGGTGGAACAAGGATGCCTGCCTGTCCACCATCCAATGCTTCAGGTATGCCATCTACATTGGTGGCGATAATGGCACAGCCAATTTCACGAGCTTCGGGGATCACAAGGGGGGATGGATCGCGGTGTGAAGCCAAAACGAATATATCAGTTGCTAACAGATAGCGTTGCGGCTCTGGCTGGAAACCTTCAAAATGAATCCGGTCAGCAACAGGTGTACTTTGCGCCTGCGCCTTAAAAATTGCCTGATCAGGACCGTTTCCCACCAAATAAAGATGTGCTTGCGGAAAATCATCAGCGATTTGGGCGAAAGCATCGATCAATTCGCCAATCCCCTTGCGTTGATACATGCCTGCTACAGTAGTGATTGCAGGTCGTTGCAGTTCTATCGGTAAGTACTCTTCAATATTTCTCATGCGGACGCTACCCAGTGTACCGTTGGATACTACTCTCAACTTCTTTTGCGATATCCCACGTTGTGCCATTGACTCAGCAACAGCATGACTTACTGCAATTACGCGATCAGCTAGACCCATCAACACCGCACTACGCTGGAATTCGTTGTGTACCGTGGATACTAGAGAATATGCCAATGAAGCTTTCAGTATCCTTGCTAACACAACTCCAGTCATCATATGGGCATGGACAATATCAGGCTGAAACTCTTTAACAATTGCCCGGTAACGCCAAGAAGCATTAATTAAATTGATCGGTGTCCTAGTTTGATCCAATTTGAAGTGCTTGACACCATAACGTGCAAGTAATGCCTCATATTCTCCACCAGCAGAGGCTACTCCCACATTATGACCATTTTTTGCTTGGATACATGCTAAGTCCACAGCTACATTAACAATGCCATTACCGATTTCTTGGATGTGGTTCAAAATATGCAATACACGCATCAAATTCCGAACATCTTATTTAGGACTATCAACAATACATTTAACAAGGTTGTAGCTCCCTCATCCGAATATTTTTCATAAATAAATTTGTCTAAATAATATTCTGAATATTAAAATATATGGAAATTAATCTTTGAATTCTCTTGATTGTTTATTTTGAACAAATTATTTTTTTATTTCAGATATTAACATTGACTTTTATTCAGTAAAGACTGAAATATATATAGCAATCCGTGGAGTATTTATAAACCAATACCGTTCAGTTAAGGCTTTGATCCCCCCTAACCCCCCTTAAAAAGGGGGGAATAAGCCCCCCTTTTTAAGGGGGGTTGGGGGGATCTTCAGTCTGTGAACACTACTAACTGAACTGTATTGATTTATAAACACCCCTCCCAAGTCAATACTGCTCGGTTAAGCAAAAATTAGAAACCCGGTTTCGTAGTAGGGGCGTATTGCAATACGCCCCTACGAAACCGGGTTTCTGGCACCTCAACTATTCAAAACCTACGCAGTATTGCCTCCCAAGTCCTCCAAGTCCCCCAAGTCCCCCAAGTCCCCCAAGTCCTCCAAGTCCCCTCTGTTCAGATCTCAAATAGGATTGCTATAGCGGTTTGCTATAGGACTATTATTTGATTTTTGAAATATACGTAGGGTGGGCATTGCCCACCAAAACCGGGATGTGGTGGGCAATGCCCACCCTACAGATACTTAGATTTTTTCAAAATTCAAATATGATTCCTATATCAACACATACTCCTATGCCTGACAAAACTCCAGCTTTCAAGATGGACGAGGTTTAGATAAATGCAGGTAATCTAGAATCACACTTTTCTTGATAAATTCTAACTATTTGATGTAATCTTTCAACTTCATTTGGTAGTAGTGATAAACTTGTGCTTTCGATTAAACGGCTTAATTCTTCTGCCCATTCCTGATAGGATGAACTGCCGATAATCCCCTCACTTGATTGGATGTAATTAACTAGAGGTATAGAGTTTATTTGGAAGTGCTGTCTTCCCCAAACGTTTGTACATTGGAGTAAATATTCATAATCTGCAAACACTTTGTAGTTGGGATTCCATTTAGGTGCGTTTTTTCGATAGTGGGTAAACCCATTACTATCGAATATTTCCTTTTGAGAGATTAATTCTGCCAAAGAACATTCAGCATAGCGAGGAGAAAGAAAAGTTTTGCCCTGACGGATGATTTTCCCGTCTTTGGTGACATCTCGGCGACGCTGTTGTACTGCCATACAGTATTTAACTGTAGGATGCTGTCGAAAAAAGTCTTTTGTAGTAGCGATAAACTTTGGTGTGAGGCTATTATCATCATCTAGATATGTAATTAATTCACATGACGCACGATCAAGACCAGCGTTGCGTGCGCTTGATAGCCCAAACCCAGTGGATGAATGTTTAATTTCCACACACTTTAGTGAGAAGTTGGTTTTGAGATTGCTGACAATCTCTCTAGTTTCAGGATTTCCACCGTCGTTGACGACAACCCACTCGAAGTTGCAGTCAGTTTGGTTGATCAGACTGGGCAGTGCGATCGCATTCAATTGTTCGGGTCGATTGTATGTTGCAGTAATAATAGATAGTTTCATTGTTCAAGACCTCTCGACTGGTTGTCTTGCTGGATATTCTGTTGAATATCTCTTTGGTGGTTGGCGTGTAGCTGCTGAATGTTGGTAACATCCTGTGGGGTTAACCCTCGATTAATTTCAATTTGATTGCTAGTAAGATTTTCTTGAATTAAAAGAGTCTTTTCTTGCAAGTGAGATACCATGAATATATTTTTATCAGTATCAAGAGTCAACTTGTAATCGCCTTTCTCCAATACGGTGACTCTGCCATCACTGCCCACTTTGCTATCAGTTATGAATCAAGGGTACTGCATCATAGCTGTAATCGGTGATAACAGCGATATCATAATCTTTGCGTTTGAGTTTGCCCCAATACTCGACGGAAAATTTCAGAACGTTTTCATCAGCGATCGCATTGGTAATCACATATTTATGGAGACATTCTTGGAATAGGGCATAGCTTAATTCTCGTTGGGCATGATCACGGGAATCGGTTGGTTGCGCTGCTTTCGATAAATGGTAAAGTCGCTATCCAGGGTTAGGATTTGGCTCTAAACGTACATTTCGCTCATTCTGACTAAACAAGCATCGGCGAGAGACATTGGCACTGAAGCATAGCGTTTCATTAGGTTTTCTATGGCTTCAATTTCTTGACTGAGGTTGAAAGGAATAATGATATGACCTTGCTTAATAAGTTTTAGAATAGTTTCTTGTCCGTTGTGAATCCTTTGGGCGAGGAAACAGGCTTCTGTAATTACAGCTTCATTGGTTAAGACAGGGGTGCTGATTTGAGAGAGTTGGGACACTGCCCAAGCATGGAATTTATCTTTGGGCATGAGGTAGGCAATTAAGACTCCTGTATCTAGGATGGTAGCTCTAGTCATGATCTACCGAATTTTTCTAGATATTTAGGATTATGGGAGAGGTCTTCGAGATCACTATCAAGGCAGCCGATAAATTCTTTAGTCGCGTCGGCAAAGGATGTTTCGGCGGTTTCTAGCACAGCAGGTGTTTGCAGCTGTTGGGTGCGGCTCGATTGAAATTCCAAGAATTCAATAAACTCAATGACTTTATTTTGTTGTTCGGGGGGGAGTTGTTGGATTTTTTGAATGGCTATTTCTAGGGTTAGCATATTGGGCAATAGGTAGAAAGGAATGGGTAATGGGTAATGCTTTTATTCTATTCTCCATTCCCAGGCTCAAGGGTTAAACCGCGATAGACTTGTTCAATAGGGAAATTGAGGTTAATGCTTTTGAGTTCGATTGTGTCGCCTGCTTTGTAGTTGATAATCAACCAGTCGCCTGCGTCGTTTTTGTGATATAGGTCGATTTCGATGCTGGTAGAACTGACTAGTAGGTAATCGATTAAGGCTGGATTTTGGCGGTACATTCGGAATTTGCCGCCTCTGTCGTAGGCTTCGGTGCTGGCGGAGAGGACTTCGACGATGAGGCAGGGGTATGTGATGTATTGGGTGGTGGTTTTATCGCGATCGTCGCAGGTGACGCTGGCATCTGGGTAGGTATAGTTATTACTGCCAAAGATATTGACTTTGATATCAGAATTTCCGGTGATGCAACCTGTATTTTCTAAGTGGCTGTCGAACATGGCAGTGAAGCGGATGCCGATACGACCGTGATTGACGCTGCCGCCGCTCATGGCGTAAACTTCGCCGTTGATATACTCGTGCTTTTCCAGTTGGGTTGCTTCCCAAGCAAAGTATTCGTCTGGGGTGAGGTGGGGGGCGTTGTCTTTGGCTACGATCATGGTGGGGAAACTCCTGGATTGGATGACTCGCACACTTTCATATAGAAAAATCTCTGCTGCACTTTATTTTACACAAATAGATTTATCCGTAATGCCCTACTCTTCGTCTAATAATGCTTGTTCATCAAGTTCGCTTTGTAGCCGGATCTTATAATCTTCATAGTAAAGGGTGTACAGTGCTTGGCTGTAAAGTAGTTTGCCATCTAGGGGATATTGTTCATCTAAAAAATCATTAAATTCTGGATTCTTTTCGTATCCAATGATGATTTCTTCTTCCTTGACTTAAGTTCAAAAAATGATGTTTTCTCATCACAAATTAATTTATCGCAAGCTATTAACAATCGAACTTCTTCACCGTCAATCCCTTTTTACGGCGGATTCGCCACCACCGCCTCAAATCGCATACTTGCCTACGCCACCCTTGAAATAGCGGGGCGTGATAATCACAATCTGCTCTATATGGATGTTGCTAGTTTACCATCCAGGCGAAAAGCTGTATTTGTTAATTTGCTAAAAGCTGTATTGTCAATAATACGAAAAGATATATTTTCGCCAATTCAAAAATGTCTGACTATAGATCATCAAAAAAAGCCCCTTTCAGAAAGCGATTTAATGGGGTTAAAATGAATTGGCGATACAATACATCAAAATCATTTTGTCCCATGAATTGCCCGTAGAATAACCTACACTCCAAACGGGGTCTCCGTGACGAAACACAAAATTTTGACGAATCCGGCTGAAACTAAGATGGTGTAAGCTTTATAGAAGATTGTCTGCTCGTTATTAAATTAATGGTAATACCCCCATTGACGACAAGCCATGACCCAAAGAGATCCCATAACCTATCTCCAAAACCCAAAGACCAAGATCAACTTACGACACACTAGAAAACGGTTAGAGTTGGCTTATAAGCTAGTCTTTACGGAGTCACCTAAGCCGCCTTGGAGCTTGAGAGAGTATCTCTTGCAACCAGAAACTCGTGTACACTGCACCCACAACAGAAGGAAACTAGAGAGGCTACTCACACAGCACTGCCCTAAATACCTCGACTACAACGGTCAGCCACGCTGGTTCCCACAGCGTTACTGGAGTACAGAGGAGCGGCAATTCTGGCTGTACTTTTATGCCTACAAAAGTTTACTTACTCTGGGTTCCGAGATTCAAGAGCGTAAGCCTTTTGACTGTACCTATGAGGAGTGGGTCTGTGATTCTGACCATGAAGACTGGTCGGCTGGCTACTGTGGTTGTGATTTACCAGAGGATTAGGGTGAGGCTGAGAACGGCGGAGATTTTTTCATTTTGCTGGCTCTACTTTAGCAACCTTAGGGCTAAGCCAGTATAACTTTCTACAACAGGCTGAAAGCTACGGAAAAGTTTTGGCAAAAAGTACTTCACGCAAAGTTGCCTTACTTGTGGGGATTAATGAATATAAATCAAATCCTTTACAGGGATGTATCAGTGATGTGGAGTTGCAGCGCCATCTCCTGAAATATGGCTTTGGTTTTCAGGAAACAGATATTCACATTCTCAAAGACTCACAAGCGACTCGTGAAAATATATTACACGCATTTGAAGAGTATTTAATTAAACAAACCAAGCCTGATGATGTGGTAGTATTTCACTTCTCAGGACATGGTTCCCGCATTTCCGATCCTGATCCTATTTTTGAGAGTTTTCTTGACAATAGCCGCTTAAATGGGACTTTAGTACCAATTGATGCTTTGTTACCACCTGGATATCCAGAACAAGGTGGACAGGTGAAGGATATTATGGGACATACTTTGTTCCTATTGATGGAAGCTGTGAAAAGTGAAAATTTCACAGCAGTGTTAGATAGCTGTTTTTCTGGTGGTGCGACTAGAGAATTTCGCATTCGTTCTCGTGAAGGCGGTAGGAATATCCAGATTGTGCCGGCAGAAAAAGCATATCAACAAAAGTTGCTAGACAAACTCAAACTCAAACGCCAAGATTTTGTGCAACGCTATCGTAAGGGGGTTGCGAAGGCTCGTCCAGGCGATCGCCAGTTGTTCAGGATGCGATCGCTCTGAGGCTTCTCAAGACTGCTTAAATGTGATTTGAACGATAATTTTGCCATGAGTTCAAAACTGAAGTAAAAGCTTGCCGCTTGTCACTAAGATTTTTATAACTACATGATGAAATTTAATCACATCTGGAAGCCCCTATATTTATGCCAAGACAGCACCAGAGTGCCAAAACCAATAGGCTAAACCCAATAAAGCAAGTCCTACGAGGAGGATGACCAAAGTAAAACGCGATGACAGAGGAGGTAAAGTATCAGTTACTATGATTGTTTTTAGCGGAAATTGATTCAGTAAATCGTTAGCTTCTACCTGATTTTCGACGACTAGCTGGAGGCCTGGCCAGATGTATTGATAATTATAGGCGTTTGGTTCATCTTTGACACCGCCAAAATTATTAAACAAAGCATCGTTGAAATAAGTCGTGTCGGTTACGGCTTGATTGTGAAAAGCAATCAAGGGGGGATTATCCTGTTTTTTGGAGAGGGAAAAGTAGATTTTTTTCTGGGAACTGACGATAGAGTCAAAGTTAGTTTTTTGATTCCATAGCGATCGCCCAATCCAAGATTGGGGTTTGACGATATTATCATCTGCTCCGTGCAGGATACCGACGGGAATATCTAATTTTACGCCCGTTTTGCGAATTGTAATTGGTTCTAAGGTAAAGGGAGAGCGGAACAGTTTCAAAATGAATACGGCTATCTGGGGAATACCCATCTCAGTACTGGGAGCTGGATCGGCTGTGATAATTTGTTTGGGGAAAAACTTAGTTTCGGTAATATAAGCAGGCCAGCTTAGGGCTAACAACCCTCCTAGAGAATGCCCGAAAATATAAAAATCGAAGTCTACCCCTTCAAATTCGGGATGATCTTGCCATAGCTTGTGCCAAGAGTGAGAGGTCAAGCTAATCGCCCTTTCCATCCAGACTGAAGGGCTATAGAGAAGACTTAACCCAACTGTAGAAATCAATTTGACGAGATTCTTGCTATATTCGGGACTAAATAAGTAGATAAGTCTGACAATTAAGATAATAACCACTAAAGCCAAAGCAATAATCAAGCAGTTTAGAGGGCTAGGTTCATTCTGATCTTCTCGAATTCTATGAAATTCCTCAGCCTTTCTTTTTTGTTGAACAAATTTTTCGGTTGATGGTGTTTTCCTTTGGGTGATTGTATCGATCACCATTTGATACCAAAAATATAGGTGACGTTTATTTTGACTAGGAATCAATTTGTTTTGATCTAGCTCATTGGGATAGTCACTGTTTTGGAAGTCGGGAAAGAACACATAATAACCTTTTTTGGCTAATACTTCTAAGTGCGCTTCGTAGAATTTCGGCAGACATAAACCGAAACCGTGCAGGTAAGTGATTAACTTCCGTTTTCCCTTTTCGTCATGGTAAGGAGAATCAGGAACGAAGACTTGAATAAAATCCCCTCGGATATGACTACCGCTCTGATAGATAGTGTATCCTTCTTGTTTGTTAGTATATTGCCACTTAAAATTGGTATCTGGATTGGTAGCATTTTCCATCGATTTATTTTCCTATTGCCAATACGACGTTTGAAAATTTGAAATTAGGGATGGCTACGCCCGCCGCAGACATCGTATCTTACTAAAAACCCAGTCGTTGTGACCGGGGAATTGTTAGGCTATATTCCCCTATTATTAAGAGACCATCTTGCAGGAAAAAACACATATCTCGGCTCAATACGGTTTTGGGATCTATAAATGTTCCGCGTGTTTGTGGTGATATCAAAAATTCTCCAGAAGCATTACCAGCAATTTTATTCACTTCTACGAATCCGCGTCAAAACTCTGAGGCTCAAACATCACATTTTTCAGAACCGTAGCCAGTCTCATCCCCGAAAGTTGTTCCTCCTTGAGTAACAAGAAAAAATTGTGTGCGCTCCTCAGTTAACAACAAACTTATTGCCATTACCAATTCAGAAAAGCTTCCAGCAAGCGTACCTACTGCTGAGGAGGGCATCGCATTACCAATAAGGGAAACCAAAGTTCCTACAAATAACCACGGCCATTTCAGCCTGAACCAAATACCGATGCCAATTAGTAGGACAAACAGATTAACTACAATCGTGATAATTGGCGGGCCGCTCAAGTTGGTAACATGATAGCGCAGGATTCCCGCAAACTCTATTGGAACTAGTTCCAGCCCTATATAGTGGGTGGCAACATCGATGGCAGCGAGTCCCAATGCAATTACCCAAGATAAAACCCGCACTATTTTATTAGCCCAACTAGCTGCGGCGCGGTGAGCGAGTTCAACACCAATCACAATGAATAGCGGCACAACTAAATAATGTAATAGAAAGCGCAGCATACTGAGAGTTTTCAAAAGCTCTCCTTCACCAATCAAACTTCCTATTGAAAGAATGAGATTGTCATAGCTAATGCTCACTAGCACTATAGGCAACACAATCATTGCGAGGCTGGTTGATTGCTGCCACAGACGAATTGCCCAGCTTATTAATACCCATTCGCTCAAGGCAAGACTTAAATGTGTTAAGGGATAAATTATTGACATAAGTAATGTAGTCACATCGCTCTATCTATTCCAAGCACAAATATTGAGTGCTGAATTTGATGCAGCTAATTTGTGCTTGGAATAAAAGTTAGATCAATTTATTTACCAGAATTGTGGCTGTAATTCCGGTTTTAAATTGTCTCTAAAAATCATCCGATAAAACAACTGTTAGGTTGGTGTTAAGTTTTGGTGCAAAACTACTTCCTTCAGCTACATAAGTAATCGCTCCTCCTGCTTCTAAAACAGCAGGACCACCACAGGCTTTAATTAAATCAACGCCGTCCTTCACCTTAATACCTTGACAACCAAATTCAAGTCCATTTGGTCCAGTAATTTTAATCTTATTGATTGTTCCAGTTTCACCAGCAGCTAAGGAAAGTTTAGCAGAGCGAATAACTGTTGTAGCTGGTAAAGGGGTAGTTGTTGTGTTGATACTGAAATTACCTCCGGTAATTCGAGCTTTTTCCGTGATAATTAAAGTAGCAAAGGTACTTGGCGCTGCGATCGCCTCTGTGGTGAAACAGAATATAATAAATGACAGGGCAAATGCCAAAATCTTTGCTGGATTTCTGAACATCTTCAATGAATTCATGATGATTCTCCTTGTTTAACTTTTACTTGGACTTTGGACAAATTTGTCTCTGAAGACAAATTCTCAAAAATTAAGCATTGACACAAGTTTGATTTTGTGTAATGCCTATCTTATTTACTTCCGTATTTTTATAGATGCAAGTGAAATCAACTTATGCACTTTTTCGGAATGAGTTTGTTGGTAGTCGTAAAGAGGGTCACGCTACACGAAATCCTAATTAGGTGTAGAAGGGGGCGAAAAGTCTTAACTTCTCGTGCAGAGGAGTGACCGGAACGTTGCTGCTGATCCTCCATCCCCTATGCTGTCAGGTTAGAGTCTAAGACATGGCAAGACATGTGCCAATAAATTCAAAAAACCACTCTATTCTGACATGCTGGGGCGGTCTTGGGAAGTTACCACACTTTATTGGTGTTCAATTCCGGATTACAAAAAAGGGCATTTTCTTGGAATCGGTGCCTCAAAGTATTAATTTCTCGTACCCCTAAACTGTGTCACGGGTGAGATCAGCAATCAGGGCTGAAAAGATTCAATATAAAACTTACGCACAAGACAAATTTATCATCATGTGCGTAGCAAGATTGTGAAGATAAAAGTCTTGCCCTGCCTCGCCTTGTCACCAGAGGTAATTCACAGTTAGTTCTGGATTATTCATTGCTAAATGACCATGTAGTTATTAAAGCACTGCGATAGCGAAGCGCTGCTGCCGGCTGTTCGCAGCTTTCACAGAATCCCAAGCTTGATTGCTTGGGGTTGCGGCTGTGGGGCAACCCCTGAACGGTTACTCTGCAAGCGGTTGAGGAACCTCGATGTTGATGTAAATAATAGCTGTTCTGCTTAGCTACCCAAGGATAATTCATATGCCCCAATATCAGCGCTACTATCAGCAGCACGACGAGGCAGACCACGCTGGTCAGTGATGGGGTCGGTATCTAATACAATTGGGTCAGCTGCACCAATGGCTGGACTGTCGGGGAGGAGTGCAATGGTTTGGGTGGTTCCACCATAAAAGTCCAAAGGTGCTAGACGAGGGTCAATGGGGTTATCGCTTGTACCAACTACATCTCCAGTACCCCCAAATCCAGTGCTGCCTGTGTTGTCACCAATTAGGTTGTAGCCATTGCTTGTAAATAAACCGTATACGTCTGGGTTGACACCGCCATCACTGTTGAGGTTAGAGGCGATAATTGTGTTGCGGACACTGAAAGAGCCGCGAACAGCATTAGGAGAAAAATGGCGAACTTCTCCCAAAGGGAGACGCCAACAGAGAAGTCGGAGCCTGATATCTTGCACCTCTAAGTAAAAATTACAAATAACCAAATAAAGAGTTATAAAAATTACATCACTATCACAAATCTCAACAGTCCTCTTTTAGAGGACTTAAGCTATTAGCCTAGGACTTATAGTCCTAGGCGGATG
>JADQBA010000103.1 GCA_016903675.1 Stigonema ocellatum SAG 48.90 = DSM 106950 | reverse complement strand
CACAGATCGTAAAGGCATCGGCCAGGGCGTAATAGACCGGCAGGTCTTCGCGGTTGTAATAGCCCAGGGTGAGGGGCATATTGGCATAGGCTTTATTGCCCGATTTTTTGGCATCGAGCCACTTGTCGTTCTTTCCCCCGTTCCCCCCCTCTCC
Source organism: Stigonema ocellatum SAG 48.90 = DSM 106950 (assembly GCA_016903675.1). Taxonomy (GTDB): domain Bacteria; phylum Cyanobacteriota; class Cyanobacteriia; order Cyanobacteriales; family Nostocaceae; genus Stigonema; species Stigonema ocellatum. The sequence continues at coordinate 31,956 of JADQBA010000103.1, read as the reverse complement.
CTCCCCCTCTCCCCCCTTCCCCCTCTCCCCCCTTCCCCTCTCCCCACCTACCCCCTACCTTCATACCGCATCACCACCAAACTCCTAGCGCCGATGTTTAAGTTCAGAACAGCAGCAACATTTGAATAGCGACCTGGAGTTGTTTCCAGAACAGTGCCTGGCTTATAGGCTCTCAACGCAGACTGACCAGAGGACTTGTGAACATCAACCCAGTCTCCATCAAATAGAATTTCCCATTTGCCTTCAAACCCATTGGGCACAGGTAATTCATAGGGATGGTCTGCCGCAAAATAATTAGGACCCACATTAAATACCACCAACAGACTGTCATAGAGCCAGATATGGTTAGCCCGAAACAGACTAATCAAGGAAGCTTCTGGATTCACATGATGGATCTGGGGATGGGTCAGAGGCTGATGGGTATCGGGATCAAGTTTGGTGTACTGCCGGAAAATATTGCGCAGTTGAACCATGTCAGACCGATGCTGATCGTGCAAAAGAAAAATTTCTCGGCTCGACAGACCTGTGTTTTGCCATTCTTTCATCTGATTGTGAGGCACCCCTTCCCAGCAGACTTTCCACTCTCCGGGATCATCAAGACAGCCCAAACTCAGTGAATCTACACCGGGGGTATACATATAGCGGAAGTTGGACAGGAACATGGTCATCGCTTCTACGTTACGGACCATACGGCGCACATAATCGAGCAAGTGGGAGCGTTCCAGCAAGCCGATCTCAATCAGAGACTCTCCATGTTTTTTCGCCAATTGAGCGGGCTGTCCCCCATAAGCCCAGGACACTGTGGGACGGCCTTGCTGAATGTGAGGACAATACCACGCCTCATCATGAAGCTGAGCGTAGAAAGCCTCCTGACGTTTAGAGTGCAGCATTTCTTCCATATGGGCTGCTAGGGCTTCTACGTCTGGATGCAGTGGTAAACCCCTTGCTGTAGGTGGATAATAGAGTTCCTCTAAAATCGAGAATCCAATAGGGGTATAGAAGACATCAATGAAGTTCTGAACTGCCTCATTGTTTGCCATCTCAAAGGTTTCCCCTAGGAGAACTACATCTGGGCAAATGCGCTGAAGTTCAGCTTTTAGTTCTCGGATAAAATCTTCAGCATGATTATGCTTCCGATTGGAGTATTGCAAAATTAGCCCATCAACATAGTCAATGCGGATCACCTTCAGTCGATATCGGGTTACAAAACAAACTACCTTCTCCACCAGCATTCTACGGATTTCCGGCATGGACAGGTTAAGCATCCACGTGCCATAGTCTCGAAATAAAAAGGCTCCATCATCCACGAAGACCTGTTCTCCATGATTTACAGAGATCATCTGATCGAGTGATCCTTCAAAGGGTGTTTTGACTTGATGCGCAAAAATCAGATCTGGAACTAGCTGAATTCCTTGTCCATAAAGTTCATCAATCAGCGCTTTAAAGTCATGGGATTGACCAATTTGCCAATCCACATCCACAAAGTTGTAAGTCAGGTAATTAAACTTTGGGTCCAACTGGGATCGGTTAGCCACTGAAGAACAAACCGGTACCATAATTTCATCGATTCCCTGATTCGCCAGTTGCCCTGGAATATCTGTTTGCAAAATGCGCTTGGCAATGGAACTGGTAAATAGTTCTTCAATGCTGGTTGGGGCAAATATTCCTCTCTTGTATCCAGCCAGCAAACCTTCCAAAGTAGTTTCTAGTAAGACTCGCGCGTGATCAAATCGGGGAGGCTGGTTTACCCACAGATGCCTCAGTGAGGGAACATATGACGTACCATAAATGCTTTCAATATTGCCCAGCGGAGCAATAGGTTGCCAGTTGTCAGATTTGTCCTGATAGCGAAAAAGTAAGCGACTACCTTCTTTCACACCCTTCTGCATTAAAGTCCAATAAGGGCGATCGGGTTCGGGCGGATTTAAAGTTTGCCAGGGACCGTTATTAACCTTGACCTGTATACAGCAACTTTGCTGATGTCCGGCTGCATAATCGACGGAACAGTAAGACAAGTAGGGTAGATAAACAATCAACAACAGGTCAACCTTACCATCTGCAAATACCTGAGTCACATGAGTCAGGTAAGTGGGTGTATAACCACAATACCAGTGATCTGATGGACAAGGCAACTGACCAAACCAGTGGTTCGCTCTGCTGCGAGCATACTCTGCCAATTTTGACAAGCTAAACTTTGAGGTAACTTGCATTTTTGCACTCCCTAGGTGACGGATTGATGGCTGCCTTATCCCTCAAGGGTTCAGGCCAGGATTGCTCACGAAAAGGCTAAAGTTGGTCACAAAAACGGCGTTGCTGAGTGAAAATATGAATTTACAGGCGCGTAAAGCCCCAAAGGCAAGGCTCTCGGTGCGCCCCGTAAAGAAGAGTTAAAGAAATGTAGTTTTGGAATTTCATATCTTAATTCAGCAACGCCAAAAAAACAGCGATAAATAATATACATAAGATGCTTGAAAACTAAAAATTAGCCTCAGTTATGTACAACAATAGTAGTACAGCACGGCGTCAATAAACCGACCATTATTATGAGAAACTAAGACAGTAGAGTCAAAGCAGTTTAAACTGAAAACAAGGGCGAAATCGCAACACCTGTACCTGTAATCTTGTCGCTGCCATACCCAAGCGCGATCGCTCCTCCTTTCCGTGTCAGGGGTTTCTACTGAAGCTAGAAGCATTTATTTTTGCATTCACTCTGAAACAAGCATTTCTCTAGCAAAGAATTATAGCGCTTTTCCATTGGGTGCCATACATCAAAGATTTAAGGAACCTCACCCTGTAGCAGATGAACGCAGATAAATATGTACCGTTACCAGATGAAAACCGCTCTCATATTTTTGGGTTTATTCTATGAATTATAGCTAACCAACGGGATTTGATATGACTCTTGAAGAAATTGACAAATTGTTAGCGGATTGGAAAAAGAAAATCGACCTTGTCGGTCAGAATCTCATAGATTTACATGGACTACCAACTTACCAGCGGCTTGCTGGTGTTTCTGATTTTCCCAAAGTACAGCTAACGGGAGTTACTCAAGCACGTCTGCATCCAGCCTTGGAGGCGATGAACGATCTGTTTGGGTACTTCGATTTGCTAGTCTTGGCAGTTGATAAAGCAACTCAGCTACGAACTTCAGTAATCCCACCGTTTTTGGTGTCGCAACAGAAACTTCAAGAAATTGCACAAATTCTTACCAAACCATCTATTCAGTTAGCTGTTGTTCAAACTCCGTTGGCAGAAAGAGGGCTTTTGAGTGCTGCTGAAACAACTCATGCGATCGCTCCCCAAGAGTTGCTGGTGCGGATGAAAAAAGCCTTCAATGTTGCCAAAGAAGCGGTTTTAGCTATTGACGAAGCTTGGTCGCGCTTACAACCTATGCTTGGAAGAGAAGCCGAGGAGATCCAGAATCTACAAAAATTGGCTGACTCACTTGGCGTCGATATCTCACAAGAACTTTCCGGGTTAAGTCAAAAGATAGCTTCTTTACGTGACAGTATCGAAAGCGATCCTCTGGGTGTTACGGCAGATTTTACTCGAGAAATTCAGCCGCAGATAGCGCGGGTGAAAATGTCGCTGCAACAGATGGCTAAACAACAGCAGCTATTGCGAGAAAGTTTTGCCCGCGCTAACCAACTACAATCGCAATTAGTAGAACTTCATCGCCAAGCAACAGCCGCCTTTGCTGAAAGCACCTTAAAGGTGGTTGACCATTCTATGCTGCAAACTCCTATCTCCCGTGAGGAAATCCAAGCACTTGCGTCATGGCTTTCCAGACTAGAAACCAAATTTGCCGAAGGTCTTGTAAATCCCGTGCAAGTTGGTCTGGAAAACTGGACTGCCAAAGTGAAGGAATATATTGGGGTCGTAGAAAAGGCATACGCAGCAAACAAAGCACCCTTGGAAACAAGATCAGAGTTACGCGGACGCCTCGAAGCCCTAAAAGCCAAGGCGTTAGCACGGGGACTCGCAGAAAATGCGACTTTGACTAAGCTAGCAATTCATGCCCAGCAGCTTCTGTACAGCCGACCAACTCCTTTGAATCAAGCAGCCGAGTTAGTGTCTCAATACGAAAGAACTATGAATTATGAATTATGAATTATGAATGCTAAAACAGTTTTATTGTCCTACTTATTGTTTACTCTTCTTAACTCCTAACTCCCCACTCCCCATGGACCACTCCCTACTCCCCACTCCTAACCTCATTCACTATAAGGAAATTTTTATGGATGGCGATCGCTGTAAGCGCAATGGGTGTACTGGTATCGTGGAAGATGGCTATTGTAATGTGTGCGGTCTTGCTGAAATGAAGGTCTCCAGGTCTTTAAGTGACAGCATTCCCAAGCATTACCAATCTACACGACCAACGACAGGTACGGGTTCATCGCCGCTGACCAACCGTTCTAGAGGGTCGCGTCGTACGAGCACCTCTGTTAGAAGTAGCCGCAAGCAACTTGGTGCGGGACTTGTTTCTGTGCCTGAATTGCCTTCGACGGAACCAGAAAAGGCTATCATGGCGGAAGCGAAAGTTCCTGAACATAAACGCTTCTGCGCGAACTGCAACAACCCCTTGGGTCGGGAGAAAGGCTTTTGCGCCAAGTGCGGACAAAAGTTTTCCTTCATTTCGTCCCTGAAACCAGGAGACTTGGTGGCTGGACAATATGAGGTTAAGGGTGCTATCGCTTTTGGTGGACTGGGTTGGATCTATTTGGGTTTCGACAAAACCCTGTCTCGTTACGTGGTGCTCAAAGGTCTGCTCAACACTGAGGACGCGGCGAGTGCAGCCGTGGCGGTGGCGGAACGCCAGTTTTTGGCAGCGGTGAAACACGCTAATATCGTTGGCATTTATAACTTTGTCAACCACGGTAGTGAAGGCTTCATTGTTATGGAGTATGTTGGTGGCAAGACGCTGAAGGAAATTCGCCAACAGCGCGGACCAATACCTGTGGTGGAGGCGATCGCTTACATCCACCGGATTTTAAGTGCTTTTGCTTACTTACATTCCTTGGGTTTGGTGTACTGCGACTTCAAGCCGGATAACGTCATGCTTGAACACAATGATGTCAAGTTAATCGACTTGGGCGGTGTGCGACGCATCGATGACCCTGAGGGCGACATTTACGGGACCGTGGGCTACAGCGCTCCCGAAGCGGGGTCCGGACCGACGGTGGTTTCAGATTTGTTCACCGTTGGTAGGACTCTCGCTGTTCTGCTCACCAATATTCGGGGCTTGACAAAAGAACATTTATACACATTGCCGAGTCCCCAGGAAGAACCATTGTTTGCTCAGCAAGAGTCGTTGTATCGTTTTTTACTCAAAACCACAGCAGAAAATCCTGACGAGCGCTTTCAGTCGGCTGATGAAATGGCGGATCAGTTACTTGGTGTGCTCAGGGAAATAGTTGCCAGGGAAACAAACACTCCACGTCCAGCCTCCAGCAGCGTTTTCAGTGGAGATATGCTGGCACTGACAAACAGTGGCGACTTTGGTCCTATCAAACCCGACTATCACCAGTTACCGATGCCGATGCTGGATGCTACAGAACCGGGGTTCAATGAGGTACTCAACGCGAGTGCCATTGCCGATGCCAACCAGCGAGTTACCAGTTTAACACAAGTTGTCCAGCAGTTCCCCAATTCTAAGGAAGCGCAGCTACGTTTGGCAAATAGCCTCATTGACACTGGTGCTCATGAAGAAGTGGAACAAGTTTTGGCGCAAGTAGAAGAGAAAGACCCTTGGGACTGGCGAGTACTCTGGTATAGAGGAAGAAGTTTCATGGCACAGGGTAAAGCCAAGGAAGCCCAAGCCACTTTCGACCAAGTTTACTTTGACCTACCAGGAGAACTAGCTCCTAAACTAGCACTAGGCTTGGCTGCTGAGGATGCGCTTAATTTTCAACTGGCAATTCAGATGTATGACTTGGTGTCCCGCACCGACCCTAATTATACCTCGGCTGCCTTCGGTCTGGCTCGTTGTCTATACGCGAGAGGAGACAGAAACGGCGCAGTGGCTGCCTTGGGACGCATACCGCAAATTTCTAATTTGTACACGCGATCGCGTGTGGAAGTTGCCCGGACGCTGATTATTTCAATTCCGGAGCAGATAGTACACCAATCTACTGATAAGTCTATCAACCTTTCAAGTTCCACACCAGGGGAGAAAGAACTTCAGGAAGCTTCAGCAGTTATTGAGGCGCTGACTCTCAACGCCATGGATCGCTATCAGCTTACAAAACAGGTTTTGGAGACAGCCTTACATCTGCTCACTTCCCAGGCGCTTTCGCCCACTTCCTCTATCTCAATTCTGGGACAGCCACTTCAGGAAGTATATTTACGAAAAGGGCTAGAAAGAGTCCTGCGGGATATGGCGCACCTATTAACTGGGGAGGAGAAAATTGTCTTGGTTGATGAAGCTAACCGCGTGCGTCCCAGAACTTTGGTTTAGCAAGGAGCACCCCACGGGCGGCGCACCACCCGTTATGAATGAAAAAAACACTTGTTCCCCCCTTCCCCCCCTCTCCCCCTCCCCCCCTCCTCCAACTCGTGTTTCTTGAAAGTTAACCCACCTAGTCTTGATCGTTTACAGGCTGAAAAACATCAGTATCAATACCAAAGTAGCGCTAACTGGGGGGCGAAGAGATCCGTAAAATTCCAATGGTTAGCATACTCTGTGGAAAATTATACTTGAGGCATGTTTTTTCATGCTTGTAAAGTATTAACTATGTCTCAGTCAGAGTATGTGAACAAGATACATAAAGCCCTCTATCCTTGTTGGTATCCCATTCCCTAATAACTATGCAATGTCCAAAATGTGGCAGTACAGTCCAAGTTGACGATTGCTTCTGTGAAGAATGCGGCACACCTTTGATTGCCGTCTCGGAATCAACTCAAGGATGTTCAAAATGTGGTGCTGGTCCAGAGGCAATGGATGCTGATGGCTTCTGTTCCAACTGTGGCTTTCGTCGGCAAACTCGGCAGGATGATCGGTTGGAGGTTGTGCGATCGCCTAATTTGGCGCTGATCACCGACCGAGGGCTAAAACACCATCGTAACGAAGACTACGTTGCTTGTGCCCAAGTCGATGACAGAAATGCTTATATTCTCGTTGTCTGCGATGGTGTATCCAGTTCTTCCTCACCCGATATAGCAGCTAAAACCGCTGCCCAGAGTGCATGTAGGGTGCTAACTACTGCTGTAGAAACCGTAAATTTACGGTCAAGACAAGAGGTGATGAAATTGGCAATTGCCGAGGCAATGACATCCGTATGTGCCATACCATACACTAAGACTATGGATGCAGACCCGCCCTCAACCACGATTGTTGCAGCCCTGGTTGTTGACCGCACTGCTACCATTGGTTGGCTGGGTGACAGCCGCGCCTACTGGATTTCTCCAAACGGTTCACGGCAATTAACCAGGGATGATTCGTGGCTCAGCGATGTTGTTTTGTCGGGTGAAATCACCGAATCCGAAGCCAGAAAATCGCCTCAGGCTCATGCCATTACCCGGTGGCTAGGGGTGGATGCTGTGAACGTAGAACCATCAGTAGTGAACTTTGATATCCCCGGTTTTGGGCATCTGCTGTTGTGTACCGATGGACTGTGGAATTATGTACCTGCTATGTCACAAATTGACGATCTTCTCAAGTCACATGCAGACGCGGTTACGGTGGCGCGGAAGTTGGTGGAATTTGCTCTACGCTGTGGCGGTCACGACAATATCAGCGTTGCTGTACTATCTTTATGATTGACACTCCCATGCCTAAAAAACATGGAATTCTTACAGACTTGGGGCTATGAGCCAGTAATTTATTTGCTGGGCGACGGAACCGAAACTCTGATATAGCCTTCCATTGGAGATCTGAACAAAGGGGACTTTGAAGACTTGGGGGACTTGGGGGACGAGTGAGAAGTGTTTATAATTCCTCCACGGATTGCTATAGTGAAGGGTTTTAGAAGTTCACGGAACAAAAGAGTAAATGTCAGGAGTGCGGATTAGTTTTCCAACAGAGGATATAAGCTTAACTGAACCGTATTGGTTTATACTCCGTCAAAAAATATGGGATTAGCGAAAATCCTAAGAATATGTAATTATATAAAGTAGCCTTGATTAAGATATATAAATTTTAGGGTCTGGGAAGCAAGCGCTGAAGCTCACTGAACCAGTTGAGGATGCGCAATAGGGATCAAAAAGTTACAGCTATAGTCTGGGAATTAATACAGAAATGAGTTCTAGAGCCGAAGAAAAATCAATTACCACTCGAATCCCTTGGGTTGACAACTTGAGAGCTTTTGGGATCTTATCGATAGTGCTAGTGCATACAGGGCGTATAGATGGGAGACTTGATTTATATGCCACTTCTTTTTTCATGCCTTTATTTTTCTTTCTTTCGGGTTTTTTTGTCAAAGAATCTATCCGGGAGGAGAAATTTATTCCCTTTGCTAAAATCAAGGCTCAGCGCCTGCTAATTCCTTATTTAACATTCAGTTTTATTAGCTATGTTCTTTGGTTTTTCTTAATAAGAAAATTCAAGGAAGAACCGCTGCCTAGTGATCCAATAGTACATTTTTTTAGTAATATTATGTACGGAGTTGGAGGTTATGGGTGGTTAAATTTTAATATTACGCTCTGGTTCTTTCCCTGTTTGTTCGTTACGGAATTAATCTTCTTTTTCCTAATTCGTTTGCCCTCTCGTAAAAGCCTAGGAGTTATTCTGTTTGTTCTATCTATTATTGGCTACTTTTTCTTTCAAGTGATTGATATTGAAAAATTCAGACTTCCATTTGGAGTAGATGTTGCCTTAACAGCGGTAGTGTTCTATGCCATAGGCTACTTAGCTCGACCTTATCTTCTGAATGAAGACTTCAAGATGTGGTATCAGTGGCCGCTTGTGTTACTAGCAATGTTGGATTATATCTTATTTTCAAACCTCAATAAGGAAAGTGCTTTTGTTATTGGGAACTTTGGCAAAAACTATTTTTATTTTTACTTGGCTTCGCTTTCTGGAATCTTGTTTTGGGCACAGATATCTCGCTTGATTAAGCCCAATAAAGTGTTCTCAGAGATTGGGAAAAATACTCTGGTTATTTTTCCATTGCACCTCTTGTTATTTCCATTTTTCACTGGTGCTTTAATCTATGTTTTTAAGGTTTCTAAGACTTCTATAGAACACTCAAACATTGTTGCGTTAGCTTACACCATAGCATCTGTCTTAATTCTGGTTCCCGTTGCTTGGATTTTGAATCGCTACATGCCATTTTTACTGGGTCGCAAGCCTAATAGGAAAAATATCGTCCAGTGATATCGTGTCCTCTTCAAGACTTATCATTATGCTGATGAAAACCGGGTAGGGGGTAGGGTGTGGGGTGTGGTTTTTTTGTCTTTCCCTACACCCCACACCCCACACCCCACACCCCGTTTTTGGTCAAAGTTTCACCTTCATGAAGTGCCGCTCAAGTCGATGGCATTACCCTGTACAGTAGGAGCAGAGTCAACACCTAAGAGGCGGTTTATCGTTGGTACTAGGTCAATATTACTCACCTGATCTATAGTTCCAGGCTGAATGTCTGGCCCAGCAGCAAAGAAAATCGAACTCATGTTGGGTATGGTAGCGTCGTAACCATGGGCACCATAGAAGTTGGACACGGAAAGCACTGGAGTGCTAGAAGGGTCATCTCCTAGACGTGCAACCACAGGACTCTGGATACCATCGAAGTTGTAGCCCTCAGTCAAAAGCGCTAAAACATCCCCAGCATCTTGCCCGATGATGTCATTAGTACCAATACCGAAGGAAGGGTCATTTAGGTCGTCGGGTATAGGTCGAGGATAAACCTTGTCAAACACCGATACGCTGTCTTCACCTAGGGTGTAGTTGGGGTTAGTTTCCACAAATGCTTGGAGCACATCAACAATCTGCTTTTGCAGTGTCACGTACTCTTGGCGACTTACTGTACCGCCCAATTCTCGTCCCTGTAAATTGATGTAGACATTAACAGCAGGACCAGATGTGACGGCTCGTACTTTATTTAAATCGATGCCATTGCTCCTCAGGAGGCTATTGATATCGACTGATGTATGGAAGGTAGCAAAACCGTGGTCAGAAGTGACAATGATGTTGCTCTTAGGTCTTCCATTTCTATCAGTACCGACTGCCTTAATGATCCGCTCAACAGCTTTGTTAGCAACTTTGTAGGCTGTCTCTACATATTTCTGATAGCGAGCAATCTTCTTTGGGTCTTGACCGTTGTTAATACTGGTTGGATCTGTGGGGTTAGTGGCTTGACGCGGGTCAGTGATCAGAAACTGGTGTTCGGAACCGTCCGGCTGCTCAATGTAGATCAAGGCTAGGTCTGCATCAGGTACCTGACTTATTGCTCGTAAAGCAACGCGGGTCTGGTAGTCCACAAATGTGCGGACTTGGTCTTCATAAGACTCTTCGAGTTCAATGTCGGGAAAAGTCGCTAATCCGGGGCTGAGCCTTTCAGTGATCCGGTAGTCTGCCTGATAGGACCAGAAACCGACGTTATTGTTGATATCATCAACATTACTTATGACAGCAGAATTCCGTGGGATGGAATTAGCACCGTAGCGGATAATCCTGACTGTGGAGAGGTCAGGGGCAAGATTGCTGACATAGAAGCCAGTTCCAGCTTTGTTAGAACTCCCTTCGAGATAGAATGGACTAGACCTTTTATCTGCTGCCCGCACATAGGCAGGACCTGTTGACGGTAGACGGAATGGACCTTCTGCAATGCCATTATTAGTATCAAAAAATACTAAAGTATCATAGTTGACTATATGATCATTGCTGGTATCTAGAGCAGCAACCTGAATCGTGTAGTTGACGCCACCAACAGTAAAGTTCTCCAGCGCTGTTGTCTTCTGGAGTACCGGGCTGTAGGATTTCTTACGTGCTGCTTTCAGTTGTTGGATTATGGTTTTGGGAGCGGCACTAAAATCTGCTGCGGTGAGACTGAATCCCTGGGCTGAAACACCAGCGAAGGCTCCGAAGGGAACTGTGTAATCTACTGTCCGTTTATCAGCAGACTGAACAAGGTTTGTTCGACCTGGTACGGTGATATCTGCCCCATCTGCGCCTGGGAAGGTAGCAGCGACGACTTTCTTACCACTTGCTCGCAGTCCGATCCAAATCGGTTCAGCAGTTGGCGCTGGACTAGGAGCAGGTCCTGTGACTGAGTAACCACCAATGGGTGCAGCAAAGCCACTGATAGTGTTGCTAATCGGGCTAGCAACTAGCTCGAAACTATTAGTGGGAATATCGGTCTTGGCTGTGGTCGAACCAGTGGCAATAGAAATGTGACAAGCCGCAGTGAGTGATGGGGTGCAAGTCAAATTCTGCTGCGCCACAACTCCTTTATTCTTCAGCAACCCCAATCCTAAGTCTTGGCTGAGCACACCTGTGTCAAGATATTTATTTGCCAAAAATCGTGCTCCACCATCAAGTGAAATGAGAATCACTTTCGGGTGTGGAGTTTTGGCGAAAGCCATCGCCAGGGAACCCAATGTAGAGGGTAGGAACGTAATCAAGGCGAAGGTGAGAAATGCTGCGGCTATTAGGGGAAAGAACCGCTTGTTGGAGTGACGACTTTGAGTCACTTTTGCAACTTGATTGGGCATGATGCCAATACTTGCAAGATATGTACGTAATCTACTTCCGGCTTCCATCAAAATCCCTCGTGTTTATGCTTATACCAACACAACATCAGAGTCTATCAGTGGAAAGTTAAGGGAAGATTATCAACAGGATAAAAAAACTTTAAAACAGTCTAATTTCATCTAATCTTTACAGTTTTGGTCGAGAGTGGGGAGTAGTGAATAGGACTTACGCACAAGACAAATCAATCATCATGTGTATAACGAAATTCCGCCGTTTGCCTCGTTCCCAGGCTCTGCCACAGAATGTGATTAAGGGAGGCTCTGCCTCCCCTCCAATCGGGAGGCAGAGCCTCTTTTGAAGAACATTACAAGGCAGAGCCTTGTAACGAGAGATACACATAGTTTATTCTTTTTGTCAATGCGTAAGTCCTAGTGAATAAAAATTTTCATGATGATTGGATTTTTAGATATTTTTTGATAATGATAATCGTTTTTTTCAGACATGATTCTTATTGTAATTTGTCCATGTCAATATAATTCGTAATTCGTAATTATTACCCCATGCATAAATGCTCTTGCTTGAATATTGATGATGCATTTATTTGTTTTTTAATTAATAAATTAAGTTGCTCTGCCCCTTAATTTATTAATTACGAATTACGAATTACGAATTAGTAATTATTCGGTTAGGGACGTATTACAATCTTGAAAGTCATCTTGATTTTGGATAAGCAATGCGCTTGTGATGGAATTGCTGCCAAACTTGGACAAAAATTTCAGCAATTTGGTTCATTTCTTCTCGTGTGAGCTTGGAATCTACCATTTGATTGTCTTGCCACCGAGCACGGAGGATATTGTTAAGCATAACTAGGGCTTGTTCTGGAGTAGCGTCTTTAAGAGAGCGTAGAGCCGCCTCACAGGAATCTGCCAACATCACAATCCCGGTTTCTCGTGACTGAGGCGTTGGTCCATCGTAGCGAAAATCTGCCTCCATGACTTTTAAAGTTGGATCTTCTAGTGCCATTTGCTGAGCCTGGTGATAGAAATAGGCAATGTGCATTGTTCCCTGATGCTGGGGAATAAAAGCTTGAATTGCTGTAGGTAAACTGTGTTTCCGTGCCATCACCAACCCTTCAGTTACGTGTTTTTTGATAATTTTTGCACTCTTCCAAGGGTCTTTAATCACTGTATCGTGTTTATTTGGACCTCCCATTTGATTTTCAATAAATGCTAGGGGGTCGTGCATTTTCCCAATATCATGATATAATGTACCTGCCCTAACCAGTTCGACATTGCATCCCAGTTGTTTAGCAGCAGCTTCAGCAAGGGTAGCGACAAACATAGTATGTTGAAAAGTTCCGGGAGCAACTGTTGCAAGTCTCTTTAACAAGGGGCGATTAGGGTTTGCCAGTTCTGCTAGACGGATTGGGGTGACTAAATCAAATAGTTTTTCGAGATAGGGACTTAAACCCAGCGCCACAACACTCCAAGCTAAGCCAGATAAAGCAAATAAGGCTGCTTCCTGGAGTACGATGTATGAAGCTAAACCAAATGCTCTACCAAGCAGGACCTTGCTCAACAGGTAAACACCGCCTTCAATTAAGGCAATGGCAATACCCAATATAGCCAGTTCTTCACGCGATCGCAGTCTTTGTGCCATGCAACTTGCCAACACCCCCCCGGCTGCACCAGCCAAAAGCGCCACCTTACTAATTTCCAGGCTAATGGGTAGCAGTAACACCAGTAATCCCACTACTGTCACACTTAACACTGATCCGTAGTAGCTACCCAACAATAAACCAACGGCGCTCCAAGTCGTATAAGGTGTACCCATGGTTAACACCACGGGCGTACTTAAGGTAAGCAACAACACCAACAGGCGATCTCTTTGCCTTAATTGACACTTGCTCTGCTGTTCTATAAAAGCAAAAATGCAAACAGCGCTAGTGACAAAACTCGCTAAATGCATAAACCCTAGCCACTTAATCTCCCGCCGAATTAAGTGGTAATGGTCTAGCACATCAAATTGCCATGCAGTAATCTTTTCTCCCTTGCGGACAATGACCTCATCTTGGTGTACCAACACCATTACTGGTTTTACAAGAGCAGCAGCCTGTGTAGCTTGTAGTGTCGTTCGTACTCGATCTGTCTTAAGATTTGGTTTGAGTACAGTCAACAATAGTTTGGTAGCCAGGGTTTCGCCATTTTTTGGGACTAACGTCTGTACGTGTAGGCTAACCGTATTCTGTAAAAGATGTGATGGTAGTCCGGGTGGTATGCCTTGACCAAGAATCAGCTGTTCACTCTGTTGGATTCCCACTTGGGTTTTTGCCCACTCCTCATCTGACAAGTCGAGGAAGGAAGTTTCGTTGTATGGTGTTTCACGCTTAAGGGTAATGGCTTGTAAAATTTGGGCAATTTCTGTCGCGTATCCAAGACGTGCTTTTGAAATTTGCTGGATGAGTGACGACCAGTTTTGCTTTGAAGTCGAGAGGCGGTAAGCTTCTAATTCCGCCATTGCTTGAGTAAAGTCAACTTTTTGGAACAAATCAAGTGGTTTCGCGTCTAGGGTTCCTAGACCCACAGAATTACCTTGTGGTGCTGTACCTTTCCTGGACCTAGAACTCAACATGCGGGAATTTTGCTTTCGAGTATCTTCTAAGGTTAGTAACAGCGCTTGCCATTCCCAATTAGAACAGGAGCGTAGGTAATGCTGGGTAGAGCGGGATAATACAGAAGTGTTAAAAAAAGGAAAAGACCCTACAGAAGAACGAATTTCGTTGCCCTCAGATAGAAGTTGTTGCAAGTTTTGGTTGATTTCTTCATTGATTCCCCTATCAACCATTAATATTGGGATGGAAGTTGTACTGGCAGATTGACGTTGGGCTTCTGTTTTTTTCTTATCCTCGATGGTAGCATTTGCCGGGGCTTTCATTGTTTGTGGTGCGGTAGTCCCCACCTTCAGCTGAGGTTGATTGTATAATTTGTCTCCCATAACTCCTGTTAAGGACAATACTGCAATCACAAAAATTACTATTGAAGGCTTTCCACACACCCAGCCCAAACCTACTGCATAAATGCCACGTTTCATTGTTTACTCTGAAGAAACACAGGGGTTTAGGGGTGTGAGGGTGTTGAGGGTGTAGGGGTGTAGGGGGAAAGAAGATGATTAATTGCAATATCTACAAATCAAAAATTATTTTCCCTTACACCCTTACACCCCTACACCCTCACACCCTTACACCCTTACACCCTTACACCCCTATTCACCGAATAACGCGAGGAGATGCGATCGCCTGTAGGGACAACCAGGATTTTTCATCTGTTACTTCGGTTGAATATGAGCCATTGTAAACTCCTGACCATTCAGCAACTAGCGCATCTGCCAATTTTAGCACTTGGGAGAAGCTGGTCAGTTCAGATTCTTGTGATTTTGCATGTTGAAGCAAGACCTGCCAAGTTGTGGGAATACCTGCTGTGCTATTATAAGCCCCTGACAAAGCGCCAGTAATCGCACTTACACCCTGTAAAGTATCGTCATTTTGAGTAGCCCGTAAAACTGAAAGGCGGAAGTCTTCTAAGGTATCCAGAAAACAGTAAAACGCCATTGCAATAGTGCTACTGAGCTTTTCTTCTGTTATCAACTCGGCTTGTGCCTTTTCTAATCCTGCCTGATAATTTAACAAATAATTAACTTTTAATAATTGTTCTGGCAAACTTGTGGACGTTTCCCCAATAAAGGAAATCGTTTGGTGGAGGAGGGTGACGCTTGAGAGTTTTTCCGTTAGGGACTGAGCGATGGCAAAACCTAGTGCTAGTGTCCCATCTCTTACCAATGGGTCATTTTCCCACATCTTGACCAATAACAACAAGTTTTCTCGTAGTTTAATTGTATTTTCATGAAAAAATAGCCCTAGAGGCAGAGTGGCAAGAATCGCTGCTGGTGACACAGTTAAGGTTTCGTCTAAATGAGAACATTCTTGCTGTCGCGATCGCCAATCATCTAAATCAAATCTACCCAGACTAATCAAACTTTCAGCACCCACAACTGCCATTCTCACCCCATGTAGAGACGTTGTATGCAACCTCTCTACACTTAGTAGCTTATCCTGGGATTTGGTGATAATTTCTCCTAAGAGCACCCCTAGTATTGTGCCTCTAAACCGACTGACAAGAGAGTAGCGCATAATTTGAATTATGAATTATGAATTATGAATTTTAAATAATTCATATTTCATAATTTATAATTCCTAAGATGGTGGACTAATGCCTGCAAGCCGAGTAAGTAACTTTGTACACCAAATCCACTGATTTGCCCGATGGCTACTGGGGCAATGTACGAATGATGGCGGAAATCTTCCCGACGGTAGATATTACTCAGATGCACTTCTACTGTAGGCAACTTAACGGCTGCGATCGCATCCCGCAACGCCACACTTGTATGGGTATATGCTCCAGCATTAATCAGGATTCCTTGATGTTGCGCCAATGCTTCATGAATAGCGTCTACTAAAATCCCTTCATGATTTGACTGCATTGGAAAAATTTGCGCCTGTAGCTTTAGCCCTTCTGCTTCTAACAGGCGATTAATTTCTGCCAAACTTACCGAACCATAGATTCCTGGTTCTCGCTGTCCTAGCAAGTTCAAGTTTGGTCCATGCAGTACGAGAACGCTTAAGGGGTGCAACATTGATTCCAGCACTTTTTACTTCCTAGCGCCTGCGGGAGCGCTCATTGACTGGAATCGGAATCAGTTCCGGTTCCGGCTCAACCTCTGGCCCTAGAAGGGCTTCAATCAGCTTGCGTGCCAATTCCTTAAGCTTTTCTAGCACCTTTTCTATATAGTCCATTGAACTGACCGCTCCTGAGTTACTACCTCAATTTTTGATGATCAATTACGGAGAAACTAGCATACTTTTGCACTCTGGCTTTAAACCTAGCTAATTCACACTTCCCAATTTTGGGTATGTGGCACTTTCAGAATCTAGTTTTTCCCCCACTCTTACTAGAGTATCACATCAATAACTTATTTAACATCCAAGACCAAGCTTTGCTATGGTGCAGGACTCTGCGGGTTTTTGATAGACGCATCTCATTCAGGAAGGTCTTTTTCAAAAAGGGTGTAGGGAAGTGGGAATGAGGAGGACAAAAAAATTTTTAATTTTTAATTTTTCTGCTCCCTCATCTCCCGCCTTCAGGGGTTATTCCTTTTTTTTGCGTTTGGTTGCCAATAACTCTAGCGCCATAGACAGAGTCACATCTTCAACTGATTCACCTTTTGGAATACTCACATTGACTTTACCATGGTTAATATAAGGACCGTAAGATCCGTTGTAGATGTTCACGGGTTCACCGTCCTCAGGGTGAGAACCTAATTCTCGTAAAGCTGCTTTAGATTTGCTGGCTGCGCTGCGTCCTTTTTTGGGTTCAGACAATAACTCCAAGGCTCGTGCTAAGGAAATTGTCAACACATTATCATCTGCCTTCAGGGAACGATAGTCTTTCCCCTCCTTTCCTTGGTCGTGAACTACATAAGGACCATATCGTCCTAGATTCCCTAGGATTTTTCCACCTGTGACCGGATGAACACCCAATGTTCGGGGTAGTGCCAACAGACCAACAGCCGTATCAAGGGTGAGGTTTTCTGGCGTTACACCTTTGGGTAGGGAAGCTTGTTTGGGTTTGGGATTTTCCTCTGACTTCTCCGATAACTGGACATAGGGACCGTAAGGACCAAGGAGCACATAAATTGGTTCGCCAGTTTCTGGATGGATACCTAACTGTTCAGGACCTGTGGTTTTTTGCCGCAGCAGGGTTTCTACGGTTTTAGGATCGAGGTCTGCTGGAGTGAGGTCTTTGGGAATTGAGGCTGTGACAACACCCTCACCATTTTCGACTTCGATATAGGGACCAAATTTGCCGATGCGGACTTTGGCGTCTAAGTTTTCTAATTCCACTGTTCTTGCTGCGGTGCCATCAATTTGGTTTTCCTGTTCCTTGACTAGGGTTTCTAGACCTTTGTCTCCCAAATAGAATTCCCGCAGATAGGGTAGCCACTCAGCTTCTCCAGTGGAAATATCATCCAGAGTTTGCTCCATTTTTGAGGTAAAGCTGTTATCGACAATGTCAGGAAAGTGTTTTTCCAGCAGGTTGGTAACGGCAAAGGCTGTGAAGGTGGGGATAAGGGCGTTATTTGTCAATTGGGCGTAACCCTTGTCGATGATGGTGCCAATGATGCTGGCGTAAGTGCTAGGACGTCCGATGCCTTCACTTTCCAGGGTTTTCACCAAGGTTGCTTCAGTGAATCTAGCTGGGGGTTGGGTTTCATGATTGATCGCTTCTAAGTTAGTACAGTTTGGGCGATCGCCCACCTTCAGGTTAGGCAAGATGACTTCCTGGTCTTCCAGCGCTGCTTCGGGATCGTCGGAACCTTCGACGTAAGCACGTAAAAACCCTGGAAAATCAATACGCTTGCCAGAAGACCGAAAACCTGCATCTTCCACAAGCAACTGCATGATAATTTGGGTTTGGCGAGCATCAGCCATTTGGCTTGCGACGGTACGCTTCCAAATCAGGTCGTACAGTTGTAGTTCCCGACCACCTAACCCAGTTTCTTGGGGAGTGCGGAAGGTACTACCCGCTGGGCGAATAGCTTCGTGTGCTTCTTGTGCGCCTTTAGATTTAGTGGTGTAGTTCCGAGGTTGGGGGCTGAGGTATTGTTTGCCATAAAGTTGCTCTACACAGGCACGGGCAGCAGTAATAGCCTGTTCTGACAAATGCACTGAATCTGTACGCATGTAGGTAATATACCCCTGTTCGTACAAATTTTGAGCAATCCGCATTGTATCCCGTGCAGACAAACGCAGTTTACGGTTAGCCTCTTGTTGCATAGTCGAGGTTGTAAACGGTGGCGCGGGTTTGCGAGTCACTGGACGTTCTTCTAGGTCTGTGACTTGCCAATTTTTATCAGTCAGGCGTTCCTTGAGGGCTAGTGCTTCTGCAACATTTAGCAAGACAACGGGGCGGTCAGTGGCAATTTGTCCAGTGGTTGAGTCAAAATCGCTACCAGTGGCTACCCTAGTTCCTCCTACTGTTACCAATTGGGCGGTAAAGGACACAGAAGCAGGTCCTGAAGTTTCACCCTGTGAAGGGGGATTCAAAGTTGCCTTTAGATCCCAGTATGTACCCTGACGGAAGGCGCGACGTTGGCGTTCCCGATTCACCAAAAGCCGCACTGCAACAGATTGCACCCGCCCAGCAGATAATCCCCAAGCGATTTTCTTCCAGAGTAGAGGAGACAAGGTATAGCCTACAAGCCGATCTAAAATTCGCCGCGTTTCTTGGGCGCGAACCACTTGTTCATCAATATCACGACAGTTTTTCAGGGCTTTTTTGATGGCGTCTTGGGTAATTTCATGAAACACCATCCGCTTGGTAGGAACTTTTGGCTTGAGTAATTGGTATAAATGCCAACTGATACTTTCACCTTCCCGGTCTTCGTCTGTTGCCAGGATTAGTTCATCTACATCTTTTAGGGCTTCTTTAAGCTGGGTGACAATTTTCTTTTTATCTTTAGGAACTACATACAGCGGTTCAAAGTCGGCGTCTACATTCACCCCTAGCTGCGCCCATTTTTCCCCTTTAATCGTCGCGGGAATTTCACTAGCTGACTGGGGAAGGTCACGTACATGACCCATAGACGCTTCCACCCGATAGTCTCTCGGTAGGTAGTTGCGAATGGTACGAGCTTTGGTCGGAGATTCGACGATGACAAGAGTTGACATGGAAATTTCAAAAAAAAGAAAAGAATAGCTGGTAAGCTAAGCAGTGGAGTTAAAATGATCGAGCGCGAGATATTAAGCTAAAACCTCATGCTCACCGGACGTGATTTAATCCTCACACATACTGCCCGAATGGGCGCTAAAGTCAGTTAAAGTTTGGGCATGGGGCATAAGGCATAGACGGTAGGCATAGCTGGTGGTGGTTAGTTCTTCGGCGTAAGTAAGTCCTTCAACAACAAGAGCATGTTCGGCAAGGATGTGAATTTGTAGTTATTTCAATCTTTAACTTATATTGGGCATAATTGGCGAGTACAGGTTTCAAAATCTCCCTCAAGGTTAATACACTTACTCCTAATACTTTTCCGTTTAGATATCAAGAGGTGCTTCAGTCGCTAACGATCTGGGGCAGACCAGCACCCCAACACCCCTATTCAGTAGGAAAAAATTATGCTACCATAGGAAACCACTATAGGATTAGTACTCTGTCAAGTTTGAATTGACGGGTTGGGATTGACAGGTCGCCACGGAGATGTCTATGAAAAGGGGGTAGGGTGTGGGGAACCCCACCCCGCCAAAAGTGCCTTTTGGCTCCCCTAAGAGTTGGCAAGACATCAAAAAAGATTGTCAAGAAAAGTCAAGGGTTCCAACCAGTACAAAAAAGAAAAATTAAAGATAGCGAAAATCCACAAGCGTATAAGCGATATTAGACTCGATGCGACTCACAAGGCTACCAGTTACATAGCCAAAAACCACGGCAAAATTGTAATTGAAGACTTGAACGTGAAAGGCATGATGGCTAATCATAAACTCGCAGGCGCTGTCGGTGATGCTAACTTCTATGAATTTCGTAGACAGTTGGAATACAAATCCAAGATGTATGGTTCGTCCGTTATGGTAGTAGACAGATTTTTTCCATCTACCAAAAAATGTTCAAAGTGTGGTTACAAACAAGATATGCCTTTGAAGGAAAGAACATTTAATTGTGGTGGATGTGGTCTAAGTATTAATCGAGATTTGAACGCTGCACTTAATCTCGAACATCAAGCTTATCCTAGCTAGTCTAGATAGGACGCGGTTTGCCTTGGTTGCTTGACAACCTGTTTAAAAATCGTGTAAGGACGTTGAGGGTTCTTGAGCCGACTCTACCCGTTGAAACGTTAAGTAAATCACCAGATGTCCTAGATGTCTTGGGTTTATAAGGCAGAATAGAATGAACACAGTTGGGTCATTATGTCTAATAGCTAAAACCTATACAGAACATGGATTTTGCTAACCTTGCATCCCAGTTGAATGCTGGAACGATTTTACCAGAGGGGATTGTGACTATCACCCTGTTGGCTGTTTTGATTGTTGACTTGATTTTGGGGCGTACATCCTCCCGCTGGATTGGATATCTAGCGATCGCAGGATTGTTGGTTGCTATTGTCGCCCTGTATTTTCAATGGGACAATACCAATCCCATCTTCTTCGGCGGTTCCTTTAATAGTGACGATCTCAGTATCGTCTTTCGTGGGATTGTGGCATTGTCTAGTGTTGTCACCATTTTGATGTCGATTAGCTACATCGAACAAAGTGGAACGGCTTTAGCAGAATTCATCGCGATTTTGCTCAGTGCTACCTTAGGAGGGATGTTTTTATCCGGGGCTAGTGAGTTGGTGATGATTTTCATCTCCCTAGAAACCCTGAGTATCTCCTCTTATTTGCTCACAGGTTATACTAAGCGTGACCCCCGTTCCAATGAAGCGGCGCTGAAATACCTGTTGATTGGCGCGTCGAGTACAGCAGTGTTTTTGTATGGGGTTTCACTGCTGTATGGTCTATCTGGAGGACAAACAGAACTGAGTGCGATCGCCAATGGTATTGCCACATCTGGTGTTGGTCAATCCCTAGGCTTGGTGATTGCTCTGGTTTTTGTAATTGCAGGGATTGGCTTCAAAATCTCTGCTGCGCCCTTCCATCAGTGGGCACCAGACGTTTACGAAGGTGCGCCTACCCCAGTGATTGCTTTTTTATCTGTCGGTTCCAAAGCAGCAGGATTTGCCCTAGCCATCCGCTTGCTGACAACAGCCTTCCCCCTCGTTGCTGACGAATGGAAGTTTGTCTTCACCGCCCTCGCCGTTCTGAGCATGATTTTGGGTAACGTAGTCGCCCTTACCCAAACCA
This sequence comes from Stigonema ocellatum SAG 48.90 = DSM 106950, assembly GCA_016903675.1. GTDB lineage: Bacteria > Cyanobacteriota > Cyanobacteriia > Cyanobacteriales > Nostocaceae > Stigonema > Stigonema ocellatum. The sequence goes on along the minus strand of JADQBA010000103.1, from coordinate 10,384 downwards.
GCATGAAACGGATGCTGGCTTATTCTTCCATTGGTCAAGCCGGGTTTGTCATGATTGGCTTGGTTGCTGCAACCCAAGCAGGATATGCCAGCATGATATTTTATCTGCTGGTCTACCTGTTCATGAATCTATGTGGCTTTACCTGCGTGATTCTGTTCTCCTTAAGGACAGGAACCGACCAAATTAGCGAATACTCCGGTTTGTATCAGAAAGACCCACTTCTGACTCTGGGGTTGAGCATTTCCCTGCTTTCCTTAGGAGGGATTCCACCACTGGCTGGTTTCTTCGGTAAGATTTACTTGTTCTGGGCTGGTTGGCAAGCAGGAGAATACGGGTTAGTCTTACTAGGGTTAGTTACTACAGTCGTCTCCATCTACTACTACATTCGAGTAGTCAGGATGATGGTGGTCAAAGAACCCCAAGAAATGTCCGACGTAGTCAAGAATTATCCCGAAGTCCATTGGAATTTGCCAGGGTTGAGACCTTTGCAAGTGGGATTGGTAGTCACTCTCATCGCTACTTCCATTGCAGGGATTTTGTCGAATCCTTTATTTACACTGGCTAACAATTCCATTGCCAATACGGCAATCTTACAACCAACAACAGTGGTTACGAATCAGGTGAATGCAATTGCCAAGCATTTACAGGAATCTTAATCACCCTTCCTCCTTAACCGAACGGTATTGGGATGCAATACTACTCGGTTAAGGTTTTTTCATGGGAATTCTGGTTGACCAGACGCGATGAATCGCGTCTGGTCAAAGTTTGGCGATGAGGGAAATTATCTCAGCCCTTGCAGTATTCTTCAAAGAGGGGAAAAGACGTGAGGTTTCTAAAAGAACCAACCGTATGAGTGTAAACCTTTACCCAACAAATTAACTCCCAGATAGCAAATCCAAACGACGACAAAGCCACCAGCAGCTAAAATTGCCGGACGACGACCTTGCCAACTGCGAGTGATGCGGGCGTGGAGGTAAGCAGCAAACACTAACCAAGTAATCAGCGCCCACGTTTCCTTGGGGTCCCAACTCCAGTAGGAACCCCAAGCTTCGTTAGCCCAAACTCCACCAGCAATGATACCAATGGTCAACAGAGGAAATCCGAGTCCAATGACGCGATAGCTGATGTTGTCGAGGGTTTCAGCAAGACTAAGACGCTGGGGTGAAAGGGGTTCAGCATTTTGTGGATTTTGGATTGGGGTTGTTGTCACTAAATCCATGAGTGCGGTTTTACCGTTGCCATCAGTAGCAAAACGTGCTATGCCATTATTTTCCACACCAACTGTTTGTGGTTGAGAAGCTTGGGCAGAGGCTTTGTGCAAGCGGTAACCGTTGGTGCGATAGCCACCAGTGCCTACAGAATTACCTTGTAGTTGGATGTCCTGACCCCTCGTAACGGCGAGGAAGGCGATCGCCAGCAGCGAACCCACCATTAAAGCCGCATAACTCAACATCATCACACTAACGTGCATCATCAGCCAATTGGATTTGAGTGCAGGCACTAAAGGTTCTGCTGTTTGCATCTCTGATGGTAGCGTCAGGGTTGCAAAAGCGGTAATGCCCATTGCCACAGGTGAGGTAGCAACTCCCACCAAACGACTACGACTCGTGTTTTCGGCAATCAGATGGATAGTCGTAATTCCCCACGTTAAGAAAAACAGGGATTCATACAAATTGCTGAGTGGGAAATAGCCAGCCTCTATCCATCTTGCCCCTAGTAGGGTGGCGATGCACAAATTAGCGATCGCCATCCCAGCCGTTCCCAAAGCCGCTAGGTAGGGCAGATTTGGAAAAGCTGCCCCACACCAATAAACCAACATCGTGACGAATAAAACAGCAAAGGAAACATTGTCTAACCAGTTTTGGATCACAACCAGATTCATCAAGCGTTCTCCCCAAAGAATGTCTGAAAGTACGGATTCCGATTGTTTTCATCCTATCTGTTTGTTGGAGATTCTTAGCTGTTGATTGTTCTCCAAATAATGAACAATAAATTCCTAGCCATTCCTCTCACGGAGACGGGGGAATAGCAGGTGTAACTTTTATGACAGGAGATGGCACAAGAGCAGGTTTAGGTACGATGAGAGGGATAGCACTCTTTTGGAGGCTGTTTGCTGGACTTGTTAGGGGTACTGGGTTTCCAGCTTTTTTCAGTGAGAGAAAGATATCATAGCGGTTACTACGACTATCGCTGACAGCAGTAGTTACACCAATGAAACGTGTTGCTTCTAACAAAGTTTCTTGGTTGGGCAATATGGTCGGTAAGGGAAAATTTTTAGCAGTGTGTTCCACATCCAAGAAAAACTGACCATTTATCGGATTGAGATTCTTTGGAACCGTTTGTTGGAATGTCTGGGCGCTGGCTAATGTTTTGTTTGGATTGGGGATAATTCTATCAGTGACAGGAGTGCCCACAGATAAAAAAGCAATATCTCCATCTAACCAGCCGTGGGTGGCAGTTAAAGTGCCAAAAGGTCCAATCCAGTTGACAACAGGTTTACCTCCCACTGTTCCTTGTTGGATCTGGAACTGGTATTGAGTTTTCATGACTTCATCTAACTGTTTTAAGGATGCTTCAGCCTTCGTGCGATCGCTTGCCTGGATCATAAACACTAAGCCAGCACGAACATCGGTAGGTGAACCTTCTTTGAGGCTAGTTGGAATCACTGAGATAGAATACTCACTGGACATCCAACTCAGTAAATCTCGATCTAAATCAAGATTGGTGAGAGATTTCACACCACTTCGCAGTTGTTCTGGTGCAATGGGCGAGAGGGGATTTCCCTGAGATGTTAAAACGTAGTCTGCCCACAACTGCTGTAAATTCCCACCAGATAGCATCATCAAGGTTTCTGCTGGCACAAAGTTTTGCATTTTTCCTGCTTTATTTTCCACCGCCAGCACTCGCTGACTATTTGGATTTAGCCAAGAAACACCTTTCAAGCTTATTCCTTCTGACTCTAGGGTAATTGTCCCTGCTAAACCTTGGTTATTTTGAAGTTGAGTTAAAACCTGATCTGGTAATCGGCGGGTTGGAGATGCAGCTGCTATTTTTGCAGAGTAAGGTACATTCACATAAAATTGGGCAAATGGTTGGTAAGTAGCGATTTTGGAGAAATTATCTGCAAAACCTGGACTTGTTGCCAAGGTTGCTTTACCTTTGTAGGCGTCAATGGTTTTTTCTGTGGTTTTAGGATTATCGGTGATCACTAAGAAACGCCCATCTAGTAAGGTTGCTGAGAAGTTTTCCCCTAAGCTTCCCTTGATTTCTTTGATCGTGGTATTCTTGTAGGTGCGATCAATCCATTTGCCCCCTTTGAGCGTTTTGGGTTGCTCCAAAATACTTTTGGCAATTGTAGGGTTTTTTACTGGCAGAACTATCACCAGTGATTGATCGCCTGTTGTTGCACCTTCATTGGTAGCGATGGGCTTGGATGCTGGTTTACTTGCTTCTGGGGCGAGGATTGCGATGGTGAGTTGATCGCCTACCCAAGGACTAATATCTTTCTGGAAGTCGTATCCATTATTGGTCAGGAAGCGATCGCGCAACTGCACAAGATTCTTATCCACTTCTGCTTGGGTCTGTTTTGTGCCAAACTCCCGTAATTTTTGCCATTGACCAGGATCAGTAGTTAAGGAAACCGCAAACAGGGCATCTTGGGGAATAATATTTGCACCTACTGGCAAATCTCTGGACAATGGTTTTCCTTGGGTTAACAGCCAGTATGCCGCTATGCCGCCTGCGATTAATAGCCCAGCAGACGATAGCGTTAGCACCAGAGATGGTTTCTTTTTTTTCTTCATCGAAACAGACTCTACGGGCAGTCTCATTGAAACCCATACCTCATAATTGCGAACTCATTACTTGCTTTTTTCGTAAATTTCACCAAAAGCTTTCCCATCTCTCGGGTCGCTGATTACATAAATTTTTCCAACCTCGACAGTGATATTACTTCCGTAATTAACCTACCATTTTTTTATAAAATGGCTACTGTTGCAGCTAGTGGTGACTCTTGTGAAATTATGTAGGAAAATGTATCAAACAATACAAATATTCATCCTGTTTAGCGCCTAGAAGCGCTCCAAAGACACCACTTGACAAAGTTTCCGTAATATAACATCAACTATGAGTTTTTGACTTCTGAAAAATCCTAGTTGTTCCAATTAACTTGTGCTAAGTAGACCGGCACAGAAAAACCGAACTATATTAATTTATGTATTGGCTTGTAGTTGCGCTGACCTCGCCATAGATATGAGCGCTGAAGCGCAACTACAAACTTTTATTTATTTGTGCCGATTTACTTAACGAAAGATAAATCAATCTTCCAAAAATCAGCATTTAACTTTAAATTACTCTTAAACCCAAAGAATCTGGCAGTTAATTTATACTTTTGAAATGGGTTTTCTTCAAAACACCGGTAGACGTAAAGGGGACTGGGGACCCTTGAACCCGTGGATTGGGGATTGGTTTACAATAGAAAAATTATGGAATTCGGTTTAACCCCAATACCCGTGAATGAAAACCCTCACCCCTACCCCTCTCCCAATTTGGGAGAGGGGTGCCCGTCTAGGGCTATCTTGAGGGCGGTCATGAGGATGAAATACCAGGACTACTGCCCTCTGATTCTATTCATTCACGGGTATTGGGTTTAACCCCGAACACCCGATCAGAGCATTTTCCCACTCCCCACTCCCCACTCCCCACTCCCCAGTCACCTTTTCACCTGCATCGTTCCCAGATATTTTGTTAAGAAAGGTGAGAAAACTTCATAAATAAGTGTTAAGGGCTGTCCGTGATGCCAAAACAGGTAATGACGACCCCAAAAAGGTCCAAACTCATTAAAGCCTGACTGTAGGGCATCTGAGTAACCGTAGTAAATTCCTTGGACATCCCGATACAACTCTGTACGGATACGAGCTAAACTCGCCCAAATAGGTAATGAACGGTTTTGCAAAAACTCATCTACATGACTAGCTTCCCACCATGAGGTAGCGTAGCCTAATCGCTGACCCGAGGCGTTACGCAGCCAAACTTGTCGCCGTAGCCGTGGTCCTGGAACTGCTTGGATGAGGTCGGGAGCACTATCTAAGTCTAGACCAATCAATGACATGTCGATGACATCTACTTCTGTAGGTTCGCCTGTCAGCAATTGTAAGTGTCGTGTTGGAGAACCATCGCCTAAAAGTAATAATTGCCAAGCTGGTGCCATCTGAGAATGAGGCAACCCTTTTTGAATGACTTCCTCCCCACCTTGCCAAATCGGAGTGAGACGATGCCACTCAGTGGGTAGTGTTAAGTTGTTTGTCGGTATAAAAGTTACAGTCAACGCTATGCAAGAAAAATTCACCTATTGCTATAAAAGCATAAAAAATTAAAAATGTAGAGACATTGGATGCAACGTCTCTACATGAAATGCGGATGGCGAGACTCGAACTCGCAAGGCAAAGCCACACGCACCTCAAGCGTGCGCGTATACCAATTCCGCCACATCCGCGCTTGTTATTCTAACTCGCACAGTATAGCATACAAAAATCATTATTGTATAGAGGTGTGATCTAAAGTTCTGAAAAATTTAAGTGCAAGAATTCACAAATTTCCTAAATTAGGTATATCTGACGGACAGAAAACTAGTAGTCGATCAAGTGATATTAAAAAGGGCTATAGTCACCTTGGGACGCATAGTGCCACCAAAAAGCTAATGTTGGGTGACGGAGACTAGCAGCAGCAATGTTGGTGGTAAACGTCAATACCCGTACAGGCAACAAGCCAGTTTCTTCCCCTTTGTTTGGGACGGGGCTTGGGAATCTCCTGTCATAATCTGAAATCAGGCTTTGCGTTTTTCCGAAAAAGATGAAGTTTGAAAAAATATTAATTGCCAATCGGGGAGAAATCGCGCTGCGCGTTCTCCGCGCTTGTGAAGAAATGGGGATTGCGACTGTTGCGGTACATTCCACCGTTGACCGTAATGCACTCCACGTCCAACTAGCTGATGAAGCAGTTTGCATTGGTGAAGCAGCCAGCAGTAAAAGTTATTTGAATATTCCCAATATTATTGCCGCTGCTTTGACGCGCAATGCCAGCGCCATTCATCCTGGTTATGGCTTTTTGGCGGAAAATGCTCGGTTTGCGGAAATCTGTGCTGACCACCACATTGCCTTTATTGGTCCATCTCCCGAAGCGATTCGGTTGATGGGGGATAAATCTACTGCCAAAGAAACCATGCAAAAAGCTGGGGTTCCCACCATACCAGGTAGTGATGGGTTAGTAGATTCAGAGAAAGAAGGATTAGTACTCGCCAGGAAAATCGGCTATCCAGTGATGATCAAAGCCACAGCTGGTGGTGGTGGACGGGGTATGCGTCTAGTGCGATTTGAAAACGAATTCGTCAAGTTCTTTCAAGCCGCCCAAGGCGAAGCGGGAGCAGCGTTTGGCAACTCCGGGGTTTATCTTGAGAAATATATAGAGCGTCCCCGCCACATTGAATTTCAAATTTTGGCGGATAGCCACGGTAACGTCATCCACTTGGGTGAACGGGATTGCTCAATTCAGCGTCGTAATCAAAAGCTGCTGGAAGAAGCCCCTAGCCCTGCGCTACACCCAGACTTGCGGGAGAAAATGGGGCAAGCTGCTGTCAAAGCTGCCAAGTTTATTAACTACACTGGGGCAGGCACTGTGGAGTTTCTCCTAGATAGGTCGGGTGAATTCTACTTTATGGAAATGAACACCAGAATTCAAGTGGAACATCCCGTGACAGAAATGATTACGGGGGTGGACTTGGTTGTAGAACAAATCCGTATTGCCCAAGGGGAGAGTTTAACGCTGACCCAAGACCAAGTGGTCTTACGGGGTCATGCCATTGAATGCCGCATTAATGCGGAAGATCCTGACCATGACTTTCGTCCCTCGGCTGGACGTATCAGTGGTTATCTTCCTCCAGGCGGTCCCGGAGTTAGGATTGATTCCCACGTTTACACCGATTACCAAATTCCTCCCTACTATGACTCCCTCATTGGCAAGTTAATTGTTTGGGCACCAGACCGCCCCACTGCTATTAACCGCATGAAACGCGCACTGCGGGAGTGTGCCATTACGGGACTACCTACCACCATCGGGTTTCATCAAAAAATTATGGAAAACCCACAGTTTTTGCAAGGAAATGTGTATACCAATTTCGTGCAGGAGTTAAAAGCCACAGAACAGTAGCTATTGTAAACGAGACAGCATGGTCAGCAATCCTTGCTGACCAAGGATAATTTCCCGCATCAGGCTCAGGATACCAACCCAAACGATCGGGGTAATATCCACTCCACCTATAGGTGGCACCAGTTTTCGCAACGGCACTAAAAAGGGTTCAGTGGGCCAAGCTATTAAATTGAAGGGTAAACGATTGAGATCAACTTGGGGATACCAAGTTAGCACTATGCGGAAAATAAACAAAAATATCATCACTCCCAATCCCAGACCGAGAATCCAGGCAGTCAGGTCAACACCAGTCATGTTTTGAACTACTCTCTGTGTAAAAAAAGAACAACTTGGCAAAAGCTGAAAATTTTAAGCTTTGTAAACCGCTATTTCTACAATTTTAACTAATCTCTGTCACTGACCATTAAAATGAAAATAAATAGTGTAAAAAAAGGTTGAGAACTATGACACCTTCTTTAGCAAATTTCCTTTGGAGTCTGGTTTGGGGCGGGGCGATTGTCGTTGTCCCCGTAATTGTGGGATTGATTTTTGTTAGCCAAAAAGATAAAATAGAGCGCTCATAATCTGGACACCTTAAGAGTTCTTTGTAGAAGAAGCTACCGTGGTACACACAGGAAGTAGCGCTTCCGGGCGGCGATTCCTAGAGCCGTCTGAACTAAGGTCAGTTCTACACAACTCATACAACAGGTTTTTGGATTTTGATGATATTGTAGAGACACCAAACTTCGCGTCTCTACAATATCAATATATTTTTTCTGAGTTAAAGTAGTGATTTTTATTGTAAGTCGCTAGCATAGATATGACTATTGGGTAAATAACAATGGTAACTTTTGGGCTGAACTCAGCCAGTGTTCTGGCTCAGGTAAATATTGGAACGAATCCAGCCAGTTTTTTAGGAATTTTCCTGGCTGTGGCTGGTCCTGCACTCTATTTTATCCGCTTCATACGTCCTGGACTGGAGCGAGATCAAGATATCTTTTTTGCAGCTATCGGCTTATTGTGCGGCTTTATCCTCATATTTCAAGGTTGGCGGCTAGACCCAATTCTGCAATTTAGTCAGTTGCTTTTGATTGGTACAACTGTATTTTTTGCAGTTGAAAGTCTTCGCTTACGGGCTATAGCCACTGAGCAAGCCAAGCGCAATACAAAGATTGTAGACGAGCGAGAGGTTAGCGATCGCTATAAGTATAGTAGTGGTAGGAGGTATAACGCTGAGGTAGATGCAGAGTTAGAACCACTACCTTATGACTACGAGGACGAGGAAGAACGCCCACGTCCTCGAATTCAGGGTAGCAAAGAAGGTCGTTCATCTCGTGGTGATAACTACTACGATGACGAACCCCCCCGTCGTTCAAATCGGCGCAATAGTGGCGACAAACAGACACCACCAACAGACAGAACCCGTCGCCGCAGTTCTGGGGATTCCGCGAGTCGTACCTCCCAGAGGTTTGAAAGCGAAGACAGGGGTTCATCCAGGACAGTTGATGATTGGGATAGCTCAAATAACGAAGAAAGAAGACCCCCCCGTCGTGGTAGTAATGGACCCACCCGTCCAGAAAATGGAGACCAGGATATCCCTCCTAGACAAAAAAGACGTCGTCCACCTACCGACTCGGCTTCCCGACCACCACGCGAGGATGATGACGTCATGCCAAGTGAATATGTGGAATACAAACCGATTCAGCGATCCGATGAAGACCACCCAGATTCGACGAATTTTGACCAACAATACTAGAATAAACTGAAGCGGAGGCTTGTAGGCATAGGGCGACAGAAAAAAGGGCGTTGCTGAATAATGGGATGATTTTGGCGCTCCGCACAGAAACTTTGACGCGGCGACACTGTGATTATAGAGCAATGCAAATTCCAAAATCATCCCGCAATTATGTTACCCCGAAAAAAGTTGAGGTGAAAAAATTTACGCCTAAATTTTGGCTCAATAGACCAATTTATTACGGTCTAAGTTTGAGTTTAGCAAGTTTACTTGCATCCTGTAGTTACGATGATATACCAATTGGACCTGCTTCCCTCAACAGTCGCTACACCGAAGAGCAACCGGCTTTGAGTGGCAATGGAAGCTTTCTGGCGCTTGTATCAAATCGCAATGGCAATCAGCAACTTCTGTTGTATGACTTAGAACGGAAACAATTTATTCGCACACCGAACTTAAACCAACCAGAAACAATTGCCGAAAGCCCTAGCCTTAGCTATACTGGGCGCTACATTGCTTACATCACTAGCGACCAAGGAAGACCAGTCATAGCACTTTACGATCGCGCTACACAACAGTCGCAAACCCTGACTCCAATCTATCGCGGCTGGGTCAGAAATCCTAGTATCAGCCCAAATGGGCGTTATATTGTTTTTGAAACAACGATCCGTGGTCACTGGGATATTGAAGTCTTAGACCGGGGACCTAATATTGAGTTAGATATTCCCAACGGTGCATCAGGTGCTCTACCCCCGTAGGGAAAGATGGCTAATGGCTAACAAAAATTAGCAATTACCAATCCCTAATGGCTAATTTATGAAAAACTCTATTTTATTTGTCATAGCTAGCTTGTTAAGTGGGTGTGTGAGCTACCCTCGCATATTAAATTATCCTTTTGATCCGGGGGGTCAGAGTCTCAACAGTTTAGCTTCAGAATTAAATCCGCAAATTTCTGGGAGATACATTGTTTTTACTTCTGACCGACGGGGTAGCCAAGACGTTTATATGTTTGATATGGCGACTCAAAGTTTGGTTGATTTGCCAGGTTTAAATTCTTTGGATACCATGGCGTCTCATCCGGCTGTATCCGAAAAGGGAAATTATATCGTTTTTGCGGCTAATCGTCAAGGGCGATCGGCAATTATCCTTTACGATCGCGAAACACGCCAATCACGTAATTTAACTGCTAACCTGCAAGCCGAAGTCCGCAACCCCACAATTAGCGCTGATGGCAATAAGATTGCCTTTGAGTCCAGTGTCAACGGACAGTGGGATATTTTAGTCTATAACCGTTCAGGACAAGCATTGAATGGGGAGTAGGGAGTAGGGAGTGGGGAATGGGGAGTGGGGAATGGGGAATGGGGAATGGGGAATGGGGAATGGGGAATGGGGAATGGGGAATGGGGAATGGGGAATGGGGAATGGGGAATGGGGAATGGGGAATGGGGAATGGTAAATCTAAATACCCTA
>JADQBA010000019.1 GCA_016903675.1 Stigonema ocellatum SAG 48.90 = DSM 106950 | reverse complement strand
CCTTAGCTTGGGCTTAATTTGATCCTGTTTCACTAGTTTTTGGGACTCTAGTTCGCAGTAATCACCAAATATTCCATTGTCTTCTAGCTTCTTGACCTTGGCAGCGCCAGATATTTTCCAAGGATAACCGCTGGCACTACCTACCAAACAAGTTAATGGACATATTTCAGCAAATGTCACTAGTTCGCAGTAATCACCAAAGATAAATCTTGAATAATAAGTGTCGATTCTATCACGCAAATTATAGTTATAACTCGCTCTTAGCATGTCTAACCAAGAGTCCATCTTGGCTGACTGCTCATCAGATGTACGCAACTTGTAGACATAACTAAGAAATATTTCCCTCACCCTCTTTGGTTTTTTTATTACAAATCTAATTTAGCATGCTATGGTTGATGCACAGAGGTTATTGACCATAATTTTACGAAAACTTTATATATGGTTAGCAAATATAGACACTAGACTTCATCGGTCTCCTTGATTAATTACCACTTCGTTTGGATACCAAAACGAAGAAAAAAGGTGTTGCACGACTTAGTTGCAAAGTGCTTAGAGGAGTTGCTTTACGAGAAAACTTTAGAGTTAGAGTGTATTTGTAGCTCCTAATTGATGCCCGACCACGTACATTTATTCTTGAGTTGCCCACCGACACTTGCGCTGCTACCAAATAATGTTTAGGTTGAAAGGGTATACATCTAGAGTGTTAAGACTCATTGTTTCCACACAAGGTTGAAACTGCCTTCAATGTGGAGGAGGAGTTACTTTTGACAGAACGGCTGGTGATAGCGAAGCGGTAGCGAGTCTTCTTCCGTCTGCGTCATCGGAAAGTATCAAGAAATACATCGCCAACCAAAAGACCCGATAAGAATATTGAAGGCAACTAAAGTTGCAACGCATTCATCCCACGCCTATAAGGACGCATGAGGGTTCCTAAGTCACCCTTATGCTCGTGGGCTTTCTGCTTCTATTGCTGTAAGTAGTCAAGAGTCGAAACTTTCGACTCTTGACTGTTGACTTTACTAAGCAAACAGTCAACCGCCACGCTTGAGCGCGGATTCTACCTGCTGGAACTCCTGTTGTAGACGATCCTTGAGTTTTTGTGGTACCGGACGATTTGGGTAAGAACTGTAGTGTCCGGCTAGGGAGTTGAGGGCTGTTCGCATAGTGGTAAAGGAATTTAGACTAGAAACAGCACTATCTCGCTGATAGCGAGCTGCAAAGTCATTAATTTTTCGACGTGCTTCTGATTGAACTGCTCCTTTGTCTGGTGAATCTTGTGGTAGCTCTAGAGCACTTCTCAAAGTATTGACTACACTCAAGGTGTCTTGTTGATAATTCCCTGTTAAACCATCCGGACTGGAGGAACAGCCCATTAAGCCGATAACTAGAACTAAAACCAGGGAAAGCAGATGTGACCAATAACGCTTCATACGCATTAAGTGAAACGATACGTAAATAACGTCCATCCTATCCCGGATTTGTATCACATAGAGCATTAAGAGTGGGGAATGGGGAGTGGGGAATGGGGAGTGGGGAATGGGGAGTGGGGGAGTGGGGGAGTGGGGAATGGGGAGTGGGGGAGTGGGGGAGTGGGGAATGGGGAGTGGGGAGTTAATTCATAATTCATAATTCATAATTCTCCGATAAAGAGTGTCTCGTTGTTGATAGGGTCGTTTTATGGCAGTAATAGCAGCTTCCAAGGTTTCTACTTCCATGCAGGTGCCACCTAAAGCACCTGCCATTGTGGTGATGTGTTCCTCCATTAATGTGCCACCGATGTCGTTGCAGCCCCAAACTAAGGCTTCTGTCGCACATTCGAGCCCTAGTTTTACCCAACTTGGTTGATGGTTAGGAATCCAATTTCCTAAGAAAATCCGCGCTACAGCGGTCAGAAGCAGTGCATCTGCTAAAATGGGCTGATCTCGTCCCACACGGTGGCGTAAGGGTTTTGGTGCTTCTTGACCAACGAATGGTAATAAAATAAACTCAGTAATACGAGCCGGATATTCTCGATTGATGGCAGTTTGTTGAAGCGATCGCAATTTTTCCAAATGCTTGATCTGTTGTTCTTTTGTCTCAATATGCCCCGATAGCATTGTGCTGGTGGTGTGCAAGCCTAATTTGTGAGCTGTACTCACAATTGAGAGCCAAGTCGCTGTGTCAATTTTCTCTGGACACAGAATACGTCGCACCTGATCGTCCAATATTTCAGCTGCTGTTCCTGGCATTGAGTCAAGACCAGCATTTTTCAATGCAGTCATGACATCAGCATACTCAAGTCCGTCAAGTCTAGCTATAAATTGTACTTCCTGGGGAGAAAAAGCGTGTAGATGCAGCTGGGGAAATTCTTGCTTAATGGTTTCCACTAACTTGAGGTAATAAGGCAAAGATTTGCCGTTTATCTTGGCTTGTAGGTTCAATCCCCCCTGCATACAAATTTCCGTCGCACCCCGCCGCACTGCATCTTTGACCTTTGCCGAGATTTGCTCCCAATCTAACCAGTAAGCACCTGTATCTCCTTCATCTCGGCGGAATGCACAGAAACTACAATGCTGCTCACAAATGTTAGTAAAATTAATATTACGGTTAATGACGTAGGTAACTAAGTCGCCCGCTTGCTGTTGACGTAGGTTGTCAGATGTAGCGCGAATGGCAGCGATCGCGTTCTTGTCTGTCTGTTTTAACAAAAATACTCCCTCTTGGGGAGACAAATCATAACCCAAGAGGGCACGGTCAAGAATAGCATCAACAGTTACAGTAGCCACAGGTCATTAAAATCAAACCACATTTATTATTGTGGCAATATTTTGAATTTTCGCGCAGCGTGTCCCCCGTGTCCCCCTTGTCCCCCGTGTCCCCCTTGTCTCCCTTGTCTCCCTTGTCCCCCTTGTCCCCCTTGTCCCCCTTGTCCCCCTTGTCCCCCGTGTCTCCCTGATTACATTGCTTCAAGGTCTTTTCTCACAAGCCTTAAATTTTTACTCTTTCAAAGAGTACCGTCTTTTTATAAGAGCCGGAATTGTTATGATAAATTCCGTACCAATGCCTGGATGGGAAATACATTGCAAGCTACCATGATGATTTTCAACGATAATTTGATAGCTGATAGCCAGTCCTAGTCCCGTACCTTTACCGATGGGTTTTGTAGTGTAAAATGGGTCGAAAATTTTCTGTTTAATTTCTTCAGGAATACCCATTCCATTATCAGCAATACTGATTTTTATCTGTCCTTCTGGGTTGATTTCGGTGGTAATTGTAATAGTTTTATTTTGATTTTTATCTAGATTTTCTTCCTCCAAAGCATCAATCGAATTGGCAATCACATTCATAAATACCTGGTTTAATTGCCCTGCATAACAATCAACCATGGGTAAATTTCCATAGTTTTTGATAATTTTGATTTTGGGAGAATTGGGTTCTGACTTGAGACGATGTTGCAAAATCATCAGGGTACTATCGATACCGCTATGTAAATCCACCGATTTATATTCTGCTTCATCTATCCGCGAAAAAATCCGCAGGGATTTGACAATTTCTGTGATGCGGTGGGTTCCGATTTTCATCGAAGCAAAAGTTTTGGGTAAATCTTCAACAATAAAATCCAGTTCCATATCGGTAATTAACTGTTGAATATCTGTACTTGGTTGGGGTAATTCTTGCTGATAAAGCCTGATTAATTTAATTAAATATCTCACATATTCATCGACGACAGAGAGATTACCGTGGATAAAATTAACGGGATTATTGATTTCATGGGCAATTCCAGCAACCAACTGACCTAAACTCGACATTTTTTCCGATTGGATGAGTTGGGATTGGGTGGCTTTAAGTTCCTGCAGAGTTATTTCTAATTCTTGAGTTTGCTGTTTGAGTTGGGTTTCTATTAGTTGTCTTTCAGCAATTTCTTGCTGGAGTTCGATATTTTGTTTATCGAGTTGATCACTAGCACGTTCGTAGCTTTTTTGGGTGAGAACTAAGAACCAGGAAATAATACCAATTCCTACCAACAAGACAGCATAAACTTGCCAGAAAATAGATTGTAGTTTAGCGGTTGTTTTTGGCAAAATTCCCGGTATTGTTAATATATCCAGGTTATAAAATAATCCAAAAATCATGGCAACAACACCTGCTGATGCAGAAAATAATAATAAAAAAATAATAATTTGATCACCAATCACTGGCGAAATTTTCGATGCAAATACAGTTGAATATATCTTTTCGGATAATTCAAATAACGGTCGTTTAACTCCTGATGTCCGACTTTTAGAATCCTTACAACGGTCGTAACAAATGGCATCTAAACTACAACATAACGAACAAATATGACCGTCGTATACTGGACAATATGCCATATCTTCCGGTTCGTATTCTGTGCAACAAACAATACATTCCAAACTCGAAAACTGCTGCAATTGTTTGCGGTGAATATTTTCTCTAGCAATATAGTATTTACCTTTAGTAATAACAGCAATTACTGGAGAAAGAACAAAAGCTAAACCCAAGGCAATGAAGGGAGCAAAAGCTTGGGGATATGCACCAAAAACCCCAATATAAGCCACAATAGATACAGCAGATGCGATTAACATCGAACCAAATCCCACCGGGTTGAAATTGTAGAGATAGGCGCGTTTGAATTCGATGTAGGATGGACTGATACCGAGAGGTTTATTCACAACTAGATCGGCGACTACCGCACCTATCCAAGCGATCGCTACATTGGAGTACAACCCCAACACCTTATCTAAAGTGGCAAATACACCCAACTCCATCAACAGTAAGGCGATGGTAATATTGAAAACCAACCACACAACCCTTCCCGGATGGCTATGAGTTAAGCGGGAGAAAAAATTCGACCATGCAAGGGAACCAGCATAAGCATTGGTGACATTGATTTTAATTTGGGAGACAATCACAAACAAGGTACTAACAGTAAGGGCAGTGGCAGGATTGGTAAACACCGAATCGTATCCAGCTAAATACATCTGAATGGGTTCCACCGCTTTGCCAAAACTCGCGCCATGACTAACTGCAAGGGATGCTAAAAAAGCACCCCCAATCTGCTTTGCTCCCCCCAAAATAATCCAACCGGGACCCGCAAGCAACATCGCTATCCACCAATGCTTCCGATTTTGTGGTTGTTTGTCGGGGAGAAATCTTAAATAGTCAACCTGTTCCCCCAATTGAGCAATCAAGGAAAACGATACCGTCGCAGCCATCCCAAATAATAATGGATCGAATGCCGCACCACTGGGAGATTTACCTGCAAAATGAACCCAATTTGTTAACGCATCCGGTTCCTTTGCTAAGACAAAAATGTAGGGTAAAACCATTAACCCAAACCAAATTGGTTGCGTCCACAATTGCAATTGATTAATTAATGTCACCCCAAAAAACACTAGGGGAATAATTATTAGGGAACATAAAAGATATCCCCAATGGAGAGGAAGGTGAAAATATAACTCCAAAGCTTGCGCCATGATTGCAGCTTCTAGGGCAAAAAATATAAAAGTAAATGTTGCGTATATCAATGATGTAATAGTCGAACCAATATAACCAAAACCCGCACCTCGCGTCAGCAAATCCATGTCAATGTTATATTTTGACGCATAATAGCAAATCGGTACACCAGCCAAGAAAATAATTGCACCTACTGTAACAATTGCCCAAAAAGCATTAGTAAACCCGTAGCTAATTACCAGAGAACCACCGATCGCTTCTAATGCCAAAAAAGAAATTCCCCCCAATGCAGTATTGGCAATAAAAAACTCAGACCATTTACGGAAAGACTTGGGTGCATAGCGCAACGCATAATCTTCTAGAGTTTCCGTTGCTACCCAACTGTTGTAATCCCGTTTGAGTTTTGCCATGATACATACCCTACAAGTCGAACATGATAGTCTTAATATGCCCGTCTTTCTCGATCAAATAGGGGTAGTGTTATGGAAAGTGTCGCCTGGAGGCAAAGTAGTACAAAATCGGAATTTGTAGTATGGAATGACATGAACAATTATTCAAAGTTTTTTGGCATACTTACAGGTGACAAACCAGCAATGACTCGTAAATTTTGACAACGAATCAACTCGGTAAAATTTAATGCCGAACGCCCTTCAATTTTTGCCACTGCCTCAATAGCAGATAATAGATGCTGTCCTGCTTCAGTTTCTGAGTAACCTCGCCGCTGCGCTACACGGATGGCGGCTTCATCGGCATTTAATTCTGACTCTTGAGAGTGGTTACGACGCCAGAGGCGAAACAGCGCCAGGGTAGTTAATCCCCCAGATACCACTATACCCACCACATCTGCTTGGGCTGATTCTACTAATCCACCTAACAGCCCAGCCACCGCAATGCCTTGATATATATCAGGCTTGAACCACTTGACTCCTATCAACCAGCTGACTGTCCGTAACAGCAGTAAGTCCCGTTGTGGCGTCTTCAAGCGACGCCACAAATCGAAATTGATATATATTGGTCGGTCCTGATTCCAAGGGAGGGGAAAGGAGGCGTCAATTACCTTTGCCTGTTCCGGCATGCTTTGGATTTTGGTCGTCATTCGACCAGAAGCTGGCATAATATCTAACAGACGGCGAATTTCAACAATAGGCTCCATATTAGCTTTTAGATTTCAGTTATCATAAATTTTTTGATATATGCTTAGAATACATGGTTTATTGGATTTAGGGAATTTGCCTGCGTACATAGGTTGATGCGCCCTCTCACCAGAGAGTGTATTAAAGTATCGCAAAGCACAATTTACACTAATTTGTATGTATAGTATTTTTTACTAAAAAACTGGCGTTGCTGAATCATGGTATGAATTTACACGCGCGTAAAGGCGCAAAGGCGCAAAGAGAAAGAGTTTTAAAGTACCCCATTTTTTCATTTCATACTTCAATTCAGCAACGCCAAAAAACTCATAACAAACGACAAATGACAAATGACAATGGATGCTTTTGCTCGTACCCCCCCTGAATGGACTAATAAGGCAATTCACGCTTATGAGTTTTGCTGTCCTAACTGTCACTCTAGTAGTTTGAAGGCTGTGCAGGCTTGGCTGAATCGGCGATCGCCTGTCGTTACAGAAGACTATGGCAAGAAATGGCAAGAGTTCTACCAGTGCCATTGTGGTTGTGTGTGGTGGGCTTGGAGTAGCGATCGTCCCCCGACAGATTTTTCTTCCTCTGATTCAAAATAGAAAATAGAGAATGGGGATAGCCTGGGGTTTTAACCCCAGGAGGGAGTGGGGAGTGGGGGAAAGGGATTTTTTCGGACTTTTCTCGTTCCCACGCTCTGCGTGGGAATGCATTTACAGGAGGCTCTGCCTCATCTTGTTAGGGATGAGGCAGCAGCCCTCCTTAAGCCGTGTTACTAGTACTCGACCACACAAACTTTGCCGGGTCAATGATTTCCCAGAAACCCGGTTTCTTTAAGAAACCGGGTTTCTTGAACCTAGTAAAGTTACTTTGGCAGACCACTAGACAGCAGCCCAGACGAAAAATTTTGAATACGGTTTGGTTAAGTAGGGATACACAAGAAACGTAGTTAAAGGGAGTAAACCCAGTCTAAGCGTCTTGCTTTATGTTCGCTCTCTGATTGACCATACTCCGCACAGCTTTTCTGGTTCTAGAGTCTAGGACTTATCCAGGTCCGATTGTTTGTACAAGAGTGTTCGCTTCAAGTAACCCAAGGAGCTATTAAAAAGTCCCTACCTAGTAGTGAAACAATCCCTTGTGGAATCATTTGTAACTTTGTTAACAACTTTACCTTGATAATGTGCAACCTGCACCCCTTGATTATAGCGCGACAGACTACGTTTGACAGCCATTGGCTACGCTATATCGAGACTAGATGAATAGGCGGCTCTTGAAATCAGATTTCTACTGCTTATCCAAACCGTATTGGGGAGATTCTTAGAAAGTGAACGTGGTACGCAATGTACCTACATATTCATTGTCGTTTCTGCTGTTGTGTTCTGGATTGAACAGGACTATCACACCTGGGGTGATAGAAATATTATCGCTAACCTGGAACTTATATTGACCCTCTAGTTGATAAGTGGTGTCTTTATCTGACTGTCTTCTACGGACCCCATCTAGACCAACAGCCGTGAGGTCAGTGTAGCTCACTTTGGGCGGTACACCAAAGATAAAGCCAAGCACGTTACCCTGTTTGCCAAAGTCTTTTAGAGCCAGGGTTGCACCGTAGTAGAACGCCTCTGCATTCAGACCTCTTGGGACAGCTGTATTAATGCCGCTACCGGCAGCGGTGACAGCACTCTCAGCGTGAAGTTGGCTGTAGCCTCCCCAAGCGCTAAGAGCGATTTTAGGAGTAGGACTCAAGGTCGCTTCTATACCGTAGTGGTTTGCTGAGGTAGCGGCGCTGCCAAAAGGTTGTTGAGCCAAGGTGCTACCTGTGCCCTCAAACACGTCAATACCACCACCAATAGTAGTAGCAACACCATTAATTGTAGTAGTAGTAGTATTATTTTGATAGCTGTGGGCGTAGGTCAAACCGACGTTAATGGCTTTGGTAGGTTTGATATTTATCTGACCTAAAGCTGCATAGTTACCATTGAACAGACCATCTTTTGCGAAAGGTAGATTGGCTGCGTTATTACGTCCGCCAGCTAGATAACCCACAGACGCACTGATAGGTCCTTTGGGAGCGAAAGTGATGGTTGCACCTGCACCACCCTGACCTTGGCGATAAATGGGGCTGAAACGACCATAGCGGGATAGTGAACCCCTACCACTACTTGCGAAGTCAGGGTTGTAGGTATTGACGTTTTCGTAAAATTCCCCGTTGTTAGCATCAACCTTGACGCGTATGGCGTCCTTTAGGTCGAAAGCATAGTTGACTTTATCTATAAAAACGCTGTTGTTGGCACTAGCTCCTCCCGGATTAAAGCCGTCATATGCCAACCGGGCCATGTTAGTACCCGTTGAAGTGGAACCAAAGACGTTATTATTATTGTTGTTTACAGTGTTCCCTGCTTGCAAACGGATTTGCAACACGTCTTTCCCAGTGAAGCTGGAGTTCAAGCTGAGACGAACCCGGTCAGAGAAAATTGCGTTGTTGTTTTGGCCTTGTCCTCTAAAGGAGTTGGCACTGGTTCTGCGTGGATCGTTAAGTAGCGTCCGCCCATCAACTACTCTGTTAGTTCCGAAAGAATCATTGATGCTGAAAATTGCTTCTCCTACCAATTTGGTGGTGGTGGAGAACTGATTTGCCTCTAGTTGTGCGGTGCGGGCTTCTAGGGCATCGACACGACCGCGTAGGGTGGCAAGTTCAGCAGCAAACTCTTCTTGTAAGCGCTGCAATGTAGACAAGTCTTCTTTCTTGACAATATCAGCGGTGGCTGTGGCAATGAGTTCGTTAACTCTGTCTAAACAGGCATTCAAACCAGCAGCGAATTCATAACGGGTCATAGCCCGGTTACCACGATAGGTACCGTTGGGATAACCAGCGATACAGCCGTAGCGCTCTACTAGGGATTGTAATGCTTGGAATGCCCAATCTGTGGGCTGCACGTCGGAAAACTGAGAAACGGATGTTACTTGACCTATATTCTCCACATTATTCCGAGACAACTTGGTGACAGAGGTTGTATCTTTCACTTCATCTGCCAAGGCGCTGTTAGCAGCAAAAAAGGTGGCAGCAAGGATTATAGGACTTAGCTTTAGAACATTCCAGAATAGTTTTGTCATTGTTTTTTTTTCACTCACACCTACTGGTCTATTCATGGTATAATTCCCAAATTAACTTTATTTTTCTGGGATTACTTATGATTCTTTCTTCAAAGTGTACCAAATATGAGTGGTCATTGACACAAGTCAAGAACCAAATCTTTTAACTATTTTATGCATTCTTTATTTGGAAAGCGCAAAATTATTCGACGCTTGTACCGTGAGAGTGTTCCTTCTTCTTCAAGCTGTTGTAAAAGCCGAGTTATGGTTACTCTGGTTGTGTTTAAAACTTCTGCCATTTCCTGGTGGGTGATATGAAGGTCTATGGCCTTGCCCTGTTCCATGTCACGACCGAATTTTTCACTTAGCCAAACCAAAAACTGCCACAAGCGCAAGGAAATTGGTTTACGATGTAGTATGCTTAAAAGTTCCTCTGCTTGCTGAATGTGGGACAATAAGGCATTAGTATCCTGATTCCAAAGATGAGATGGTATTATGCTTGCTTCTACGCTTGTCAGACATTCGATCTGGTATGGCTTAACTTTCGATAAAGGATAACCAATCAGATCTCCACTTCCCCAGTAACCTAGAGTGATGTATGTTCCGTCTTCACTCCAAGTTAAGGCACGAACTGCTCCCCGTTCGATTCGCCAAAGTACATCATTACGAGGCGGAATAAGTTCACGACGGGTGAATAAGCGTTGCGGTAGCTGTCCTGTTAGGACAGAGTTTTGTGTACGATTTGTAAAACACATCATGGGGTATTGAGGACTATAAGTGTTTAATTGATTTCAACGTTATCTGAGGTATCAAGCGCGATTTACCGCAAGGCGCGAATTCCACGTAGCGGTACTAGTGGTCTGCCAAGGTAACTGTACTAGGTTCAAGAAACCCGGTTTCTCAAAGAAACCGGGTTTCTGGGAAATCAATGCCATATTGTTCACCCAAAAGATAGATTTCACTGCCTAGGAAACTTTGGTATTTTAAGAAAAATATGCTTAACTATATAGTTAAGCGGGTATGAAGCTGCCAAAATCAGGTTCATACCAGTAAGCCTTGCTGTTCAGCAATATACATGAGTTGAGACACACAAACTCCAAAGTATATTAAGGCATAGACGTTTAATACATTTTCTGGTAAATTTGATACCATCAATGCTGAGGTTTTTAAATATTTATTAAAAATGTGCTAAAACCGTATCCATACAGCGAAACTACTCTAGTTCCGGTAAGGGTGGCTGTGTTCTTAATTAACGTTGACCAGTAACGATATATGCCACTCGTTGACCAATGTTAGTTGCATGATCTGCCATGCGTTCCAAACAACGAATCACTAATACCAGCAGCAGGATTGGCTCAAGTACACCTTTAACGTCGCGTTGATGGGCTAAAGTCTGATAAAGCTGCTCGTAAGCATTATCTACCGTATCATCTAGTCGCTTGATACTTTGCCCTCCGACTGCATCTAAATCTGCCAAAGCCACCAAGCTAGTTGCTAACATTGCTTGAGCGTGGTGGGACATGACCGCCATTTCTGGTAAGCAGGGATGAGGTGGATAAGGAAAGATTTTAATCGCAATTTCCGCTATATCCTTGGAGTAATCGCCAATGCGTTCTAAGTCGCGCACTAGCTGCATGAAGGCACTCAAACAACGCAAATCTTCGGCTGTAATGAGTTGCAGCGTCATGATTGCCGTACAGTCTAATTCGATTTGTTTATAAAAGCGATCAATTTGTTTATCTAATAGAGGAAGTTCCTCGGCGGCTTTTAAGCTACGGGCAAACAAGGCTTGGTGACTCAGGCGGAATGATTGTTCCACCAAAGCTCCCATGCGCAAAATATCCCGCTCTACACGCCTAATCTCGCGTGCCAGTTCGGGGCGGTCAGGATTGGGACCATAAATCAGGGCTTTCACTCTGGTAGTCTAAAACATGAAGATATGTTTTTTAACTATAGTCAAGACTTTGAGAATTTGCCATTACTTCGGGAAATTGAAGTTGCAGCCACGCACCGCCTGTTTTGGGATCATTCATAGCTTGAATGGAACCACCGTGAGCGAGAACAATTTGCCGGACGATCGCCAAACCCAAACCACTACCAACAGTAGTCGTGGCTAAATGACTCTCTAACATGGTCGAACGGGCTCGTGCTTGATCACCCCGGTAAAATCGCTCAAAGACATAAGGCAAATCCGCCTCGGAAAAACCAACTCCTGAGTCTATGACATTAATTTCTAGCGCTGAGTGAGGCTTATTTGTTCGGGAAATAATTTTCGCCTCGACGAGAATGGTTGTACCAGGGGGACTGAATTTGATACTGTTGTCCAGCAAGTTGAGAAAAACTTGATAAATCCGGGATTCGTCTGCATTAATCCACACATGATCGGGACCGGAATAAGTTAGCCGGATCTGTTGACGCTGTGCCAGAGGTTCTAGGGTTTCCCATACAGATGTAATTAGTGAAGCTACTTCCAACTCGTGGCGATTGAGATGAATGCTTGGGTTAGTTTCCAGTTGGGTGAGATCTAGCCAGCTTTGCACTAAGTCAATGAGTCGGTCAACTTCATGTAGGAGGCGATTAACCCATAGGTCTAAAGGTGGTTTGACGCGATATTGTAACGTTTCTACAACCAGACGAATGGAAGTCAGGGGTGTTCTGAGTTCATGGGCGAGATCGCTAAAAGAGCGATCGCGTGCCTGGTTCATATCCAATAGAGGTTGGAGATTTTCTAGAAACACTCCTACTTGTCCCTGAGATAAAGGCAAGCTTGTGGTTCGGAACACCAAAGACCGTGATTGTAGCACGGCTGCTGCATTCTCAAAAGAGGGGTGAAACACCCATTCCCTCACCTGTAGCTCCTGCAAATCACGAGTTTGTTCTATGATCTGGTCAAGTTCATAAGACCTCACTAATTCCAATAACAAGCGAACCTGTCCAGGCTGCCACCTTTCCAGGTACAACATTTCCTGTGCGTGTTCATTGCACCACAGCAATTGATTTTCTTCATCCACCAGCAAATAACCCACTGGTGCCAACTCTAGCAAATCTTCGTAAGTTTGTAACTGTTGCTGTAAATTTTGCTGTTGCTGTTTAACTAATGCAATGTGACGTCTAAGCTGTGGAAGCAACAGTAGCATATCGGCAGGGCGCGAGGTTAAAGGTTGCAGCACTTGCCCCAAGTAACGGTTCAGTTGAACCTGTTGCCATACCCACAATCCAAGACCTACCGCTAAACCCAGAAAAAATCCTAATGCTAGCATTACCAGTTGTTAGTTACTTTCTGTGGTACTAAGACAACTAAAAACTAACAACTATCCAAATCTATAGCCAAAACCACGGACAGTAACAAGATATTCAGGGTGACTAGGATCTTGCTCTAATTTTTCGCGTAACCAGCGGATGTGAACGTCTACAGTTTTACTATCTCCAACAAAATCTGGTCCCCAAACTTGATCCAGCAATTGCTCGCGCGACCACACTCTCCGGGCATAACTCATAAACAGTTCCAACAGGCGGAACTCTTTGGGAGATAAAGCCACCTCTCGACTCCGTACTAGGACACGGCACTCTTGAGGATATAAAGTCAGATCTCCGTATTGTAACACTGGTAGTTGGGGCAAACTACTTAAACGTTGGCGACGGAGTAAAGCACGACACCGAGCTACTAACTCCCGCATGCTGAAGGGTTTTGTTAGATAGTCATCTGCTCCTACCTCTAACCCTAAAACGCGGTCAGTTTCACTACCTTTAGCGCTGAGCATCAAAATTGGTACTGGATTTCCTTGATAACGAAGCAAGCGGCAAATATCCAGCCCATTGATCTGAGGCAGCATCAAATCAAGAATAACTAAATCAAAGGGAAGCTCTCCTGATGTTGGGTCAAAACTTTTAAGATATTCCACAGCCGATCGCCCCTCAGATGCCGTGACCACCCCATAACCTTCTTCTTCCAAAGCTAAAATAAGCATCTCCCGAATTAGTTCCTCATCTTCTACTACTAAAATGCGGCTCCTTTGTCCGAGGTCCGTCGTGGAAGGATACTTGGTAGATTCATTGGTATACATTGATATCACAATATTATGTGGGTATACTTGTATCAATACAATTATCTATATTTTCAACGCATCCACATTTTCTTTGTGTCAATTGTTTTACTAAATTGTCATGTAAGTTACAGAACTCAATTTATTATAAACCGATGAAACCCCAAGATATTAATTGTTTTTACCAGCTTTGCTTTTCCAAAATTAAATACACAAAAAAGTTCTAGAGTCAAACCCGGTTTCTTAGACTTGACAATCGCAAATTGGTTTGACTTCCTCAAGATAGTATATTTGTACTATAATAAGGGAATGGATATCGGGCTTGGGGCAATACTTGATTCCCAATGCCCGATATCCATGCCCCACTTACTTTTCAGTATTTCCACTGGACTAAAAACGCGCTCTTCAAGGCTACCCTGAACACAGTACAGGGTTACTTGTGGTATGAGTTGCTACAGCGTGAAAATTATTGTATATCTACGGGAGTTAGAGTATGACAACAGTGACAGCAAATGACAGCAAACAACAACTGATGCAAGCATTTCAGCAACTTCTTATAGACAAGAAAAAGCTAGCATCAAAAATAGCAACCAAGCAAGAGGAAGCAGAAAAAGCAAAAAACAAACAAATCTTAGAAGCAGCTTCTCTATACACTGTTGACAATATTGTCAAAGGTTTAGCCGATTTGCAATTGGAGTTTGGCAGCATTATCAATACCCTGTCCGAGAAGTTAGCCAAGGAAAACTCCAAATTAGACGAATTGAACCAGGCGATAAAAATTGGAAACCAACGCTTACAAGAGCTTCAGCAAATCAGGATTGTAGCCGATACTTTAGATATTTTAAATCAAGAGCATCAAGAAAAGTTAAAAATATTAGAACAAGATGCAGTCAGTAAGCGGGAAGTACTAGAAAAAGAAATTGTCGTCAAGCGTAAGGAGTGGCAAAAACAACAAGCAGAATACGAAGAATCAGTACAAGTATACAATGAGCTATTAATTAAAGACCGCCAGCAGGAAGAAGAAGCCTACCAATATAAATTAGAAAATTCTCGGAAAATTAATACAAACATCTACGAGGATAAAAAGCGTAAACAAGAAAGGGAACTACAGGAAGCCACCCAAGAGAAAGAAAAAAAATGGGTAGAAAGGGAAAAAATCCTTACTGAACGCCAACCCTTATTTGTAGACTATCAACAAAAAATAACAGCATTTCCTAAGGAACTTGAAGAAGCTGTTAATAAAGCCCGAGAAGAAGCAATTAAAGATACCAGCCAAAAAGCAAAAATTGAGGCAGATTTATTTGCAAAAGAGTGGGAAGCTACAAAACAAAATTATGAATTCAAAATTCAATCTTTGGAAGAGACGATTAAGAAACAAGTTGAGCAGATAGAAGGCATTTATGAACAGCTACAAACTGCATTGAAACAAGCACAAGATTTGGCAATGAGAGCTTTTGTGAATTCTGGAAAATAGGATTTTGTTAATTGTTGATGGTTGATAGTTGTTGGTTATTTTACTGGCAACTACCAACTATCAAATATCAACTATTATTAGGAGGTTTATTGTGGTGGCAAAAAAACTCAACGAGAAGAATACGAAAGCTGAAATTATCCAAGCTTATGAGGAAGTAGCCAAAGAAAAAGCAGCGCTCAAATCACAACTAGAGCAACAAATGAAAGAAAACAATTCTGGGACTAAAGACCAACCAAAAGTTGAACAAAAAACAGCTATGAATCAACATTCTAGTGTTCAGCAGAAGATGAATTATACGATTACCAGCTTAGAAACAATTCAACTGGGCTTTGGAAGTGCTGCTAGTGAATTGTCGGAACAGTTAAGCACACAAGCATCTAAGTTAGCAGAAATTAGGCAAGGTGTAGAGAACGAAGTTGAACAATTAAAAGAATTGCATAATCTGGAAATAGCAGAAGAGACATTGGATACTCTTATCAAAGCCTATGAAGATAATTCCAAAACTTATCAGGAGGAGTTTAGAGAACAGTATGAAACATTATCACAAGAAAATCACGATCAAAGGAATACTTGGGAAAAAGAGGAAGAGGAACATAAAAGAACAATAAAAGAAAGAAACGAAACCATCCACAAAATTCGCCAGCGGGATATAGAAAACTATAAGTATGATTTAGAACTCCGGCGCAAACTCGAGACAGATGAATACGAACAACAGCAAAAAGGGCTATATAAGCAACTGGAAGAATTTCGACAAGAAATAGAAAAACAGTGGGCTGAACGCGAGAAAGCAATCGCTGAACAAGAAAGACAATTTGAAGAATCTAAAGCTAAGATAGAAGCGTTTCCTAAAGAAAAAGAAGCAGCTATCAAGAAAGCTACAGAAGAAGGCAAAGGTATCGCCTACTATCAAGCCAAGGTTAAATCAGATTTATTTGCGAAGGAAGTAGAGGGGCAAAAGCGTTTCTATGAACAGAGACTGCAATCTCTAGAACAGACCATCGCCAATCAAGAAGTGCGTATTCAAAACCTATCTAAACAACTTGACTCTGCTCTCAAACAAGTTCAGGATTTGGCAGTTAAAGCTATTGAAGGAACTGCAAATGTGAATTCATACCAGGCAATTAAAGAAATAGCATTAGAACAAGCTAAAAGCCAGGTGAAAAATAAATAACTTTGTCTTTTCCCCCTACACAGAAAGTGTTTCTTGAAAGCAGGCCCACGGGCGGCACACCACCCGTTACTCATTACAGAAACACCAATTCTCCCCTCTTCCCCCACTCCCCACTCCCCACTCCCTACTCCCCACTCAAGAGTGTTTCTTGAAAGCTACCCTTCAGCCTGTCCCTCCCGACTCAGTTTTAGAAGGTCTATCGCCAGCATCGTCAAAAGCTATTTCACGAGAATTGGATTTATTAATATCTGAGATTAGACCAGGCTGGGTGTTCTTTGATTTATCTGTGGGTTGAAGATTCGGTTTTTTCATATTTCGACCGTTTTAATCAGGACAAATCTAACTACGTCATCTTAGTCGCAAATTACGGAAAGGTTCCCAAAAAATTGCCTAAGGGAGCATAGAGAAGTCCTCGCGGAGGCTGACCACCTTCGGAACTTCTTACTCGGGGAGACGCGAAGCGCGAAGGTCGGGACATAATATAAAAGGAGATGAAATATAGCAATCCTCCGCTTTCTTTGTGATACAATACTGAACCTCAGAAACCCGGTATCTGGGAGATACTGGGTTTCTTTATCTCACGAATGATTTAGGAATGCTATAGAAAATAGAGACGCAATAAAGAAAGCGTCTCTATGAGAAGGAAACCCATTGTGAAAAATTTAATTTTTTTTAATTAAGTCTATTAAAGGCTGACTACATTCGGCCTTTACATTACGTTTGTCACCTGTTGAGAGAGAGTCACAGAAAACACCAGATTATTTAGAACTATCTACAAGTTGAGATACACCGTCTTAAATTGCTAATCCGGAAAATCTGGAAAATTATTGGCTAGTACACGGGGCGCGTAAATAAGCTAACCATTTGCAATGTCTAAAACCCTGATAGTCACGGTAATTACGAATTCGCAAGAGCGGTACTAGTACTCGACCAATCCAAAATTGCGCTTGTGTGGACTGACGCGGTGACACGGTGACGCGGTGACACGGGGAGATTCTACCAGGCTTTCGTTGCTTTGGTGAACCACTAGAAGGAAGGGGTGTGAGGGTGTGAGGGTGTGAAGGGAATATTTTTTGACTTTTGATTGCATCGTACACTCAGAATTTATTACACCCCTACACCCCTACACCCCTATTCCCCTACACCCCTACTTCTTCATCAAGCAAATGCGGAAAAATCTAAATCGGGTGGAATATCCTGAATACGTCCAGGACCGATCGCCCGCAGAGCTTCTCTAAGAGAAATATCACCAGTATACAGAGCGCGACCAACAATCACACCAGTGACGCCTTGTGGTTCTAATGCCAACAGACTCAATAGGTCTATAATCGAACTAACGCCACCAGAGGCAATGACAGGAATAGACACTATCTCAGCGAGTGAACGCAAAGCTTCTAAATTTGGTCCACAGAGGGTACCGTCACGGTGGATATCAGTATAGATGATGGCTGCTGCTCCCAATTCCTGCATTTGTACAGCCAGTTGGGTTGCAAAAACTTCTGAGGTTTCTAGCCAGCCGTGAGTTGCTACCAATCCGTTACGAGCATCAATGCCAATAATAATCCGCTCTGGAAACTCTTGGCAGAGTTGTTGTACTAGCTGGGGTTGTTCTACAGCAATGGTTCCCAAAATCGCTCGGTCTACACCCAAATTAAGTACTTGTTGTACGCTAGCGCTAGAGCGCAACCCTCCACCAACTTGAATGGGTACCGATACTGCTTGGGCTATCGCCTCAATTGCAGCTTGGTTAACTAATTTACCTGTTTTCGCCCCATCCAAATCGACAACATGTAGTTTGGTAGCTCCCTGTTCAACCCACTGTTTAGCAACCTCAACCGGGTTGTCGTTAAAAACTTGCGCGAGCTCGTAGTCTCCTTGGTAAAGTCGCACACAGCGACCTTCTAGTAAATCAATGGCCGGAATTACGTCCATTTAAATCTTCCCTTACCTTTTTTACAACATTCATAATTCAGCTTGATGTGCGGGACTAGGAGGGTTTGCCTTCCTCTGAATCACAGCTTGCCTAAAACCCAACACAACTAAAATATTAGAAAGCGTCAAAAAAGCTTCTGCACTTCCGTGGAGCCAATCAACATTTGCCAGAAATTCGCCATAATGTACTTTGGAATAAATCCCAGCAGGGATGGTGACGGCGACAAATACTAAAGTGCCGTAAAATCCATATAACGCCAAACGCGGCATTTGAGTAACGCGGCTGATAAACCACAAGAAACCTAAGTAAGGAAACAGTGACAGTGCAAAAAGGGTTGTTTGAGACATCGTTAAGAGTGGGGAGTGGGGAGTGGGGAGTGGGGAGTTAGGGTTCTGGCTTTATGGGATTTTGTGACTTGGTGGAGCGCCAAATCAAAACTGCTGCTATCCATAACGTAAAATTACCCACTAGGGTCATAGCAGCTTGGAGCGTTACTAACCAATCTAGAGATTCTGAGTTGTCGAAATAGTGCCAAGTGCAGGCACACATGGCGCTGACTAAAGCTGGTAACATGGCTTGGGATAATGCCCACCAAGCTCGGTTACCAGTGACTTCGCCATAATTCCAGATTAACCAAATAGCAGCAATCCACTCAATAACGCTAGAGATATGAATAATCCAGGTAGGAATCGAAAGAGCATGCATGGGGGTGGGGAGTGGGGAGTGGGGAGTGGGGGAGTGGGGAGTTAGGAATATAATTCATAATTCATAATTCATAATTCATCATATGCGGGTGTTGTTGTCTGGGTATCCTGCCTAGTACATTGAAGGATCTGAGTCACACTCAGCAATCGTCTCAGCCGTCATCTGGCAACGAGGCTTAATTACTAGATCTGATTCAATTAAATATTGGGTAAGCCAAACGGAGCGTCTGAATTATGAATTATAAATAATTTTATCCCATAAAAATCTAGTTAACTAGAATGAATGATTTAGTTTTTTTAGCTGCTCATCAATTGGCAAAAGCAATCCGCGATCGCCAAGTCTCTTCAACAGAGGTCATAGAAGCTTATTTGAGTCAGATTGCTCAATACAACCCAGGACTAAATGCGATTGTGACTCTGGATGCGTCCAATGCGATCGCGCAGTCGAAAGCGGCAGATAAAGCATTAGCTCAAGGAGAAAATTGGGGGATCTTACATGGAGTACCCGTAACTATCAAAGACACCCTCGAAACCAAAGGATTACGCACAACCAGCAGTTATCAACCCCTAGCTAATTATGTCCCAAAGCAAGATGCTACCGTCGTCGCTCGACTACGCGCCGCAGGAGCAATTATTTTGGGCAAGACGAATACACCACAACTAGCTGATAACTTCCAGACCAACAGTCCTCTGTTTGGTAGAACAAACAACCCCTGGAACCATGAATATACCCCAGGCGGTAGCACTGGGGGTGGGGCGAGTGCGATCGCAGCGGGATTATCCCCTCTAGAACTTGGTAGTGATATGGGTGGGTCGATCCGCGTTCCGTCTCACTTCTGTGGCATTTTCGGCTTGAAACCAACCGAGCATCGAGTGTCAACATTTGGACATATTCCAGAGTTGCCAGGAACACCTAAAACCATCCAGCACTTACAGACAATAGGACCTCTTGCCCGCTCTGTGGAAGACTTACGATTGTGTCTTTCACTGATTGAAGGAGAGGAACTGCACCAGCCAGAAGTCATGTCGATATCTCAACAAGTCAACCTTCCGACCACGCTACAGTCTTACTGCTACGCCTGGTCAGAAGGTTTTGGTCATATTCCAGCAACAGCTCAAACCAAAGCCGCTCTAGAAAAACTAGCATCATCCCTAGCGGCTCTAGGGTGCTGTGTAGAGCAACACAACCAGCCGCCAAATTTTGATAGCAATGCGGTACGGGATACTTACCTCAATATTTATAATTTTGAATTGGGTTTATCACAGCCAGCCCTGACACAGATTCAACAGCAAGAAAAGTATATTACCGCCCTCAGTGAGCGTGGTACTTTAATTGCGAATCTGGAAAATTTCTTATCTAATTGGGATGCTTGGCTGTGTCCAGTGGTACCAGTGCCTGCCTTCACCCATCGTCAGTCAGGAGAACCCATTGAGGTGGATGGTTGCGAGTTCTCTTATTTGAGAGCAATAGGTGCTTACACCACAATTTTTAACCTAACTGGCAACCCTGCTGTAGTCATGCCCTTTACCCAGTCACAAGATGGATTACCCATTGGTGTGCAGGTCGTGGGCAAACGTGGGAGTGATATGAAGCTGCTAGAAATTGCTGAAAAATTAACTCAAGTAACTGGTTTTTTTCAACGCCCACCTGGATATTCCCACTCCTATGCGCAACTTCCTAAGTAAATAAAAGCTGCCAAGAACCCATAAAATATGGGCTAATACCATATAGTCAATGTTAGTGGTGAAAATCAAACCAATGCGGGCTTTATTGTCTGGGTACTACGGTAAAGGAAATGGTGGGGATGAGGCTTTGTTGGCAACACTTTTACAAATGCTACCACCTCATGTCATGCCTGTGGTGCTCTCTGGTGATCCACAGCAGACTCGCGATCGCTATGGAGTGGAAGCGTGTTCGCGCATGGCTGTCTTACCACTACTGCAAGCTTTGCGCTCCTGTGATGCCTTGATTTGGGGTGGTGGTAGTTTAATCCAAGATGCAACCAGTGCCGTTAGTCCATTTTACTATGGGGGGATGATGGCGTTAGCCCAGAAAATGGGGTTGAAAACCGTTGCTTGGGCGCAGGGAATTGGTCCTGTGAAGCGTCCTATCACTCGTTGGTTAGCGCGGCAAACCTTTGGTGGTTGTACCAAAGTTAGTGTTCGCGATCGCGCTTCTGCGGCAATGCTTACTGATTGGCAAATTCCTTGTATTCTTGCTCCTGACCCGGTTTGGGCATTGGAGGGGAAGCCAGTACCAGGAGAGTGGGATTTACCTGCTCCCAGAGTTGCTGTTACCTTGCGCTCTCATCCCCAATTAACAGAGACACGTCTGGCTAATTTGACTCGTGCATTGGTTGATTTTCAAAAAGCCACTCAGACCTTTATCATACTTTTGCCATTTCAGCAACGCCAAGATTTGCATATAGCCCAAGCAATTCACAGACAGATGAGAGATACTAGCAAGATTCTGTGTCTGGAAGAGCCGCAACTTTTGAAGGGAGTGTTTCGCGGTGTTGAAATGGCCATAGGAATGCGCCTACACAGCTTGATTATGGCAGCCTCTGTTGGCTGTCGCTGTTTTGCTCTGAGTTACGACCCCAAGATTAATCGGTTGATGGAAGATTTGGATATGCCTGGGTGGGATTTAGCAACATTGCCAGATGATCCTAATGTTATCAGTAAGACTTGGATGGAGCATTATGCTAATGGTGATCCCCTTTCGCCAGAAACAATTCAGTCTTTAGTGTCGCGAGCGTTGATGCACCGCGATGTGTTGTGGGAAGCTCTTTGTTAAGCCACAGTGAATATGAACACGATCAAATACGTTGTCCTTGTGCTACTCTCTATACTGCCCTCATTTCTTCTGTATGGTAAAAACACACCACATGACGAAGAGGGTAAAGCCTAAATAGGTGAACACAGTTAGCCATTCTTGCCAGTTACTATTAATCATTTCAAATGTATCGCCCGTTTCGGCATTTTATAATCTTAGGGTGGGCAGTGCCCACTCTACAAATCATTTCTTGAATTGGAAAAGCCATTCGTCTCGCAGCAAGGCGTAGATATACTCTAGGCTCCATGTTTTGATTCACACCAAGAACAATCACAAAGCTGCACTGGGCGAGTTAGAATATTTAATATGAGCGCTATGGTCCCATTATATGACCCTTGTCACCCCTAAACACTTCACCCTAGCTGAGTATCATCGCCTCATTGAATTAGGATTTCTGACTCAGGATGACCGGCTGGAGTTGATCCGGGGACAATTGATGCAAATGGCAGCAAAAGGCACACGACATTCTGTCTGTAATACAAAGTTATTTCACGAGTTAGACAGGTTGGTAGGAGATAAAGCCGTTGTTCGTGGGCAAGAGCCGATTATACTGCCTACGGATAGTGAGCCTGAGCCAGATGTGGCGATCGCACGGGGTCAGGCTGATGATTACTTGTTATCTCATCCTCAGCCGGAAAATATTCTCTTAGTGATTGAAGTCTCAGACTCTACTCTTGACTACGACCAGAATACAAAGTTAGCACTCTACGCAGAAGATGGAATTAGCGATTACTGGATTATTAACTTAGTGGCAAATCAACTAGAACGCTACTGTCAACCTTACCAAGATGCTCAAGGAAAGTTTGGCTATCGCACCAAACAGATAGCACTGCGACATGACTCGGTGACACTCCCCGGTTTTCCCAATTTGGTTTTGGAATTGGATCGAGTATTTCCAGGTTTAGGAAAATAAAAATCTGCTTGACTTAGAGTGCGCTCTAGGTTCTAGAGTAGAGCTTCCTGCTAGCAGCAAAAATTTTAACAAAGTTGACAAATACCCACAAACTTTATAGGATTACAACTCGCACTTGCTTGGTTACTCACCCAAGGCAATGACATTTTCCCTATTCCCGGAACCAAACGTCGGGCTTATCTTGATGAGAATTTTGCAGCCATCCAGATTATTTTGACCGAAACTACTAGAATGCAAGCCCAAGGCTCGTGCTTACATGGGGTAAGTGCGTAGGGGACTTCAGTCCCCGTCAATATTTCTAGCCCACGCCTCAATCAATTCGCTGACGCTTACTCCAAGGAATGCAGCACGTTTTTGAAGCTTAAGCCATGAAGTAGGAGTCAAAAATATGTGATGCGATGATTTAACTTCATCGTGTAAAACTGGTTGGTTTTTTAGTCTTTTTTTTGTAGACATATTTAGATACTGGCGCTATACTAAAAGTATAACATTCAAGGACTAAAGGAACCAACGTTCGTGCAAGTACGATGGAATTTTAAGATGTTGCCCAACCAATCTCAGGAGGCAACTCTTGAGGAATGGTTGTTAACATTAAGAAAGCATCGTAATTACGCTTTAAGAGAACGTAAAGACGGATTTGAAACTAACAATCAAGGTAGTGATGAACCAATAGTTTATGCTTACGGTGCGTACTGCGAGATAGAATCAAGCATTGAAGTAGGTTCTTGTTGTCCCCTTACCTGTCCAGTCATCAAGCATGGTGTTATCCCCCAAAAGTTGGAGTTAGCAACCAAGCAGTCCAAAGTTAAGGACAAGGCAACGAAAGAAGTTATCGGGACTAGGCGTGAGTGGGATTCAGCCTCTGGTATTCAAATGAAAGTTACGTCCCAATTAAGGCAATCCTTGGATAGCTTTGATGCCATTGATTCAGGCGTTTTACAGCGCAACATTGCCAAACTGGACACAGCCTACGCCAACTTTTGGAACCAAGGTAGAGGTTTCCCGCAGTTCCTGCGACGGCTAGATTCTTTTGAATACAAGCCTGGTCGTGTTATCCTGCGCCATATTCGCAAGAATTATGCTACCGCTTACCTGCCTGGAATTGGCGAAGTGAAATTTCACAACAGCCGCGATTTATCCCTGATCCAGGATTTAAGGACTTGCACAATCAAGCGTAATGGTGGTAATTGGTACATATCTATGTTGGTTAAGATTCCTGGTATGTTGCCAGAGTTGAAGCCACTGGATTTGTGTAAATCAGTTGTTGGTATTGACGTGGGCATCACGAAGCTAGTAGCTTTGTCTGATGGCAGCTTCCTTGAAAACAAACGCTTCGCAACGCGTCCGAGTACAGCACGTCGGTTAGCGATGCGTCAACGTGCTATTGCCCGTAAACAGAAAGGTTCTAAAAACAAGATTAGGGCTGTCAAGAAATTAGCCAAACAGCAACACAAAATCGCTCAGCAGAAGGATGGGTACAATTGGCAAGTCGCATCCACTATTGTTAAGACTGCTGATGCTGTGGCGCGAGAAGACCTGAAAATCAAGAATATGGTCAAGCGTGCTAAGCCCAAACATGATGGCAATGGTGGTTACAAACGCAATGGAGCAAGTCAAAAAACTGGATTAAATCGAGTCATCCTTGATGCTGGTTGGGGTGATATCTTCAATAAAATTGCTTGGCTTGCCATTAAATCCGGGAAGCCCGTAGTACAAGTTCCAGCTAAGCACTCAAGCCAAGAATGCCCTAAATGCGGTCATATAGACAAGTCTAACCGCGAGGGCGAAAAATTTCTTTGTACTGTGTGTCACTACACCGAACACGCGGACAAAAAAGCTTCTCGGATCATATCCAGAAGGGTGGGATTGGTCTTCCCACCAAATAAAAAGACCCTACCTGCGGACGGCGGGAAAGTCACGCCTGTGAAGTTATCAACGCTTGGGTGCGTTGAGTCCAGGAACCATGCCTACGGGCAGTTTGTTCAGTTGTCCCTCTTTGATACTTCTGAATTTTCTGCCGACAGTCGGAACTTTAAGAAATATGGCAAAACTTCTTAAAGAATCCCCTTGCCTTTAGGCATGGGGAGTCGTCAACAGTGTGAATCGTTGACCGAAACTTATAGGGCACAGAGCAACGCTCAACAGACGTCAGCGCCCATTCTGAAGCTTGAACCACCGTCAAATCATCATCAACCTCTTTCTCTGGCTCTGGTTCAAACGTCCATCCATCCCATTCCTCCAACTCCTCCAACTCCTCGCTATCTTCCTCTGTAGACAGCACGCTGATTGTATCTGTCCAGTCAATATCATTGGTCTCATCATGCTGTGTTGCAGAAGATGTGACGATTTCAAGAACATCATCGCAGACAGGCTGTTCAGTTGTCTCAACTGGCGCTGGTTCTACAAATACTAATCTGCCTTCCAAATAAGCTGAACGTAGAGCTATGGCTTCAGCAACAATGCGCTGGGCGGTTAATCCCGACTCATCTATCATCCGCTGTAAGGTAGTTCCAGTCTGCTGATTATCCTCATGAATAGGTGGAATTTGGCAATAGCGCCGTCCATCTTTGGTTCGTCGCCAAATGCTCAGTGCTTCTTCTTTCGGTTCTGGAGGGGGGCACACTGTTGCAATGAGTTCTCTAACTGTGGCTTGGTTAATTTCTGTTAATTTTTGTAACTCATCTATAACTGGTTTGTACTTATTGGGGTTATTTGCTAGTCGGAATATAGTAGCTGGTTCTATCGAGGCTAGTTTTTCCGGTGAAAATTCCTTGAAAGCGTTTGCCACTTTTAGATATTTCTTCTCCTCTCCCTTCCAACCGTGCAAGTTCAGCAGCTTTCTGTACTCGCTCCTGGAGAGGACTTCTTTTTGCTGGGCTAAGAATTGGGCATGGTGCAGGATATTTTGGGTGGCTCCCTCGAGGGCTTCAAAGCTTGAGGCGCTAGTTGATACTAGGGCTTGCGCTTCTAGGTAAACATTTAGTTCTTCCTGGGCGGTGGTTAGCGAGTCTTGTGCGATGGCTTGAAGTTGTGTCATAATAGTCCTTAGTTTATAAGTTTAAATTTTTGAAGGTGATCGCAGCAATTCTTCTCAGGAACGGCGATCGCCTTTGTTTTTTGCAAATTTTGTTGGCTTGGTTTATCTAATCCTGACCATCTTTATTATACTCTAAAAGTAGACTTGAAAAATTATCAAATTTTTAAATCTACATTTTCTGTAAAATATTGATAGGTAGAGAAATCTACCCTTAACAGCTTTTAAACTGAGGATGTAGTGTATATTCATAAATAAAGTGATTCGTTGGAAATTAAATGAGTTGATGGCGCGAAACCGGATTAGAAACAAGGATTTAGCCGAAGCGCTGGATATTACTGAGAATTCTGTTTACCGACTACGCAAGGTTGACGAAATGCCAAGATTAGGTCCTGAAAGGCTCAACGGGATTTGTGCGGTACTCAAGTGTCAACCAGGAGAGCTTTTGGAGTACGTACCAGATGATGACGATCGTATAGTTGCTCCAATTGTGGAAATAGCATGAGTACAATCGTACGTGACATCATCTAATCAAATAAACGGCTCACAGGACAAGTGAAACCAGGTAGTAGCGGTGAATCTAGTTCGTCACCACTAAACAATGTTGCAAATAACACCAGTGTCCCCTTTTCTCGTCGATAAACTTGAATTTGCCGTAACTGCCAATCGGCAATCCAGTATTCTTGAACACCTTGGGAAGATTTTACGCTGTTCGCTTTGACATTGCCTTGAGAAATGACCAAGAACGGGGTGTGGGGTGTGGGGTGTGGGGAGTAGGGTTCGATAAAACAACCACACCCCAAACGGGTACAAGCCGAACGTAGTTTGGATCGCTGTCTTGACAGCGGTACGGGCGTATTGCAATACGCCCCTACTCATCTCTCCACTTTGCTGTATGAAATCAAAGAAAAATGTATTTCAACGAGTAGGCGCAAGCGTCGAAGGCGTCCGAAAATTTTGCCCCTGATTTTAATTATGGGGTTCCCACTCAGCCACCCCCTACCCCCTACACCCTTTTCATAAATCAAGGGTTCCAGACTTAACGACTTGCACTCGTACCCGGTTTTTGACTTTTGTGCAAGATATCAGATAATGGGAGTTGAGGCTGCCAATAGATGAGATTAACCGCACGATCCATTTACGAGCGATCGCCAAAAAAGAACACCTAAAAAGATTGACTCTTTCCCCTTCAATCTTCCTTTAATCAAAGCTTTTCAAGAAATGAGCTTCCATCACCCCGTTACTTTCTTCGTGGGGGAAAATGGTTCAGGAAAATCAACCATGTTGGAAGCGATCGCCGCTGGTGTTGGTTCAATTACCGTTGGTGGGGAAGATATACAGCTAGACAAAACATTACATTATTGCTACCCATTCTCCAATCCTCATGGCTTTTCCTGAAGCGACAATCTTCAGTTTTGATACCTCCCCACCCACAGAGGTAGCGTATGATGAGCTTGAACATGTTTCTTTGACAAAGGCTTTTTTAAATAATCCGCAATCATTTTTACGACATTTGTAGGGTGCGTTACCCTATCGCGCTTCGCACCCTACTTATCAAAATTATGAATTGTAAAAAACCAATTCATAATTCATAATTCATAATTCATCCACTATGCCGCCACAGCTTCCTCATAGGGGACAAAGAGTTTCTTTTCAGCGCCACAAATGGGGCACTTCCAATCTTCAGGAATTGACTCAAACGGTGTACCAGGGGCAATCCCAGAATCAGGATCTCCCTCTACAGGATTATAAATCATCGAACACTGACGGCAAATCCATTTTTGAGTGATTGATTTAGGTGCGATCTCCACTCCTTCGAGAGATTCAAGTGCTTCTGTATACTGACGTGCATGATGATTTTCGATATGCGTCAATAAACCAAAGTTATGGGCTGCTTTGCGGAAAATCTGGGCGTGTTCGCGGGACTCCGCCTGTTGTGCTTCAAACTCTACTACCGCTTTGCTGTCTCGATCTCCACGCGCAGCGTCTGCAAATTCTGGATACATGGTGGTGTACTCATAAGTCTCTCCCTCGATCGCTAACTTTAGACAATCGGCTGCGATCGCTTTCTTTTGCTCTTCACTTAACGAAGCCACATCATCCACCACCAACTCTGGATGCATTAATCGGAAATGGGCAAAGGCGTGTTCTGTCTCCTGATTTGCCGTTTCCCGAAACAGCTTTGACAGTTCAGTCATCCCCAACTGACGAGTCACTTCCGCAAAGAACAGATATTTGCGATTCGCCATCGATTCCCCAGCAAAGGCTTCAGCTAGGTTCTTTGCAGTATTTGAGTTTGACAGATCCATGATTTATCCTCAATATTACGTACTCGTAATGACTTCGCTTTTTTATTATAGTCATTACGAGTATGAGTTATTGAATTTTTATAATATTTTTATTAAACACAACTTTCTGTCAGGGCTGTTAGTGGTTGGTGGGCACTCCTCCACCAAACACCAAACAACATCACGGGCGCGATCATTTTCCAGAGGCGATCGCCACGGTTGCTTGATGAACTGCGATCGCATGGCGGTTCAGCCACAGCCTCATCCCAGACCGCACGTGCCAGAGTTACACCACCCGCCAGTACTGCCAGGAGCACCCCACGGGCGGCGCACCACCCCCTATGAATGAAACAAACACTGTCCCCCCTACACCCCTACACCCCTACACCCCCACACCCCTACACAGAAAGTATTTCTTCAGAGACAATTCCTGACCACTGGACTTTTTTCTGCTTTTCTCGACGGTAAGAAAAGAAATGCTCTGTTGAAAGATAAGTACAATAAGGAGCAGTAGCAATCTGTTCGGAACTAATGCCCAGCATTTCCATCTGTAAAGCATTCACCCGACGGACATCCAACCGTACCCGTCCTGGATGCGGATCTATCAGCAAGGGGGAATTTGGTAGCTCGTGCAATGCCTGAACAATTGCTTTTTCATCATTGTGTGGTATAATTGTGCTTCCAACTTCTGCGGCTACCTGCTCTGACACTTGGTAAACCGAACCTGTGATGGCAGGTCCCATAGCGATTCGCAAATCTTGAAGTTTGCTACCTTGTGCCTGCATTCTGGCGATCGCTTGCGGCACAATTTTGCTTGCAGTACCACGCCAACCGGCATGGACTGCGGCTACTTGCCCCGTCTTCTCATCTGCAATGAGTACGGGTGTACAATCAGCCGTGGCTACCCAAACTGCTTGTCTTGGTTGCTCACTCACTAACCCATCTCCCTCTAAAAGATCCCCACCTTCGATGAACTGACTTGCAATTTCTTTTGGAGTGAGAACAGTATTGCCATGTACCTGTTTTAAGCGATAAACTGAAGCCTCTGGATGCAGTGCGTTTGTTAGTTCCAAAGGTGAAAGCGGCCAAAAGTGCTGGGTAAAAAAGCCGTGATTCCAAGGTTCTATGAGACTACAAGTCAGGTAGTGCAGTCCTTCCCAAGTGCGCCAGTGCCAAGTGTGCATCATCAACCAAACCAAGAAACAAAATTAAGCCAATTTATCCTAACTTGAACAAGGTTTCCTTGGGTTAACATCTGTGGCATTGAATCGGCAAAAATTGGCAGCAGCTCTCCAACAAGAGCGTAAATTCACTTATTTACCATTTTCTCTACATCTTTTTGAAACCGTATCTTCAACAAACCAAATCCTCTGGGAGGAGCTTAACTCTGGGGCTGAACCAGGATGCGTAGTCATTGCCACTCAACAGACATGTGGGCGGGGTCAATGGGGTCGCCAATGGATGTCCCCAGAAGGGGGACTATATCTTTCAGTAGCAATTGCACCCAAGCTAGACGCCACCAACAGCTACCAGATAACTTTGGCTACAGCTTGGGGAATTGCCAGACAATTGCGAAATTGTGGCGTTCCTGTTGGCATTAAATGGCCCAATGATTTAGTCTTGATTTCAATCCCTGATATAGATACAAAAACAGATTTGGGTACTGCTGATGTATTCAATAACTACAAAAAACTGGGTGGCATTTTGACTGAAACCAAAGTATACAATGGACTTATAACCCAAGCAGTGATTGGGGTTGGCATTAACTGGGCAAACCCAGTACCAGAAACCGGAATTAATTTAGAAACATGGCAAGCAAATCAGCATCCCAAACCAATCTCAAGTCTTGAAATGCTAACTTCGACAGTTTTACTAGGAATAGAATCCGGTATAATGACCCTATTCCAAGAAGGAGTAAATATATTATTATCTCGATACTTAGAGTTGCTAACAAATATAGGTGATCGGGTATATGTCGATAATGTTGCAGGCACTATAGTAGGCGTGACTCCGCAGGGGGAGCTTCGTGTTCTTTTGTCAACATCTGAACTGAAAACAGTAATAACACCAGAAATTTATCTCCAGCCCGGTACAATCAGTTTGGGCTACCGTAAATCCTCAAACTAACCAAGATCTGTTTTTTGCTACTTACACACAACACCACCAGAACCAATGACGCAGCGCAATAACTCTGGCGATAACCGTTTGCACCACCAATGGCAGCGCTCGCTGCCAGCACAGAGCCTCTGTTGGCTTAGCAGCTTTAGCCTACTGAGCAGCGGCTTAGTGTATGCCCAAGAAGCAGCAATAGACAACATCGTTCCCACTGTGGAAAATTCCGGTTCAGCAGCAGTAGTAAATAAAGTTAAAAAATATACCAGTGAGCAAAATCGCAGTGCCTCTGCACCGGAATCAGAGCCAGGCACAGAATTTTCCCAACGCCGAGCCAAACTCAGACAGAGACTAAGCAGGTTAGAAAATTCCCAACCTAAAAATGTTGCCGCCTCACCTGCGGTGGTGTTCAAAAAGTCAAGAAGCCAAGTAGAAATTTCTGCGCCTACATCGGGTGTGAGAAGTTTGAGAGACAAATTAGAAGCTTCGCGGCGTCCTGTAACCCATAGAGAAGAAAAACCATCCGCAGAAACTGCACCAACTGCTCAAAGCTTGTCAGCCGAGAAAGTTCACAACGCCAATAGTGCTGACAATGCGGCTAGTGAGAAACCAAAGGATTACAATAACGCTTTAATTGACCCCACAGATTACAGCACTGGTGCCACGCATAAGTATGAAGCACCCAATTCTGTGGTGATCACAGAACGCTCCAGTAGTTGTCGAACCATATTGGCACAAGGACAAGGTGTTTCAGGCAGTCTTTGCACCAAATCACCCCAGACCCCCTCTCTGGGTCAGCCTGTAGCTGATGCCGACACTAAGCTACCCACCAAGCACGTGCCCAGTTGGATTAGCAAAAGTCAAACAGCGCACTTAGTAAATGTTATCTCAGAGCGGCGTATTTCTCCCAAGGTGACGAATACCAATAGCGGATTGCGTTCTACTCCTATTGCTTCTAGCGGTGAGAGCAACACTCTGATGCGACCAACTCGCATTGCAAATGGTGGTGTCACCAAGAGCGACTACCATCCTAATCGGTTTATCCCCAACAATTTCACCCCCACAACAACAGTTAATTCTGGAACCCTCGCATCAATGGGTGGTGCTTTACCCCCACCAATGACCTCTGACAACGTCGCCCCCCGCCCCAGCATGGTGGCTTACAATATCCCACTAGCATCAACCCTGCCACAAATTGCCTATGCAGGCAGATCGGCCTATGGTGTTGCGGGATTAATGTTTCCCCTTCCTGTTCCGGCTGAGATTACTTCTTTGTTTGGTTGGCGAATTCATCCAATCACAGGCGATCGCCGTTTCCACTCTGGCACCGATTTGGGTGCAGCTACGGGAACCCCTGTTTTGGCAGCCTACCCCGGTAAAGTAGAAATTGCTGACTGGGTGGGCGGCTACGGCTTAACCGTTATACTTAACCATACCAGCGCTCAACAAACACTCTACGGTCACATGTCACAAGTCCTTGTCCAACCCGGTCAGTGGG
This sequence comes from Stigonema ocellatum SAG 48.90 = DSM 106950, assembly GCA_016903675.1. Classification (GTDB taxonomy): domain Bacteria; phylum Cyanobacteriota; class Cyanobacteriia; order Cyanobacteriales; family Nostocaceae; genus Stigonema; species Stigonema ocellatum. The sequence continues at coordinate 64,104 of JADQBA010000019.1, read as the reverse complement.
TAGAAAAAGGAACTGTCATTGGGCTAGTTGGCAGTACTGGTAATTCCACAGGTCCACACCTACACTTTGAGGTGCGTCAACTAACACCAGAAGGCTGGGTTGCTACTGATCCAGGCACTGAATTAGGGAACGCTCTCAGTCAATTGGTTCAAACCTTGCAGACAGCAACAAGGACAACCCAGACAACACAGCAACCAGGTAGTTAAATGTTGTTATAGCAATCCTAAAGGAGGACAAGGAGGACCAGGAGGACAAGGAGGACCAGGGAGACCAGGGAGATGTGTTTGTAATTCCTGTGCGGATTGCTGTAGTTGTTAGTTGTTAAAAAACTCCCTACTCCCTACTCCCTATTCCCTACTCCCTATTCCCTACTCCCTATTCCCTACTCCCTATTCCCTACTCCCTATTCCCTACTCAAGGATAAACACCAGGTGTCTTTAAGATTTGCCGTTGCTCCTGTGTTAGGTCAGGATAATTATCGGGGTGGTAGTAGTAACGTGACCAGGCACTAGGGTAAGGAGAATATTTATAGAACAGAGTGCGGCGTTCGTGTTGACCTTTCCAAGGCAGAGTACCGTGGGAGAGGGCTTCGGTGAAGAGTATTGCCGTTCCTGCTTTTCCAGAAACCGCCTGTACACAGGGATGAGGATGTTGCAAATCTTGCCACTCTTGTGGTAGTGGCAGGTTACTTTTGTGGCTACCGGGAATGCAGCCAAACCCGCCAACGCCATGTGGCACGTCTGTGAGATTGTAAGCGACTGCAAGCAAGCCGTTGTACATTCTTCCATCTCTATAAAGGTAGTACTGGCAGGGGTCATAGGGAGTACCGCCGCCATGAAGCATACTGCCGATTGGGCCAGATCCTTGACGGATGATGTGAACGTAGTCGTGATCCAGACGGAATTTAGGTCCAAGTAGAGCAAGTAGATAAGGGGTGATTCGGGGATTGTCGATCAGATCACGAAACTCAGTACCCCAACCCAGCAAGCCATCAAAGCGAATGGACTGTTTAAGCGGCTCATCTACATCGGCGATATGTTGGTCCAGAAGCTGATTGATGGCTGCTATCTGTACTGGAGTCAAGGCATTCTCTACCACCAAGAATCCTTGCAAATCAAACAGATAGCGTTCAAGATCAGTCAAATTGACATTTTCGCAGGTTATCGTATCAGTATCCATGTTCCGCTAAAAATCCAAGTGTAATTTCATCAGGGGTTGCGTCCAGATCTGTTTCCTGTTCTTTGTTGCCAGAGTAGAGGAATTTTTCCACGTACTTGCCGAGAATATCCCCTTCTAAATTTACCCAACTGCCAGAGATCAAATAGCGGAGATTTGTCTCGGCGTAGGTGAGGGGGATGACTGCCACTTTAAACTGCATTGTGTCAGGCTGATATTCAGCTACTGTGAGGCTGATGCCATTCACAGCAATGCTGCCTTTAGGGACAATGTAGCGAGCGATCGCCGAGGTAGTAGTAAACGTCATTTCCCAAGAAGTTGAGGCTCCTCCCTGGGCATGTCGTGCCGTTTGCTCCACCGAAAGCATTTGCCCTATGCCGTCCACATGTCCCATAACAAAATGACCGCCCACTTTGCTGCCTACACGTAGCGACGTTTCTAAGTTTACATACCTCTGTCCTGTTTGCTCTTGTCCCAGCGTCGTGCGGCGTAGAGTTTCTCTTGAAGCAGTGGCAACAAATCCATCTTTTAAAACGGATTCTACCGTCAGGCAGATACCATCTACTGCAACACTATCGCCAATAGCCAGATCCTGCATCATGACATCAGACGACTCAGTTACACATGTAACTTGCCAATGATCCCCTCCTAGGGGTTTTATGGTTCCTAACCCTTGGATTAATCCTGTAAACACGGCTTTTTAACACAACTAACTCTATTTATCGCTTAATTTTCGCTAAAATAAACTGGTAATTTTTACAATAATGTGTTTTAGTTGAGTATAAAATTTTGCACCATTATAAAAAAAATATTAACACATTTGCATCACACGCAAGGCATACTTGAAGAAGTAGATTATTATCCAACCAAGCCAATTTAACTTACTCTGGTGTTCACATCCATTTGGGAGTTTAATAGAAGCAATTATAGAGAATAGAGACTTATGTTTATCCTTGTCCCAATACTTCCAAAACAAGGGTACGATTTGTTACACACCCGTCCTAACACTCATAAGGATTGTAGAGGCTTAGCCAATGATTGAAATGAAAGTCGCTGGCATAGCATTAGATGCCATAACACGTAGCCCAATCGTACTTTTGAAAGATGCTTCAGATCGCCGTGCTTTACCAATTTATATTGGTCAGGAACAGGCGAGGGCAATTATGGGTGTACTGGAGAATCAGAAGCCTCCCAGACCCTTAACGCACGACCTGATGGTGAATATTCTAGAGGCGTGGAACATCACTGTGGAGAGGGTTATTATTCATTCGTTACAAAAGGACACATTTTATGCAGCTTTGATTGTCAAGCATGGGGATGTCAAAAAAGAAATTGACGCTCGTCCGAGCGATGCGATCGCTGTTGCCCTCCGTACAAATACCCCCATCTGGGTAATGGAGGAAGTAATAGCTGATGCTTCCATACCCGTAGATAGGGATGCTGATGAAGCTGAACAGCAAGCTTTCCGTGATTTTATCTCTGATCTCCGACCAGAGGATTTGATCAAGCGCTTTGGCAACAGCGAAAGCTAGGTAAAGTTAGTTATGAGTTATAAGTAATGAGTTATGAATTATTTACCTCAACTCCTAACTCCTAACTCCTAACTCCTAACTCCGTTAAAAATGCAATACCGACGCTTTGGGAAAACGAATCTACGTTTATCTGTGTTTTCCTTGGGGACAATGCGCTACTTGGCTTCTGTTGAAAATGCATGGAAAACGCTGCAACAAGCCATAGCGCTAGGGATTAATCATATAGAAACTGCCAGTGGTTACGGCAAAAGTGAGGAGTATCTTGGTAGAGTAAGCGCCGTCGGGTTCCCTGTATCCCGAACGAAGCTTCACATTACAACCAAAATCCCACCCACAGCAGATGCTGATACTATGCGTCGGTATATCGATGAATCTCTGGAACGATTGAACCTGGATTATGTCGATAGCTTAGGGATTCATGGCTTGAACACGTCTGTTCACCTGGATTGGGTGAAAGCCAAAGATGGCTGTATGCTAGCGGTGCAGGAAGCTGTAGCCGATGGTCGGGTGCGACACGTTGGTTTTTCCACCCACGGTTCATTGGAAGTTATTCTGGCGGCGATAGATACAGGTTTATTTGAATTTGTCAATCTGCATTATTACTATTTTTTCCAACACAATGCCGCAGCAATTCAGCGGGCTTACGAAAAAGATATGGGCGTTTTCATCATTTCACCCGCAGATAAGGGCGGACGCCTATACACCCCACCCCAAAAGCTAAAAGACCTGTGCCATCCTTTTTCACCCCTAGAGTTAAACTACCGTTTTTTACTCAGCGACCCTCGAATTACAACCCTGAGTGTGGGACCCGCAAATCCAGATGAATTAACAGAACCTTTAAGGGTTGCTGACAGCGACACAGATCTTACCCTAGAGGAAATTACGGTCTTCGAGCGTTTAGAAAATTACCAAACAGCTTCACTGGGAGTGGAGAAGTGCAGCCAGTGTTATGCTTGTTTACCCTGCCCAGAAAATATCAATATACCAGAAGTGCTGCGACTACGTAATCTTGCTGTAGCATATGACATGACTGACTTTGGTCAATATCGCTACCGAATGTTTGAAAATGCTGGTCACTGGTTCCCAGGGATGAAAGCTAATCGCTGCACAGAATGTGGTGACTGTTTACCTCGGTGTCCTGAGAATTTGGATATTCCAGCTTTGTTGCAAGATACTCACCAGAGATTAAATGGACCCTCCAGTCGGCGATTATGGGGATAGCCTGGGGGTAAAACCCCACTCACTACAATCTCTACTGAACTATAGCAATCCTATTTGAGATATCAACAGAGGGGACAAGCCGCTACGCGGAAATTCAAAATTCAAAATTCAAAATTCAAAACACTTTTGACGAACCCTTTGGGGCGGGTGTTTATAAATCCTCCACGGATTGCTATATAAGGGAACTGACAGGCTGTCACGTTAAACTGTTGGGTAGACATGGGTGTAATCCCAAAACCCGCCCTCACTTCTCTACTGAACTATGCAAGCAACAGAACGGCGATACTACACTCCAGAGGAATACTTAGAATTAGAGGAGGCTGCTGAATACAAAAGTGAATATATTGACGGACAGATCATTCCTATGGCTGGTGGATCGACAAATCACAATCGAATAGCCGGCAATTTATATGCTGCTTTGAACTTTAGTTTCAAACAGCAGGATTATGAAGCTTTCATGATCGATGTCCGCCTGTGGATACTTAAAAGGCGTATCTACACTTATCCAGATATAATGATTGTGATGGGTGAGCCAGAGTATTTTAATAACCGCGTAGATACAATTCTCAATCCACGGGTAATTGTAGAGGTTTTGTCGAAATCTACTAAGGGCTATGACCGCGAAGACAAATTCGAGGCTTACCGCACAATAGACTCTTTTCAAGAGTATCTGCTCATTGACCAAACCCGGATTCATGTTGAGCAATATTCTAAAACTGCGAAAAAGCGTTGGTCACTTTGTGAGTATGACGAGGAAGATGAGGCAATTTCCCTCACTTCAGTTCCCTTTGAGATTTCACTGGTAGATTTATACAGCAAAGTGAAGTTTGAAGTGGTTGAGTCAGAAGGTGAAAAATTGGGTTGAAAGAGGGGATTGATATTTATATCATGGATTGGAAAAAACTGCTGACACCAAAAAGACTTGGCTTGACGGAACCAGAAGATTTCCAGTTGGATCGGACTCCCTTTCACTCCTGACTACGATCGCGTGGTGTTTTCTTCACCTTTTCGTCGTCTCAAAGATAAAACCCAAGTTTTCTCTCTACCCACAAATGATTACATTCGCACTCGTCTGATTCATAGCCTTGAGGTTTCCTGTGTAGGGCGATCGCTTGGCAGAATTGTCGGGTACGAGATTGTCAAAAGACACAAGCTGCCAGGAGTATGGCTTCAGTGCTTCAGACTTTGGTGACATTGTTTCTGCTGCTTGTTTAGCTCATGATATTGGGAATCCTCCCTGAGGTCATTCTGGAGAGGATGCTATCCGAACAGGGTTTGAATCTTGGTACAGCAATCATAACCACCAAGAAAACTCACTTCTTAGCACATCACAAAAAGCCGATTTTGATTTATTTGAGGGTAATGCACAAGGCTTTCGTATTCTCACAAAACTAGAAATGCAGCCAAGAACTGGAGGAATGCGACTGACTTGCCCAACTTTAGCGGCTTTCACAAAGTACCCTAGAGAGTCTTTTATATCAGAATCTATCCTGAACAGTTACTCAGGTAAAAGCGTTACAAAATACGGCTTCTTCCAAGCAGAAAAAGATTTATTTGCTGAGGTAGCAGAAACGGTAGGACTCATTCGCCGTCATCCTGACGTAGCATGGTGGTCTCGACACCCACTTGCTTTCCTTGTTGAAGCGGCAGATGACATCTGCTACTCTATCGTTGATATAGAAGATGGCTATCGGTCTGCTAAAATTTACCAAGAATTGTTTCTGGTTGACTGACGAGCTTTTTGAGGATTTCCTGGTAGTCGCTAAACAGCCGTTCAAGGGTTTCATTTGTGAATGAACCTGTCCTATATTCCCCTTGAATTTTGATAGTTTTATTATTTTTACTAGGAGAATCAACAAAAAATCGCAGAGGAGTCTGGTCACCCAAAAAATCACGTTCATCGGGAAGGGTGACAATTTCACAGTTGAGGAACTCCCTGTTGCATTGCACTGGAGGATGCATATTAATGCTGACAGTACTTATAAGTTCTAATCCCCTAATAGTTTTACCGACTTTTTGCACGGGGATTTCTTGATTCTCAACCGCTTCACTAACGGTTTGTTTGACCTGCTCTAAAAAAGTCAATCCTGTTTGAGAGTCATCAGCGTGGGAGCGCAAAAAAACACCATTAGCAAAGCAACCGATCATTTTTTCAGTTGCAGGCATAATTCGGTTGGCAGTAGTTGCCAAAACTACAATATCGGCTTGTCCACTCTCTTTAAACAAGAGTATTTTCAAAGCCGTAAGGATAATTGCAAAAAGGGTAACTCCTTGGGAACGGCTTAAAGCTTGTATTGAAGCTACCATACTTTCAGGCAGAACTATAGAATAGAAGGATGAGCGTCTACTGTTACTACTTTGCTGTGGCTGTTCGACAGGCAACAAATCGAGTGGTAGAGGAATATCAGTGAGTTTTTGATGCCAGTAAGAAAGCTGCTGACGCACGACCTCTTTATTCAACCGTTTCAAATGCCAGAGAGTAAAGTCGGCGTACTGACATGGCAGTTCCGGTAGTGGTGAAACTCTGCCAGTTGAGAAAGCATTATAAAGCGTTCCTAACTCTTCAAGCAAGATCCCGACAGACCACGCATCTGTGATGATATGGTGCATCGTTATTAATAGCCAATGTTCCTCTTGAACCAACTGGAGTAAGGTTGTCTTGATTAATGGACCAGAAACTAAGTCAAAGTGGTGCTGGTTTTCTAGGGCAGAAAGTCTCTTCACTTCTGCTTCTCGCTCTTGAGGAGGTAAGTCTTTTAAATTTATGATCTTTAACGGTAGCGTTAGAGATTCAGCAATCACCTGCAAGGGTTTATCTGACAACTGAGTAAAGGTAGTACGCAGAATTTCGTGACGGCGGATAATCTCATTGATGCTCTTCTCTAACACCTCCGGAAAGAGCTTCCCAGTCAAACGTAAAACAATAGAATTGTTATAGGCGCAACTATCAAAATAACGCTGCTGTATTAACCAGATAGACCTTTGTGAAAGATACAATGGTATGGGTGTGTCTCGCGGGACAGGCACCAGAGGCGGTAAGGGATTAAACACAGTACTGCTGCCAGACTGTTCCTCCGCCCTAGCTTGACGTGCAGTTTCTATCACCTTGCTCAGTGAAGCGATAGTAGGCGCTGCAAATAGTTGACCTAGGGATAGTTCCATAGAAAAGGCTTCCCGGATGCGAGAGATGACAGAGGTTGCCTGCAAAGAGTCTCCACCCAAAGCGAAAAAGTTGTCATAAATTCCCACTTGCTTAACCCGAAGCACCTCTGTCCAGATATCCGCCAGTATCTTTTCAACTTCAGTCTGAGGTGCGACAAAAGCTGGTTGGAGTTTGTTCGCTAGCTTCTCGGCTAAACCGATTCGTTGGAGTTTGCCTGTGGGTCCCTTGGGAATCTCATCTAAAAAGACAATCTGACTCGGTACTTTAAACTCAGTCAGTCGCTGCGAGGCAAATTCTCGCAATTCTTGCTCTGTAGCTGTTTTTTGTGGCTGTAAAACGACGGCGGCAGCAACATCTTCACCTAGGGTAGGATGGGGAATGGCAAAGGCAACCACAACAGCAACCGCAGGGTGAGCCATCAGCACTTCATCTACTTCACGTGGCGAGATTTTCTCACCTCCGCGATTAATAATTTCCTTCAAGCGACCGGTGAGAAACAGATAACCATCGCTATCTAAATAGCCTTGGTCTCCTGTCCTGAACCAACCGTTGGTGAAAGCCATCTGATTAGCTTGCAGATTATTCTCATAGCCTTGGGTCACATTCAGACCTCGGATGACAATTTCTCCCACCTCACACCCTGAGAGTAGGTTACCCGCCTCGTCCATCACAGCCACCTCTGAGCCTGCGGGAATGCCCACGGAACCTGGTTTGCGCGGATGGGGAGGGAGGGGGTTGCTGGCCATTTGATGAGCAGCTTCCGTCATCCCGTAGGCTTCGATTACGGGAACATTGAAGGTTTGTTCTAGTGCTGCCATCAGCTGCACAGGCAGGGCCGCTGAGGAAGAACGAATGAATCGCAGTCCTCTGCGGGAAATAATTTCATCATGTTGTTGGGCAGCAGATAAAATTGCTTGGTGAATTGTCGGTACTGCGGTGTACCAGGTTGGACGGAGCTCATCCATCCAGGTAAAAAAGCGCGTGGAGTCAAAACCGGGAGCGCACGCTACACTAGCTCCAGCACTCAACGATGCCAGGACTGCTGCAACCAAACCATGAATGTGGAACAGGGGCATGACATTTAAGCAGCGATCGCTCTCCTCCAGTTCCAAGGTTGCCTTAATGTTATCCGCTGAGGTGCAGAGATTTCTATGGGTCAGTGGCACAATTTTAGGGCGTGACGTGGTGCCTGAAGTGTGCAGCACTAAAGCTACATCGTCTGGCTGGGCAATACCAGTACTGACTGCCGGAACATCCAAATTGCCTGTTAGCTTAAAAATCCCTGCTGCTGCTGACTCCACTGGCACAAGTTCAATCACTGGGATATTGTGAGCCTGAGCGACTGCTCTTGCTGGCGAGTCCATTCCTGATAGAATGACCACTGCTTTGACCTTCAAATCCCTTAGGTAAAATTCAAAGTCTGAAGCTTGGTAAGCTGGATTGAGAGGCGCACTCGTTGCACAAGCCGCTACTGCTAGGAATGCCATTGCCATCTCAGGGCTATTAGGCAGTACAATTGCCACGCGATCACTTCGACCCAAACCCATTGCATTCAGTGTGGCGACATTCTCAGTTATATAAGTTTGCAGACAAGAGTAGGTCAGGGGTATGCGTAAAGGTGCAGTGATTGCGATCGCCTCAGGGTTGCGTTTGGTCCATGCTGCAATCAAATGGTATATCGTTTGCTGTTGTTGTAAAGTATTCTTCAATTGCTGAGGGATTTTTCTAAACTCCACAAACCAACTCCTTAATTTTGGGCAACAGAGGGAACGCGCTTTCAAAAATCATTTTAAAGCTATTGTATAGAATATAACTACTTACTTGACATAGCAATAAATTTGTCATTAACTACATATGGTTATAATTACTGATCGTATGTAGTTATAACTACTAAACAGTACATCAAATTGAAACCATGAAAATCAACAAGCAAAACTCACAAGCATTAACTCAACCCATTTCCCTAAAGGATGAATCAATGCTTGACTTAGAAGACCTAACCGACGAAGAATGCTTTGGTATCGTCGGGGGTAGTATCACTGGATCTAAGTTTGTAGTTAGTAGACCTGCGGTTAACTTTGATCTCAACTCCTACCTCTTTGTCGTCGGTGCAGGTGCAAAATTTAATGGTGGAGTTACTACGAATGTAGTTAATATAGCCTTTCAACAGGCCGTTTTTACCTCTAGTGGTGGAGTCGTGACCTTTAATGCATAATGATTAAGTATTTTCTACAGCTAACGGCATAAAACTTGTATTCGATAGCGACTTACTAGCAAACAGAATACAAGCAGGGAGCAGTGCGATTTTGTGGGATGCCCAAAATTAGGGTACAAAATCACCTGTTTTAGGGGGCGATCGCGGCGAAAAACCGATTTTTATTGAGAATCAGGTGTTTTAATTGAGAATTAAAACCCGATCCAACTTTGGAGCATTGCTCCCATACAAGCTTGAATATCTTCAGGACTCAGCCCTGAGTACTCTTCGAGAATTTCTGCGACATTAGCATCATGATCTGAAAAATTGGGTTGAAAGAGGGGATTATTAATCATATCATGGATTGGAAGAAACTGCTGACACCAAAAAGACTTGGCTTGGAGGTTTCCTGTGTGGGGCGATCGCGTGGCAGAATTGTCGGGTACGAGATTGTCAAAAGACACAAGCTGCCAGGAGTATGGCTTCAGTGCATCAGACTTTGGTGACATTGTTTCTGCTGCTTGTTTAGCTCATGATATTGGGAATCCTCCCTGAGGTCATTCTGGAGAGGATGCTATCCGAACAGGGTTTGAATCTTGGTACAGCAATAATAACCACCAAGAAAACTCACTTCTTAGCACATCACAAAAAACCGACTTTAAGAGCAATATCCGTGAATGAAAACCCTCACCCCTACCCCTCTCCCAAATTGGGAGAGGGGTGCCCGTCTAGGGCTATCTTGAGGGCGGTCATGAGGATGAAATACCAGAACTACTGCCCTCTGATTCTATTCATTCACGGGTATTGACTTTAAGAGGATGTTTTCAAAGTCCAAGCGTGATGTATCAAATACTTTTAGATAGAACTAAATCCCCCATCCCTTGGGGGACTTTGATTCCAGTTCCCCCCAAGGGACGGGGGGTTAGTTCCGATCAATAAGTGCTTCGATACCGCCAACAACTTTTCAAACAACCTCTAACTTGACTCTCCCAAATCTTCATCTAAAATAGCCTCAATATCTCGACCACCATACAGAACTCTCAAAATTTCCACATCAGCATCTCTTGTCCGATAAAAAACTAAATAATTTCTAAACCCCTTAATTGCCTGCTGACGAACATCAGCTAAATTCGGATTAGAAAACTCACTCCGCTTGCCCATTTTTGGCGTTTGAGCTAACTGCTTAAAAGTTTCTTCAGCAGCAGCCAAAAACTTATCCGAAACATCTATATTATCAAAAGCAATATAAGTCGCCAAATCAATTAAGTCACGGATTATCTGGGGATGTTTATAAACATTACCCATTCTCGTTTAAACCTTTCGGCTCTTGAACTTTTGCTCGTACTGCTTGACGAATATCATCCCAATCTTGCTCAGTTAAAGGTGTTGCACTTCCAGAATTTAACCCTTCTAGCAATAAAGTTTCTAAATGTTCCTTAGCTTTACGCTTTTGGTCAAGACGTACCAACTCACGGAAATACTCGCTAATGCTGCTATAACCACCATCCGCAACCTGTTCCTCTACGTAAGCACGCATCCCATCCGGTAGGGAAATATTAATACTTTTCATAGATATCTCAGACTGTTGCCACTCTGGCTGGTACATAGTTGGCCATGGGTCGGTTTGTTGTTCAGTACGAGCATACTAACACATAATGCTAAGCAATGTCATAAGATGATCAGTAAAAGACGTACTAGGAATTTACTCCTTGTGGCTGTTTCAACTGAATCTCTGGTAGCCACTCATCCGGGTTAGTATATAGCAAATCTAAATTAGCCGCAATATAATTGGACTCCCAATCCCACCAAGATAGTTCTAGCAAACGTTCTACCGTTTTAGGTGCAAATCCGACAGTCGGATATGTGAGAGATACGGCTGAAACTCTTACAGAATCCCCTTGCCTTTAGGCATGGGGAGTGTCAAGACATCCTTAGCTAGAGAACAGAACTTTCCGATCTCAATCCGGTCGTCAGAGGTAAATATTGCCAAACTGCTAAACTGACATCTTGCACCTTCGAGTGGGAAGGTTGGTGGGCAATGCCCACCCTACCATCGGGATAAGCTTTTTGTTGCTCTAATTTTCGCAACAAGGTGATGGTGCAAGATATGAGCTAACGTGTAATGCCGTATTACTTATAAATCGAAACGATATTCGCGAACATAATTCGCGAACCACTTTCCCTTTTCTACATCCCGTGAAAAGTCAGACCTGTCTCAGATTCACACGCCCACATCTATCAACTTTCTGCTTTAATTGCTGTACTTTAGACTACTTTTAGTATTTCTTCAAATGCTGTAAATAAACGGCAGCCTTTATTCTAACTTTGCTATATATTTGTTAAGAAAAATTACAGCCTCTTAACGAAAGGAAATAGCTCTTATGGTAGTTCTACATGAGAATAATGCACCACATCACGTTGTCATCATTGGTGGAGGCTTTGGTGGACTCTATACAGCAAAGACTCTTGCCAGAGCCAATGTCAATGTTACTCTCATCGATAAACGTAACTTTCATTTATTTCAGCCGCTTTTATATCAAGTTGCCACAGGTACGCTATCACCTTCTGATATCTCCTCACCATTACGAGCTGTATTCAGGAAAAGCAAGAATACAAAAGTGTTGTTGGGATTCGTAAATGATATTGATCCAGAAGCCCAAGAAGTTATTCTGGGTGATAGAACAATACCCTACGATACATTGGTTGTTGCCACAGGTGCGAACCATTCCTATTATGGTCACGATAACTGGAGACGATTGGCCCCAGGCTTGAAAACTGTTGAAGACGGCATAGAAATACGTCGCCGGATATTTTCGGCATTTGAAGCAGCAGAAAAAGAAACTGATCCCGAACTACGCCGTGCTTGGTTGACTTTTGTGATTGTCGGAGCAGGTCCCACCGGTGTAGAGTTAGCAGGTGCGATCTCAGAATTGGCATACAAAACTCTCACTGAAGATTTCCGCAACATCGACACCTCAGAAACTAAGATTTTATTATTGCAAGGGGGCGATCGCATCCTCCCTCATATGGCACCACAGTTATCAAAAGTAGCAACAGTGTCTTTGCAAAAGTTGGGTGTGGTTACCCAAACTAATACCAGGATGACGAATATTGAAAATGATATCGTTACTTTCAAGCAAGGCGATAAAGTTCAAGAAATTACCTCAAAAACTATATTATGGGCAGCAGGTGTGAAAGGTTCCTCTCTGGGGCAAGTTTTAGCAAACCGCACAGGTGTAGAGTGCGATCGCTCCGGACGTGTGATTGTAGAACCAGACTTGACGATTAAGGGTTATAAAAACATCTTTGTCATCGGAGATTTAGGCAACTTCTCTCATCAAGATGGAAAACCCTTACCTGGTGTTGCACCCGTAGCCAAACAAGAAGGAGAGTATGTAGCTAAACTCATTCAAAAACGCCTTCAAGGTCAAACACTACCAAAATTTCGTTACAATGATGTAGGTAGTTTGGCGATGATTGGCAAAAATTTAGCTGTTGTAGATTTAAGCTTCATCAAACTCCAAGGTTTCCTTGCTTGGATATTTTGGTTAGTCGTTCATATCTACTTCTTAATCGAGTTCGACACTAAATTATTAGTAGTATTTCAGTGGGCATGGAATTATATCACTCGTAGTCGTCGCTCTAGATTGATTACAGGTCACGAAACTTTTGGAGAAGCGGAAACTGTTACCAACGATGTTCCTTTGACCACTATAAAAGTGCAAGAAGCTTACAAGGTAGGAGTCTGAAAAGATCGATACTTCAGCGAACACTCCACCGCCTATAAGGCGGTGGCTTCGGGTTACGGCTTGAAGCATACCCCTATCTTAGCGACCTCCAAAGCAAACCCGACATATCCAATACACGCCCAGACCAAAGAAGTGCAAGTTCTGCAACTTGAGTACGAGCGTTATTATCTGACCAGATTTTGTCCCAGTCTAATTCCCACTGTGCAAGTTGGACTTGAATATTAACTAATTCCTCGGCTTGTTCCGGTTCAATTTCTGCTGCTGTCCACTCAATAAACCACTTAGTTTCATAAACTACACTACTCACCGCTTCTTTATGAGCAATATTGGAGAATGATTTAATGCGTGCTAAATTTGATGCTAAGTTACCTAAGCGGGTGGGAATATCATCGCGTTGAAAGCGTACTTGTTTTTCATTTAAATTCTGGTTCATGACCACCTATTAACTCCACAGTAATTTTTTTTACACGTTCTCGAATTGCTAAATCTTGAATAATCATTGACCGATTATTTTGACTCGGGCGAAGATTGATGATTGATTCATAAGCTATTTCCTGAGTAAATGGAAGCCAATCGGCTGCTTACTTTTTTTGTATTGTCCACACAATAAATCTACCAAATTTGTATACGTCAATACAAATTCTCTCCGACCCTTCATGCAGTCTCCCATCGCTAAAAACTCCTCGCGCCCTTACCATAATAATTCTTTGGAGAAATGGTATAAGAATTACAGGAGAACTTGGTGACTTAAATGATAGGTCGTATTCTCGATAAAGGAGATTGTTTGGCGCGATAGCGAAGCGCTGCGCCCAAGGGGCGATCGCACGAATGTTAGTCCCAAGAAGCGCAAATATCATCGATAAAATGGTGCGCCATAACAACAATCAGCGTTACCAATCAGCAAGCATAAGCATTGCAGGCTATTAAAGCACTCTCACCCAAACCTCAATCTCCACCTTGGAAAGTATGGTTGGGTGTGGGTGTAATAGTAGCGATCGCTCCTCTGATTTTATGGATTTTTTATCAGTTTGTTAATCCCAAACCAAAATTATTACCCTACGCGAATCCTAATAAGGGCATCACGATCAAATATCCTGAAAACTGGAAAACACAAGAATAAGGCGGTTTTCCTGGTGACGAAATTACATTTTTTTCAACTAATGAAAACCCGGTTAATGCTTGTTATTTAGAAATAAAAATAAATATCAACGATTTAAACAAAATTATATCTTAAGAGAAATATAAAAATATTGCCATGCAAAAGATTAAGAACAATAACCCCAATTCACAACTTACTGAGGAATCACAACCATCAACAACTTTATCTAATTTTTATGCTTATAAATTAATTTATACTCGTCAGGAGGGGCAATGTAAATACAAGGTTATGGAAATAGGTACTGTCAGAAATTGCCAAGCTTACTATATTACTTATACAGCAGAAGTAACAGAATATTCTAAATATTTATCGTTAGCAGAAGACATGATTAATTCATTCGAGATTAAGTAGGTCGGCACAAATAAATAAAGGTTTGTAGTTGCGCTTCAGCGCCCTAGGTATGAGCACCCTCTGCGCAACTACAGACCCTTACTTTCATTCATATAGTTCAATACGCTTGGTGTTAACGAGAATTGTAGGTTGGGTTGAGGCAATGCGTTACCCAACATTTTCGCGGTTTGTTGGGTTTCGTTCCTCAACCCAACCTACGTGGGTTAAGGTTTTTGGCGCTAACACCAAGCGTATTGTCATATAGTTCGGTTTTTCTGTGCCGATGTACTTAGAGCAAATTCAAATCTTGCACCAACTCCTGCTAAATAGAATACGTGCGGCAGTTGCTAGAATAGAAGAACCCTTGCAATCTGAGGCTTTATTGATGAGTCAATATATTCAGCCATAAAAAAATGCAAATCTCACCTGATTCGTTAAATCAGGGTGAATATGCTATCCGTCAGGAATTAGCTTTACAGTTATATGCACAGAATATTTTTACCTTTGCTCAAGCACGTCAGCTAGCTAACTTATCTGTATGGGAATTTCAACAACTGTTGGGACAACACAAAATAGAACGTCATTATAATGAAATGGATTTAGCGGAAGATATTAAGATAATTGAATCAGGTTTTTAGACATGGAAGCGATCGCTTTAGCACTAGAAACTGGTGAGCAGCGAATACTGTTAGATGAACGTGAAGCACGCCAAGTAGCTCAAAGTTTGGGATTACAAGTAATTGGTACTCTAGGTATTCTTTTGTTGGCAAAAAATAGAGGAATAATTACACAAGTTCAACCTTTGTTGGATGCTATGATGGATACTGCTCAATATTGGGTGAGTCGTACTCTGTACAAACAAGTCTTGCAACAAGCAGGAGAATTATAGCGGTTTTCAGTTGAGTGAGGTACATCAAAAAATTAAGGAACCGCAGATGAACGCAGATGAATTTATACTTTACCCGCATGAAAACTGCTCAATATGGTGATGCAAATCTCACTCTGTTCTCCGTGACAACCACAAATTGCTCAGGCAGTCTATCTGCATAATTTTCCAACAATCGTCTAAGGGTTTCGATTTTACTGACAGCCCGTTCATTTTCCAGTCGCAAAAAAACTATACCTCTGTGGGGACTACTTTCTCGAAATATCTTTTCACCAAAGTCTTTATCGTTGGTAATTAAAATCCAATTTTCGACAAATGCTTTTTCCAGCACATCGTCATCGCTTATACCTCGCGCTTCGTCATACACAGAGAAAACTTCATAACCTTGGTCACGCAACCAACGAGCAACCGCTGACCCCGTACATTCATCTACCAGAAAGCGCATCTAAGTATTTTCTACAGCTAACGGCATAAAACTTGTATTCGATAGCGACTTACTAGCAAACAGAATACAAGCTTGAATATCTTCGGGACTCAGCCCTGAGTACTCTTCGAGAATTTCTGCGACATTTGCATCATGAGCAAGCAGGTTAAGAATATACTCAACGCTCAAGCGGGTTCCTTTAATTACAGGCTTTCCTGCTAGCACTTTTGGATTGAGGACTATACGTTCCAGTAATTGCTGGTCTGTCATTGTCTGGGGTGTGACGTATAAAGTTTGTTTTAATTTTAATTGATAATCACAATGTTGGGTATGGATGGAAGATATGAGGAATGCTCGGCTCTTGTATTCCTTTGTGTGATTATCATAAAAAAATTTTTGACTTTGTAGAAGTATTGACAAAATGCACACTCTTTTGAAATATCACGCTATGAGCAATGGTTTCAAAGTCGCGGGTGAGTAAAACCTGACGTGAGCGCGATCTTTCTTTTCAAGCTGCTTACCTATTTAACCACTGCGATCGCCTCTGGCGCTGCCCCTTGGGCAATCGCGGAACACGCCTTTTCCAAACAGACGTATCAATCAGCAGCATAACGAGTTTCGCGCAGGGCTTTGTGATCGAAGTCCTCAGTAAATTGAATCTGCCCCGCGAGGTCGAGCAGGTTTTTCTGGCGACGCGATGCTCCAGAGGAGCCACTTCGTGAACGCACAAGTTCTTGCAGAGCCAGGTTCACCAATTCTTCCTGACTAGTAAGATTGGTGAGTTGAAAGGCTTGGTTGAGAAGGGATTCGTCCAGGTTGAGGGTGATTTGCACCCAGTGTTTGTCAGACAATTGACGAATGGCTGTTAAGTTTGCAATATCCATAATTCGACTATACTGGAGTCGCCACTGCAAAGCATTGGAAAAGCGATCACCCTTTTTGCTAGAGTCAGAGGTATCAGCTAATCCTCAGACCAGTCATTACCTCTCTATTGCCTCCCCTTGAAAAAATTATGTTCAGGACAATAAAGATAGAGAATTTCCGTGGACTCAAGTCGTTCGAGCTTCAACAGCTTGGTCGAGTGAACTTGCTGGTAGGTATGAATAACAGTGGGAAAACATCCATCCTAGAAGCTATTCAACTTCTGTGTTCCCGGAATAATCTTGACACATTAGCCGAGGCAATGACTAACCGAGGTGAATATTTTTGGAGTGATGACGCTAGGGGAACCCATAATCTTGATATACGCCATCTTTTTTATGGACATCAGATTCAACCAGGTAGCCAATTTTCAATATCAGGTATTAATGACAACACTCCTGAGAAGGTTGTTGCATCCATAGCAATACGACGTTCAAGTCGTCATAACTCTGATAAAAGTCCTGATTCTGATGAACAAATTAGCCTGTTTGATGAAGATTCTGATGAGTTCAAAAGGCTAGGTTTCATCCTCCAATGGACTCGAGGGCGAGAAATAGACAATTTGCCACTGTCCTTATCACCTGATGCTGGTCTTCCGAGAGATTCTGCTCGATTAAGATACCGTATAAACACTGAAATACCAGCAGTAAAAACGCAATTCGTTACATCCTCTTCGTTAACCACTCAAAAGATGATTGAACTATTCAACCAGGTGGTGTTAACTCCAGAAGAAACCCTTTTACAAGAAGCACTTCAGACGATTGAACCCAAAATAGAGCGCATTGCTTCAATTAGCCCCCAGAGATTTAGGTCTTCCTTTTTAGACTCTCGTGGTGGATTTGTTGTTCGCCTTTCTGACAGTAGTCAGCGAGTGCCAATCGGAAGTATGGGCGATGGTATATGGCGGATCTTAGGACTTGCACTCTCTACTGTCTGTGCCAAAAGTGGATTCCTATTTGTTGATGAAATTGATACTGGACTCCACTTCACTGCTATGTCTGACATGTGGAAACTTGTCTGGAAAACAGCAACAAGACTGAATGTGCAGGTTTTTGCGACTACACATAATAGTGACTGTTGGACAAGTTTAGCCAGCATTGCCAGTCAAGAAGATACAACGGGCGATGGGATAACGATTCACAGAATAGAACCAGGTCAAGAAACTAGTGTAGTCTTCACTGAACCTGAAATTGTCATTGCTGCGCAACGAGGAATTGAGGTGCGTTAGTAATGGCAAGCAAGTATGTAACAAAAAAGCTGTTAGTAGAAGGTGAGCAAGACAAGCGAGTCATACCACAGTTGATGGAAGCTAATGGAATTATTTGGGGAGACAAAAAGGATAAAGCAGTCGTATACATTGAATCCTATGGAAGCTACCAATTTATTGATGCGGATGTGATTTCTACAGAACTGAAAGCTTCTGGACTGACTGCATTAGGTTTGATGGTAGATGCGGATGATGATCCATCTGGACGCTGGAGAAGTGTCAGAAATGCCTGTTTGAAAAGTATTCCTGATATTCCTGAACAAATACCAAACACAGGACTAATTCATAGCACAAAGACAGGGATTAAGTTTGGGGTCTGGATTATGCCAGATAATCAAATGCGAGGTATGTTAGAGACTTTTTTGGCATACATGATTCCAGATGAGAGTGAGCCACTGTGGAAATATGCTCAGAAAGTCGTAGCAGAAGCAAAAAGCACAGGGGCATCATTTATTGACGCTCATATTGATAAGGCTTTCATTTATACATGGTTAGCGTGGCAAGATCCACCAGGACGGCAACTACATAACGCTATTATGGAGAATATTTTGAATCCGCAGCATCCAAAAGCACAGATATTCATCACATGGTTTAAGACTCTGTATGATTTATAGATATGTATAAAAAAGTGCCAAAATACCCAATAACTGTCAAGGCATCTTCGACGGCTCATGGCTTACTCCTGTCCCGCCCAAAGAATAGACATAGTCGTGGAAATTAACGCTCTTTTATTACTCTCGCGCTAATTAAATTTGAAACCCCTATTTTTAGATTAGTCCCACTCAACGAGGACTTTGTTCGTTTAGCCGCACCTGTGTCGGGGTTTCATGAGATTATTCTCGAACCTGAGTCATAGAAGAGCTGCAATACGCCCCTACGGTAGACGGTCTCTTAGCAAAGATAAAGATAAAGACTATGATCGCAATGGTGCTACATAACCGAACGAACTACTCATGAAAGGCGATCGCAAACCCACCCCCTACACCCAAAAGCCACCAGAACTACTCGCCCCAGCAGGTAACTGGGACTGTGCCAAAGCTGCTGTGGAAAATGGGGCAGATGCCATCTACTTCGGTTTGGATCGGTTCAATGCGCGAATGCGGGCAGAAAACTTTACCGAGGCGGACTTGCCACAATTGATGGCATTACTACACCGTCGAGGTGTCAAAGGCTATGTCACACTTAATACACTAATATTTCCGCAAGAACTAGCAGAGGCACAGCAGTATCTTCGGACAATTATCGCCGCAGGCGTGGATGCTGTCATTGTCCAGGACGTAGGTATTTGTCGTCTTATTCGTCACCTATCACCAGATTTTCCCATCCATGCATCCACTCAGATGACCATTACCAGTGCTGCTGGGGTGGAATTTGCCGAGTCCCTCGGCTGTCAGCTTGTTGTCCTTGCCCGTGAATGCTCCCTCAAAGAAATAGAAAAAATTCAACACCAACTACATGTAGATGCAACGTCTCCACTTCCTCTAGAAGTCTTTGTTCACGGTGCTTTGTGCGTGGCATACTCTGGTCAGTGTTTAACGAGTGAAGCACTAGGGGGACGTTCTGCCAACCGAGGCGAATGTGCCCAAGCTTGCCGAATGCCCTACGAGTTAATCGCAGATGGGGAAGTTGTAGATTTGGGAAACCGCAAATACCTCCTGAGTCCCCAAGACTTGGCAGGGCTGGAGATTCTGCCAGAGTTAGTCAAGGCAGGAGTCAGTTGCTTGAAGATAGAAGGTCGCCTGAAAACTCCCGAGTATGTTGCCAATGTTACTCACGTGTATCGGGAAGCATTGGATCGGGTGATGGTAGAATGGGAAAAGGACGTGGGGAAACAAGACACGGGGAGGCGGGGGCGGGAGGACGCTCTTAATGTAGTAAAACAACTCTCCGCGTCTTCCGACTCGGCGTCTTCTCAAGAACGCTACAACCTAGAGATGGCATTTTCTCGTGGACTCTACACAGGCTGGTTTCGCGGGATTAATAATCAGGAACTGGTTCATGCTCACTTCGGCAAAAAGCGTGGAGTTTACCTCGGAGAAGTGACCCGCATTCGCAATGAACAGATAACGGTACGGTTACGAGCAACTGTCAAGCCGGGAGACGGTATCGTTTTTGACAGCGGTCATCCAGAAGCACGGGAAGAAGGCGGTCGGATATATTCGGTAGACCAGAGGGGTCAAGAGGCGGTGCTGACTTTTGGTCAGCGCGATGTGAACCTGCGCCGGGTGCATGTGGGAGATAAGGTTTGGAAAACCAGTGACCCAGAACTGGATCGGCAAGTGCGTCAGAGTTTCGCTCAAGAAATGCCGCAATTTCAACGTCCTATTGATATAGAGGTTTATGGAGAAGTCGGTGAAACACTCTTCGCGATCGCCCGCGACCAACAGGGTCATATTGTCCAAGTGGAATCCGCAATCTCCCTTGTAGAAGCACATACCAAACCCCTGACCACAGAACGTTTACAGGAACAGTTTGGTCGTCTTGGCAACACTCCCTTCTGTTTGGGGTCCCTGACCAATCACCTCAACGGTGCTCTCATGCTACCCGTCAGTGAATTGAACCGTCTACGCCGGGAAATTGTAACACAGTTAGAAGAGTTGCGAATTCAACCTAAACGCTGGCAACTACGTTCTGATGTCTTGTTAAAAGATTTGCTTCCCTCTCCCTCATCCCCCTCATCTTCCCATCTCCCCCACTCCCCATCCCTCATCGTACTGGTGCGAAACTTGAAGCAACTACAAGCCGGACTCCAAGCAGGAATCGAAACCCTCTACTGTGAATTTGAAGATCCTCGCTCCTACAAAGAAGCCGTACATTTAGTACGCCAACAGAGGAGTGGGGGAGGGGGAGAGAGGGAGAGAGGGGGGGAGGGAGAGAGGGGGGGAAAGAGAAAACATTTCCCCCACTCCCCACTCCCCACTCCCCACTCCCCACTCCCCACGATTTGGGTAGCGCCACCCCGGATTACGAAACCAGGGGAAAACTGGATTTTGGAACAAGTGCGCTCTTGCGAAGCAGATGGCTATCTGGTGCGGAACTATGACCATCTGGAGTTTTTTGCACAAGACCGTTGTATTGGGGATTTCTCTCTCAACGTCGCTAATCCTTTGACAGCAGACTACTTTAAGCATCGCTTTGGACTGGAACGGGTGACGGCGTCTTACGACCTGAACATTACCCAACTGGAAGACTTGCTCAGAAGTTGCCCGCCTCACTGGTTTGAGGTCACGATCCATCAGCATATGCCTATGTTCCATATGGAACATTGTGTATTCTGTGCCTTTCTATCTACAGGGACTGACTATACTAACTGTGGACGACCCTGTGACAAACATGAGGTGAAATTGCGCGATCGCGTCGGTACAGAACATGTACTCCAAGCAGATACAGGCTGTCGCAACACTGTATTTAATGGTACAGCACAAACTGGAGCAGAGTATGTACAACGCCTCGTAGAGCTTGGAATGAGGGACTTCCGCATTGAATTTCTCAATGAGACACCTGAACAAGTGACTCAAACGATACATCGCTACCGTCAATTGCTCAAAGGCGAGATGACAGGTTCTCAACTTTGGCGAGAGTTGAAGCTGCAAAATCAGCTTGGTGTAACTCGTGGTCCATTGAGAGATTAAGTGACCAGCAAAAGCAAATTTTGGATTTCTATCTTCTGACGAGTTTACTCTGTGAGCAACACAAAGGTATGATGGACAGTGGTTATGAAGGATGGTTAAAAAGTTGTGAGTTTTCACCGAACTCACCGTCTGCGTGCAATCTACAACTGATAAAAAATGCGATCGCTTGCACTCCTGTTAGGCATCTTCCTCACTACCATTCCCCTCTTACCAACCCAATTCTCACAAGCAGTAACTACCTCGGTTCCAGAACCTTCCAATGCTCCTTTGCAACTAGACTTATTGAAAGACCCAAAAGGCTCTGTAATTACAGCTAACACCGTTTCCCAAAGGAAATTGAGTATTCCTAGTTTGTGGTTAGCAAAAGAAAACTCTGAGAATCAGCAGATATTAGATAACTGGATAGCATATCCGGCTACAAATACAGAACCTGCACGAGTAGATCTAGTGGTGAATCAGCAAGTTTGGACAACACTTGACTATCTAGAACGCTACGACTTTGTGAATCGCTTTGGCACTGTAGCACGAAATTATGGTTACAACGTCCGGGTTTTCGATTATCAAAAAGAACGTTTGGCAACCTACACTTGTAACTTTATTACAACTCCAACGTCATGCAGTATTAAAATAAATACCAAAATAAAGTAAATCTCCCTAGCGCATCTTTAGATCCCACATTCCGCACCCAGAACTGTCACACCGCAACGAAACGCATGACTACGGCTCAATCCCAAGTAAAGCAAGCTTTTTGGGCAAGCGCGTACGTTTTGGTTCCATTGCTATTCCCTAGCGTCTTAGTATCATTCCACGTTAAACTCAATGCCTAGCCTGGATAATGATTGCTGAAGCGATGATTAATCCTCCGCCTAGCATCTGTCTTAACCCAAGACTTTCACCTAAAAATAGCATCCCCATCAGCACGGCAAGCACTGGTTCTAAAGTGGATAGAATGGCAGCCGATACTACCCCCAACCGCTTCAGTCCGGCAAAGAGAGTGACAATAGGTAGTGCTGTAGCAAAAATTGCCAAGCTGGAGACAATTCCTACAGCTACAGCCGTCGAGGGGATATTTAGACCAAGCCATGTAATTGTGACTAAGCTGATGGATACTGTTGAGCCCAGCAGCATATAGGCAGCAGCGGCAAGAGGAGGCATAGCCAGGACTAATCGTCCACTAAAAGTTAGATAAAGCCCATATCCAGCACCAGCAGCAATTCCCAAGGCAATACCTAGGGGTTGTACGACTTCACTGCTCAAGTCTTGGGTCAACAGAGAACAACCTAGTAGGGTTAAACCGAGTGCCACTATTTGCCGACGACTAGGAGGGCGATGATCTAACACCCAACAAAAGAGGGTGGCAAAAGCGGGATAGGTAAAGAAAAGTAACACAGTCATCCCAGCACTAGCGTAGGCGAGAGCGCTAAAAAATAAAGCCGCCTGGATAGCATAACCCGATGCTCCCAACAAGAAGGCAGCGATCGCAGATTGCCGTTTGACTTGCCACTGATTTCTTAACAGCAGACATAACCAGAGAACCGCAGTTGCTCCTCCTAGTCTCCAAGCTAGGACACTCAGCAGGTTTAAGTTCTGAGCATGGGCGAGCTTGGCTAAAATGGCTAAGGTGCTAAACCCCAGGGATGAGAGCATCACTAATCCTACCCCAACCCGATCTATGGATGGTTTGGAAATTATCCTCATACTTCCCTCAGCTTCCTGACAGCTTCGTCAAGACTCACTTGCTTGAAATTGATGATGTCTCGTGGACGAGCTTGCCCCACTCTCCGGAGGCTGTGCTCAATCACCGTAAAGGGTGTCATATACCCCGTTAAGCTGGGGCAATCAGCTAGGAGAATGGTGGGAGTCTGACCGCAAAACAGCACCGCACCTACGGGACAGCCATAGTCAATTTTGTTCGAGGGATGACTACCATTTTCTGGGGGTTTGCGGTGGGCATTCTCCGCAAACTGGAATTGTGGTCCCTCTAGGCGATAACCAATCCGATTCGATTTTGAGGAGACTACCCAGTTATAGGAGAGGAACTGTTGAATATCTTCAGAAGTTAACCAGTCATCGTGGGGTCCCTGGATAACTTCCACTTCCCAATGATGGGAAATTTCGGGAATGACCTCATCAGGTAAGCTTTTCCCCATCAGCTGATGTAAGGGAAAAGAAGGTATTAAGGTGTGGATCACATCTTTTCTCTCCAGTTTTCTGCCCTGAAATCCTCCTAAACCCGCCTGAGCAAAAGTAGACCGACTCCCCATCACAGGCGGAACATCAATCCCTCCCGCAAAGGTAACATAAGTACGTGCCCCAACCGTTGCATGTCCAAAAGACAAGATATCTCCCGGCTGAACCTGCAATGTATGCCAAAGAGAAACTGGCTTTTGATTAATTTGCGGGTAATTATTGGCTCCCGTGACTGCAATCACGGTTTCATCAAAGAACCTCAGTTTCGGACCTGTAAACTGAATCTCCAATCCTGCTGCACTGTCATTGTTGCCCAGAAGTTGATTCCCCAATTCAAAGGAGCGTTTGTCCATCGGACCGGAACGGGGAACCCCAAATGCTCCCAACCCAACTCTGACCTGACTATCCTGAACGGTAGTCTCCAGACCACCGTCAAGCACCTCAAACATTTTTTGACTGGTTTGTCTGCCATCTGGGAGAACTTCAAATATTTTTTTGTGGGACATTTTCCTAATCTCTCTGACTTAAGCGTTGGATAGCTGCTCTTGTTGGAGGTAAAGACTCAAATCGAACTTCTGGAGTTCAGAAATCTTGTACTCGTAACGCCCCACTTCCACTTCAGTTTCAATTGCTTCAAATTCCTCTTCAGAAATTGGTCGAAACTTTACCCTATCCCCCAGTTGGAAGAGAAACATTCTTTCTCTAAAGGGTTGAAGACGCTGCTTTTGGTCAAAAATTGGTACGGGAGTTCTGCCCAACATTTGATACCCATCGGGAATGACGATGGGGTAAATCGCCGTCAAACCTCCACCAACCCCGATAGTTCCTTTTGGTGTCCAGGTGCGAGGGGGATCGTACTTGGGGGCATAAAGGCGAAAACTAGGGTCGAGGGGGATCAAGATTGGTAACCCAGCGACAAAACCGACAGATCCCACCCACCATATAGGTGTTGAATGATAATTAATCAGTTCATCAAGGCTGCGAAGTCCATTCAGACGGGCAACGAACTCTGGATTGCGCTCAATTGGTTTGATAGTTTGGCAGTATTGCTCGAAACAGGCTTGACACCAGCGGTCATTATAAGCAACCGGAATTTCAATTAGTCGGGAAGCAAGTTCGAGATCCTGGAGTTGACCTATATGTTGTAGACAGTGGTCGCAGAATCTAATTAAGCCCTCAAAAGAAATAATTTGCGGCTGATACTGAATCAGTACTGTGGTGAAAGAGGGCACGACATCAATAACAGCTTTAATGCCCGTAGGACCAATATCTGGGGAGCCGATCATCTTTTGAGCCAGTGCGATCGCCTTAAAGTTAGTAGCCAAACTAATCTCATCACCTAACTCCACAAGGAGATGTCGCTCACCAGCTACACGATAACGAGGCTTCTGATAAATCATACATAAATTAATTTACTTATTACTAAGGTAATAAGTAAATGTTAATTGTTAATCACAATCAACAATCAACCAAGAACTTTCATTTTTGCGAACAAAGAATCATACTGAGTAGCCACTGCTGGGGGTAGAGGTAGCAAAAATTCACTTTTACTGAAAACTTCAGAATTAATCAGCAACAGTTTGCGTAATGGTTCCGCGA
Source organism: Stigonema ocellatum SAG 48.90 = DSM 106950 (assembly GCA_016903675.1). Taxonomy (GTDB): domain Bacteria; phylum Cyanobacteriota; class Cyanobacteriia; order Cyanobacteriales; family Nostocaceae; genus Stigonema; species Stigonema ocellatum. Next base: position 38,661 of record JADQBA010000019.1, on the reverse strand, counting down.
TTTTAGATGCACCAATGTCTATAGAAATTGGCGTATTAGTTTTCGTAAACAGAGAAATGTCCTTAGCAATGCTCTTAGTCCAACAAAAATCAATCCATTGGGATGATAGAGTCTCCCTGTCATTACCCTGAGGGTGTACCCATAAGTCTGCCCAAATTGCTGTTCCTGACTGGGGAATAACTGCGGCAAGTTGTGGATAACGCCCAAGTACTGGTAGTACATCGTTTGACCAACCTACAGCAAGCCAAGTATCTCCAGTAATTAGGGGTTCTAGGTATCTTTCGGAACTATAAAACTTTACCTGTTGGTTTAATTTCCGTAGTTCTTTTTCCAAGTCTGGAACTGTGTCAAAATTCTCTGTGTTGTATGATTTTCCTAGCTTCTTTAGAACTAGACCAATCACTTCCCGTGGTTGATCGAGCAGAGAAATGCGCTCTTGCAGTTCACTGCGCCACAAATCACCCCAATCCGTCGGAGTCCATCCCCATTCTTGAAGAAACTTGTCACGGCGATAAACAATCACGGTGCTACCCCAACGGTAAGGAGCACCCCAAACTTTTCCTTGAGCATCCACCTGACCTTGGTCGTTGCGCGTTACGAATTCCTGCCACCTTTTGGGCAGAGTGGACCAATGTTTTAGCTGCCCCACTTCCAGTGGTTGAATCAGTTTCTGCTGAATTGCTGCGCTTATCCAGTAATCTCCCAAAGTCACCAAGTTAGCTGGCTGGACATTTTCGGATTTAGCAAATGGTATAAAACGACGCCATCCCTCGTTGTCATTGGCATTTGTTTTCTTCTGCCAGGTTTGTAATTGCTCAAACAAATCCTGTAACTGCTCTACTGGAGAAAACTTTAACTGTGCCTTCTGCTGAAAATATTTGCTAAATTGATTAACCACCTGACTAGGAATAGAATCTTTCAACAACTCCACTTTTAGTGTCGCCTGGTTTTTTTCCCCACAGCCAATAAGTAGTTGTGAGAGCACCAGTGTACCTGTACCTAGTAAAAAAGACCTTCGCTCCATTAATTTTAAAGTCACTATCATAACATACTTGCTTAGCCCTATTACAGGGTCTTCCACGTAGAAAAATTATGTAAGATTGGCATTGGACCGTTTCCTCGACGGTCAAATGCCAAAGAAGGAAACACCTTAGAAAATCGGGATGTCTGGTAGCCCCTACTTATGGACGCAGTACTCTGGTGGGCTTATGATAGAGAAAGATGAGCAGACGAGGGTATTACATGGAGCCATTACAAAAGCAGGTCTTGACTTTGAGTCATAAACTGGATGCCCTCTATCAGATGATGGAGCAGCTAGATCATAAAGTGGCTCAAGCTTTATCATCTAGCTGTTTAGAGAGAACACACAAGGCTAAGGATAATTTTTTAGAAAATACCGATGCTGGGCGCTACCAGTTAAAAGGACATATCAGTTTTAATCCAGAATTTGAACATAAGGATGTGTTAGTGGATGGTATTTATCCAGACACGAATCTTCAAGCGGGAGACAAGAACTTAACATCAGAAATTCAAATACAACGACTCACAGCACAATTAACAGCAGCATATAATCGAATTGCAGCCTTAGAAGAGCAGTTATTGCTCAAGAGAATTCACTAGTATTCAACGTGTCATTAGTTACTAGTAGTCCACCACAGGAACTTTGCGGGGTGCAGAAACCCGGTTTCTCAGAGATCCTTTACCCCTCAAAGTTGGTGTGGCAAACCACTAGTAAGGCTTCAATTGCTTCTAAAAGATGGTGTTGCTGCCAATCTTGGCCCAGATGGGCAGCAATACAAGCTCCTCCTGCGCCCATACCTTCTTTCACAAAGCCCTGCTCATAAGCTCGGAGTTGGGGATAACGAGAATCAGCAAAACTCAGCCCAGTGGCTAGTAGGGGTGGGGAAACCCCGTCAGGAGTACTGTTACTCCTACCAACTAGCTGGGCTAATTTAACTGTGCCGCCCGTTGGGTCTTCTGCTACCCAGCGGGTTGTTCCTACAACTACTTCTTCTGGTCGCCAAGATAAGGAGTAAGCCCCCGCGATCGCACTCATTAATGCATACACTGCCAACATTTGCGTTCCCCCAGCAAGCAAAACCCCACAACTGCGAGTAGCAGCTAGAGCCATTCCAGCTACTACTACCTGCATCGGATCACCCACAGCCGCCACCAGTTGGAGGGGATCAATGGAGTAGGGAGTAGGGAGTAGGGAGTAGGGAGTAGGGAGTAGGGAGTAGGGAGTAGTGTTTCCTAATTCCCTACTCACCACTCCCCATTCCCCACTCCCCATTCCCCATTCCCTCCTCTCGATTCCCGCCCTCTTCAGCCCTGCTTGCACAACTGCCCACTTTTGGGCGTGGTTGCAAGTTGGATGACTGCTGTTGACGAGTCCTAGAGCTGGTATGCCCAAGGCAGTTAAAATGGCCAAGGCGGTTGTGGTTCCTCCTACAACACACTCCCCTAAAATGAGATAGCTGTTTTGGACGAACGTACCTAAACGTTGACCCCAAAGCAGCCCTTGCTCTAACAAATGCTGTACGGTTGCTAGTTCCATAGCGTCACCAAGACTTGTGCACCTAGCGATGGTGCCACCCAAGTCAATTGCTGGCACAGCAGGAGGCTGGGGTAGTCCTGCATTAAACAAATAAAGCGGCATCTTTAGTGCCTCAACCACAGCGCGGGAAATCACCACAGGGGAAGCCCCAGCCTGAAGTGGTGGTAAGGGATATTGGGGCTTTCTTTTTGGACCGTAGTACAAAAACTCGGCATCAGCACAAGCAGTGTATTTCCGATCCTCTGGAGTGCGACCAGCAGCTGAAATTCCTGGAATTAAAGCAGTTTCAGTAAATCCTAAAACACAGGCAAATATAGGTGAACAACCGCGATATCTAGCCGTCCATTCCTCACCCCGTTTGATTTGTGTATAAATGCGAATCATAATGAATTATGAATTATGAATTATGAATTATGAATTATGAATTATGAAAATAGTCCTAACTCCTAACTCCTAACTCCTAACTCCTAACTATTCGTAGTCCATAAGTACTTCTACCCAGTGTGGGGGACGGGGGATGGGGTTACCGAGGCGACCCAAAAGCAGCCATGCTGCCAGGTGTACAACGAACAGGTAGATAAAGTTGTTCACCACAATCAAGGCAATCACCCCCACTTGAATCCAAAATACGCTGGGAGTTGCCAATATTTTCAACTGGAGAAATATCCACTCTATTACGTTTGTAAACTCGTTAATGAGATAAATCCACAGGTCTTCATTCGTCAACACAGACAACAACAACAGACGGAAAAAGTCACCAATAGTGCCCAGTAGCACTCCTAAGCTGATGGAAACAATCCAAGGAACACGGCGATACCATGTCGCGCCCAAAAGTACGCCCATGAAAGCAAAGGGCATAACAAACAGCAGACTACGGAATGGTCCCATCAGCACCGCAAGTAGCAACCCAGAGGTTACCGCTGCCATCCATGCCGCTCGTTTACCCCATCGGAGGTACACTAAGGCTATGGGTACTGGGAAAAATATCCGCAAAACTGGCCCCAAAGGAAAGTAGAAATTAATAAACCAAATCAAGCTAGCGGTACTGGCTAAAAAGGCAGTCTCCACCATCCTCAAGGGCGCTTCAAGCTTAACTGGGTTCGTATTGAGTTCTCTTGTTTGTTTAACCATTAATTGGATAGGGGAGTGGGGGAGTGGGGGAGTGGAAAATGCGCTTTTTTACACCTAAAATTAAATAACTAACACTTAACACTTAACAACTAACAACTAACAACTAACAATTCCCTGTTATCAGCTAGATATGCTGGAGAAGTATAGACGATGGCGATGGTAAGAAATGAATCTGTAGCGCGTATGGTGATGTGGCTCTGTTTTGGTACAGCAATTCTATCTCTCGCTGTCCATTGGCGGATGACTGCTTCTATAAAGTCTGATAGTAGTTCGCAAACAAGTGATAATAGTTCGGGGACAAGTCGTAATGCCATAGCTATGGGAGCAACCAGCGCCCAGACATCAAGCCAATCTGTACAGGGTAGTCAGCAAAATGCAATGGGCAATTCCCCTTTAAAGTCCTTATTTACTCAAGGTTCTGACCAACAAAAATCATCCACTAGCCTTGCACCTAATCAGATGCAAGTGGTGGTTGACTTAAACGATCGCCGCGTCTACGTGTACCGCCAGGATCTGGTCATAGCCAGCTACCCAATCGCTGTAGGTAAAAAGGGTTGGGAAACCCCCACAGGTTCATTTCAAGTGATCAATAAGCAAACTAATCCTCTGTGGCGGCATCCGATTACTGGCAGAGTATTTCCCTCAGGACCTGATAGTCCTTTAGGAGACCGATGGATTGGTTTTTGGTCAGATGGACGTAATCAAATTGGCTTTCACGGTACGCCAGAAATTGAACTAGTGGGCAGCGCTATCTCCCACGGCTGCTTGAGAATGCGCAATCCTGATGTCCGGTTGTTGTACAAGCAGATAAAAATGGGAACATCGGTGATAGTGCGTCGTTAATTAGCCCTATTTGATTTGTGAGAAAATACTAAGCCGACTATACCCCAATATGGTTCAGTTAAGGCTTTGATCCCCCCTAACCCCCCCTTAAAAAGGGGGGAATAAGCCCCCCTTTTTAAGGGGGGTTGGGGGGATCTTCAGTCTGTGAACACTACTAACTGAACTGTATTGAACTATACCCGGTATCTCCCAGATACCGGGTTTGTTGATCTCACGAATGATTTAGGAATGCTATAGCCCCCCCACACGTGGTTATTTTTCAGTCGGGGTTTAAATCCAATACCCGTGAATGAAAGCCCTCACCCCTAGCCCCTCTCCCAAATTGGGAGAGGGGTTGGGGGTGAGGGCGGTAATGAGAATGAAATACCAGGACTACTGCCCTCTGATTCCATTCATTCACGGGTATTGGGTTTAAATCCCAGTCTGAAAAGCTTCGGGCCTGATTAGTTTGGCACCGCAGCACAGGTTAAAGATGGTTGTACATGGGCTGGTTGAGCCGCAACTAACTCAATTTTGCCGTCAGGATTGCGATGCCAGTTCGTAGCCTCCACCAGAACCTCTGGGGAGGTGGGCATTTGTGCTTGTACTTTCTGTGTTTTCCGATATGCAGAGAGATTGCGGATATCAGACCAAGTGCGATCGCTCATCACCTGCTGAGTGGGATTGTGAGGAATACCACCCCGTCCCGTTGCCACAAAACTACTGCCAGAATCATGAGAACAACCTGTGGCAATTTGTTGTGATTGGTCTGTGACATTGGCTGGCAATTCCACTAAACCAGAATTGGGGTCAACGCCAAAATTATGAATATCTACTGTACCGTTCACCCCAAATTGAGAACTAGCAGTGATGTCACTGTCATCAGTGAGGTGAGGGCGGTATTGTAGCCCAAAGATGCCTTGGGTAGTGATGTTGATGTTACCGCCATTACCTTGAACAGCATTAGCGATGATGTCGCTGTTTTCTGAACCCACAATCACTGGAGCATTGATAGTAATGTTACCGCCATTACCACTGCCACCTGCGGAAGTGGTAATTTTACTACCATGACGGCTAACCAGAGCATTTGCTAATGCTAGACTGATATTGCCACCTTTTCCAGATGCAGTAGCGGCATTAATTTCCCCAGTATCCAACCAGACTTTGTCAGATTGGATAAATAACTCTCCAGCATTACCTGTGCCTTGATGGGTGACGCTAATGTTACCACCATTGCGAACTGTCAGTTGGTGGGTATTGATATTTAACACACCTGTATTACCTGTGGGAATATCAGGTAGATTATAACTTTCACGGGTGGTTTCATTCAAGATTGGTGCGCTAGCACTGATGGCTGAAGGGCTAATATTCTGACCTTCTACCAGAATATTATTTGCCTGAATTGTCAAAGCGCCAGCATTGCCATTAGCAGCAGTAATATTGGTAATTGCCCCACCATTTGTGACGAACAATTGATTAGTGTGGATTGTGACATCCCCAGCTTTGCCATCGCTGTAGGTACCAGTTCCCAAGAAAGAGGCACCCTGTGTAAACTTATTGATGCCACTGACTGTTAAGCGATCTGATACATTCAGAGTGACATTACCACTATCCCCCAGATTATTGGGGTAGTCTCCATCCATAACAGGTAGAGTAGTTGTTCCCAAGGAGGCTCCATCTTTGAGAGACAGAATAGGTGTTGTGACGGTGAGATTGCCACTATTACCAAAGGCATGAGTTAAACTACCAATATAGGTGAGATCCAGTGCTGGTTTGATTGATGATTCACCTACCAGATTGATACTCTGCCGTGCTACTACCGTGACATTCCCTGCACTCCCAATACCCGAATTTGGTACCCCCTCTATGGGACTAGCATAGGTCAAAATCGTTGCCCCGTCTGTGAGATTTAACGTCCCTGTGGAGACGCTGATATTACCGCCATTACCAATTCCTAATGCGTAAGCCTCAATGCCACTACCTGTGAAGCTGATGGGACCGATCCCGCTGGCATCAATCTGATCAGCAACATCAACGGAAACATTTCCACCCCGTCCAGTTGCCCCTGGATAAAGAATTGTTCCGACAAAAGCACTATTTTCAAGAGTCAGTTTTTGGGCTACCACGGTAATATCTCCCCCCGCTCCCGATGTATAAGTTTCACTTGCAATCCGGCTACGACTGTTGCCAAAGGGTGCAAGTGGAGATTGGAGGACAACTTCATCACGAGCTGCAATGGTATCTGCTAGTACTTTCACATTGCCAGCAACCCCCGATCCCAGACTCAGGGTTTCAATCGCTGCCCCATCCTGTAATGTTAACGCCTGTGCCTGAATATTCACATCTCCCCCCTTCCCCGTTGCTCCTGGCGCTACCTGATTCACAATCCAGGCGGGACTGGAAGCCTGCCCATTTGGATTTACCCCTCCCAAAAACAGTGAGCCTGTCGCATTCACTGTAATATTACCCCCCTGTCCATTCCCCACAGTTGCTGCCGCAATTTGCGATTGGTCCAGGCGAATATCCCTTCCCACCACTTGAATACCCCCAGCCGGATTGCCCACAGGATAGGGATTCCACAGGGAAGAACGCTCTGTGAAGTTTATAGAGCGAAAATCTTGCACTTGTGTATAATCGAATTGCCATCCTGCTGGTGTCTGAGTCAGATTCACCGTCCCACTACCCACTGCACCGACTTCAATTCTACCCCTAGGGGCAGTAATTACACCACCTGTAAATGTAATATCTCCCCCAACTAAGGCGATGGTCTGTCCTGGACTTGCGACTATTCCCAAATTTTTAGTCGGCACAATGCCATCATTGCCTTGACCCTGCACCTGGATTGGACTTGCAGAACTACCTAGTTGTAATCCAATGGGTACACTCATGGTTAATAATGGTGGCGTCCCTGAATTGACTGCACTAAACTCCACTCCATCGCTAAACTTAATACTATTCGCTGTCGTCCCCACAAAAGACCCGCCAATATTCAACGCCGCATTTTGCCCAAACACTATCCCCTGAGGATTCATCAAAAACAAACTTACCGGATTATTACTGTTGAAAGTTTGAATTAATCCATTAATATTGGAAACATTCCCACCTGTGACGCGACTAAATATAGTTGTGATATTTGGCGTGTTACTTAAATCAAAAGTCGCTGCACCGCCTGTCGGTACCGAGAAATTACTGAAACTATGAAATAAATTTTTCCCTTTTTCTATACCATTAAGAATTGTGAAATTATTCCCATTTAACTTGACAACGGTGTTGGTAGTACCATCTGATGTCACCTGAGCCATTGTGGGTAGCATCATCCCGGAAGTTAATAACCCAGTGGTGAGTGTAGATAGAAGTGCTTTAAGCCGGAAGCTTGTCGCTTTGCGTATCTCTGTCATGACATGAATACTCCCTTTACCTTCTGGTTTTAGGGTTCCCTAAATGGTATTATTTATAACATAGCAAGTCAACTTTGATAGGTAATTTCTTAGTTCGTAGTAGCGCTTTAGCGCCGGTTAAATCGCGGTTAAACCGGCGCTGAAGCGCTACTACAAACCAAGCTTTCTACGGCATCGGGACTGATTAGTTTGGCACCGCAGCACAGGTTAAAGATGTTTGTATATGGGCTGGTTGAGCCGCAATTAACTCAATTTTGCCCGACTCATTGCGATGCCAGTTCGTAGCCTCCACAAGAACCTCTGGGGAGGTGGGTATTTGTGCTTCTAGTGTCTGTGTTTTCCGATATGCAGAGAGATTGCGGATATCAGACCAGGTGCGATCGCTCCTGGTCTGATTTGGATTTTGGGGTACACCACCCCGTCCCGTTGCCACAAAACTACTGCCAACATGATGAGAGCAACCTGTGGCAATTTGCTGTGATTGGTCTGTGACATTGGCTGGTAATTCGACTAACCCAGTATTGGGGTCAAAGCCAACATTATTAATATTGACTGTACCGTTGACGCCAAATTTGGAACTAGCAACGATGTCACTGTCTGGAGTAAGTTGAGTGCGAAACTGTAGCCCGAAAATCCCCTGGGTTGTGATTTTGATGTTACCACCGTTACCGAGGATGGCATTGGCGATGATGTCGCTGTTTTCTAATCCGAGGATGATGGGGGAATTGATAGTGATGTTACCGCCATTACCACTGCCGCCTGCTTGTGCCGTAATTTTACTACCATGACGGCTTACCAGAGTATTTGCTAATGCTAGAGTGATGTTACCACCTTTTCCAGATGCAGTGGCAGCACTAATTCCCCCAGTATCCAAAGAGACTTTATCGGCTTGGATGCTTAACTGTCCGGCGTTACCTGTGCCATCATGGATGACGCTAATATTACCACCATTGCGAACCGTCAGTTGGTTGGTATTGATGTTTAACACACCTGTGTTGCCCGTAGGAGCATCCGGTAGATGATAAAATCGACGAGTGGTTTCACTAAAGATTCGTGCGCTAGAACCGATCACTGAGGCGCGGATATTCTGACCTTCTACGAGAATGTCATTTGCCTCGATTGTCAAAGCCCCGGCATTGCCACTAGCGGCAGTACTGCTGGCAATTGCCCCACCATCTTTGATGCGCAATTGATTCGTGTGGATCGTCACATCACCAGCTTTGCCATTGCCGTAGGTGCCGCTTCCTAAGAAACTGGTAGCCAGTGTAAACCTATTTATGCCACTGATTGTTAAACGATCTGCTACATTCAAGGTGACATTGCCACTATCTCCCAAATTATTGGGCTGGTTGGGGTCTCCAAAGATGCCAATCACAGGCACAGTAGTTGTCGCCAAGGAGGCTCCAGCTTGCAGTGAAAGGATAGGTGTTGTCACCGACAAATTGCCGCCATTGCCAGAGCCAGCAGTAGAACTACCAAGATAGGTGATCTGGGTTGGTAAAATTGGGGATGTACCCACCATATTGATAGCTTGCCGTGCTACCACCGTTATATCCCCGGCATTCCCAATACCCGTCCCTGGTATCCCCGCCAAGCGAGGAGCAAAGGTAACAATCGCTCCCCCCTCTGTGAGATTCAATGTCCCTGTCGCAACTCTGACATTACCACCATTCCCAATCCCGAATGCCTCAGCAGCAATGCCACTAAAGGTCAAACTGATCGGACTGACCCCACTTGCATAAATCTCATCAGCAACATCAACAGAAATATTTCCACCCCGTCCAGTTGCTCCCGGAAAGACAGTTGTTGCCACTTGACCACTATCTTCAAGAGTTAGTTTGCGGGCTACCACGGTGACCTCTCCCCCTGTTCCCGATGCATAAGTTTCACTGGCGATGCGGCTGCTGCTACTACCAGAGGGGGCTAAGGGAGATTTAAGGGCAACGGCACCACGGGCGGCAATGGTATCCGCTGTCACTTGCACATTGCCAGCAGCCCCCGCACCCAGGGAGAGGGTTTCAATGGCTGCGCCATCCTGCAATGTCAACTGCCCTGCTTTAATATTCACTCCTCCCCCATTCCCCGTTGCTCCCTGTGCCACCTGATTCACAATCCACGCACTTGGTGAGAGCGCATTTGGATTTTCACCACCCAAAAACAGCCCTCCTGCCGCATTCACCGTAATACTACCCGCCTGTCCATTCCCCACAGTTGCTGCCGCAATTTGCGATTGGTCCAGGCGAATATCCCTTCCCACCACTTGAATACCCCCAGCCGGATTGCCCACAGCATAGGGATTCCACAGGGAAGAACGCTCTGTGAAATTAATAGAGCGAAAATCTTGCACTTGTGTATAATCTAACTGCCATCCTGCTGGTGTCTGAGTCAGATTCACCGTCCCATTACCCACTGCACCTACTTCAATTCTACCCCTAGGGGCAGTAATTACACCACCTGTAAATGTAATATCTCCCCCAACTAAGGCGATGGTCTGTCCTGGACTTCCTACTATTCCCAAATTTTTAGTCGGCACAATGCCATCATTGCCATAACCCTGCACTTGGATCGGACTTGCAGAACTACCTAGTTGCAAGCCAATGGGTACACTCATGGTTAATAATGGTGGCGTCCCTGAATTGACTGCACTAAACTCCACTCCATCGGCGAACTTAATACTATTCGCTGTCGTCCCCACAAAAGACCCGCCAATATTCAACGCCGCATTTTTCCCAAACACTATCCCCTGAGGATTCATTAAAAATAAACTTACCGGATTATTACTGTTGAAAGTTTGAATTAATCCATTAATATTGGAAACATTCCCACCTGTGACGCGACTAAATATAGTTGTGATATTTGGCGTGTTGCTTAAATCAAAAGTCGCTGCACCGCCTGTCGGTACCGAGAAATTACTGAAACTATGAAATAAATTTTTACCTTTTTCTATACCATTAATAATTGTGAAATTATTCCCATTTAGCTTGACAATGGTGTTGGTAGTACCATCTGATGTCACCTGAGCGATCGCAGGTAGCAGCATCCCTTGAGTTAATAACCCAGTGGTGAGTGTAGATAGAAGTGCTTTAAGCCGGAAGCTTGTCGCTTTGCGTATCCCTGTCATGACATCAATACTCCCTTTACCTTCTGGTATTAGGGTTCCCTAAATGGTATTATTTATAACATGACAAGTCAACTTTGATGGGTAATTTCTTAGTTCGTAGTAGCGCTTTAGCGCCGGTTAAATCGCGGTTAAACCGGCGCTAAAGCGCTACTACAAACTATAATGCCTATCATGTTTATCTATAACTCCTGGGAACAGCAGCACAGGTTAACGGCATCTGCTCATGAGCGTTCGGATGAGCGGCAATTAACTCAACTTTTCCCTTGGCGTTGCGATGCCAGGAAGTAGCTTCGATGAGAACCTCCGAGGATGGGGGCGTTTGGGCAATAGCCTTACCAGGTTTTCGGTAGCCAGACAAGTCTCGCACATCAGACCAAGTGCGATCGCTCCCAATTTGCTGAGTTGGATTTTGCGGCACACCACCCCGTCCCGTTGCCACAAAGCGACTCCCTTGACGACCTGCACAGCCTGTGGTAATTTGCTGAGATGGATCTGCCACATTCACAGGCAGATCTACTAAGCCAGAGGTCGGATTAACGCCAATGGTATTGATTTGAACCGTACCACTAACTCCGAATTGAGAGCTAGCATTGATATCACTTTCTGTTGTCAGTTGGTTGCGGTAGGAAAGCCCGAACAACCCCTGAGTCGCGATCTCGATGTTGCCACCTCTACCTTTGACAGCATTGGCAATAATATCACTATTTTCTTTGGGCACTGCGACGATCAAAGGGGCATTGATGTTGATGTTGCCCCCATTGCCACCAGCCCTCGCTGCTGCCGAAAGTTTGCTGTTGTTGCGCATAATTAACGCATTTTGAACATTCAGAAGTAGATTTCCGCCATTGCCAAATTGGGTGGCGGCAGTAATTGCACCTTGATTTGTCAGAATTACCCGATCTGCATTAATCTCAAGATTTCCTGCATCTCCTGTACCATCATTTCTTACCGCTACGTTTCCCCCATCTGAAACTCGCAACTGCGGCGTTGTGAGCATGACTCTGCCTGCATTGCCACTGAGTTCAGTAGTTAAATTATAAGTTGCCCGAGTCTGGGGATCCACTAGGATTCCATAAGCCCCAAGGCTACTCGTCAAGATGCCCCCTGGTGCTGCGCCCCGCACCTCAATCGAGTCTAATGCTACGACCCTCAAGTTGCCAGCATTCCCCGCGCCTAGAGTTAAAGAGCCAACAGCAGCTCCATCGTTAACAGTCAATCTTGCAGTTGTAAGAGTCACGTTACCGGCATTGCCAGTGCTGACCGTTGATGAACCCACATTACTCGGTACAAGTGTCACGGGACTGATCCCAGCAACGTTGATTGAATCAGAGGCATCAATTTGGAGATCGCCACTATTCCCTGTGCCAAATGTGAATGTTTGCAAGGCACCGTTCACACTTAGTTGCCGGGTAGATAGACGAATATCCCCGCCTCTACCAGAACCAAACGAACCTACCGAAATTACGCTAGGGATAAAAAGGAGTGGAGAAAACCCACTTACCTGCACAGACTCGGATGCACGGATAGAAAGATTGCCACTTGCGCCAGATTTTAAGGTAAGGCTAAGAATTTGTCCGCCACTTTGAAGCAGCAGTTTCTGGGTAGAGATGGACATGTCTGCTCCAAGACCAGTGTCCAGCGCGAAACCCGCTAAAAAGCTTGTTTCGGTGATTTTTAAGGATTCCGTTGCATTGACCGTAATCTTATCCTCCGATAGAGAACCCAGATTTTGAGTCGCGACAAATGAACTACCTGAAAGGTCAATATTTTTAGCTTGCAGTTGAATTGTACTGCTGCCAAAGCCTGTGCCATCTAGCAGCGCTCGTTGGGTTAACCGAATGTCGTTCAGGTTTTTAACATTGGTATAATCAAATGCCCAACCCTGAGTGGTTCTGTTTAGACCTACATTTCCTGACTGAACACTGCCAAGTTCAATCGACCCGTTGGCAGCACCGAGAACACCACCGACTATGTCAATTCCGTTACCCAGCAATGCCAGTGTGTTACCTGGGTTCACCCGTAGCCCAATCGGATTTTGCGCTGGGTCAAACGTGGAAACCAGAGCACTAACTGTTATACGATGACCTGAATTCTGTACGGAAATTGGTCCTGAATCTTGTCCAAATTGTAAACCAATGGGGGTGCTAATCGTCAGTAGTGGAGCGGCAGAGGGATTGACAGCGCTGAACTGTGCACCATCCGCAAAGTTGATGCTACTGGCAGTTGTCCCAATAAAAGAGCCACCAATATTCAGTTGGGCATTGGGTCCAAAAAGGATACCAGATGGATTCAGCAAAAACAGATTAGCAGCACCGTTAGCTCGAATCAGTCCATCGATATTGGAGACCTGACCTCCTGTAACACGACTGAAAATATTTTGCACGTCACTGGCATTGTTAAAAATGACAGATCCTTGCGTGGGAACTGAGAACTGAGTGAAACTATGGAACAAATTATTCCCAACCCGGTTGCCATTGGTGATGGTGAAGTTGTTGCCAGTTTGGGAAACGGTAGTATGAAGTGTTGTGTCGGGAATCACCTGGGCGTTAGCAGAGCCGCTCAAGAGGAGCATTCCATTGAGCAAACCCAACCAAAGGGAGGTTGCTTTCATTAAAGTGTCTCCATGTATGGTAATCCTATTTAATAACTCCTGGGGACAGTACTACAGGTTAATGGCTGCTGCACATGAGCGTTCGGATGAGCGGCAATTAACTCAACTTTTCCCTTGGCGTTGCGATGCCAGGTTGTAGCTTCGATGAGAACCTCCGAGGATGGGGGCGTTTGGGCAATAGCCTTACCAGGTTTTCGGTAGCCAGACAAGTCGCGCACATCGTTCCAAGTGCGATCGCTCCCAATTTGCTGAGTTGGATTTTGCGGCACACCACCGCGACCTGTTGCTACAAAGCGACTCCCTTGATTGGCAGCACACTCACTGGCAATTTGCTGAGATGGATCGCTCAAATTAACTGGAAGTGAGACCAAACCAGAATTGGGAACAACAGTTGGCTTACTGATTTGGACATTGCCACTGACACCCAGTTGAGAACTGGCAGTAATGTCACTAGAAGGAGTGAGTTGCGGTCTGGCTTCAATACCAAACAAGCCTTGGGTGGCAATTTGAATATTGCCACCGTTGCCACGAAAGGCATTAGCGATGATGTCGCTATTTTCCTGTGCTACGATGAAACTGCCATCGATGTTGATGTTGCCGCCATTACCAGAGCCGCCTGCTGTGGCTGTAATTTCGCTACCATGACGGGCGACGAGTAGATCTCGAACCTGCAAGTTGATGTTGCCGCCAACACCTGAAGCCGTAGTTGCACTAATGACACCACCGTCCATAGATAGCGTATTTGCTTGGATATCTAACTGCCCTGCATTACCTGTGCCTTCATGAGTAACGGTAACTTGACCACCATTGCGGAGGGTGAGACTATTTGTACTGATGCTTATCCTGCCCGTGTCGCCTGTGGGAAAATCTGGCAGACCATAAAATTTACGGGTTATCTCATAGAATAGCGGTGCGCTGGAAGCTATCGATGAACCACGATCATCATGTCCCTCCAGTAGAATGTCCTTTGCTGTGACGCTCAAGGCTCCCGCGTTGCCTGTGCTTTCGGTAATAGTGCTGATTGTTGCGCCATCTCTCACCACCAATTGATTCGTTTGAATTAATATTATCCCTGCATTTCCATTGCCGAAGGTGGTTGTTCCCAAACTAGTATTAAAATGACTGAATGGATTCGCGCCACTGACCTCAATTTGCTTTGCAACATTCAACGTGACATTGCCCCCATTTCCTAAGTCATTAGACAGTTTGGGATCACCAAAGGTGCCAATTGCTGAGATAGTTATAGAATTCAATGTGGCTCCGGCTTGTAGCGAAAGACTCGGCGTGGTGACAAAAACATTTCCGGCATTACCCGATCCAGTTGTGACGCTGCCTAAAAAACTTGCTATCGTAGGCGATATTGGGCTAACATTCGCCATTTTTATAGATTCACGTGCCAAGACGTTCACATCTCCCCCACTGCCAATGCCAGTGTTCGCAACAGAGGCAATGCGACTAACCAATGTGAGTATGGCTCCAGTATCTGAAAGGTTCAACGTGCCTGTGGAGACGTTCACATTGCCACCATTGCCTACCCCTACTGTGTACGCTCCAATGCCGCTAGGAATTAAACTAATGGGGCTAATTCCAGTCGCTGAGATTGTATCTGCTGCATCTACGGTGATATTTCCCCCACGTCCACTGGCTCCAGGAAAGACAAAAGTTGAAATTTGACCACTCCCGTCTAAGGTGATTTGTCGAGCCACAACGTCAATATCTCCCCCCGCTCCCGATGCATAGTTTTCACTGGAAATGCGACTACTGCTACTGCCTGTTGGGGCTAGTGGAGAATTGAGGGCAACATCACCCTGGGCAACAATGGTATCCGCCGTCACTCGCACATCACCCGCTGCACCAGATCCTAGACTCAGGGTTTCTATTGCCGCTCCATCTTGTAGGGTAAGTTGCGGTGCTTGAACACTCACAGATCCCCCATTCCCCTGTGCGCCCGATGCCACCAGATTGACAATCGAACTGCTTGGTGCTTTGGCATTGGCATTCACCCCACCCAACCAGAGCGATCGCTGAGCATTGAGATCAATATTTCCACCCTGTCCCTTGCCTAATACTGATGCCGCAATTTGGGATTGATCTAGGCGAATATCCCGTCCCACCACCTGAATACCTCCTGCCGGATTGCCCACCGGATAGGGATTCCATAGGGAAGAACCAGCATTCAAGCTGATAGAGCGCAGATCTTGAGCTTGCTCGTATCCCAACTGCCATCCCGCCGCGCTCGGTTTGAGGCTGACTGTTCCGTTACCAACAGCGCCAACTTCAATCCTTCCAGACGGTGCGGTAATTACACCACCAGAAAGATTGACATCTCCGCCAACAAGGGCTATGGTTTTTCCTGGGCTAGCAACAATTCCCAGGTGCTCAGTCGGAAAAATCCCATCATTACTAGTCCCTTGCACCTCAATTGAACCCGCAGTTGCTCCCACTTGCAACCCAATTGGAACACTGATGGTTAGTAAGGGTGATGGACTGGTGGCACTGAACTGTGTCCCATCCGCAAAGTTGATGCTGT
This sequence comes from Stigonema ocellatum SAG 48.90 = DSM 106950, assembly GCA_016903675.1. Classification (GTDB taxonomy): domain Bacteria; phylum Cyanobacteriota; class Cyanobacteriia; order Cyanobacteriales; family Nostocaceae; genus Stigonema; species Stigonema ocellatum. The sequence continues at coordinate 22,491 of JADQBA010000019.1, read as the reverse complement.
TGGCAGTCGTACCCACAAACGAACCACCAATATTCAGTTGTGCATTGGGTCCAAACATAATCCCACTAGGATTGAGCACAAACAAATTAACTGGGTTATTGCTGTTAATTGTCTGAATCAGTCCGTCAATGTTGGAAACACTACCCCCTGTTACCCGACTGAAAATGGTCGAGATGTTAGGTGTGTTGACTAAATTGAAGGTGACAGAACCGCCTGTGGGTACAGAAAACTGCCGAAAGCTATGAAACAAGTTACTCCCTGCGGCACTACCGTTAGTGATCATAAAGTTATTGCCACTTTGGGAGACGGTGGTATGAAGTGTGCCGTCGGGAGTCACCTGAGCGTTGACTGTGCCACTCCACAGCAGCATTACGCCTGTCAACATGCCATTGACCAAACCAAGCCTTACAGGGGTTGCTTTCATCATTCGGTTTCTATTTATCTCTACTAGCTAGTGTTCCCTGAATAGCATTGCTTCTTACAGGGGGATGAGGGGGGTGGGGGAGGTGAAGAAATTTCTTTGACTTACCTAGGACCAGCCCTTTCAAGGTGCAATTCGAAAGACTTAGATTTTCTTCTCCCAAGGGGAGACGCTGCGCGAACGTGTCTTTCGCGTCTTCGCGGTTTAAAAATCTTTTTGAACCACGAAGGCACGAAGAACACGAAGAAGAAATGTCGAAAATTGGACTTAATTTTCCCCACCTCCCCCCCATCTCCCCCATCTCCCTCATCCCCCCCATCCCTCATGGCGAATATCCCACCGAAAAATACAGCCCCTGTTCCTGGAGCGATCGCTTTTCCCCAGCCACCGATATCAGTGGAATACCCCAATCTAGGCGGGCCGAAAAGTGGTCGCCCTGTTTCCACAGCAGCCCTAATCCGGTACCAACCAGTGTACTCGGGGATGGATCTTTGCCATCGGCATTCCAGCCTTGGCCAATGTCAATAAAGGGTGTCACTTGTAACACCCCGCCTATTTTAGAAGCACGGACAATGGGTAACCGAAATTCAGCCGAAAACAACATGCCATTGTCTGTGAGTAATGTGTCCTGACGATAGCCCCGCACACTTAGCTGTCCACCAAGACCAATTTGCTCCAACGGCACTAGGGAATCCGATGCCAGTTGTAAATCGCCTTTGACCAAAAACAGCGTGTCTGGTGCCAACTGCCGCACCCACTGTGCCTGTCCCCGCCAGACAAAAAAGCGGCTATCTGGAGCATTCTGACTCACATTTGCACCGAACCAATCTACCCCAAAGCCAAATTGCGATCGCAACGCAAATACATACTGATTGCTGCGGTGAGTATACTCTTGGAAAAAGTGTAGGACAGAAATTCTGGTTTTTCCGTTCGCATCTGCACCAGGCGACAGTGGAAAAGCTCCAATGTTATCAATACCTAACTCAGTTTGGCTTTCCAGGCGCGAGAACGACAGCCCCATTGCTAACTCCTCGGTTGGCTTTTGCACTAGGGGTTGCCGATAGCCTACTTCATATGATTGGTATCTGGACTGAATATCGAGTAAACTGAATGGTTTTTCAATAACGTGGTTCCACCCCTGATTGACATCAAACCATACAGTTCCATTGCGGGCATTAATCGGCAACCTGTAGTTGAAATCAATTGTGTTACTGCCATCGGTATTAGTATATCCCACACTGAGCGTATCACCAAAACCCAATAAATTCGCTTCTTGCAAGTCTATTCCCCGGCGAAAACTACCCACACTTGGCGTTCGCCCATTATCTAGATTTGCCGTCAATTTGAAGGTGTTCGCTTCTTTCACCTCAACTTGCAACATATTGGTTCCCGGACGCACACCCGTCTGCAACTCTGCTGACAGGTTTTGAATGCGCGGATCGAGGCGGAGTAGCTGTAGCTTTTCCAGCAGATGCTGCACATTCAGAGGTGTTCCAGCACCAAGTTGGATGCGATCGCGAATGTATTGACTACGCAATCGTCGATTACCAATGATCTTGATTGCTTGCAGATTACCCTCAATCACTTTAATTTTGATTACTCCAGCTTCGACTATCTGTGGTATAATCAATGCCCCCGTGGTGACATAACCGTGATCAACGTAGAGCTTTGTGATAGCATTTCTGAGTTGTAACAACTCTGCAAATGACAGTTCCCTGCCAACAAACGGATGTGTGACAGCGGCAAACTGTTGTGAAGTGAACACTGTACTACCAACAACCTCAATGCGATCAACCCGAAATCTGGCATTAGGGTCATCAGCCGGCGGAATTAGCTGTTCCGGTAGTTTCGGAGGAGGAAGCAATTGATTTAAGTCTTGTGGCTTTATCTGCACATCCGATGGTAATGGAGTGACAGGAAGATTTTCTAACCGAACTGGCGGTAACGTCTGAGGATTGGGAGTTTGGGCGCGAGCATTCTGATAGTTGCACAATATTGCTACTGTAACAAAGCCGAATACCAGATGTTGATTTAGAGACCAGTTCAATGTTTGTGTATATCTGATAATTTTTTCTGCTTTAGAAAGAGCTAACATTATCTATAAAGTTGTTAATTTAAATGACGACTTGTTTCATCAACGTGCTTCTCCTTCATCCACTTGGCACAGTACTTTTGCCGCAGATGCGGCTCTTTTTCGTCAATTTTCTGTACAGCCAAAACAGACGGCTTGCCACCTCCATTTACTCAATGAGTCGCTCTATACTAATACTATTTTTTATATATGGCACTAGGGTAAATACTGAGATTGTTACAATGAAAAATATTTCTGAAACTGCCTACTTAGTAGCAATGTATCGAGCATTAGAGACTGAACGCAAAGATGCTCTCATTAAAGATTTGTTTGCTCGCCGATTAGCTGGGGGGCGAGGAGAAATGCTTGTCGAAGTCATAGGAGATAAACAACGCACAACAACTGCAATTGCAATACGTACCTACGTCATTGATGAACTGATTAGGCAAGTTGTTGAGTTAGAAGGCATCGACACAGTTCTAAACCTAGCTGCTGGACTGGACACCCGACCCTATCGCCTGTGTCTCCCTACATCACTTCGCTGGATTGAGGTTGATCTACCAGAAGTACTTTCGTATAAACAGGAGAGATTAAAAGATGAACAACCACTATGTTGTCTTGAACATGTTAACCTTGATCTGAGCAACTTAGCTTCCAGACAGGCGCTGTTTTCACAAATTAATGTAGCAGCAAAACAAGTGCTTGTTATTACGGAGGGACTCCTGTCCTATTTACCTGAGGATCAGGTAGCATTACTTGCTGCCGATTTACATGAGCCTCCGAACTTTCGTTGGTGGCTATCTGATGTTACATCATCAATAGCATTACAAGAATATGATAAGTATTATCCTCGGAAAATTTTCGATCAATATTTTGCCAATGGGAATCAGACCTTGCTATTTGCTCCACCCAACGCTCTTGAATTTTTCCAGCAATATGGTTGGAATGTTGCCAAACTTAGATCACTTTGGGAAGAATCATTAAGACGGAAGCGAGGAGTACAATTTGCCAGGTTCTGGGAATATCTCATGCGCTGGGTTGCTAGGGAGCATTGGGAGAAGATTAGGAATTTAGGTACTATTGTCTTGCTGGAGCGAGAATAGTTTGTAGTAGCGCTTCAGCGCACAAAATCGCGGTTTTTACGCGCTGACCAGGCATAATCAATTTAGGTAGTATTGTTTGTAGTTGAGCTTTAGCGCATAAAAACCACGACTTGATGCGAAGACAGCGCAACTACAAACTTAGAGGGTGCTATTACTCCACATCAACCCAGATACTTCCTTCTTCCACACGGACAGGAAAAACTGGTAGTGCCTTTTGTTGTGAAATTGCACCCAATGCCTTCCCCACAACAGGTGGCCATGGACTCCAGTCCTTCACCTCACCAGTACGGAGGTCAAAAACACCACGATGCCAAGGGCAAACAATCGCTCCGTCTTCAGTGATTTTGCCTTTTTTCATTGGCAATCTCAGGTGAGGACAGGCATTATCTACCGCATAAAACTGACCTTCATGGTTTAAAAGCAGGATATTGCGATCGCCAACTTTTACCACTTCTCGTGAACCGGACACAAGTGTGTCAACTGCAAGAACTTTAGTCCAACCCATGGAACCTCCCGATTGTAAGTAACCCTGCCTTTAGTTTCCTGCAAATGCGATCAGTACAAACATTCGTGTCGAAAAAGTTAAACATTCGTGTCTAAATCCACAAACTCGCTCTAATATGCTGCACAATCACCTCTGGTGGATCTGAAATATCTACCGTTATCGCATCATTTGGCTCCTCTAGAGTCTCAAACTGACTTTGGAGGAGTTCTGGTGACATATAGTGGTGGGGACGCGATCGCAGTCGTTGTTCGATCACCTGGAACGAACCCTTAAGATAAACCAGCTTGATGCGTTCCTCATCCGGCATCAGATACTTACGATAGCCTGCTTTCAGTGCAGAACACGCCAGCACCATGTTTTGATCGTCTTCTAACCACTGTTTGATTGCTGCAAGCAAATCTTGCAACCAAGGTATCCTATCTCCATCACTCAGAGGAATACCATGCCGCATTTTCTCAATATTCTCTGGCGAATGGAAAGTATCAGCATCACGAAACTCCCATTGTAAAGAGTCCGCCAACTCTTTCCCGATGGTAGACTTGCCAGAACCAGAAACACCCATCAGTAAAATAATCATTTTTAAAAGGGGGGAATGGGGAGTGGGGAGTGGGGAGTGGGGGGAGTGGGGAGTGGGGGGAGTGGGGAGTGAGTTTGTTATTTGTTATCTGGTGGTAAGTAGTCAGGCAAAATTATTTACACATTTATTTAACCTAGAATGAGCGTTTTACAAGCATTTCAGGCGATGTGAGTATGAAATTAATTCTGCACAGGTACTTAGTTGTTTGGTAAGACAACCAAAAACCAACAGTTTCTACTCCCCACTCCCCACTCCCCACTCCCCATTCCCCATTAAATAAATTCACGCGGGTCTGTGATGTAGCCGGTGAGTGCGGAGGCGGCGGCGGTGTAGGGGGAAGCAAGATAAATTCCTGCTTCTTTGTTGCCCATGCGTCCGGGGAAGTTGCGGTTAGTGGTGGAAACGCAGATTTCTGGCTCATTCAAGCGTCCGAAGGTGTCTTTGGGACCACCCAAACAAGCGGCGCAGGAAGGCGCTGCTGGTTCTATGCAACCTGCATTTAAGAAGATTTCTGAGAGGGTTTGCCCTGCGTGTTTGATTTTAAACAGGTCTTCGTAGACTTTTTGGGTAGCCGGTACTAGGTAGGTGGGAACTTTTACCTTACGCCCTTGGAGAATTTGAGCAGCATTGAGAAAGTCAGTGGTTTTACCGCCTGTGCAGGAACCGATGTAAACACGATTTATCTTGACATCGTTGCATTCTCGTGCTAAAGCGCGGTTGTCAGGGGAGTGGGGTTTGGCGACCACGGGTTCTAGTTGGGAGACATCGTAGCGGCGATCGCTATAAAATTTGGCATCAGGGTCTGTGTAAACTGCCTCAAAAGGCTTATCACTGCGCGATCGCACATACTCAAATGTGGTTTCATCAGGTGCAATGACGCCATTTTTGCCGCCAGCTTCAATCACCATGTTGCACAGGGTCATCCGTTCTTCCATGGTCATTCTTTGGACGGCTTCTCCTGCGAATTCCATAGTCCGGTAGGTTGCCCCAGCAACACTAATATCGCCGATAATTTGCAAAATGAGGTCTTTTGCCAAGAGGTAAGGAGGTAATTCGCCATCTAAGACAAAACGCATGGTGGCGGGAACTTTGATTAACAGTTTGCCAGTACCCATTATAAAGCCAGCGTCGGTGTTGCCGATGCCCGTAGCAAATTGACCGAAAGCACCAGCATTACAGGTGTGGGAGTCTGTGCCAAATAACACTTCCCCTGGGCGGGTGTGACCTTCTTGGGCTAGGGCGATGTGGCAAACGCCTTTATAGTCTGGGTTGGCTTTAAAGTTGGCTCTGTCTGTGATATCGTAAAAGTATTTTATACTTTGTTGATGAGCGAAATCACGTAAAATATCAACGTTGCGGTTAGCGCGTTCGTCATTCGTGAAAATATAATGGTCGGGAATCAACACAATTTTTTCCGAGTCCCAGACTTTGGCATCTTCACCAAACTCGCGTTGGAAAATACCGATAGTTCCCGGACCACAGACATCGTGAGTCATCAGCACATCAACATTAACCCAGATGTTTTCCCCTGGTTCGACTACTGACCGACCGGAGGCTTTGGTCAAGATTTTTTCAGTGAGGGTCATGCCCATAGCGATCGCGTTCCTTTGTTTGTGACAAGTTATAAACTATAGCAATCCTATTTGATTTTTGAAGCCACAGGTAGGGTGGGCACTGCCCACCAGATCCAAGTTTTGGTGGGCAGTGCCCACCCTACTTTCATGGACGTTATCCGTACCTATAGCAATACAAGAGGGACAAGGGGGACATGGGGGACAAGGAAGACCCATTCCCCATTCCCCACTCCCCACTCCCCATTCCCCATTCCCCACTCCCCACTCCCCACTCCCCACTACCCACTACTTATGACGGCATGAATGGTCTTAAATAGTTCCTTGCGAGTATAAGGCTTCGACAAAAATGCTTTGACGCTGATGCCGGCAGCTTTGGCTAGCTGATTGTTGAACACGAGTCCGCTAGTGGCAATAATCTTGACCTGATGATTCATACTTTGCAGGGTGCGGATGGCGATTAACCCATCCATCGATGGCATCATGATATCCATTAACACGACACTGATTTCATTTTTGTGCTGGGCGTACAGTGCGATCGCCTCGTTTCCATCATTAGCAATGAGGGTCTTGTAGTTGTGATCTTCTAGCGATATTTGACTAATCTGCTTAATGGCTTCCTCGTCATCAACAACGAGAATTAACTCTCCACTTCCTTTGGGCACTTCCAAGTCTTCTTCAGCTTGTGTTTCCTTTTCCTCGATGGCTGGCAAGTAAACCTGAAATTTACTGCCTTTGCCTACCTCGCTATCCACGGTTACAAAACCCAAGTGGTTTTTGACAATGCCAATAACGCTAGCAAGACCCAACCCTGTACCTTTACCTGGTGCTTTAGTTGTGAAAAAGGGTTCAAAAATTCGCTCCAAAACTTCCGGAGGAATACCAGTTCCCGTATCCGAGACGGTGATGGCAACATAGGAACCCACATGGGCGTCTGATTTTATCCTAGCATAATTTTCATCAACAAATATATTTTCGGCGACCAGACTCAAGACGCCGCCATCTGGCATAGCATCACGAGCATTGACGCACAGGTTCAGGAGTATTTGATGTAGTTGGTTGGCATCTGCTGAGATGATCCAAAGGTTTTCGTGTCCTGTATCCAAGCTGATTTGGATGGATTTTGGGAATGTCTTTGAGGTAATCTGGGCAACTTCCTTGAGCAGGTATTTGACGTCTAAAACTGTGCGTTTACCTTCAGTGCCGCCCCGTGCAAATGATAGAATCTGCTTGACCAATGCAGCCCCGCGTTTGGCGCTGTCTTCTAGTATGTTCAGTAGTTGCTGATTCCGCTCATCTAGATTGGGGAGTTTTGTAGGCAGCAGTTGAGCTACTGCTAGAATGGGGGTTAGTAGATTGTTGAAGTCATGAGCAATGCCACTAGCAAGAGTGCCAAGGCTTTCCAGTCGCTGGGTTCGGAAAAACTGCGCTTCTAGTTGCTTCTTCTCGGTGATATCAGTGTTGACCACAAGGATTGATTCCGGTTCCCCCTGTTTATCGCACACCAGAGTCCACCGACTTTCAACAAGGATTGTCTTGCCGTTTTTTGTGATTTGCTGTAACTCACCCTGCCAAAAGCCTTTTTTAGCAAGGTTTTGCTCGATTTCTGGTATATTGGGCGATTTTTTTACATCCCTATACAAAAGTTCGTTGGCATTCTTGCCAAGAACTTCTGCTGTTTGCCACCCGTACAAGTACTCAGCACCTTTGTTCCAGAATAAGATTTGGTGCTGTAGATTGCGGACGAGAATTGCGTCTGTTGTGATGTCGAGGAGGGCTGCTTGTTGCCGGATTTTCTCTTCGGCAAGTTTGCGCTCAGTGATATCCCGGTTGACGGCAAGGAAACCGATGATAGTACCGCTATCATCTTTGAGTATGCTGATGGATTCATCAACGTACATTTCTTTCCCAGTTTTGAGAATATGAATTGTCTCACCTTGCCATGAGCCTGTCTTGGCTAAAGAATCGCAGATAGCCGACTCTTGTTCCCAATAGTGCCAGGGAGACTGATAGACTTCTTCTAAGCGAGTCCCAAGCACTTCATCAGCCTTGTGGTTGTATAATAGTTCCGCCCCTTGATTCCAATAAAGGATGCGACCCTCACAATTAACTGCATGTACTGCATCTTTCACCTGAGCCAGAACATTAGCCTGAAACTTAATAGAGTCTTCTGCTTGCTTGCGATCGCTAATGTCACGAATAAGCCAGCGCACGCGAACCAGCTTACCTTGTAAGTTGTAGGCACCTGCCACAGTAATCGCTGCGGGGAACGGTGTGCCTAAGCGTGGCAGCAGGTAAACTTCCCAGTCCGAGTGCACTTGCCGCAACTTCATCAGTCGTGTATGAAAGGTCTTGCGTTCTGGTTCGGCAAAAAATAACACCAGTGGTTTGCCAACCAGATGATGTTGGGGCACGCAGAGTAACCTCGCTGCTGCAAAGTTAGCCTCTCGGATCATTCCGTTGCCATCGGTTAACAGGTATCCATCTGGGGCAAACTCGAACAAGTCGTGATAACGCTGGCGTTCTAACTCCACCGCCTCACGCATGGACTCTAACTCTTCATTTTGCACATACCTTTCTTCTTGAACAACCTCGATTTCTTCCAGCATTTCCAGCAATTCCTCGGAAAGCTGCTGTAATTGAGATGTTCGTTCTTCTAGTTGTTGCTGTAATTCTGGGATATTACTAGACGCTGTCATATGGTTAAACCTTTGCACAAAACTAGTAGTCCACCAAGGAAACTTTAAAGAGTTCGTAGTGAGGACTTCAGTCCTCAAGAAGATGAGGACTTCAGTCCTCACTACGAACAAATAATCACAGACCCAGATTTCGTTGGTGTGGTGGACTACTAGTCTGAGTCACCATTAAGCTCAGCTCAGCTTGCACCCGAACCACCAGATATCGCCCCACACAGAATCTGATGATGAAAGACACAACAATGCTTTCCTGATAATTATACTAACTCGACCACACAAACTTTGCCCTCCAAGAAACCCGGTTTCTTTGAGAAACCGGGTTTCTTGACCAAAAATCACCACTAAGTGTGAGCTAAATCTAAGTTTCAAAACTTGCATTTTGCTAAACCTAAATAACAGATACCTTCTGGGGTAATTTGAAAACGACTTGGTAACACTTCTAAACCCAAGGCGATCGCATCCCGTAACAGTTGACCATACACTGGGTCAGTAGCATCACCTGGGGCAAACTCAGTACAATCTCCCCGATTGATAAAGTAAAGCATCACCGCACGGCTTCCAGGCAGAAGTGCCATGAGTTCCCGTAAATGTTTTTGTCCCCGTGTCGTCTCTGTGTCGGGAAATAGTGCTAATTTCCCTTCGGCTAAAGTTGTATTTTTAACTTCTACATAAATATTACGATTATTTTCAGTTAATAATAATTCACCATTGTTTGGATAAATTAAAAAATCCACCCGACTTTTTTGATCGTGTCCATAGGGAACTTCACCGCGAAATTGACTATATTCGCCCAATTCTGGGAAAAGGCGTTTTTCCAAAGCTATCTTAATTATCTGATTGGGTAAAAAAGTATTAATACCTACCCAAGTCGGCTCGTTATCATGGACTTGAATCAGTTCCCAAGTGTAAGACAGTTTGCGGTTAGGATTATTACTTTTGGAAACCTGCACAGCACTACCAGGAGTTGACACCCCTGTCATTGGTCCTGTATTGGGGCAATGTGCTGTTATTAACTCCCCAGAAGCAAGTTCAATATCGGCAAGAAATCGCTTGTAGCGTTTGAGCAAGATACCAGAATACAGCGGTGGGTAGTGGTAAAGATACTCTGTCATAAAAATTTTAGGGGGAATAGGGAATAGGGAGTGGGGAGTGGGGAGTGGGGAGTGGGGAATGGGGAAAGCGTTAACCAGTAATAACGTTTCTATATGACAATACGCTTGGTGTTAAGGAGAATCTTCGGTTGGGTTGAGGCAATGCGTTACCCAACCAAATGCGAAAATGTTGGGTTTCGTTCCTCAACCCAACCTACGCTGAACTTGGGTTTTTGGCGCTAACACCAAGCGTATTGTTCTATATGAAGCTGCGTATAATTAGTCTGCGTAGGCACAAGAGTTGTTCTGTTCTGAATTCTTTGTTGTTAAAGTCAAATAACTGAGTCAATGAAATAACGCTATGAATGAGGAATTATACAATAAGGGATTGGAAAAAGCTAAGGAAAAAGACTACGCAGGCGCTATTGAGGAATTTACTCGTGTTTTGCAGGATGCACCTTACTTTGCGGAAGCTTACTTTCAAAGGGGTTTGGCATACTACGATTCAGGAGCAGTTCTTCAGGCTGTTTCAGATTATACAGAAGTTCTCAAGCTGAATTCCCAGAGTGTAGAGGCATATTATTGTCGCGCTTTGGCACGGGTGGTGCTGAAGAATCTTCCGGGGGCGCTTGAGGATGTGGATCAAGTTATTCGCCTCAATGGCAATTATGCCAGTGCTTATAGTTTGCGGGGAGCGGTACGGCGCAAACAGGGATATATTCAAGATGCGATCGCCAACTTTAAAAAAGCTGCCGAATTATATCTCGAGCAAAAGGACAAAGAGAACTGTCGTCAGTGTCTGGAAAAGATTAAACAGTTGCAACCAAGAGAAAAACCTATAACTGTTGAGCAACCTAGTTACAAGTCTACGCCCATAATATCCGAAAAATCATATTTCACTCAGTTACTAGAAAAGGCAGAAAAGGGAGACACTGGGCAGGCAATGGAGGATTTAAACTGGGCGTTAAAAGTCGATGGGCAGAATGCTCAAGCTTACTGCTGTCGAGGGGTTGTGCGTTGCAAACAGGGAAATTTTCGGGATGCTATCTCGGATTTTAATCAAGCGCTGCGGCTGAATTTTCAAGATGCTATTGTCTATCGTAACCGAGGAAAGGCACGTTTTCAGTTAGGGGATCATCAAGGAGCGATGGCGGATTTCAACCAAGCACTCCAGATGCAACCTCAGGATGCGCTGCTTTATGTTGCTAGAGGAAATGTCTATCGGGCAATGGGGGATTATTACGGTGCTATTAAAGACTATACCCAAGCACTACAAATTAATCCCGATGATGCCCACGCTTACTACAATCGAGGCATGAGCTATGCTTGTCTAGAAGAAATGCAACGCGCTGTTGAGGATTATCAGCGTGCAGCGAGTATGTTTTGTGAAAAAGAAGATTGGGTAAATTACCAACAAGTCTTAGATAGCCTGAGAAAAATATCTAGTTATGGGTCAAAAAACACCACCCATAACCTGCAACGCCAACACTTGTTGAGACTGGTTGGGGGATACTGGGAAATCGCCCAACGACTGATTGAACAGGCAAAGAATTCTTATCCAGGGATGTCAGAGGAGTGGTACATGGAAAAAGTGATTCAAGACTTGGAGAGCGATCGCTCTTAGGTGACAATGGATGTGTACGGGAAACTTTATTTGAAATTATTCCCCTACACCCCTACACCCCCACACCCCTACACCCCAAAAATCACCTTAATGCTCCTGATAGAGCATCTACTTGCACTTCGTCTAAGCAAGCCTGCAATTTCTCGGCTAGACTTTGTACGTAGGGTTCTCTGAACATGAGTTCGTGATGACCAGAAAACTTATGGATATCGACTCCTCCTGTAGAGAACCTGTTCCATGCCGATAGCAGATCTTCGTGATCCGAATCCGATGTGAACCAGTGAGTTTTTGTACTGGGTAGGATGAGGCTTAGCCGACCAGGGTAAACTTGAGATACATAATTAATCCTGAACTGGCGATTGAGGTCTTGAAAGTAGGAAGCTCGAAAAGTCACAGGCATAGAATGTAAGCTTCCTCGGTAAAGCTTGTAGAAAATCTTCCTAATAATCCTCTGAATGAGTCGTTGAATGTGGCTCCATTTTTGATCGCGAGTCAGCAGGGAAAGGACAGTTATATGGTATGTGACAAACTGCGCTAAATACATCAATATAGATTTTGGTCGCTCTCGTACATTCTCTGGCCAGAAAGCATCAATAAAAGCTAGCAGTTGTACTTCCTGACCTTGTCTGTAAAGCTGCTGGGCTATTTCAAGGGCGACAATGCTGCCAAAACAAGCACCTCCTATCAGGTAGGGACCCTCAGGCTGGAGGGTACGTATCTCTTGGATATAGTGAGTTGCAATTTCCTCAATGGAGGTAAAGGGTAGAGATTTCCCCTCCAATCCTGGTTGTTGTAGCGCATAAAATGGCTGTTCTGGAGACATATAACGCATCAAGTCGGCAAAGACTAAGGCTGTACCACCAGATGGAGCGACACAGAAGAAAGGTCGTTTGGAACCGCTAGGTTGAACTGGAACTAAGGAGGACCAAGCAGCCGACCATCCAGAGGAGCGGAAAATGCTAGTTAGTTTCTCAATAGTGGGAGCTTGTAAGAGGGTACCCAGAGGAAATTTTCTGCCCAATTTCTGCTCGATTTGCGCAAACAGGTGTACTGCTAGCAGGGAGTTTCCCCCGATGTCAAAGAAGTTCTCCCTCACGCCAATGGGTTGGATGTTTAAAACTTGTTCCCAAATCTGCGTCATTTTAAGTTCTAACTCATCGCGAGGGGCGACAAAGTCGGTTGACAGACTGAAACTGGATGCATCCGGTACGGGTAAGGCGCGGCGGTCTACCTTGCCATTGGGGTTGAATGGCAAGGCAGACAAGAAGACAAAGGCAGCAGGTACCATGTATTCGGGCAGATGCTCCTTCAAAAAGTGCTGCAATTCACTCGGACTGGGGACTTGCTCTCGGTTAGCAACAACATATGCCACGAGACGCTTGTCACCCGGAACGTCCTCTCGTATAATTACCACAGTTTCTTGTACTGAGGAGTGTTGACTCAGGATGGCTTCAATTTCTTCCAACTCAACGCGGAAGCCACGAATTTTCACTAGGTTATCAATACGACCAAGGAACTCGATGTTCCCGTCCGGTAAGTAACGGCCTAAGTCCCCGGTTTTGTAAAGACGCCCGGAACAATAGTTTTGAGTGTTGAATTTTGAGTTCTGAATTGAAGCATTTTCTTTAAACTCCTCACTCCTAACTCCTAACTCCTCACTCTCTCTCAAGGGATTGCAAATGAATTTTTCAGCACTCAGTTCCGGACGGTTGAGATAACCACGTGCCAAACCAGCACCACCAATGTGCAGTTCACCGGATTCACCTACAGGTACTTGCTGCAAATTCTCATTTAGGATATATATTTGTACGTTAGCTATGGGGCGACCAATGGGGGCAATTTTGTTCGCAGTTCCGCATTGGCATGTCCAGAAGGTGGCATCGATAGAAGCTTCTGTCGGACCATAGCAATTATGGAGAACATTTTCCTTGTTCAGGATAGCATGGAAGCGCTCTATGAGTGCTATCGGTAAAGCTTCACCGCCGCAGGTGACGTGTCTGAGGCTTTGACAATTCTCGAAACCCTTTTCCTCCAATAAAACGCGAAGTAAGGAGGGTACTAAAGTAATGACTGTGATTTGAGCAGAGGAAATTATCTTCACGAGGTAGGCGGTGTCCTGATGTCCGCCTGGGCGAGCTAAGATCAACTGTGCGCCAAACAACAATGGCCAGAATATCTGCCAGACAGAGGGATCGAAGCTCAAAGAAATGGTCTGTAAAACTTTGTCTCGTTGGGTGATGCCAAAGGTTGTTTGCCGCCAGTTTAGCATATTGCAGATCCCACGGTGAGGAATCATTACACCCTTGGGCTTTCCTGTAGACCCTGAAGTATATATTACGTACATTAGGTTATCAGCCGTCACTTCACTCACAGGGTTGTCTGGGCTATTTTGGGCAATTGCTTCCCAATCTGAATCCAGACAAATAACTTTCGCCCCATGAATAGGTAGGTTCTGGACAAATTTTTCTTGGGTTAGCATCACTGATGTCTGAGTGTCGTCCAAGATCAAGGCTAAACGTTCTGAGGGATATGCTGGATCTAAAGGTACATAAGCACCACCCGCCTTGAGGATACCCAAAACTCCCACTACCATTTCTAGGGAGCGATCGACACATATAGCCACCAGCACATCAGGTTTTACCCCTAGTACTTGCAAGTGGTGCGCCAGTTGGTTAGCCCGACAATTCAACTCCCGGTAAGTTAGCAGCTGGTCTTCAAACACCACAGCTACAGCATCAGGCGTCCTGTTTACTTGAGCCTCAAACAACTGATGGATACATGCATCCTGAGGATAATCTACCTGGGTATTTGGCTGGAGGTATATAGTGTGATTTTTTATAGTCATATGGGTTAATGTTAATATAGTTACTAAGGGAAATTATACAGCCTCAGTTATCAACATTCATCACACATGAATACAAACCTAATTTGTCGGTTACGGAGGTGCTCGGGGTGAGTCGGGCCACAACTTTAGGAATAATTGGTGAACTGCTGAGCGTAAAACCCCGCATAGCGACGCTCAAGCGCTAGCAATTCTTGATGAGTCCCCGATTCCACAATCTGTCCCTTTTCCAAAACTAAAATGCGATCGCACCGCCGCACTGTACTAAGACGGTGGGCAATAATAAATACTGTCCGGTTCTGCATCAGCCTTTCCAAGGCTTCCTGTACAAGTGCTTCTGACTCTGAATCAAGGGCAGAAGTTGCCTCATCCAGAATTAAAATTTTGGGGTCAAGGAGAACAGCACGAGCGATCGCGATTCTTTGTCGTTGTCCCCCAGATAAATTTACCCCGCGCTCACCTACCCAAGTGTGATAACCATCCGGCAGTCTCATAATAAATTGATGAGCATTAGCAATTTTTGCGGCTTTTTGGACAGATTCCATGTCAAAGGAGTCTTGACCAAAAGCGATATTTTGTGCTATCATTCCAGAGAACATGGTGGTTTCTTGGGGAACAATACCAATTTGTGGTCGCAGACTGTGAAGGGTGACATCCCGGATATCCACACCGTCAATGAAGATTTGACCTACTTCGGGGTCATAAAAGCGCGGTAGGAGATTCACGAAAGTGGTTTTGCCAGCACCAGAAGCACCCACGAGGGCAATAGCTTCTCCTGGCAAGACCAACAAATTGATGTCTTGTAAGACTGGTTCACCAGGTTTGTAGGCAAAGGAAATATGGCGATATTCTACCTTGCCATAAACTGGGGGTAAGGTCATGGCGTCAGGTTTTTCCACCACCGTCGGTTGAATTGCCAACAATTCAAAAACGCGATCGACAGAAGCCTCACCCTGCTTAAACTCGTTGTAGTTGCTACTAACGTGACCAACCGGGTCAATCAACAACCCAGCCGCCGCAAGGTAGCTAAAAAACTCTACCACCGTCAAGTGGCGTTGGGAAATTTGCCATGCACCAACGAACAGGAGTGATAAAGCACCCACCGCTTCGAGAAATCCGATGACGGGAATCTGAATTGCTTTGAGTCGTTCAGCTGAGTATTTTGCTTTGAGAGTCCGTTCAGCCTCACGGCTAAACCTGGCAATTTCGTAATTTTCTGCCCCAAATGCCTGTACCAGTCGGATACCACTAAAAACTTCTGTGAGGATTGCTGACAAATCCGAGACACGATTTTGACTTTTTAAAGAGAATTGGCGTAACCGTTCACCACACCAGCCAATTAAAATACCCATCAAGGGCGCAACAATAACTGTGGCTAGTGTGAGTTGCCAATTCAGGCAAATCATGTAGATAGGAATTGCCAGCAATTGCAAAACGCAGGGGATAAAGTCGTGAAAGAGTTTATGCACGACTTCCCCAACACGGTCGATATCTTCTGTGAGGCGGTAAGATAAATCACCTGCTTTTGCCGTTTCAAAGTAACTGAGATTTAGCCTTTGGAGGTGGGCATAGACCTGATTACGGAGTTCAAAAGCTACTCGCAGGGCGGCTTTTGCCATGTAGATATCTTGCACAGACTGAAAAAAGCCTCTCGCAAGAAACACTCCTGCTAAGATTCCGGCGAGTTGGGCGATCGCTACCACATTACCCTGTCCAAAGGGAATCGCCAATTTTCCGGCGAAATGGATGAGCGTTAATGTCGCCAACACATATCCTAAAATTCCAACAAACCCCTTGACAAGGTTTTGCCACTGGGGTCGGATATACGGTAGAAGTTGCCAGTAATTAGAGCGCGTTTTCAAGCTGAAACGTCCAGAAAAATATTCTTCTTTGTTTGACGCTATCAGCTTTGACGCTGTTTCTGAAAAGAAAATAGGGGTGTGGGGGGGTAGGGCTACTTACTTGTCTGCTTCTCTTTAATTATATGAATGATGGTTGGAAGTAAAGAAATAACTATAATTAACCCAATAATCGGTAACAAATACTTATCTACTTGTTCAGGCTTAAGAGATTTTCCTAAGAAAAAGCCTAACAGCGTGAGACCGAATGTCCAAATAAAACCTCCGATGAGATTGTAAAACATAAATGTCCGATATTGCATGGCAGCTATGCCAGCCACAATCGGGGCAAAAGTGCGAACAACAGGCGTAAACCGCGCTATAACAATGGTTTTATTGCCGTACTTTTCATAAAAATCCTGGGCTTTTTCCAGATTTTTCTTCTTAAATAACCATGAATCTTCCTTTTGAAATAGTCTGCGACCTACTCTGTAACCACTCGCATAGCCAACGTTATCACCAAGGACTGCACAAACAAAAGAACCAAAAATGAGAACCCAAATGTTAAGCGATGATTGAGGAAGAGATGCTACAAATCCAGCCGTGAACAGTAAGCTATCCCCAGGCAGAAAAAAACCTATGAGCAATCCAGATTCAGCAAAAATTATTGCCCATACAAACCAGTAGCCATATGAGTTAATCAGTTCTCGTAAATCGAAATGCATAAAATCTCCCTTGTGTCAATATTTGATAATACTTATATATAAACTAGAATAGGAAGCATTGCTAAGAATTCAGAATTAACCTCAATCAATAGTTTTCTGTACCTTTGCGACTTTGCGACTTTGCGTGAGCTTTTCATACCGTCAATCAGCAACGCCAGATAATATTACTTAAACTTATTTAACACAAAATACATCAGGATTATAAAAAGTTTTGAAGAACTTCGCAGGAATTCCCCAGCGTGCAGGCTCAGTGTCCAGACTGCACTACCACCATACTTGAACGCTCTCGTCAATAAAAAATTATGAGTATAAACGGCAACTCCATGCAATCACATCCTCACTCGCCAAATTCTTCAGGAAAGTGGTGGGCAATGTTAGGTGTGGGATTAGGTGTATTAATGTTTACGCTTGATACTAGCATTGTCAACATTGCCTTACCCACTTTGGTAAAAGTCTTCCACACAAGCTTTGCCACCATTCAATGGGTCGTTTTAAGCTATCTACTTGTTGTTACTGCCTTGGTGTTAGGTGCGGCTCGCCTAGGCGATATGGTTGGGAAGAAATCGTTGTATCTGGGAGGGTTGGTGCTGTTTACCTTTAGCTCGCTGTTGTGTGGACTTGCACCAGGAGAGGGCTGGTTGATTGGGTTTCGGGCACTGCAAGGACTAGGAGCCGTGATGATTTCGGGACTGGGGGCGGCAATTGTTACCGAAGTTTTTCCAACCTCGGAACGAGGGCGAGCAGTGGGAATTATCGGCGCGGTTGTGTCTCTGGGCATTGCCCTTGGACCCACAGTTGGAGGATTGTTAATCAGAATTTCTGACTGGCGAGCCATCTTTTTGGTGAATGTACCTATTGGGATATTTGCCACCTTTGTGGTTTTCCGCAGTGTTCCACCTAGTGTTACCAACCCCATCAAACAAAAGTTTGATGTGCTAGGGGCACTCATTATGACTGTGACGTTGGTTTGCTTTGCTTTGGGGATGACAGAAGGACAAAATCACGGATTTGGTAGTCCTAGGACATTGGCGCTACTGGCGATCGCCATCCTTGGCTTAATAAGTTTCTTATGGGTCGAAGCCCGGATGAAACAACCGATGCTGGACTTACGTCTGTTTCGCAATTTGCAGTTTAGCCTCAGTTTGTTAACAGCTGTGCTGGTGTTTATCGCGCTAGCTGGGGTAATTTTTCTCACTCCTTTCTTTCTCGAATTAGTTCTCCACTATCCCACCCAAAAGGTGGGATTATTACTGGCAGTGTCACCTGTGTTGGGCGGTATCGTCGCCCCCTTTTCAGGGAATCTGTCTGATCGGTTTGGAACGCGTATCATCAGCTTGATTGGGTTGTTGCTGATGACGGTTGGTTGTCTTTCCATCAGTACCTTCAATGCCCACCTGACTGAACTAGGCTATATTGTACGGGTTGCACCCTTTGGCATTGGGCTAGGAATGTTTCAGTCACCCAACAATAGCGCCATTTTAGGCGAGGTTTCTCCAGAACGCTTAGGCATCGCTTCCGGATTACTGTCTTTGTCCCGAACTTTAGGACAAAGCACCGGACTAGCAGTGATGGGCACTGTGTTTGCCGTGCTGACTCTCTCCTTTGCCTCTGCTGTTGACGTGACAAAGGCGTCTCCTGAAGCACTGGTGTTTGGCTTCCAAGGAACCTTTCACATAGCAGCACTCCTCTTGCTATCCGCAGCAGCATTGGTGGCTTTTCTCTGGAGAATGAAGAGACGGAAGTAAAAGGAATGGGGAGTGGGGAATGGGGAGTGGGGAGTGGGGAATGGGGGGAAAAATGTAGGATACAATCTATAGGATTTCTATTTGATTTTGGAAACACACGTAGGGTGGGCACTGCCCACCATGTCTGGGGTTTGGTGGGCAGTGCCCACCCTACACTACTTAAGATTTTTCACAAATGATTTAGGATTCCTGTACAATGAAGCCCGCTCCCTATTTTCTAGTGAGATATCTGAAAGTACTAATATTGTTCTGGAGTGCTGCCATAGCATCTGAGTTGGAGTACCGCATCAACTTCCTGTTAGCTGCTCTTGGCAGCTTGGGTAATCTTGCAGGTAGCCTCTTCGGATTATTTTTGTTTTACGGTAATGGCTACACCTTCACTGGCTGGTCATGGGAAGCAGCTTTAGTGGTTTTAGGGATTTTTACCCTGCTACAAGGCTTTTCAGCAACCTTTCTTGCCCCGAACCTGAATCGTATTGTTCGCCATGTGCAGGAAGGTACACTGGACTTTGTGTTACTCAAACCTATCCCTAGCCAGTTTTGGCTTTCCACCCATATCATTTCACCTTGGGGATTGCCAGATTTAATTTTTGGCAGCGTGATCATTGGTTACGCAGGTAAAAAACTCGGCTTAGGAATAGGCGACTACCTTATGAGTGCAATTCCCCTGTGTTTTGGCTTAGTCATTCTGTACAGTCTGTGGTTTATACTGGGGGCAACTAGTATCTGGTTTGTCAAAGTTTATAACGCCACTGAGGTGTTGCGGGGTTTGTTGGAAGCTGGGAGATATCCTATGGTAGCATATCCCACAGCTTACCGCTTTTTCTTCACATTTGTGGTGCCCGTAGCTTTTTTAACTACTGTACCTGCGGAAGTGATGCTAGGTCGCAGTCAAACTACTTGGGTGTTCGGTGCAGCGGTCTTATCGCTGTTGCTGTTTTTTGTCTCCACCTGGTTTTGGCGGTTTGCGTTGCGGTTTTATACTAGTGCTTCTAGTTAGATTTGTTACCGCTGCATCTGCGTAGCCTGCGGCAAGCCGCCTAAGAGGCGTCTACATCTGCGTTCATCTGCGGTTTGTTAATTTTAGAACCAGATATTTTTTGTCTCACGCAAAGGCGCAAAGACGCAAAGAAGAACGCAAGAGTTACCATATCATTAGTCTTCCTGGTTGAGGGAAAAACGTGAATAAGGAATTCTTACGGTTGTACTGGAATTTCAGTTTGCAGCTATTCAATTAAATCGCTTAAGTTGGCGGGATTTTATCACGCAGCCTAATCCTGTGGCAGCAGCACTGATGGCGAAGATGAATATTCCCCCAAGAGAACGCCCACAAGTTAAAGCGGAATGTTTGCGATTACTGACTAGTTTAAAATTAGACCCGGCGCGGATGCAATTAATTTCTGGGTTTGTCGATACATATTTACGGCTTGATTCAACCGAAGAACTAGCCTTCCAAGCGGCTATCGATACAATGGGATTAACTGAGCAGGAGGAAATTATGGAAATTGTTACTAGTTGGGAACAAAAAGGGGCACAAAAAGGCGCTCAACAAGCATTAGAGCTCTTAGCAGTGAATCTACTGCGGGAGGGTATGGCATATGAAGCAATTGCGCGGGTAACAGGGTTAACCGTGGAGCGAGTGCAGCAGTTACAGGCGGGATCTGTTACAGGCACATCAGGATAGCGATTGTGGGTTTTGAAAAAGTTCGTATAAGCGAGCGAAACCAGTATCTACTTTTTCTCACTGGGCATTGTTACTCCATACTTTCGATCTTACCAGAGAAAGAGACTGATAGTCATGCCGCTTGGGCAATTCCCTTCTCTGGAGAAAGGGTATCCCTTGATCAAAGTGGTACTAACGTTATTGGAAAAAAAGAATTGGACTCTGAGGATGCTGTTCAGGATGATGTTGTCAAAGATGAATCCGAGAAATTAGATGATGACAATAATATTTATGAATCAATTAATACAAGTTCAATTGAAATTGCCCCAAAGCGGGGAGTGCATGATTCTCAGATCCTACATATTGGTTGAGCATTCAAAGCAGAACTTGAAACCGGATGTGAATCAGGCTCTCTCTCAGGGCAAACGCATCAAAATTGGCGACAAAGATGAGGTATAATAAGGGATTGTAATTTTGCCAACAACTAGGGCGATCGCAACATCGACAAATTATGAGTGCGAACTTTGACGATACTATCCTCAAATACTTTTCTAACCTAGAAGATCCCAGAATTGAGCGTACTAAACAACATCAATTGGTAGATATCGTTGCGATCGCAATATTAGCAGTTATCAGTGGAGAAAATACCTGGGTAGCGATTGAGACTTATGCTCAAGCCAAACGGAAATGGCTGGAAACGTTTCTGGTATTACCCAACGGTATTCCCTCGCATGACACCATTGCAAGAGTCTTTGCCAGATTAGATCCCCAAGCATTTGAACAATGCTTTCATCGGTGGGTGGAGTCAATTACTGAAGCTATTGGCGCTCAAGTGATACCTATTGATGGGAAAACAATGAGGCAATCGTTTGACCGCAATAGTGGACAAAAAGCAATTCATGTTATCAGTGCTTGGGCAAGCGAACATCGGCTGGTGTTAGGTCAACTTAAAGTTGATGCTCCCATCAAATGAGATAACGGCAATTCCGAAATTATTGGAGTTGCTAGATATTATTGGATGTATCATTACAATTGATGCGATGGGATGCCAGAAAGAAATCGCCGCCCAGATTATCGCAAAAAATGCAGATTACGTTCTTGCTCTCAAAGGAAATCAAAGTAAACTTGAGGATGCAGTTAACAGTTGGTTTGAAAAAGCTCAAAGCAAGAATTTTGAAGGTGTTGACCACAGTTATCATCACACAACCGAGAGCGCTCATGGTCGGATTGAAATTCGCAAATACTGGAGTGTCCCTGCTGAACAGCTAGGGGAGCTACCAAACCAGGAAAAATGGTTAGGACTGAGGAGTGTAGGAATGGTCATGTGCGAACGTAGGCTTTGGAATAAAACAACTATTGAAGTTCGCTTTTATATTAGCAGTTTAGAGCATGATGCTGTTGTTTTACATGATGCTGTTCGTAGCCACTGGGGGATAGAAAATTCCGTGCATTGGGTACTGGATATGACATTCCATGAAGATGCTAGTCGTATCCGTAAAGATAATGCCCCTCTTAATTTTTCTGTTCTAAGGCGTTTATCTTTGAATCTTTTAGATAGAGATAAAACGGTGCGTGGAAGTGTTGCAATGAAAAGATATCGCGCAGGTTTAGATAACAACTACCTACTTCAAGTTATCGCAGCCATCTAAGTCATTTCCCACGTCGAAAATTTAGCTATAAATGGTAGTTTTAGGTTGACTAAAACAATTTTGGCTCTTCAGTACTTGTTATGCTAAATTAACAATTTGGTAGAGGGAACTCTTAACAGGGAACGGGGAACAGAGAACAAGGAAAGAAGGGAAGAAGGGAAGAGGGACTATGATTCTAGCTTCTTAATCAGAGCAATAATCATTCGACTTTCTTCTCGAAGTAACGAAATAATTGGTTCTATATCTTCTTGTTTAGATAATCCTACTCGGTAGTTGCGATAACATGAGTTTCTAACCACTACGTGAGCCTTGAGAAATCCACCAGAAATCTGATATATTCAGCTGTTGATCTTCTGCCATATCCCTCGGC
>JADQBA010000220.1 GCA_016903675.1 Stigonema ocellatum SAG 48.90 = DSM 106950 | reverse complement strand
AATACCCGTGAATGAATAGAATCAGAGGGCAGTAGTCCTGGTATTTCATCCTCATTACTGCCCTCAAGATAGCCCTAGACGGGCACCCCTCTCCCAATTTGGGAGAGGGGTAGGGGTGAGGGTTTTCATTCACGGGTATTGAGCTATAACCTGTCGCGCATTTAAATTGTATAATCTGGAGGCTAGAACCCTTCTAGAGCCTAGTTCGGGTTAAAAAACTAGATGCGTGACAGCTTACAAGTATTAAAAACAAAGACTTACAGCAATTTTCACCTTTATTAGACCACACCATTTGTAGGGGCGCAAGGCATTGCGCCCTTACAAACGGTGTGGTTCATTTATGTGAAAACTGCTGTAAACCCTCAAAATCCCCTCCCCGTAACCGGAGAGGGGATAAAAACTGAGATTAAGCGCTAAAGTACTTAGCTACTGGGTGATAAGTAACAATCGCCGTCGTAGACTGTTCTGGATAAAGCTGCTCACTTTCATCCATATATAAATTGATGCGATCGCCCCCCAACAACTCCAGCAACGTATACTGATCCCGAATATTCGGACAAGCCGGATACCCAAAACTATACCTCGAACCACGATAACGCTGAGCCAAAACATCCCGAACATTATCAGGTTCCTCAGCCCCAAAACCCAACTCTCGACGAATACGGGCATGAGTCCACTCAGAAATAGCTTCCGCCATCTGCACAGCCATACCGTGAAAATACAGATAATCCTTGTACTGATTATCACCAAACAACCTTTGAGCAAACTCCGTAGCAACTTGCCCCACAGTCACCGCCTGCATCGGGAACACATCAATAATCCCCGACTCCTTCGGCGCAAAGAAATCAGCAATACACAACCGCCTCAAAGACCTTTGCCTCGGAAACTCAAACCTCGCTATCTCCTTGGCGTCCTGGCGGTTCATTTCATAAACATACAACGAATTCCCCTCAGACTGACAAGGAAAATACCCATAAACCGCCTGAGGATGCAACAAATTCTCCTCAACAACCCGCTGCTTCCACTCCGCCAAAATCGGATACACCTTCTCATCCAAGAAACCCTGGTACTCCTCCTTAGACTGCTCCTTCGGCTTACGGAACTGCCACTGTCCCACAATCAAAGCCTGTAAATCCAAATACCAGAATAACTCCTCCAAAGGAATCTCACCAGGCTCAAACACCTTCGTTCCCCAAAAAGGCGGCGTTGGACGTTCAATATCCACCGCCACAGCTTCCGAACGCCTTGTATCAACTTCTAGGGGGAGTGGGGAATCGGGAGTGGGGAGTGGGGTTAAATCTTCAGTAGCGACTGCTGATTCTTGAGAATCGACTTCATCCAAAAATCCTTGTAAATCATCCCAATTGCTAGCAGCCTTGGCTGGCATTAATTTATCCATGAAGTGCAAATCAGAAAACGCATCCTTACCATAAACCACCTTACCTTTGTAAGTTTTTTGGCAATCTTCATAAACAAACTTGGGAGTCAGCGCCGCACCGCCTAAAATCACTGGGACAGCGATCCCCTTTTCGTTGAAAACCTCCAAATTCTCTTTCATAAAAGCGGTAGACTTCACCAGCAAACCACTCATAGCAATACAATCAGCCTTGTGCTGTTCGTAAGCGTTAATGATGTTTTCCACTGGCTGCTTAATTCCTAAATTAAACACCTTGTAGCCATTATTAGACAAGATGATATCTACCAGATTTTTCCCAATATCGTGAACATCACCCTTAACCGTGGCAATAATCACCTTTCCCTTGGCATTATTTCCAGACTCTGACTTGGACATGAACGGTTCGAGATAAGCAACCGCTGCTTTCATGGTTTCCGCTGATTGTAATACGAAAGGTAGCTGCATTTGCCCAGAACCGAACAACTCACCCACCACTTTCATCCCATCAAGCAAGAAGGTGTTAATAATCTCCAGAGGAGGATGGGTTTGTAGCGCTTTTGTCAGTTGTTCCTCTAAACCGATGCGTTCGCCATCGATGATGTGACGCTTGAGGCGTTCTTCCACAGGTAGATTTTCGTCATCTGAGCGATCGCGCTTTGTTGTCACCCCTTCAAACAACGTAGTCAGTTCTGTTAACGGGTCATATACGCAGACATCGCCCTCAAATTTGCGCTCATCATAAATCAACTGGCGACTGACTTCTTGCTGTCGTGCCTCAATCCGCGACAAAGGTAGAATCTTATTAGCACTAACAATTGCCGCATCCATACCAGCGGTCATTGCTTCGTGTAAAAACATGGAGTTGAGGACGATACGGGCTGCGGGGTTTAGACCAAAGGAAACATTAGACACACCCAAAATGACGTGACATCCTGGCAATTCTTGGCGAATGCGACGGATGACTTCAATTGTGGCTTTGGCGTTTTGCCGGTCTTCTTCAATCCCAGTGGAAATAGGGAGAGCTAAGGTATCAAAAAATATTTCGTGGGGTGGAATGCCGTATTCCACAGCTTGACCATAGGCACGTTGGGCGATCGCAAACTTTTTCTCAGCAGTCCGCGCCATTCCCTCCTCATCAATTGTACCAATAACTACACCTGCCCCGTACTTCTTCGCCAAATCCAACACCTTGAGGAAACGCGGTTCTCCGTCCTCGTAATTGGTAGAATTCAGCAAACACTTACCACCAGCCACCTTTAAACCCGCCTCCATCTTTTCCCATTCGGTAGAGTCGAGCATCAAAGGTAGTGTAACATTATTGACTATACGCGAAACCAGTTCGTGCATATCCCGTACGCCGTCACGCCCGACGTAATCAACGTTCACATCCAAGATGTGTGCGCCTTCCTTAACTTGCGCCCTCGCCATGGATACCAATCCATCCCAATCTTCCGCATTCAGCAATTCACGGCACTTCTTAGAACCACTGGCGTTCAGGCGTTCACCGACAATCAAGAAGGAGTTATCTTGATCGTAGGGCTGGGTACTATAAATTGACGCTGCTGCTGGTTCGAGTTCAGGCTGTCTAACCTTTGGCTTCAGGTCTTTGGCAATTTCTGCTAATTGTTGAATATGTTCTGGACTTGTCCCACAGCAACCCCCAATCACTTGGACACCCAAATCTTCAACAAAGTGCATTAACGCCAATCGTAATTCCATTGGTGTAAGACGGTAATGAGCTTGACCGCCGACATTTTCTGGTAAACCCGCGTTAGGAATACAGGAAACTACGAATGGTGAATGTTCCGAAAGATACTTAACATGTGGTTTCATCAAGTCTGGACCCGTGGCACAGTTCAGACCGAGAATGTCGATATCATAAGGCTCCAAGATGGTTACCACAGCGCTGATTTCCGTCCCTACCAGCATTGTCCCCATAGTTTCCATTGTGACAGACACCATGAGCGGACGCCGTTCACCTTTCTTGGCAAAGACTTCTTCAATCCCATTCAACGCCGCTTTAATTTGCAGCACATCCTGGCAAGTTTCGACAATAAATAAATCAACACCACCGTCAAACAGCGCTTCTGCTTGTTCAGCAAAAGTAGCTTTCATGGTGTCAAAGTCAATATGTCCGAGGGTGGGTAGTTTGGTGGTAGGTCCCATAGAACCAGCCACAAACCGGGGTTTTTCTGGGGTGGAAAATTCAGCAGCAACACGTTTTGCCAATTCTGCTGCTGTTTTGTTAAGGTAGTATGTCTGGTCTGCTAAATCGTATTCTGCCAAGACAATGGACATACCCCCAAAGGTATCAGTCTCAATCACATCCGCACCAGCGGCGAGAAAGTCCCGGTGAACCTTCGCTACCGCTTCTGGCTTAGTATGGACGAGGTATTCGTTACAACCTTCGTACTGGGCACCACCGAAGTCTTCGGCAGTCAAGTTTTGCCTTTGCAGATTAGTTCCCATTGCACCATCGAAGACGATGACTGGGCGATCAGGACTGTGCAAATGTTCCAAGAAAGTGTTGGTCATATTCTCCAATCAGAATTTGGATCAGTCTGGTGATTTTGAACTTTTTCAGCTTTATTTACTATTTTCTTTAATTTCTTGGGTTTATGGAGAATTGTATCTTATTTCGAGAGGGGTGTAGGGGTGTAGGGGTGTGGGGGAGTGGGGAGTGGGGAGTGGGGGTGTAGGGGTGTTTTTTCATCTATAACAGGTGGTGCGCCCCCAGTAAGGTATTCCTAACTCCCCACTCCCCCACTCCCCCACTCCCCCACTCCCCACTCCCCCACTCCCCCACTCCCCACTCTTCCTAGTGGTAGTATAGTTTATACGTCTACCTATCATAAGTGATAGAGTCTATTTTAGAAATAATGATGATTTTTCCGGCGGACTAGTTCGATTTACGGAAGTCAAATATGAACTACTTTGAGAGAATTAAATACGATAACCACCTCCTTTGAGAAAAACCAAGTGTAATTTGACAAAGGAATTTTTTCGACCAGGGTCATGAGTTGCTGTTATGTTACTCACTAATTTACAACAGATCAGGAGTTCGCACTGTAGTGGAGTAAATGAGATGTCTATTATGAAAAAAATCATCACTACCACACTCGTGCTGATAGCAAGTGGGTTATCAGCTACAGATATTCTCCAGCCAGTACAAGCCACTCCATCTGCAAAAAGTTCTTTGATACAAGATCAAAAAGCCTTTGAACACTTCAGTAGCAGCGCTGACCATGATTTTGGGTTAACGCTGATGAGCGTTGGAGCTATATTAGCCTTTTGCTCGACTCTCAGTCTAGCGTCTAAAGCTCTTAATTCTGGCAAAAAGTCTAATTCTCAGGATAAACCAGGAGAAGCAGATAAGCCTAGGGCTATTAAAGACTCTACCTTATATGGGAATAAACAGATGATGAAGAGTGGGTACTTAGAACAAGCTTACACCGCCCTTAGACAAGGAGATGCTCAAAGAGCGATCGCTCAATTAAATGATGCAATTCGCCTTCATCCCAACGATGCTTACGTTTACACCGAACGGGCTAACTTTCGTCACAAAAATCTTGGCGATCGCGAAGGCGCACTTAAGGATTACACCCAGGCTATTAATCTCCACCCTGAAAATGCCCTCCTATACCTTTGGCGCTGTCAGCTTTACAATGAAATTGGGGAGCAATTAAAAGCAATGGCAGACTATAACACAGCTATTCGTCTTGCCCCTGAAAATACCATGTATCACTTTTTTCAAACAAACTTCAACTCAGCAAGACGATAAAGGGAACAAAATAAGCTGATAGCGAAGTGCTTCATCGGCGGTTCCTTAATCTCCTAACATCTGATCTGGGTCTAGGCTACAGCAATTTTCTGGTCGTTTTTTAATAAAACCCTAAGTACAGCGTTTCATAAATTCGTGGCGTTTTGGTTCGTAGTTGCGCTTTAGCGCTAAAGCGCAACTACGAACCATAGACACTATTTTCCTCATCCTCACAAACTTGTGCCATCTTATACTACTTCCGTAAGTGTAAACTTTTATAACTTTCCCTCATAAAAGCAAGTCATTGAGAATTAGCAAGATTTATTATTAATTACTTGCTTTTATTATTTAGACATCTCCAGAAATTAATTGTGCGTTCTTTACAACCCTTGACCAGACCGTAAATTTACGGTCTGGTCAAGAGTTTCCGGTAATGCATAGTTAATTTTCACGACTATATCTAATACGCTTGGTGGGTAAGTGCTGAGGTCTTATATAGGAATCCTAAATCATTCATGAAAAATTTTAAGTAGTGTAGGGTGGGCAGTGCCCACCAAAACCTGGATATGGTGGGCAGTGCCCACCCTACGTATATTTCTTGCATCCCCGCGTCCCCCCCTCCCCGCCTCAGTCTTAAGATTCTGATGGTGGAGACTTGACTAATGAATAATTGACAAGATTTAGCATTTAGGTAAGAATAGAGGAGTAGGAGGTTTCCAAAGCCCTTACTCCCAAATCTAGTTCTATTGGCTGTCGTTATTGAAAATAATTATTGTTACTACATACAACGAACGACTATATCATAAATGAACACTTTCTTTTGTGCCGACCATTCACAACAAGCAGGGGAAGACATTATTGGTAGCGCCAGCAATTACCAAACTTACATCCTAGTTGAATGTCCTCTACCATGGTTATCGGAAACATTTAATTCTAAATGGGTTCCTGAGAATTTGCGGATTTTAGAAAAGGAGGTCAAACAAGCTAAACTGCCAATTAAATTCCTGTTAATCGCTAATAATACATCACACAAAGTAAACACCACAACCCTTCTCATTTATCACAGAAAAGAGGGACTTGATAATGGGTATCAGAAGCTAGAATTTCAGCTAGCAAACATTGAGCAAGTAGCAACGGTGGTGAGAAAATGGTTATGGAATGGGTTACCTAACCATGAATTACAAACAACTGCCACAAGAGATATTCTAGTGTGTACCCATGGTAGTCATGACATGTGCTGTGCCAGGTACGGTAATCCCTTCTACCACCAAGCTACAACTACTGTTTCTGACTTAAGCTTCAACCATGTCCGTGTCTGGAAATCTAGTCACTTTGGCGGACATAGATTTGCACCAACAGCTATAGACCTGCCAGAAGGGAGATACTACGGTAAGCTTGACTCTGAGTCATTCAATTCGATTTTGACTCGCACTGGCAATATCAAATGCTTGAACCTAGTTTACCGTGGCTGGGGAATTCTGTCAACGGCAATTCAGGTTTTAGAAAGAGAACTCATGTGTGAGATCGGATGGGACTGGTTTAACTACAAAGTTGCAGGGAGAATTATAGAGCCAAGTTTAGAAAAAAATACCATTCAAGCTGAGCTAATTGTGGAAAAACCTGATTCTTCCTTGTACACTTACCGAGCCTCCATCATAAAATATGATACGAAAAACTTGCAGCTAAAGAGTTCTTGCCATGGGAAACAAGAGACGGTGTTTACGAAATACGCTGTAACTAGCCTCTCCCTTGCTGAAAAAAAGCTTGTAACTTGTAGTACATAAAAACGTCTTGACGCGACATGTCGCGTCAAGTCAAGGGTTTGGGAAAATTACAACTCCTTAGGGCTAACTTTAAACGAATAGATGTAACTAGAAATTAAACTTTCTCCCTCTGGACAACCACTATCGATGGGTAAGAGAGTACCACCAGTACAAACATCAAATTGTGTACCAGAGTTATTTTGAGTGACGCTGAAGTCGTTATCTGTACCCACGATGACAGCATAGGAACCATTTGCAAGTTTGGGACCAATCGCCAAAGACTCAATTTTTTCTGGCACTATTTGCCCATTCGCTTGTAAAGTAGCGGCAATGTCAATTAAGGGGCTAGAAGATTTACTGACAGGCTGTACGTCAGATGGGAGGTCGTTAGTATTGGTCAAGCTGATGTTGCTGACATTTGTTGCACCCCTCAAGTCAATCTTGTAAATGCGTTTAGTGCTGACTGGCGGGTTCCCTCCCGTAGTATCTCCTACTCCAAAACCCCGGTTATCCCGTTCTAGGACTAATAATTTATGGTCATTCACTGCGGTGACAGCGCTGACTCCAATATTACTACCTTGAGAACTTAATTTGAAAGGAGCATTAGGTACGCGGGAGTTGATGTCTTCAACACTCTCTAGCTGATAGATATATTGCACTGGGCTTCGACCTGTTGCTGTGTCAAATTCCACAAGTCTTAAGTTGCGGCTGTAACTTCCACTTGAGTTACCTTGGTTGTCTTGACCTTCGTTGATTAAAGGGTCTTGTAGTATTGCAAAGAGTTTTTTGCCATTAGGGCTGATAGTTAAGCCTTCAAATCCTCGGTTTCCCTGGCGACCACTGACGATGGGGTCCGAGGTGAGTGCTGGACCAGTAGCAAAATTAAAGTTGCCTTGATTATCTCTAGGTAGCAAATTGTCGGGGGTTTGAAAAGCTCGAATAAATATTCCCTTTGGACTAAATTCATAAATAGAAGGACCATATTCATCTGACACATAGAAGTTCCCTTTTGGGGAAACCACAAATCCCTCTGGATCTAAGCTACGTCCTTGAAGGCTGGGATTGCCATTTTCGGGGTCGAGGTCTGGACTGAACCCGTTAAAGTTAGTCCCATCAGGTTTTTTAAAGAGAATTGTTTTCAGCAATTTAAATTTGCTAATCTTGCCAGTGCGGGGGTTAACTTCTAGAGAGAACTTTTGCACTCGTGTGTCATAGCCGATGGTTCCGCCTCCAGGTCCTCGGTCTGCTACGCCGTAATAAACATTTTCGTAGCGATCGTAGTAAAAATCGGAGCCAAATCCACCTAATCGGTTAACGTTTGCACCACCGCTGTTGTCGTTGAGTGGAGAACGGTCTGTATTTTCGCCAGCAATAGTAAGGTAGTTAACGAAGCCAACAGCATGAGATTGGTTGATAGTTTCGATGATGAGTGAGGCGGACAAGGCTAGGGAGAAGCACAGAAGTAATAGACAGCGTTTGAGGAGAGTCATGGTTTAGTAGTTAAAGGGGTGTTTACGTAAAAAACCGCGATTTAACCGGCGCTAAAGCGCTACTACGAACGAAGCGGCGCTTCAGCGCTACTACGAACGAAGCGGCGCTTCAGCGCTACTACGAACGAACTAAGAGGTTACCAGGTTTATTCTGGTTGTAAATCTACGGTGTATATAATTTCGCCTGACAGATTGTGTAATGCTACTGTCAAGACTTCTGTGTAGCTATTAATTTTGACGGTGCCAAAGAATTGTAAGCCATCGCTTGGGGGTCGATTTGGTTTGAGATCTGGAGGTATGCTGTTGAACTTGACCTGTGGACCAAAGGTATTGTCGAGTTGGTTTGGACCGAATGTCCCAGAGTTGAGGGGACCTGCTACGAATTCCCAGAAGGGTTTGAAGTCGGTAAATTGAGCTTTGTTAGGGTCGTAATAGTGTGCTGCTGCATAATGTACATCTGCTGTTAACCAGACGACATTTTTGATATTTTTTCGGTTGATGAACTGTAGCAAGTCAGCAAGTTCTAGTTCACGTCCTAATGCTGGACCGTCTCCGTTGGCAAAGTTTTCAAAGTTAACTGGACCATCTGGAACTATGAGTCCAATAGGCATATCACTAGCAATGACTTTCCATGTTGCTGTTGATTTGAGCAACTGTTTTTTTAACCACTGTACTTGTGTCTCGCCAATAAATGCCGTTTCTGCACTTGCTTGTGTCTGACGATT
This sequence comes from Stigonema ocellatum SAG 48.90 = DSM 106950, assembly GCA_016903675.1. GTDB lineage: Bacteria > Cyanobacteriota > Cyanobacteriia > Cyanobacteriales > Nostocaceae > Stigonema > Stigonema ocellatum. Next base: position 1,421 of record JADQBA010000220.1, on the reverse strand, counting down.
TTCTGTGTTTGGTCCCCGGTAGGTGCGCTCATCAAGCATAAAAATATCCAGTAATTGGGTATACTTGAAGGAGCGGTATATTCTTTTAGGATCTTCTTTGTTAAAGCGAATGGGAGTGTATTCTAAGAAGGCTTGCTTTGCGCGTTCTGCAAGTAAGGAAACGTCGTTGACTGTGTAGCGGTCGTCATTGACAATTATTTGCCCTGGATACCAGTTGTTGCGGGTTTCGTGGTCGTCCCATTGTACTAGTAGGGGAACTTCGGCGTTGAAGCGAAGGATGTTCTCATCTAGGAGGTTATATTTGTAGTTGCCACGAAACTCTGCTAGGGTTTCTGCTACTTTTGATTTTTCTGGTGTGGTGATGTTCTTCCAGATGCTACCGTCGTCGAGGGTTACTTCTGATTGAATGGGACCATCAGCATAAATGTTGTCTCCAGAATGGATAAAAAAGTCGGGATTCAGTTTACGTATAGATTCGTAAATTTTCATGCCTCCAAACTCAGGATTAATACCCCATCCCTGACCTGCTGTGTCTCCAGACCAAGCAAATAAGATATCTCGGCGATATGCAGGGGGAGTTCGGAATGTACCTGTAACGGGTGCGCTGAAAATTTTTGTATTATCTAAATCTTGGAAGAATACTCGGTAAAAAATCTGCTCATTAAGTGGCAGATCGTTGAGATAAACTCGTGCGGTAAAGTCGCTGTCTTCTAAGGCATTTGGTCCAACAACACGCCGTGCACCACGGAAGGATTGGTCGGTAGCATATTCTACAATCAATTTGGCTGGGCGATCGCTGCGACTCCAAATAACAGCGTTCTTGCCATTGATGTCACCGCTAGCAACTCCATAAGGTATGGAGGGACGTATTTTGTCAGATGTGATAATAGCAGGTGCTTTGGCTAATGATTTTGAAAAAAGGTTGGTGGCAATAATTCCACCACTTGTCAGGGTTGCGCGTATTAAAAATTGCCGACGGTTCAGGTTTGTTAGAGAGTTGGGTTTCATAAAATCTGTCACAATAGCTCTAGTTTGATGCTATTATAAAGTAAATACGCGTAAATATCCGCTGTGCATCAGTGGGAAATAAGAAACTCATATTCCTCCCAGTTATCACCGAGTAATCTCTTAGTTTGTAGTAGCGCTTCAGCGCCAGTTAAACCACGATTCTATACGCCCAAACCCATCAGACTAATCAAACAGACTCCTTCTAGAAGCTGTTGATTTATAGAACTTTCAAATATTCTCTGGACAGATTCTATTGGGATGTTTGACAGGTCGTAGGAGTGGACTGCAAACCATTGGACATCTCCTTTTGGGAGATGAGAGTGACGTCCCCATTACCGTTGAACACCCAACCTGTTGCTGGGTTAATTTCTACAACCTTACCTTGAGATGGTGGTTTGGCTTTTGGTTTTTCT
>JADQBA010000433.1 GCA_016903675.1 Stigonema ocellatum SAG 48.90 = DSM 106950 | reverse complement strand
TGATATCTCCAGCTTTCCCTATGCTATTTTCAGATGTCCTGCTATTGATGCCCGCACGTGCAACTTGCAAAGAATTAGCAGTAATGTTGATTTTTCCGGCATCACCTGTGCCAGAGGTATTGGTATTTATCAATGCTGTGTCTATTGTCAATTGACCTGCGACATTCACTGTAATATCCCCAGCGTTCCCTGTGCTATTTTCCATTGTATTGCTAGTGACCCCGCCACCTTTGAGGACAAAAGAATTTGCCTTAATATTGATTGTTCCTGCGTCACCCTTACCATAAGTATTTGTATTGAACCCACCTCCTACCCCGACTTCTATTGAACCTGCGTCAATGTTGATTTCTCCTGCCTTCCCTGTGCTATCTACCACCACGTTGATTTTTCCAGCCTTCCCTGTGCTATTATTGACACCCGCATTACTACTGATGCCCACACCTTTAATTTGAAAAGAATTAGCAGTAATATTGATTTTTCCGGCATCACCTGTACCAGAGGTATCGGTTGTTATTCCCGTCGAAGCTACCTTTAAAGAGTCTGCGATATGAATGTTGATATCTCCGCCTTTACCTGTGTTTCTGGTACTAGCAGATACGTTCGCTTTTTGCAGAACTAAAGAATTGCCAGTTATGTTGATGTTTCCTGCATTACCTCCTGCGCCCACAGACGTGTAAGCAGTTATACCTACATTACGTAGCTCTATTGGACCTGTTACCTGAACGTTGACGTCTCCGGCTTTACCTGTGCTATTTGGCTGTGCACTACTAGCAAGCGCTGCGCCTTGTCTAACGTTTTGACCTTCAACGTTTTGACCGTCAATCTGCAAAGAATTTTTTCCAAGCACATTGATTGTTCCTCCGTCACCTGTGCCCTGTGTCTGAACGACCACGCTACCCTTATTATTCAAGGTGATATTGTTGGCATCCAGTTTAATTTTTCCTCCCGAACCTGAACCGTAAGTGTTACTGCTGATGAGGGATTGATCGACAACTATGTTTTCACCGCTAATTCTGGTTGTGCCTCCATTTGTATCGCCTAGAGTATCACCTACTAGAATTGACTGTCCGTTCAAGTTGATGTTCTTACC
>JADQBA010000197.1 GCA_016903675.1 Stigonema ocellatum SAG 48.90 = DSM 106950 | reverse complement strand
CGCAATCCATTTTCCAGATGAATCAATAATAACAGCACAAAGGGGAATCTCACCCCTATCACCCGCTGGTTGCGCCAATTCTAATGCGTGATTCATCCATTGTAGATGTATCAGATATTCTGAGTAGGTAATTAACAGAATCTTAAGGGAGTGGGGAGTGGGGAGTGGGGCGTGGGGGAGTGGGGGAGTGGGGCGTGGGGAGTCGGGAGTGGGGAGTCGGGAGTGGGGAGTAGGGAGTAGGGAGTGGGGGAGTAGCAAATTTTTTCCCCATTCCCCATTCCCCATTCCCCATTCCCCATTCCCCATTCCCCATTCCCCATTCCCCACTCCCCATTCCCCATTCCCCATTCCCCATTCCCCATTCCCCATTCCCCATTCCCCATTCCCCATTCCCCATTCCCCATTCCCCATTCCCCATTCCCCATTCCCCATTCCCCATTCCCCATTCCCCACTCCCCACTCCCCATTCCCCACTCCCCAATTTAGGCGAGGAGGGAGTCGAGTTGACCGAGTGAGTCTAACTGATAAAGGTCATCACAGCCGCCAACATGCTGATTATTAATGAAAACTTGCGGTACTGTACGGCGTCCGTTAGCACGTTCTGCCATTTTAGCTCTGGCTGCTTCGTCACCGTCGATTTTGTATTCGGTGAATTTCCCACCTTTCCACCACAGCAGCATTTTGGCGCGGATACAGTAAGGGCACGTTTGCCAAGTATAAATTTCTACGTTCGCTTTAACACGCTCTGGATGACGACCTAAAAGAGGATTGAGAAAGTCCAGCATAGTTCTAGTCTGATAAATTTTATCTCAGCTTTCTCTAGCCTATCTCCACATGTATCCACCCTTTGGTAGACTTTAAAACTGAAAGAGCTAGATGAAAAGACGCAACATCAAGCAACACCAGAGGGCAGAGTTTGTGGAAAATACACTTGGGTTAGAGATTATTGAGGTAGTTGAGCAAGCCGCCATCGCATCCTCCCGTTGGATGGGCAAAGGCGAGAAAAACACCGCTGATGAAGTGGCTGTAGAAGCCATGCGGGAGCGGATGAACAAAATTCATATGCGGGGTCGCATTGTCATCGGCGAAGGGGAACGGGACGAAGCACCCATGCTCTATATTGGGGAAGAAGTCGGCATTTGCACCCGTGAAGATGCCAAAGACTTCTGCAACCCGGACGAACTCATTGAAATTGACATCGCCGTTGACCCCTGCGAAGGTACGAACCTTGTAGCCTACGGTCAAAATGGCGCGATGGCGGTATTGGCAATTTCCGAAAAAGGAGGTTTATTTGCTGCGCCTGACTTCTATATGAAGAAGTTAGCAGCTCCTGCCCCAGCACGCGGTCATGTAGATATAAACAAGACCGCGACTCAAAACCTCAAGATTCTATCTGAGTGTTTAGACCGTGCTGTTGAGGAATTGGTGGTAGTGGTGATGGATCGTCCTCGCCACAAAGAACTCATTGAGGAAATTCGCACCGCAGGAGCAAGAGTGCGACTGATTAGTGATGGTGACGTTTCCGCCGCCATCTCCTGCGCCTTTGCTGGTACAAACATCCACGCCCTAATGGGTATTGGTGCAGCACCCGAAGGTGTGATTTCCGCCGCTGCTCTCCGTTGCTTGGGTGGACACTTCCAAGGGCAACTGATCTACGATCCAGAAGTAGTGAAAACAGGTTTGATTGGAGAAAGCAGAGAAGGCAATCTCGCAAGACTTAAGGAAATGGGCATTACAGACGCAGATCGGACTTACAATGCTGAGGAATTAGCTTCTGGCCAGACAGTACTATTTGCAGCTTGTGGCATTACTCCTGGAGTTCTGATGGAAGGCGTTCGCTTCTTCAACGGAGGCGCAAGGACTCAAAGTTTAGTTATTTCCAGCCAGTCGCAAACTGCTCGATTTGTCGATACAATCCATTTGTTTGAAGAACCCAAGGTTCTGCAACTGCGGTAACAATAAGAGTGGGGAGTGGGGAATGGGGAATGGGGAATGGGGAATGGGGAGTGGGGAATGGGGATTAGGACATCATCGTATTCTCCAATCCCTACTCCCTACTCCCTACTCCCTACTCCCTACTCCCTATTCCCTATTCCCTATTCCCTACTCCCTATTCCCTACTCCCTATTCCCTATTCCCAATTAGTAATTACCATTTAGCAGATGAATATAGCAGTAGTGGGGTTAAGCCATAAAACAGCCCCAGTAGAAGTCCGGGAAAAGCTGAGTATTCCAGAACCACAAATGGAAAGCGCGATCGCGCACCTAGTCAGCTATCCCCATATTGTAGAAGTCGCAGTACTGAGCACTTGTAACCGCCTGGAAATTTACGTAGTAGCTCATGAAACAGAACAGGGTATGAGGGAAGTTACTCAGTTTCTTTCGGAACATAGTAAATTACCAATACAGTCTCTGCGGCAACACCTATTCATGTTGCTACATCAAGATGCAGTCATGCACTTGATGCGGGTAGCAGCTGGTTTGGATAGCTTAGTACTTGGAGAAGGTCAAATTCTGGCTCAGGTCAAGCATACTCACAAACTGGGACAGCAACATAACGGTATTAAAACGATTTTGAATAAATTATTTAAACAAGCGCTGACAGCAGGTAAGCGGGTTCGGACTGAAACCAGCATTGGTACTGGCGCAGTCTCCATCAGTTCGGCTGCGGTGGAGTTAGCACAAATGAAAGTGCAAAATTTAGCTGCTTGTCGTGTGGGAATTATCGGCGCTGGTAAAATGTCGCGGCTGCTGGTGCAACACTTAGTTTCCAAAGGCGCTGTGCAAATTCGGATTTTAAATCGTTCTCTGGAAAAAGCAGAGGAATTGGCTCGTCAGTTTCCTTCTCAACCAATTCAAGTTCATTCGCTTTCGGAAATGATGACAGTAATTTCAGAAAGCGACTTGGTGTTCACAGGCACTTCAGCTACAGAGCCAATACTCGATCGCAGCAAATTAGAAATGGTTTTAGAACCAAGCCAACATTTGATGATATTTGATATTTCCGTGCCACGTAATGTCCATGCAGATGTCAACGAACTCACAAATGTACAGGCGTTTAATGTGGATGATTTGAAGGCGGTGGTGGCGCAAAACCAGGAAAGCCGTCGCAAAATGGCGCAGGAGGCTGAAGGACTTTTAGAAGAAGAAGTATCAACCTTTGATGTTTGGTGGCGATCGCTCGAAACTGTCTCCACCATCAGTTGTCTGCGAAATAAAATCGAAACCATTCGCGAACAAGAACTAGAAAAAGCCTTGTCAAGATTGGGTTCAGAATTCGCTGAAAAACATCAAGAAGTCATCGAAGCCTTAACACGGGGAATTGTTAACAAAATTTTACACGACCCCATGGTGCAGTTGCGAGCGCAGCAAGATGTTGAGGCAAGACAGCGTTGTATGCAAACCTTGCAAACGTTGTTTAACTTGGATGCAGAGGAGCAGTTTAGCTGAGGGATTTTGGATTTGGGATTGCGGCGTTGCTGAATCAAGATATGAATTGTGAAAATCACGCTGATCGTAGAGACGCGATTAATCGCGTCTCTACAGGGGTTGTGGAAAATTACAAATCTGTAACTAAACGTAATTCATTACTAAATTCAGCAACGCCCTACAATTAGGTCTGTCTCACCCGGTTGAAATCCACTTTATTTCAGTACATCTGCTTGCTGTTGGGTGGTGATAACTGCATTGGATGGCACTTTCACGCCGTCACGCAGTTTCACACCAACTACTATCGCCCCATGACCGATAGTCACGTTATTGCCAATTTGAGAACGGAATAAGATTGCATCATCCTCCACCTTCAAGTTATCTCCGACTTCGAGTGGTCCGTGAAAGACAATATTATCGCTTGTATTCAGATTCTTACCGATGCGAATGCTAGTACCCTTGAGTGCATGGAACGTAACCCGACTCTCAATATTAGCCTTTTCCCCAATCATAATTGGTGAGCCTTCATCGGCGCGAATCGAAGTGCGCCGTCCCACGGTGCTGTTGCTGCCTAGCCTCACATCCCCAACAATGCAAGCGAATTCTTCCACCTTCACATTCTTACCAAGAGTCGGCTTCACGGGATTAGGGTTCCAAGAGGTCTTTGGTGCAGGACTAACACCACTCACTGCGTCATATCCTCCCTGCTTGTAAAGTTCGCTGTAGTTTTCAGCAAACTCTTTATTCACCTCCAGTACTTCGTGCTGAAATTTGGAATTTTCTTCCGTTTTCAGCGGTAAAGCATCCGCTTGCGCCTGGGTCTTGATGACTGTTCCGATTGGCACAAGCCTATTCTTGCCTATGCGCACATTAGACAGGGTTGCACCATGCATCACAAATGCGCCGTCTTCTAGCACAACATTGTCTAGGCTGGCACGGAAACCTATAAAGGTGAATTTACCAATTTTTGAGTTCTTGATTTTCGCTTGGTGGGCAATGCTAACTTGCTCTTCAGTACTACTTGCAAGCGCCCCGCATGTTGACGAGGGAGCAGGGTGACCGCGCAGTGCCAAGAATATAATATTATCTTGGAAGTTAGTTTCACTGTCAATGCAAATGCGACCACCGGGGTCTGCACGCAGAATAGTATTGTTAGCAACGAAGATCCTTTTGCCCACAGAGACTTCGCCAAATACTTCAGCCAAGGGATTGATAAAGCTGGAATTCATTGTCACTGGCAACGAATGAGTGTAGCTAACTTCGTCCCTTTCGTGGTTGTTTTTGTGCTGAATGTCGGCTGCAATTCGGGTGCAAGGAATTGTAACCGCTATCAGCGAACAGAGAGGCAATACAATTAGAATGAAGAAGCTTGATTTTTTCATAGTCTGTTCATATTGCCTGAAGGCCGATGACGATAACTTTCCTGTGACTTGGCTTCATTCTCTTTCGCCTCAGATTGTTCATTTTCGGGCGGTTCTGTAGCATCATCAGCCTCGCCATCTCCATCCGTTGCTTCCGTCTTTTGGGTGACAGCACTATGATCAGGCTTCACTGCAACAACACGGTTCAATTGGTTGGCTTCAACGCGTTGACTTACACGCAATCCCAAAATGCCAACAACAATAACTAAAAAAATTTTGGTTGAGGTTTTCATGAGTGAAGTTCCCAAACTCTTGGTTTGTAGTTTTACTCTAGAGAGCAAAAGTCAAGAACTTGGAAAGATGGTGTTTCTATCTACAAAGGTTGATCGGCTGGCAAACGTACAGTGAAACAGCTACCAACGCCCATTTGACTCGTAACAGTAATCAATCCACCGTGGTTATGGACAATAGATTGAGCGATCGCTAGTCCTAATCCAGAACCGCCATCCCGATAAGAACGTGCTTGATCCGCCCGCCAAAACCGCTCAAAAACCTGCTGGAGATGTTCTGGTGCAATGCCAATTCCCGTATCTTTGACATTGATATACAAATAAGCACCTGTTTGCCTTGCTTGGACTTCCACGCTACCACCTACTGAGGTGTATTGCAGTGCGTTATCAATTAAATTGGCAAATAGCCTTGTGATTTGAACTGTATCGCCTAGCAGGTACAAACTCCCTTTTAAGTCAGCTTTCAGATTGATTTGTTTTGTTTGAGCTTGAGATTGATCCAGTTGCACTAAGTTATTTAATATCTCTGTTAAATTAACAGTATCTCGTTTAGGAGTGAGAATTTGGTCAGCGCGAGCTAACAATAACAAATCTTCAGTCAGGCTGGTCATTTGGTTAGTAGCACTGGCGATCGCCTGAAATTTTTTGGCATCACTTTCCCGCATTCCCTCCGCATACTTCAGCGCTACTGCCGCATTGCTTTTAATTGCCATGAGTGGACTGCGTAGTTCATGAGAAGCATCCGCAGTAAACTGTTTCAATCGCTGAAAACTCTCCTCAATTGGCTGCATTGCCTTAGAGGTTAAAATCACTCCGCCAACACTACTCAGAACTAAAGCTAAAACTATTCCACCACCTAGACCCAAATCTAATTTATTAATATTTTCGTCAAATTCTTCTAAGGATTGACTCGCCCTCACATAACCAACTACCTGACCATTCTCACTGTTGATTACAGGTAAAGTCACACCTTCTACACGCTTCTTACCTGTCTGTATTTGAACTTTATCTTTTCCGGGAAGTGGCAATTTTAATATATATTTTCCTTGTTTAGCAATTACATTACCTTGAATATCAAACCACTCTAAAGCGTGGTCGCCATCTATTAAAGTTTTTGAATATAAATCACTTGTTACTTGAATTTTTCCCTTTTCCACCTCTACATTGGCAGCAGCACCCTGTCCTAAAGCTGTTAGCTTTTCTACTGTCTGTTTTTTCAAGCTTTGAGTAAAAACAACACGAACTGCAACCGTAAATGTTCCTAATATCGATACTAAGATAGCTAAATAATATAATAGTAATTGATAGCGGATTTTCTCGAACACAAAAAATCACCCCCTAATGGATATCAAAAAGCTTATTTAGACGATAGCCTATGCCATAAACTGTCTCGATTAAATCTTCTTTGCTGCCTGCTAATCTAAGCTTCTTACGCAAATTTGTCAGATGAGTTTTGATTGTTTCCTCTCCAGATATCTGCTCTACTTCCCATAACTTATCCAAAAGTGCTGAACGACTAAACACGTGGTTAGGATTCCTTAAAAAAACTTCTAAAATCATATATTCTTTAGGTGTCAGAGATAATGGCTTTCCTTTGTAAGTCACATTGCAAGTACTTGGATTAAGTTGTAGTTCTCCATAATTTAAGACAGACTCTTTGAGTTCTCTGCTGCGACGCGATAAAGCCCTAATTCTAGCGGCTAATTCCTCTATTTCAAATGGCTTAACTAAATAATCATCAGCGCCTGCATCTAAACCAATGACTTTATCTGTAGTTGTATCTCTTGCAGTTAACATGAAAATTAAACCTTTATATTGACTTGAACGCAGACGCTTACAGAGGGTAATTCCATCGATTTTTGGTAGCATTAAATCTAATAAAATCAAATCATATTCTATAGAGTTTGCATATTCCCAGCCCTGAAGTCCATCCAATGCTGTGTCTACAACATGGCGTTGATGGGTGAGTTCTTCAGCTAAAGGTTCGGCAATGCGATCGTCATCTTCGATGAGTAAGATTTTCATATTGCTGTTACAATGGTTAGCTTATTTACCAGAATTTTTGTAGCGCTGTGTCTCTACTTTTGCAGTTTCAGCATTGTGATGCACATCATCAGCCACAAACATCCTACTCCGTAGCCTGCAATTATATCAGTGGGCCAGTGTACTCCCAAATACAGCCGACTGACGCCAATAGCAGCAATCAAAACTACTGCAAAACTATAGATGAATTTGGCTTGTTTGGGATAGTGGATTGCGAGTGCATAAGCGAGAAACCCGTACAATACTAAAGATCCTAGAGCATGACCGCTAGGAAAGCTAAAAGATGTTTCAGAGATGAGTTGATGCCAAAGTTGGGGGCGAACTTTGCCAAAAGCAAGCTTTAGTCCTGTATTCAGGATCAAAGCACCCAGACAAGCGAGTACAAAAATTTTCGCTTCTTCTCGGTAATGTCGCCACCAAAGTGTTCCTAAAGTCACTCCGACGACAATCACCACTATGTTAGGATCGCCCAAGTGAGTTATGGTCAGCATGACATTATCTAAATTCGGATTGGCGAATTGGTGCAGCCATAACAAAAAAGACGTATCAAATGCAAAAGCTTCTCCCTCTAGCACTTCTCCAGCAAGCTTTGCTAAAACAAAAAGGATGATCAGACAAATGGCAAGTCCAACAACGCCAATTGTAGCGATTAAGGAAGCCAAACGAGGATTTACACGACGCAACCAAAAACGTGAAATTTTTTTGAGCATAGTTGAAGTTATCTAAAGCAAGTAGCAGTCATACAGATTATTCAACAATTGTCAAAAACTCGAAAAGATACTGATGATGATAAAAAATTCACCAACGCCGAATTTAGTAATGAATTACGTTTAGTTACAGATTTGTAATTTTCCACAACCCTTGTAGAGACGCGATTAATCGCGTCTCTACGATCAGCTTTGGGTATTGGTGCGGTAGTACGAACGGTTTACGCCTCCCCCTCTGACAACATTGTGCAAGTAGCTGAGGCTGATGATGGTGACCGAAAATCTTAGGGCGCAGAGCAAATGACTTCAGACATGGGGTAAGCACTCTTGGGGACTTCAGTCCCCGTCAAAAATCTATGTTTTTTTGCGAGAGCTTCGCACGGATTGTCAGTTGACTCTAGTGTGAGCTTCGTGCTATACATAGAGTCAAACAGGTCAATTATTTTGGACCCTACCCCCGGACTGGGGGAAAGTCACGCCTCGGAAGTTATCAATCCCAAGTGGGTTGAGTCCAGGAACCACGCCTAAGGGAATCACCGCCAATGTGTGGGAAACTCCGACAGTCGGATATGTAGGAGATACGGCTGAAACTCTTACAGAATCCCCTTGCCTTTAGGCATGGGGAGTGTCAAGGTGAAACTAACGACGATGCACACGAATCTCAGGAAGCAGCCAAATTGCAAACTCTCTCATTCGTGGAAAAATCAAACGTTGAGTAAGGGCGTATTGCAATACGCCCCTACATCATATCTGATGATTTTTGTCAATGCGTAAGTCCTATAACTCTCTACTGACCAATCTTGGCATCCAGGGTCAGTCTTCAGGCTGACATTGGGTCGGGTCTACCAATCCCCAATTCTTGAAGTTTGGCTTTCACATCTAACCACTCGGTACCACAATAGTAGTATTTTTTATCCAGTATGTTAGCTATATAATAACCTTGCTTGCCACCGTTAATTCTAAATAGCTCAATGGCAACCTTCTTCATAGAAGTGTCGAAGGCTGCAAATAAATCGAATTGTGGCTCAATTGGCTCATTAAACCAATTAACGAATGATTCACCTTCTTTAAAAGCCCAACCGTTACCACGACGCTCAATAATTCGGTAGTAAACAGGATGAACAACTGTTGTATTTGAACTTATCATCATGTACCACCTTTTTTGGACGACTGGGGACATTAAATGTACCCAAATTTATTTTCCACCACTTATGTATAATAAAATTAGCTACTTTTAGAAGTTTCACTTCTATTTTTAGTGGAGATTAATATTAATTCACCATTGGCTATAGCATCTAATAACTGACCTGTTGACCCTTCGCTATCATAGATATATCCTAGTAATTGCGCGATTTCTTTGAGCTTATCTCCTGTTCCCGGTGCAACTCTTGCATGGAGATTAGTGCGATCAAGTTTCTTTCTCCCTGCCATAAGTGTTAACCATAATCATTGAAAAGTAGTTTACATATATAGGATAGCAAAGAGTTAACCATTGGTGATGCCTCGTGGCAAACCACTGCGCGACCTTTATGTATCCTCAAAGCAACTAAACTAGTACAACGCGGTAGAAATAAGCTGACCATCTGCAAGAGATTACAGCAGTTTTCACCTAAATGAACCACACCGTTTGTAGGGGCTAAAGCCCACCCTATCCTTATTGAGAAGGTGCAACTGGTTATTGCGATCGCGCAGGATAGATTTTACAGTTGACGATAGCTGCGGGTTATTCGTCACCCACCAAAGGAATGCGTGGGTATCTAGAAGTGCCCTCATGCAACAAAAGCTGCTAAAATATCATCAGGTAAGGGTTCGTCAAAATCTGGTCCAATTGTAATCATTCCAGCCGCAGTACCCGGAACTCTAGGTGGCAACACTGGCAATGCAGGAACAAGCCTCGCAATCTCTTGACCATCTTTAAGAATGCTAATCTCTTCACCTTTGCTAACCCGATCTAGCAAATCAAGGAGGCTGGTAGTGGCTTCCTCAATCGTGATGCTCATTGTCATAATGATCTCGTTTTCGATAAACACTGCACCAAATCTATTGTACAGAATTAGATTTTTTTTCAGACTTGCGATTTACCATCTTACAATCACAATGGCAAAAGCTTTAATCACGTAAATGCGATCATCATGACGAATCGTACTCAGACGGTGAGCGATCGGATTTGCCACTGGCCTTTGGGCAATCGCTCGGTAAAAACATATTTTTTTCAAGTAAGGATTAAGTTAAAATGAACGTTTACAAAACATATGTCACAATTGAAGACCCTAATAATGTAGTTTTATCTAATTTACCATTTCAGCCAGGACAACGGGTTGAAGTGATTATTTGTGCTAAAAATAATGAGAGAGCAGAAATTAGTAAAAAAGTTAGAGATTTGTTTGACCTCACTCTGGCAATTCCAGGAGTACAGGAAATCACAGAAGAAGAAATTGCCGCAGAGATTGAGGCTTACCGTCGAGGCGAATGATGAGTCAATTTGTCGCTCCCATTAACCTACAAATATCGCCGGATTCTCTTAGTCAAGGCGAACAAGCAATCCGTCAGGAAATCGCCCAACAGCTATACGCCCAGAATATTTTTACCTTAAGCTATTTGGCACAAATCTAATAATTCTTGTCTTGAATGAATTTTTTGGTCATAGTCGTAGATAACGCAATTCCATCGGGTAGCCAACTTACAGGCAAACTCAAGTGCTATTTGTTCACTGCCTAGTTTTTTACTGATATCAAGCAGTATATGAGTTTGTGGACTACTACCAAGCTGTTGCGTAATTAACTCAATTTCATCAGCATCAAAGTTTTTTAGCTCACTATTATCTAAAGCAATCCAAACATGGAGGTTCCCCTTAGACAAACATCCATCATACAAATTATCAGGATGCAACACTGCTCCTACTTGCCGTAAAAAATTAGTAAATTCCTCAGGCTTAATATCAGCACTGGAAATTAGAGAAATAGGTTCTGGCATTGATTATGCTCCTACTATGGACATTAATTCTAATAATTACTCTTGAGTACGAACTACATAACCCCCGACATTGATGATATCTTGAGCCGCAGTTAATTTGTAATTAGGTGCATAGAGAATCACTGCTTTACTTAATGGATTTAAATCAAGATTTGATCTTAGTTTTTTAATTTGCTTTAACTTGCGGGAGGTCTGGGTTGTTACTTCGATGATAACGTTAGCTGTTTCTACATCAATTTCACCAATTGAGCCATTCATACCCACTTCTTTATTGAAGCTTATTAACTCATATCCTGCTTGAATGATGGCATTAGCTACTATACCTTCTAAAACCTTTTTAGGGTCGCCTGAGTTAAGTGCTTCGTTAATAACGTCATTAAATGAGCTAACCACAGTCTTGTTCAATTGCTTCGCGAATCAACTGTATGTCCTCAGCTGGTATTGCACCAGCAAAACGTAGCAATTGCGAACCTGGAACACCTTGAACTTTTGAGCCTGTTGCAAGTCTTGAGGCATAACTTTCAGTTGCTCGATCACTTGCTCAAGGATGGCTGTATTCATCTTACTTTCCTGCCCAATATTCTATATATACTCTAGTTATAATGCCGTAGTGCGTAGACGCGGAGCGGCTTGCCTGTGGCATCGCTTGCGTTATAACTGCTCACTTACAACTGGCATCTTCAGATGTACAAGCGAATGAGAGCAGTACACTAGGTTTTACACTCAACCAAACTTGGTTTCGTTTATCTTCTGTGTAGCCAATCACAACTGCGCCTATTGGTGAGCCAACATCAAGATACATCTGGGGTGTCATATCCCCCGTATCGACAAAATCAGTAATCTGGACAAGTCCTCTGACGTTTACATCACCAATATCGACGAAAATTCCGAAGGGAGCATGGTACTCTACCTTGCCGTGTATTAGCTCTCCTAAGAGATACTTGGACTTCACTTGACTCCAGAAATCATTACTCATAATTATTGGGGCTTTAAGACTCTAGGAAATTGGTTCAAAATAGAGAAGAGGCTGTGAGGTATCGGTAGTTCAATTTGTGCTCCGCCTTGATTATGATTCCTATAGCAGTCCTAAATGATTTGTAAATATCTAGGACTTACGCACTTTACAAATTGAGCCTTGTATGTGAATACCAAGCTTATTAACCTAAAACTCTTGCTCTGCCTCGTTCCCAGGCTCTGCCTGGGAATGAGATCAAGGAGGCTCTGCCTCCTGGGTTAACGGAGGCAGAGCCTCCTACAAGAGCATTACAAGGCAGAGCCTTGTAACGAGAGATAATGCACAGTTGATTCTCTCTGTCAATGCGTAAGTCCTAATATCAAGTTTTTCGCTGACTACAGTTGACGGTTGACTGTCAACTGTAGTCAGCCCTAACGATTAGGACTAAAGTCCTCACTACGAACAAATTATCACAAACCAAGCTTAAAGAAGGTTGCCAGACTACTAGTGATGAGAGTTGGACTGTAGCGCGGGAGTGGCGACATCATTGTGGGCGATTGGCTTCGCCACTGCCCTTTGGGCGATCGCTCGATAAAATTCCGAAAATGTAGTCTCACAATCTCGTAAAAATACTGAATTCGTACCAATACCGTTCGGTTAAGGATAGTTGACGGCTGGAGAAACTGGAGAAACCCGGTTTCGCACTTATTTACCGGGTTTCTGGGCTGGTGCGGGTTTCTGGACTGGTGCTTATCCGAATCATTGGGCACCGTTTATTTTGATTGGGAATGGGTTGTAAAAAGTTATGAATTAGGAATATTGAGCATGGAAATAAGAAATTCCCTACTCTCTACTTCCCCCTAATGAAATAGCCCTGTTATAGTCATGAGGTGTTACTATTAGACCAAATAGAGATAACTTGTATGCTCTTAGTGCGGTGAATTGACTTTTCGGGCTTCTCGTTCGTAATAAATTCTACTGCACTGACTGAAACGGCTGCTGCGACATGAAGGCCATCCATTGCTCCCAATCCTGATTCAGTAACCTCTCGATATGCGTTCTGGATGATTTGATCAACGGACGTTGCCCAGTACGAGACTGCATCAAAATATTCCTCATAGAACCTAACTTCGCTGGTTCGATTGTTATAAATTGCTTTCGGTAGCACCTCTAGTTTTAGAAAGATGCTGGACGCCAACTCTCGGTTTGGATCTAGAAGAATTGTCAGTGCCCTTTGGGCAATTGCTCCCTCGCCCCGTGCTGCTGCAATGAGTACGCCTGAATCGATAAATGTGCGAGTCATTCAGCGTCTTCTCGATATCCACCTCTACGCGAGGCTTTTTCACGTTCCACTCCTTCCCAATCCAGCAACGACACACCAGAGGCAACAATTTCTTCACGGATATTCCGCAACCGTTCGCCCAAAAGAGGCTTTGACTTCGGTTCGGCTTTATGCGCAGTGGTAGAAGTTGTCTTGAATTTCAAGAACTCCACAAAATCAATGGCTTCTTGTTGCTTGTCCGGGGGGAGCGATCTCCATTTCTCCAAAAGCAATTGTTCAGGACTCATACGCCTCCTGCTGTTGATTGCGAGCAAATATATTCTCTCACAATGTACTAAAAAACAGCCGTTGAAGACAAATTCGGATTTGACCAAAAATTGGTGGTGCTAGTAGGCTGGCTAGTCAACTTTGATGGGTTTGTAGTAGTCCTGAGTCCTCAAAAATACGAGGACTAAAGTCCTTACTACGAACAAATTATCACAAACCAAGCTTAAAGAAGGTTGCCAGACTACTAGTGATGAGAGTTGGACTGTAGCGCAGGAGTGGCGACATCATTGTGGGCGATTGGCTTCGCCACTGCCCTTTGGGCGATCGCTCAATAAAATTCCGAAAATGTAGTCTCACAATCTCGTAAAAATACTGAATTCGTACCAATACCGTTCGGTTAAGGATAGTTGACGGCTTGAGAAACTGGAGAAACCCGGAGAAAC
>JADQBA010000318.1 GCA_016903675.1 Stigonema ocellatum SAG 48.90 = DSM 106950 | reverse complement strand
AGTCTCATCTCCACCTCTGCGGGGACTGCCAATGCAGGCGGTAATGGTGGTAACATCACTATCAACAGTCCCAATGGTTTCATCGTCGCTTTCCCAGATGAAAGCAGCCACATCACTGCTAATGCTTACACTGGCATTGGTGGTAGAGTCCAAATTAACGCTACAGGCGTCTATGGGATTCAATTTCGCGACAAACAAAACCCACAAACTTCCGACATCACCGCAAGTTCAGAATTTGGTAGTGCTGGTACAGTACAACTCAACATCCCCAATAATGACCCAACTCAGGGGTTATCCACCTTGTCTGGCGAGTTAGTAAATGTTGAGAATTTAATTGCCAATAGCTGCATTGCACGCACTAAACAAAAGCAGGGGGGCACTTTCTTTATTACTGGTGCTGATGGTTTCCCAAATCGTCCTGGGAATGTATCAGTTTCATCCTATCCCACTGGGGAAGTGCGTAGTTTACCTGCTAGAGACAAGGGTTATCGCGTCTCTACATCACGTCCATGGCGCAAGGGCGACCCCATTGTCGAACCCCAAGGCGTGTATCAACTCCCGAATGGACATCTTGTTTTGAGTCGAGAGTGTAATAATTAATCTTAACGAATAAATTGTTGAAAGTTGAAAGTTGTTTGGTGTTTGGAATTAGGGCGTTGCTGAATTGAAGTATGAAATGAAAAAATGGGGTATTTTAAAACTCTTTCTCTTTGCGCCTTTGCGACTTTACGCGCGTGTAAATTCATACCAAGATGTGACATCGTCTAGTATAATCAACGCCAGTCCCTCTGATGGTTGCCAATGCTGCCAGCACCACTCCACCTGTTCAGTCAGACTCAGCACCCTTCCACGAAAATCCTGCTGTGGGACTTCCAATTTCATATGAAGCAGCGCAAACTGCACTAGTCACCTTGATTATTCTTTCGCCAGAGTCATAGAAGAGCGTTATCCACTAAACATGCGGATAGGAAGCATAAAGTTTTTCAGTATAAATACTGTTCTTTTTTCAAGTAACTATGTTATCGTTTAAATTGAATTTTATTAAATAATTATACACTTCAGTAGTATCTCTCAATGCATTTAAAAGGCAATCTAGTTAAAATGCAGTAAACAACATAATACCAGGACTTACGCACTTTACAAATCAACTATTATCTGCATAACGTTAAGATGATTATAAATTTTTAAGACTATGGAATTCTTGCCGAATAATCAATATGATATTACTGCTCGTAAAGAAGCAGAAATAGCACTGAAAAAATCTCTCAAAGAAGTAGCAGATATAAAATTTGCTTTAGACCAGTCTTCTATTGTTGCTGTAACAAACCATACAGGAATTATTGAATATGTTAATGATAAGTTTTGTCAAATATCTCAATATCAACCAGAAGAACTCATTGGTAAAACTCATAAAATCATCAATTCTGATTATCACTCCAAGGATTTTTTTAAAGAGATGTGGCTAACTATTAGCCAAGGAAAAGTTTGGAAAGGAGAAATTAAAAATGTAGCAAAAGATGGAACATATTATTGGGTGGATACAACTATTGTCCCCTTGTTAGATACTCAAGGTAAACCTCAACAATATGTGGCTATTCGTAACGATATTACTGCTCGTAAAGAAGCAGAAGCAAAACTCAGTAAGCAAGCAAAGGAACTTGAAGAAGCTCTCAAAGAACTTCAACATACTCAATTCCAACTCATTCAAAGCGAAAAAATGTCTTCTCTAGGTCAACTAGTAGCAGGAGTAGCTCACGAAATAAATAACCCCGTTAACTTCATTCATGGCAATCTTGATTATATAGAGCAATATACGAAAGAATTATTTCAATTACTTGAATTATATCAAAAATATTATGTAAATACGGCTCCAGAAATTCAATATTTATTAGAAAAATTTGATGTTCATTTTATGAAAGAGGATTTACCAAAAACTCTGCAATCGATGAAAGTTGGAACTGAACGTATCCACGAAATTGTTTTATCTTTACGAACTTTTTCCCGTATCGATGAAGCCGAATTTAAGGAAGTAAACATCCACGAAGGCATCGACAGTACATTAATGATTATCCAAAATCGTCTTAAAGAAAAATCAGAACATCCAGACATTCAAGTAATAAAAAAATATGGTGATTTACCCTCATTCAAGTGCTATGCTGGACAATTAAATCAAGTATTTATGAATATTTTGACCAATGCAATTGACGCAATAGAAGAGCAAAATAGAAAACGTACTTTGGCAGAAATAAAAGCAAATCCTAGCCAAATTACGATTCGGACTGGGGTGGTTGATAAGAACTGGGTAGAAATTGCGATCGCTGATAATGGTATGGGTATGTCAGAACCAGTTCAAAAACAAATTTTTAATCCCTTCTTTACCACCAAACCTGTTGGCAAAGGTACGGGAATGGGTATGTCGATTAGCTATCAAATTGTTACCGAAAGACATGGTGGTACATTAGAATGTCTTTCCACGCTTGATCGAGGAACTGAGTTTGTGATCAAAATACCTCTTCAGTAGCTCATTTCAGATATGAGTTGAGGTGTCTGGTAACGGCAATCACCACGGCTGCGCCACACAAGAAGATGGTTTAATTGAATGCCTGCGAAGCTTTAGTCAACAAGACCCTCCTCCTGGATATCGCTTCATTAAGCTGTTGCGTAACGACATGGGCGGTCTGTTTGTATTTGACGACGGCAGTGATAACCAAAAAGAAACACCAGCATACTCCCAGCAGCAGCGTCATTCCGCTAATTGCTATATACCAGAGACAGCAACTACAACCATTCATTTGGATATATATGAGCGCACCTTTTCCATTATCCATATACTATCTTGTCAACTAACCAAAAGTCAACCCTAAAATTAGGGATTAGACATGGTCGTGAAAAATATTGTAAAACGCCCACGTTCTACAAGGGTTGTAGACCAACGCATAATTGATTTTCGGAACTGATAACTATTAGGCTACACCAAAGTCCGTATATTGACGTACTTGGGGTGGATGAAAACCCAAAATAATATCAGATGAGGGAACCCCAGCTTCTAACAACTCCTCAGCCACAGGACGATTTGTACCATCGTGTTGAATCCAAATTTTCCCTTGGATAATATCGATATGTACAACACAACCATGTACCCGACGTTGTCCATCCCAACCTACCTGCATCACTTCATAATGGTCTGTTTCTGGGTCAACAATTGCCTCTGTTTCAATTTGACCGTGAGAAGGTTTATACTTGGCATATTCATAGATTAACTCACGGACTACTTGGCGATAGTGGTTTAAAGTATCCATTGCACAATACTCCTTTGTTCTTCATCAAACACCAAAAGTTTAATTTCAACGGCTATTTTGAGATTAGCTTTTTGAGCTGCTATTGCTGTTCTTTCTGCCCCCAAATCAACATAAAGTTCTCTACCACCATAGGAGAAAAGCAACGGGTCATCATTAATTTCCCAGCCATCATTAATTAGGGCTTGAACAACAGTATCATGATAAAAATCCTTGGCGGGCATAGTAAAGCAGTTAATGATGATTAACGAGGACTTTGGAAAAGTGTCGCACCTGTGTCGGGGTTTGTCGTCAGGGTTTTAATGATATTATTTTCTCTCCAAAGTCATGCAAGAGCGCTATGCAGCCACTCTCCCAGGGACAGCAACTACAACCATTAGCTGGATATATATGAGCACACCTTTTCCATTATCCATATACTATCCTGTCAACTAACCAAAAGTCAACCCTAAAATTAAGGATTGGTGATATAGCAATCCTCCGCTTTCTTGGTGAGAAAATACGGAGCCTCAGAAACCCGGTATCTGGGAGATACCGGGTTTCTTTATCTCACGAATGATTTAGGAATGCTTAAGCAATCCGTGCAGAAATTACAAACACCTCTCCCTCGTCCCCCTCGTCCCCCTCGTTCGGATCTTAAATAAGATTGCTATGCTAAAAACGCTTGAGAGCAATACTATTCTATAACCGTCAACAGCAATTGTCCCTCACCCCCA
>JADQBA010000451.1 GCA_016903675.1 Stigonema ocellatum SAG 48.90 = DSM 106950 | reverse complement strand
CCCAATGGCTCAGATGGCGCAGGCACCGCATCCGTGATGGAAACATTCATAAAAATATTGTGATTTTTAGCACAATTAATATTAATTTAGTATTTGTGCAAAAAAATCAAGTAGTTAAATTATGGAAGTGTAAAATGAGTAGGGATTGAGCCGAGATACGTGTAAAAAAGTGCCACTTCGCCTGAAAGCATTGCCATATATAGGTTTTTTGAGTCATTCACTCACAATTTTCTCCACTTCTCTCGCTCAGAACGCCCTGAGTCCCACGAATATATAATTGCTTGCACAGCTTCCGGGGAATTGAGATGAATCCCATTCCTGGGGTCAAAAATCCCCAACAGTGCAGCCAATAAATCGTGTGCTACTTTGCGTGGGACTGGCTTCTCCAGCAAATTGAAAGCTAAATACATAGTTGATGCAATGTGTTTAATTTCACCCAAGTCATCAGTAGAGTTAATTGCCTGAATCTTCTCGTAAATTGTCCTAAGAAAGGTATTTCTTTCATGCAGCTTGACCAGGTCTTGATTGTGGTAGAGTGGGGTATTAGTATCATTGGAACAGAAAACCGGGTTAAGCGTTATTACATTAATAATACAAATCCATTTCAACGCTGAAACCCTTGTTTTCTCGTTAAGCAACTACTTGGTAACTTGAAACATCAGTTACTACAACCCTTAATAAAATCCTTACTGGATGTCGGTGGAACGATAATATTGCCGAAACTGGAACGATAACATTGCCGCGCCAGAGGCTGTAATGCTCATTCTGACGTTAAGTGATCGCAACCCTAATTAAACAATTGGAACCATAATCTTGCCGAAACCCAAAAAATGGA
>JADQBA010000414.1 GCA_016903675.1 Stigonema ocellatum SAG 48.90 = DSM 106950 | reverse complement strand
ATAGCACAACTTGCTTTAGATAAACTGACCAAATACTAGAATAAATTTTTCCAAACTAAACAATACAGTTTATATATTTTTCAATTCCATTATATAACTTAGAGAATTTAAAAAGAGTATGTATTGTACTCCGCCTCAAGGAAATAAGTTTTCCCTTTTTTAAATCACAAAACTGGAATTAAATCAAGTATCTTAACAAAACTTTGCATCGTGTCCCATTTTGCACGTATCCCGGCTAGACCCCAAGTTTCGCATAATCTCCTCTGGAGTACTGGGATTTATTTTCACAGATGCACGAACTTGAACTGATTCATCGCAGGCTAAACTTTGCAAAATTTCCCCTGTACAATTGGGATTTCTTGCTAATGACGAGCGGACAATATTTGACTCATCACAGGATAATTGTTGTAGAAGTTCCATTGAAGTATTGGGATTTGTTGCTACTTCTGCACGAACTTGAACTGACTCATCGCAGGCTAACCTCTGCAAAATTTCTTCTGTACAATTGGGATTTCTTGCTAACGATGAGCGTGCATACTCATCGGAAGATAAATTCTGTAGAATTTCAAGGCTAGGATTTTTATCTACTGCAAGGCTAAAATATTGCGACACTAAATCAGGCGGTGAATCTGAGACGGGAATATCATAACTTTCACCCATACGGCGACGATGCCTTATTCTAGACATTCTGGGTTGACTCACTTAAAAACTAACCTTTAGTTATAGAGTTCCCTGAAGTCGGGGTATGACTATCATCTGATGCTGTTGGCGAAATATTTCTTAATACTCCAAAGCTTTCATAAGTCCAGTATTTTGTTGCCTGAACTCTGTACCAAACAATTTTCTGAATTTATAATACGATTTGTTGGAATTAGGTAGGGCGTTTGGTGATTTCACCAACTTCTTGACCGTTGCAGGAAACCCAGTTAGTGACGTAGCGTTCGGTGTCATGGAAGCCACTAAATTCAATACTGTTATCAGAACACTTCTCTTGGAACCATTGTTGTGCTTCTTGTTCTGTATTGAATGTTCTAGCGGCGACTTCTTCTACTGGAATCTTCCAGTTTGTATTGCCATACAAATCGCAAACATAATGTGTCATATCTGTTACTCCTTTAACAATATCTAAAAACTACTATGACAATTTTAAATCCAATACCCGTGAATGAATTCTCCCGAACCCTCTCCATGGTACGATTCTAGGGTTTTTAACCGAATGTTAGGCGATCGCCGTCTATGGTCTTCTCATCTGCGACTTGTGTGGGTTAATAATTGCCGTTTAAACCTAAAACTTGTATCCCTTGTATAATCAGGGTTTCTGGCTCCGATTAATTTCATTCACGGGTATTGGGTTTAGACAAATTTGGGCAAGGCACTCTTTTAGGGGTTTATCGTTGGTTAATCTTGTCTATGACCGCCTATTTATTAGCATACTGGGCATATCTTTCATCTTCTTTAACTGATTCTTTGGACTGGGGTAAAGCTGCTTTT
>JADQBA010000088.1 GCA_016903675.1 Stigonema ocellatum SAG 48.90 = DSM 106950 | reverse complement strand
CATCCTTAGCTTTAATGGACTTGCCAAGGCTTGCTTTGCTTCTGATGGTGCTAATGGAAGCGCCTGTTAATATCTGTATTTCCTTATGAGAAAGCCCTGAAATTGTGCTGGTTTCAGGTTGACTTAGGGATTGATTCTGTGATGAAATATCTATTGTAATTTGAGGGTTTTCGGGAGGATTAGTAAGATTTTCTTGAACTATTGGAATTTGCGGGTTTTCGGGAGGATTAGTAAGATTTTCTTGGACTTTTTGATGGCGATAATCTTCCACAGTCAGAAGTTGCCAACTGGAATCTTGTGATAGTTCCAAAACCCATTGATGATAATTAAACAAACTCTCTCGATGTCCAACACTGATAAAAGTTGTTTGAGTTAATTGCAATTGTTGATATAAATTCCCTTCATTTTTCAAATCTAAGGCACTGGTTGCTTCATCTAATATAGTGAAACTAGGATGAGTAACTAGCAGTCGTGCAAATGCAAGGCGTTGTTGTTCTCCCAGCGATAATATATTTTCCCAAGGGACTTCTGTATCAAAGCCATCGACGCGGGTAAGCAAATTTTGCAGGTTAACTTGTTGCAAAACTTCTTCGAGTTCCAGGTCGGTCATTTGACGATTGGTATTAGGATAGAGTAACTGTTCGCGCAAAGTGCCTAAGATTATATAAGGACGTTGGGGCAAAAATAAGATTTCTTCTAGGGGAGGACGCACCAGACGACCAGTCCCAGCATTCCACAAACCTGCGATCGCTCTCAACAGAGAACTTTTACCTCGACCACTAGGACCAACAATCAATAAACCTTCTCCTGGTTGAACAGAAAGTGACAAGTCTTCGACAATCACCTGCTCATAGTTGGGCGTTTGCAAAGTGACATGCTCAAAAGCAAGATGGTTTTCTTCTATTGTTTTAATAGTACTCACATTTTCGGGTTGTTTAGTCACTTCTTGTAGCGCATCCGAAAACTCAGCTAAACGCTCAGTGTAGCTAGAAAATCGTCCTGAAGTCCCAAATTCACTTATTAATTGTCCCAGCGCACTAGCAAACAGATTACAAGCTAAAGCGGCTTGTCCAAGTTGTCCAAAATCAATTTCCTCTCTAATATATAAAGGTGCGAGTACTAAAAAGGGGAATATTTGGATAATAGCTTGATATCCTCTGCTAAAAATATCCGTACCCCTCTCCCAAATTATCTTTTGTTTAGTATTTTTCAAGAGATTACTAAATCGGCGCTGAATTATATTTGATTCTTGTTTTTCTCCATGAAAAAAAGCTATCGATTCAGCGTGATTCCGAACATGAGTCAAGGAATAATTGTACTCAGCTTTAAATACAAGTTCCTCTTGATTAATTTTATTCAATCCTTGATTTAAGTAAACGGCAATAAAATTACCTATGATCGTATAAACAAGCAGAACAAGAGCTATCTGTTGGGAAATTGACCAGACAATTATTAAAAAAGTCGTCATTTCCAGTACTTTTTCTAGGAAAGTAGCTGAAAAATTCAGAGCACTACTGGTAATAGGTTCAATTTCTTGGGATAAGCGCTGGTCTGGGTTATCAATATCGGCTTTAAAGTTAATTTTATAATAAGCACGATTGCTCAAATATTTATCTAAAGTTCGATTATTTAGCCATTTGTACCAATCAAGAGCGATTTGTTTTCTGACAAATTTAGTAAATCCTACTAAAAGCGTTACCACGACAAGGGCAACAATATTGACTGATAAGGTTTTAATGAACTTAGAATAATCTTTTTCTTGAATAAGAGTATCGACCAAATAGCGACTAACGAAACTATCAAAAGCAGTCATCCCTACAAGGGCAATTATTAATAATATCAGGAGAATCAGCATTCCCCATGCATGAATCACGTCTGAGAATGCTCTTTCACCTGGCTTTGTTGGATACCAGTAAGGACCTGCGATCGCTTTTATATTTTCCCAAAATTGAGTAAAACCTGAAAAAGCATTTGTTATGGGTTGAGCTTGAACAACTTGGGTTGGCATATTTTATGAATTATGAATTATGAAAATATAATCAAATATAGGAATCCTAAATCATTTGTGAACAAACTTAAGTAGGGTGGGCACTGCCCACCAAAACCTGGATCTGGTGGGCAGTGCCCACCCTACCTGTGGCTTCAAAAATAAAATATGATTCCTATAAATTAAGTAAGTGGGCACGATAAAATCAATGTATGTTGAGTTTTGTAAAAACATTATAACGATGCATTCTTGAGCTTCTTTGCTGATTTTACATTTCGTTACATACATTTTGACGCCGACTTTCTTATGAAGAAGAAAATTGATTTTTCATAATTCATAATTCATAATTTGATTACATTGTAATTACATCACGGTTAAACCACCATCCACAGGCAAAATAACCCCTGTGAGATAGGTATTCGTGATCAAACTTAACACAGCTTGCGCCACTTCTTCTGCTTGCCCAAGATGTTGGACAGGTAAGGCTTCGCTCCCCCACTTTTCCAGTGCTGATCGCTCAGATTCGCTTTGATTGCTCCATACACCTGTATCCACAACCACTCCAGGCGCAATCACGTTGACTCGAATCGGTGCGAGTTCTGCCGCCAGGGTTCGCCCAAACACTGCAACGGCACCATTTGCGGCTGACAGCACTGAAATACCACCCAGTTTTGAAGGTTTGAAGATAGAGATACTGGATGTTAGGGTAATGGAGCCGTCCTGAGCTATATTTTTTACCGATGCACGGACAGCAAAGAACGTTGCCCAGAATTTCTCCATCCCGCGTTGAGCCGTTTCTGTTGCCATGTCGGCTATTGGTGAGCGCAGCAGTTTTTGCTCTGCCACAGATGTTACAATTAAATGATCAACTTTTCCGACCTGCTCAAATAGAGCATTGACTGAATCCTCATTCAAAATGTCAACGGCTAGAGCTTCAATCTGTCCAGAAACCGACTCCATTGCTTGATTCAATTTGTTTCCTGAGCAGCTGATCACCACCGATGCCCCCAATTCTGCTGTTTTCTTGGCAACCGCCAGATCAATCCCTGCGCTTGCGCCAATAATTACCACTTTCTTGCCTGATAGCGACTGAAACATTGTTTTGTCTCCTAAAATATCTATCACAGTACCTTGATTCATCGCCTCACCCCGCCCTATCGGGCACCCCTCTCCCAGCTTGGGAGAGGGGATGGGGGTGAGGGCAAGGTATTATAACTATTCAAACGAACTTGATATAAGGTCTTAGAAACCGGGTTTCTTCAAGAAACCCGGTTTCTGGGCTGGTGCTTAACTGAACTGTATTGCCACTAACCCTTCCACTCGAAGCTGCACGATGTCAGTTTACTGGCTTCTTTGCTGAAACCAACAAATAACCTATAGATGAAGAACTTAAGTTTAGCAAAACATCTATAGCACCCACATTTGCCTGATAAGTCGGTTCATCTATCTTTCCTCCTTGAAATTCCTCTTCAATCCAAGATTTTAGATCTCGGTAGTGTGTTTTCCAGCACTCATCTGTCGCTTCCACAACTTCTATCTGCTGGAATCCTGCCCGGTTGTAAAGATTTTTATACTCCTCAATATCTTTGACAATATTTTCCGGAATAACGAAACCACCGAAATACTCTGTAGTGTCAAATATCACATCAGAGAGGATAAGATTACCTCCTGGCTTCAATACTCGCATTGCCTCTAGAAGAAACTTCTCCCTTGTATCAAAGTAGAAAGCCGCCTCAACACAGATGATATTATCAAACAAATCATCCTCAAATTCCATCTGCACAGCATCCATGCAAATGAACTTGCAGCCTGGTGCATTAACTATACTTTTTTCGATTTGTTTAGCGGAAATATTAATGCCCACAACGTCGGCAGGCGAGTAATACTTGAGTAGATAACTGGTAGTTGCTCCCAACCCGCACCCAACATCGAGGATAGTTCCAGTTCCCTGCTTTTCTGGAATAAATGCTAAAAGCTTTTCCATGAGGTTAAAACAGGCTTCCTGCTGATTCTGAGTTTCTGGATGCCAATAACCTACATTGAAAAACTCTGTTTGACCGTAGTAATCTCTAGTCGGAGAATTTAGAATTAAGCTGTCAAATTTGCTGATAAATTCGGTTTGATCCATGTTTACTCTCACGTTTTGATATTGGTTTTTATTCGGCTCACCAGATTTTTCGGAAGCACCTTAGCACTTAGTACAGAATTGCACAAGTTCATGGCAAAATGATTTTGGTGTGCCCTCATCCCCGACCCTTCTCCCTCATTGGGAGAAGGGAGCTAAATTCTGTTCCCTCTCCCTATTGGGAGAGGGTGAGGGTGAGGGTCAATGGGAGCCAAAACGCCACGAATTTATGAAACGCTGTACTTAGATTTTTGCTTGTGCTTGGTTAATGCAAGCTTTCAAGCGTTCGGCTAAAACCTGGACGTGGGGTTCAACCATAATCGTGACATGGTTGCCTAAAACAAAATGGATATCCACTGGTTTGGTAGAAAACTCGCTCCAGCCCAAGTCGGAATCCTGTAAACTCGCAGAATATAACTCACTATCGGGATTGGACGGCAGATCCTCGTTGCCGCGTATAAGCGTAATTTGAGCCGGATAAATTTGTTGTGGTACATAATCAACTAGACATAAACAGCTATTTTTATAAACTTGTACTATATTTTTCATCTGCGTAGTTTCAGCATTAGGAGGCAGCATATTAGCCATTTTGAAGTATTTCAAAACGTATTTTAGTTGCTCATCCACAGCCAAAGATTGGAGAGTCTCGTAAGAAATATCCATGTTCTTGTCTAAATAAACTTCTATTCCTTTGCTCACCTCAGCTAACCACCTAGCATCATCCCAACCAACATAATCAATAAGTATTTGTTTATCTTTATATGTTGGTGCTGAGGAATCAATCATCACAAGTAGAGCAACCACATGTCCCTGATGAACCAACTGTTGGGCCATTTCAAAAGCTACGTTACCTCCATAGGAATGCCCTCCCAAAAAGTATGGCCCTTGGGGCTGAACAGATCGCATGGCCTGAATGTAATAACTCGCTATATCCTCAAGTCGGGTGACTGGCTCTAATTCTCGATAGAGATCATTTTGAAAACTGTAGAAAGGTTGGTCTGCTCCTAAATAACGCCCTAAGTGATAGAAGTAGAAAGGTTTGCCCCCCGCTCCTGGAACGCAGAAGAAAGGTAAGTTTGAACCGTTTGGTTGAATTGCTACTAAACAAGACGAATCAGCGCAATCCGAGTCTTTTTGTATAATTGTCGCCAACTGTTCAATAGTTGGGTTTTGGAAGAGGGTTACTATGGGAATATCTTTACCAAACTGCTGCTTAATTTCAGCCATTAAATAGGGAGCTAAAAGGGAATGACCACCAAGATCAAAAAAGTTATCTTGTACTCCCACCAAGTCAACTTTAAGAATTTTTGACCAAATTTGCACTAATTGCAGTTCTAATTGGTTACGGGGTTCGACAAATTGATCCAAGTCACTGGTGTGAGAAGGTGCTTTCAATGCGCGGCGATCTACTTTACCGTTTTGTGTTAGTGGTAGGGACTCCAGGATCACAAAAGCATTTGGCACCATGTATCCAGGTAGTTTATTGGAAAGGAATTGGCGCAGTTCGCTGGTTGTGGGTGTCACCTGTGGTTGCGGCACTATATAGGCAACTAAGCGCTTTTCACCTGGGGTATCTTCGCGGACAATGACACAAGATACTTGCACATCGCCATGTTGGCTCAGTACGGCTTCGATTTCTCCCAACTCGATGCGGAAGCCCCGGATTTTCACCTGATTGTCGATGCGTCCTAAGTATTCAATGTTGCCGTCAGGTAAATAACGTGCTAAATCTCCAGTTTTATACAATTTTGATTTTTGACTTTTGACTTTTGACTTGTTAAAGGGGTTGGGGATGAATTTCTCTTGTGTCAATTCTGGGCGGTTGAGGTAGCCTCGTGCCAATCCTGCACCACCTATATGCAATTCTCCAGGCACACCCACAGGCACTGGTTGTAGATACTCGTCTAAGATGTATATTTGTGTGTTGGCAATGGGACGACCAATGGAGATTGACTCTATAGTCGTCTCAAGTTGTCTAGGTATAGGGTAACAACAACTAAAAGTCGTGCTTTCTGTCGGCCCATATCCATTAATGATTTGCGTCAATGGCAGAGTTTGGGAAGCTCTCTTGACGTGAGCAACCGAAAGTGCTTCCCCACCAATTAGTAGCTGTCCAATTCCTGACAACGCTTTTTCGTCATCATCAATTATGGAGTTAAACAAAGCCGCCGTTAGCCATAAAATAGTAATGCCATGTTTGTGGATTTCATCCCTGAGATTTTTAGCTGTCGGAATACTGACAGAGAAAAGAACACACAAAGCACCGTGCAATAAAGCCCCCCAAATCTCGAATGTGGAAGCGTCAAAAGAAATTGGGGCCATCTGAAGAAATTTTTGTGTTGCATCCAGTTCAACGTAATTGACTCCAAACAAAAGACGATTAACGCCACGGTGAACAACTTCAACTCCTTTAGGCTGACCTGTTGAGCCTGATGTATAAATCACATAAGCCAAGTTACAAGAAAGCACATCAGTGATGGGATTATCCTGACTTGATTGAGCAATCAAGTGCCAGTCAGTATCCAAACAAACAAGCTGTGCTTCATGCTCAGGTAATTTCTCAACTAAATGCTTTTGACTCAGCAACACTGAAACGTAAGCATCTTCAAGCATGAAACTCAAACGCTCTTGGGGATAATCTGGGTCAATTGGCACATAAGCACCGCCCGCTTTGAGAATTCCCAACAATCCCACAATCATTAAGAGCGAACGCTCTACACAAATACCCACCAGCACATCTGGTTTTACACCCAGAGTTTGCAGATAGTGCGCCAACTGGTTAGCACGACTATTCAACTCACCATAAGTCAGTTGTTGATCTTCAAATACCACTGCCACTGCATTTGGGGTACGCTGAACCTGCGACTCAAACAACTGATGAATACATTTATCCTGGGGATAGTCTGCTTGAGTATCGTTCCACTCTACCAACAATTGATGACGCTCGGCTTGACTCAACAGTGGTAATTCAGAAATTCGCACTTCGGGATTTGCCACAATGGCTTTGAGTAAAGTTTGAAAATGTTCCCCTATCCGAGTAATTGTGGTTGCATCAAATAAATCGGTATTATAGCACCAAACGCCCTCCAGACCTCCTGGAATTTCCCAGTAGTTCACTTCTAGGTCAAACCTGACTCTGACATCAAGTGGCAAGGGCATATTCTGGATAGTTAAACCTGACAAATTGGCAGAAGACTGGGGGGTATTCTGGAGGGAAAACATCACCTGTACCAGGGGATTACGACTCAAATCTCGGTCTAGCTGTAACTTTTCCACCAACATCTCAAAGGGTAAGTCTTGGTGGGCATAGGCTGACAAGGTGGTTTGCCGCACTTGCGCGTGGAAGTCTCGAAAGCTGGGGTTTCCAGAGAGATCGCCCCTTAATGCTAGGGTATTAGCAAAAAACCCCATTAGCTGCTCAACGCTTTTGCTGTTGCGGTTGGCGATGGGGGAGCCAACAACCAGATCCAACTGACCACTATAACGAGAAATTAAGACCAAAAAAGCTGCCAGTAGGGTCATAAACAGGGTTGCGTCTAACTGCTGGCTCAACTGCTTGAGGCGTTGCGTGAGGGCGCTATCCAGTTGAAAACACTCAACTCCACCAAGGAAGGTCTGAACTGGGGGACGGGGATAATCCGTTGGCAGTTCTAAGACGGGAGTTAACCCTGCTAATTGTTCTCGCCAGTAATTAAGTTGGCGATCGAGGACTTCACCCGTTAGCCACTGCCGTTGCCACACTGCAAAATCCACGTACTGAATCGGTAATTCCGTTAGGGGCGAGGGCAAACCCTTGGCAAACGCTGTATAGAGTTGAGATAATTCACGGAAGAAGATGCTCAATGACCAACCATCGTAGATAATATGGTGCATCTTTAACAGCAGTACATACTCCTGGTCACTCAGTTTCAGTAACGTAAACTGTACTAGTGGTTCCTCTGCTAGATCGAACGGTTTTAATGAGGCGGCGATCGCCATCTGTCGAAATTGAGCCGTTTGTTCTTCTGTCGATAACCCCTGTAAATCCAGGATTGGTAAAGTTACTGCCCTTGGCGGAGCAATTCGCTGGATGGGTTTTCCTTCTACCATTGGGAAAGTGGTTCTTAAGACCTCGTGGCGACGGATGAGTTCACTCAGACTCTGTTCCAGAGCAACTAGATTGAACGAACCTTCTAGCAGCAGAGCCTCCAACAGATTGTAAGCAGTACTGTCGGGTGATAGCTGGTGGAGAAACCAGAGTCGCTGTTGGGCAAAAGATAGGGGTAAATCTTCATCCCGTGAGACAGGAATAATGGCTAATTCAGCAGCACTAGAAGGCGTTTTCGCTTGTTTTAAAAAGGCGATAATTTCAGGTTTTCTTGTCGCTATTTCTTCCTTGATTTCTGATGTCATTACTCCCTTAGGAGCCTGATAGCGTAGCTTCTGCTCCTCAAGCCAAATTTTGATATCTAAACTATTTAAATAAGACAAAAACTCCACTACTTTCACTTGCCAATTGCCTCCCAAAGTTGTTGTTTAATCAGGTCTAAATTGCGCGGTTCGCTCTTACTCCCTTCCCGGTCTAAGATTACCGATTTTAAGGAACCACGAAGACGCGAAGTACACGAAGAAAGAAGATAAGAAATCGCTAAATAATCAATCTCTCTTCTGTTCGTAGTTGCTAAGAGCGCTCTTAGCAACTACGAACCAACAGGGGAAACAGTTTTCTATAATTCTCCTTCTTCGTAATCTTCTGGGGTTTCAGTAATCGCCAGTTGACCATCCTGTACAACCGCAAGTACCTCAATAATTTGAGCCAAATTGGCGATAGTTGGGTACTCAAGCAAACTTTGTAAGGACAATTCCACCGAGAAAATATCGCGGGAACGAGAGATCACCTGAGTCGCTAACAGAGAATGTCCCCCTAGATCAAAGAAATTGTCCTTGATCCCAATCCGTTCCAGTCCCAGGACTTCACCCCAGATTTGTGCCATTTTAGCTTCAATGGGGGTTCGAGGGGAAACAAAGCCAGTTGAAAGATTTCTGGAAGCTGTATCAGGTGTGGGTAATGCCCGACGATCCACTTTGCCATTGGGGGTTAAGGGCAAGGCGTTAAGCAGGACAAAAGCTTGAGGAACCATGTAATTGGGTAGCTTTTGTTGGATAAATTCCCGCACTTGCGGCACAAGCTTCTGGACTAATTTACCGTACAGGGGATTGTTCGTGTAGTCAGTCCAAGGTTTAGTTGTCACTGTCTCTGGCTCCCAAAAACTTGGGCATAATTGGACATCAGACACTTGCGTTGAATTGTTGCGGCTCAATACCACATCGAAGGAACCATCCTGACTACTTTCCCACCAACTGAGGTGAACTGTGTAGCCTAACTGCTGTCCCAGTTGCCAAATTTGCTCAGGATTGATCCCCACCGTTGGCTGTTCGGCTAACCTTTGCCGCAGTTCCCCCACCGTCGAACCAGCAGGAGGATGTTCCAACCAGCCTAAAATCTGTAGTGCCTGTTGTACCCGTTGATTAGGTACATCCCTGATTCCTAACCATTCTGGCTGCCCCAACTTCAGCCGATCTTGCAGTTGTGGCAACGAAAGTTGGTCGAGTTGCCAGTTTAGCCAAGGCACTACCGTTTTTTGAACATGAGTACCTACATGCAGGGTAACATCATAGCGGAATTGGGTTAACTCATTTTGAGCATGACCACGCTTAGGCTGAATCTCCACCCAAGCAATCTGGGGAAAGCGTTGCTTCAGGGCAATGAAAAACCTGGGATCAATGAGCAGTTCTTCTTCAGCGGCCACAGTCTGATGTACCTGCTGTTGCCATTGCTCAACCGTTCTGTCTGAGGAGGCGCGAGCTAACTGTACGGCTGCATGGTATGGCAAGAGCAAGGGTAAGCTGCGCACATCCCCCAGAAAAATTTTACCCGTAGTGGCGATCGCTGCCATTGCCCCTTCTAAAACCTGTAACAGATAGTCCACACTGGGGAAATACTGCACGACTGAGTTGACAACCACCGTATCGAAGGCTCCTTGGGGGATACCTTCAAAGTTATCTGCCGTTCGGTGCAGCAGCCGCACATTTTCTAGACCCTCCATCTGGCCACATAACCGCTCAAGATTGCCAATAGTTGCACTGGAATAATCGGCTCCCCAATATTCAAGGCAATGTTTAGCCACGCGAAATAGCAGTAACCCACTACCGCAACCAATTTCTAACACTCGTTTCGGTAACAGCGCCAAAATTCGGCTCACCGTACTCTCCACCCACTCCCGCATTTGTTGTGCTGGAATTGCTTGCCCAGTATAACTACTATTCCAACCACTGATATTGAACGTGGGGTCATCCGTTGCAGCTTGGGGTTGGCTATAGGATTGCTCATAGAGTTTTTGCCAATCACTCACATACTCGCTTTGCCATTCAGCAAGCTGTTCTGGTAAAACTTGACCCTTGAGAGCAGGAACTAAGTAAGCCACCAGATTGGTATTGAGGGCAAGACCAGGGGAGTTATTGCCAAAGTTATCAGCGTGGGCGACAACAACAGCTTCCTGTACTAAGGGGTGTTGGCTCAAAACCGCTTCAATTTCTCCTAACTCGATGCGGAAACCCCTCACCTTGACCTGATTGTCCATGCGTCCCAGGTATTCAATCGTCCCATCCGCTAAATAACGAGCTAAATCCCCCGTTTTATACAATTTTGATGAGCCAAAGGGATTGGGGATAAATTTCTCTTGGGTTAACTCTGGTCGATTGAGATAGCCTCGGGCTACCCCTACGCCACCGATGTGTAACTCTCCTGGTACACCAATGGGCACAGGCTGTAAGTAGGAGTCTAAAATGTGAACTTGGACGTTGGCAATGGGGCGACCAATGGTTATTTTCTGGTCCAAAGGCGTGCATTTTGCCACAGTTGCACAGACGCTTGCTTCTGTCGGCCCATAAGCATTAAAGAAATTGCGCCCAACAGACCATTGTTTGACAAGTTCAGCAGAACAGGCTTCTCCCGCCACAATAATAGTTTGCAGGGTAGTCAGTTCGACCACAGGCAGAACAGCTAATGCCGACGGTGGTAGAGTGATATGGGTAATGGCATAATCCCGTAATCGCTCAATTAAAGGCATCCCAGGCATCAGAGCGTCTTTAGTTCCCACATAAAGTGTTGCCCCTGATCCCAATGCCATCAAGATTTCGGAGATACAAGCATCAAAACTGAAGGAGGCAAACTGGAGAACGCGACTCTGAGAATGCAAGCCAAAAGCCTGAATCTGAGCTTGAGCTAGGTTGCACAATCCGGTATGCTCAACCATCACCCCTTTGGGTTTACCTGTAGATCCTGATGTGTAAATCACATTCGCTAGATTAAAAGCCGTCACTCCATTGCTAGGGTTATCCTGGTTGTTTTCGAGAATTTGTTCCCAGACTTCATCTAAGCAAACTAGTTTTGCCTGATGCGAAGGTAGTTTATCAACTAAGTGCTGTTGGGTCAGTAGTAACGAAACTTGACTGTCTTCTAACATCAAGCTCAGACGGTCTTGGGGATAATCAGGGTCAAGCGGCACATAAGCACCACCCGCCTTGAGAATCCCTAAAAGTCCCATCACCATGAACAGCGATCGCTCCACACATAACCCAACTAGTACATCTGCTCCCACTCCCATTGACCGCAAGTAGTGCGCCAACTGGTTAGCATGACAATTCAACTGCTGGTAAGTCAGTTGTTGATTTTCAAAGACAACTGCTACTGCATTTGGGGTACGCTGAACCTGTTCCTCAAATAACTGATGAATACATCTATCCTGGGGATAGTCTGCTTGAGTATCGTTCCACTCCACTAATAGTTGATGGCGATCGCTCTGGGTGAGCAAGGGTAGTAAAGCTACCGATTGCTGTGGATTGTCAACAATTGCCCCTAACAACGTCTTGAAATGTTCCATCATGCGGGCAATAGTTGCGCCATCAAACAAATCCCTGTTGTACGAGCAAAAACCTCCAAGACCGAATGGCGCATCCCACAGATAAACTTCTAGGTCAACCCGAACTGAGTCAAGCCCCGAAGCCATCCCTTCAACCCTTAAACCAGGCAAATCCCAAGGGGCGCTGGGAGCATTCTGGAGGGCAAACATCACCTGCACTAGTGGGTTGCGATCCAAGTTCCGCTCCACATGCAACTCTTCCACTAACATCTCAAAGGGCAAATCCTGATGATCGTAGGCGTTTTGGGTAACTTTTCGCACCTGGGCCAGGAAAGCGTCAAAGGTCGGTTCTTGGGATAAATCGAATCTCACTGCCAGAGTATTGACAAAAAATCCAATTAATGTTTCTATTTCTTGGCGGTTGCGATTTGCGATCGGTGAGGCAACCACAAGATCCCTTTGTCCACTGTAGCGAGACAGTAACACGACAAAACCCGCCAGTAGCGTCATAAACAGAGTGCTTCCAGACTCTTGAGAGAGCTTTTTCAGTTGCTGCGTTAGCTGGCTATCTAGTTGAAGTCGCTCTGTACCTCCCCGAAAACTCTGTATAGCTGGGCGGGGGCGGTCTGTGGGTAATTCTAACAGAGGTGGCGCTCCTGTTAACTGTTGCTTCCAGTAGCTTAACTGACGCTCCAATACCTGATTCGTGAGCCACTGACGCTGCCATACAGCGAAGTCGGCATACTGCACAGATAACTCTGGTAATTCCACAGAACTACCCGTTAAAAAGCTTCGGTAATAGGCTGACAGTTCATCGCTCAAAACGCCCATCGACCAACCATCAGCAGCAATATGGTGAATTGCTAACAGGAGTACGTATTCGTCTGGAGCAACTTGCCAAAGCCTGACTCGCAGCACAGGACCATTAGCCAGATCGAATGGTTTGCAGGCTTCTTCTTTTACCAGTTGCTCTACTTGTTTCCACGGGTCTGGTAGATTCTGTAGATCTACCACTGGTAACGTGATGGTTATATTGGGAGCGATCGCCTGTACTGGCAAGTTATCCTTGATCTCAAACTGAGTCCGCAGAACTTCATGGCGCTGCACTATCGAACCAAACGCTTGTTCCAAAGCTTTGACATTGAGATTCCCCACCAGACGCATGGTCAAATCTATTGTGTAGGCACCACTTTCACCTTCCAACTGATTCACAAACCATAGCCGCTCCTGCGCCCAAGATAGAGGTATGTCTCTGTCTCTAGACACGGGTGCGATCAAAGGCACCGTCAAGCTCAAACCAGTTTCAAGTTGAGAAGCGATCACTTCACTTAACTGGGCGACTGTCGGTGATTCAAAGATATAGCGTAACGGCAACGAAGTACCAAATGCTTCCTGCAAGCGAGAAATTACCTGGGTTGCTAGCAAGGAATGTCCCCCTAGTTCAAAGAAATTATCATGAATACCTACAAGCTCTACTTTCAGAACTTGTGCCCAAATGAGCGCTAGTGTTTCCTCGATGGGGTTGCTGGGTGCGATAAAGTTATCTGTTAGTTCGCTGTGGGAATCAGGTGCTCTTAGGGCGCGGCGGTCTACTTTGCCGTTTGGTGTTAGCGGTAGTGACTCCAGGATGACGAAACTATTGGGTACCATGTAGTCTGGCAGTTTGGCTTTCAGGAATTGACGCAGTTCGCTGATTGTCGGTATCACCTCTGTTTGCGGCACGATGTAGGCAACTAGGCGTTTATCACCTGGAATGTCTTCGCGGACGATGACAACAGATGCCTGCACATGGGGGTATTGGCGAAGAACTGCCTCTATCTCGCCCAACTCCATGCGAAAGCCCCGCACCTTGACCTGATTGTCGATGCGTCCTAAGTATTCTATATTACCGTCAGGTAAATAGCGTGCTAAGTCCCCTGTTTTATATAATTTTGAATTGTCAAAGGGATTGGGGATGAATTTCTCTTGTGTCAATTCAGGGCGGTTGAAGTAGCCGCGTGCTAACCCCGCACCACCAATGTGCAATTCTCCTGGCACTCCCACGGGTACTTGTTGTAAGTGCGAGTCTAAGATGTAGATTTGTGTGTTGGCTATTGGGCGGCCAATGGAGATTTTCTGATCACCATCAGTGCATTTTGCGATTGTGGCACAGACGCTAGCTTCTGTTGGTCCATAAGCGTTGAAGAAGTTTCTACCAGCAGACCATTGTCTGATGAGTTCAGCAGAACACGCTTCTCCTGCGACAATTATTGTTTGCAACGCCGGGAGTTTTTCAGCAGGCAGAACGGCCAGTGCCGATGGTGGTAGGGTGATATGGGTAATGCAGCTATCGATTAATAGCTGAATTAACGGCGTACCAGGGAGTAAAGAGTCTTTTGTTCCTAAGTAAAGTGTTGCCCCTGATCCCACAGCCATGATGACTTCCCAGATAGAAGCATCAAAACTGAGGGAGGCAAACTGGAGAATGCGACTATCAGAATGCAAATCAAAAGTTTGAATCTGAGCTTGAGCTAAGTTAAAAAGTCCAGTATGCTCAACCATCACACCCTTGGGGAAGCCTGTGGAGCCGCTCGTGTAAATTACATTAGCCAGATGAAAAGCCGTCACGACTCTCGTAGGGTTATCTGGATTATTTTGGACAATTTCTTCCCATATCTCATCTAAACAGACAAGCTGCGCTTGATGCTCAGGTAGTCTCTCTTGGAGTGACTGTTGGGTCAGTAGCACCGACACAGCCGCATCTTCGAGCATAAATTGTAAGCGTTCTTGGGGATACTCCGGGTCGAGAGGCACATAAGCCCCACCTGCTTTGAGAATGCCAAGTAGTCCCACAAGCGTAAAGAGCGATCGCTCCACACACAACCCCACCAGTACATCTGCTCCCACTCCCATTGACCGCAAGTAGTGCGCCAACTGGTTAGCGCGACTATTCAACTGTGTGTAGGTCAGTTGTTGATTTTCAAACACCACCGCCACAGCATCAGGGTTGCGCTGAACCTGTTCTTCAAACAACTGATGAATACATTTATCCTGGGGATAGTTTAGCTGAGTATCATTCCACTCAATTAATAATTGTTGCCGCTCAACTTCTGTTAACATTGGCAATTGAGAAATCCGCTCTTTAGGATTAGCCACAATTGCTTCCAACAGGGTATGAAAATGACCCGCCATTCGCTCAATAGTGCTACTATCGAACAAGTCAGTGTTGTACTCCCACACACCCACCAGTCCAGAATTCGTGTTCTCCATTGCTAAGGTAAGATCAAACTTAGCAGTTGTGCTTTCTAGCACCAATGGACTAACAGTTAACCCAGTCAACTCTACTGGAGACATGGGCGCATTCTGGAATAAAAACGTCACCTGGAACAGAGGTGTATGGCTGAGGTCTCGTTGGGGCTGTAATGCTTCTACTAGCATTTCAAAGGGCAAGTCCTGATGAGCGTAGGCTCCTAGAGCCATGGACCGAACACGAGTGAGTAACTCAGAGAAACTGGGATTTTCTGATAAGTCTGTTCGTAGAACTAAAGTATTGACAAAAAAGCCAATTAACCCTTCTATCTCACTGCGATTGCGGTTAGCAATTGGTGTCCCCACCAAAATATCTGCCACGCCTGTGTAGCGATAAAGTAATGTATCAAACCCTGCCAACAGCGTCATGAACAACGTCACCCCTTGCTGCTGACTCAGTTGCATTAACCCTTGAGTTAATTCCAGAGAAAGGGCAAACTCTTGATACGCGCCAACGAATGTTTGCACCGGAGGTCTTGGTCGGTCAGTGGGAAGCACTAAGAGGGCTGGTGCATTTGCCAGTTGTTTTTGCCAATAGGACAGTTGGCTTTGCAGTGTATCCCCTTGTAACCACTGTCTTTGCCACAATGCAAAGTCGGCGTACTGAATCGGTAGTGGCGCTAATGGTGAAAGCTGACCTTGAGAATAAGCATTGTACAACGCTGCCAGTTCTTGGATAAACACACCCATTGACCATTCATCACTAACAATGTGATGCATACAAATTAACAATATGTGTTCTGTCTTGTGCAGCACTACTAATGTCGCTCTGAGTAGGGCGGAACTTGACAGGTCAAAGGGTTGAATAGCTTGTGTAATTGCCAATTGCTGTGAAGCTATTTCTTGCTCGCTTGTTGGCAGATGTTGCAATTCAATGACTGATAGTGTCCAATTCGTTGCTGTTTGAATGATTTGATTCGGTTTTCCATCAACTGTGATGAAGTTGGTGCGTAACGCTTCATGGCGATGAATAATTTCTTCTAAGCTTTGTTCTAGGGCTTCAACTTCGAGGGTTCCTACTAGACGCAAAGCTATGGGTATGTTATATAAGGCACTATTTGGCTTTAACTGGTCTAAAAACCATAAACGCTGTTGGGCAAATGACAGTGATAATTCTGCATTCTCTGCCCTTGGTAAGATGGGCGGGGAGGTCAGTTCTAAGTTTTGTTGCTGCAACTGCCCAATAAGATGCGCTAATTGGGCAACTGTCGCTGCTGCAAATAGGCTCCGCAAGGGTAGTTCTATTTGGAAAATATTGCGGATGCGTGAAACGAGTTGCGTTGCTAGCAGCGAGTGTCCCCCAATTTCAAAGAAGTTATCATGAATGCCGACGAGATCTAGTTTCAGGACTTGTGCCCAAATTTGTGCCAGCATTTCTTCTGTGGGGGTGCGTGGGGCGACATATTTGTCTGTGCGATCGCTGTATAAATCCGGTGCTGGTAGGGCACGGCGGTCTACTTTGCGATTTGGTGTTAGCGGTAGGGACTCCAGGATGACGAAAGCCTGGGGCACCATGTAAAGAGGCAGATGACTAGAGAGGTACTGACGCAGTTCGCTCATCGTGGGTATCTGTTTATTATACGGTACCACGTAGGCGACTAAGTGCTTATTCCCGGTTGTATCTTCGCGGACGATAACACAAGATGTTTGCACATTAACCTGTTGGTTCAGTACAGCTTCAATTTCTCCCAACTCGATGCGGAACCCACGGATTTTTACCTGATTGTCGATGCGTCCGAAGCACTCAATGTTACCATCTGGTAAATAACGCGCTAAATCCCCTGTCTTATAGAGACGTTCTTCCCCTCTGCCCCCCTGCCCCCCTGCACAAGTGCCTCTTTGGAAGGGGTTGCGGATGAATTTCTCTTGTGTCAATTCTGGGCGGTTGAGATAACCTCGTGCTAAACGAACACCACCTATGTGTAGTTCGCCTACGACTCCAATGGGTACTGGTTGGAGATGACGATCAAGGATGTAGGCTTGCGTATTGGCAATGGGACGACCAATCAGCACAGAATTGGTTTTTTCTAGTTTGGGGTTGAGCAGATCATGGACTATCGCTGTTACAGAGGCTTCGGTGGGACCGTAGACATTCAGACAATTGACGCGAGATCCAACCCATTGCTGCCATATTGTCACTGTTTCCGGTAGAACTGCATCCCCACCCACAGCTACTAAGCGTAGACTTGGCGGCACAGTTGCATCAGATTTAGATACCGCCACCGCCCATTCATGCCAATAGGCTGGGGTGATATTCAAGACACTCAGTCTTTGTTGTGCAATAAATTGGGCAAAACTGGCAAAGTCAGGGAACATTTGAGCGGGTCTTAATACCACAGTTGCGCCTTTCAACCACGTGGGGAAGATTTCTTCAGCCGCAACGTCAAAGCCGAAGGACGCAAACTGCAAGACACGATCTGCGCTAGTTAGACCAAAAACTTCACTAATTGCACTGCTATGGTTCACCAATGCCTCGTGAGCAAGCATCACTCCTTTGGGTTTTCCGGTTGATCCAGAAGTATACAATAGACAAGCTAAGTTTTCTGGTTTTACCTCACTTACCGGATTTTCTTGACTTTGATTCGTCAGCACCCCAGACTCAGAGTCTAAGAAGATGACTTTTACCCCTTGCACTGGCAAAGAATTGAGCAATGTTTGCTGTGTGATCAGCAAGGCAACTTGTGAGTCTTGTGATATGTGAGCTAAACGCTGCTGGGGATAATCAGGGTCTAGGGGGACATAAGCACCACCGGCTTTCAGGACGGCTAACAATGCTACGATGATCGATAGCGATCGCTCCAGATAAATCCCCACTAAAACCTCTGGCCCCACACCAAGAGATTGTAGGTAGTGTGCTAATTGATTAGCTTGGGTGTTCAACTGTTGATAAGTTAATTGTTCATTTTCAAACACCACTGCCACTGCATTTGGGCTACGTTCTACCTGCTCTTCAAATAACTGATGGATACACTTATCTTCGGGATAATCCGCCCCAGTTTCGTTCCACTCAACTAATAACTGCTGCTCCTCTTCTACAGAAAGAAGAGAGTGCAATTCGTAGCGTTCTTGTGGCTGGCTCACCATTGCCACCAGAGCCTTGAGGTAGTATTCACCAATCCTGTTAATTTGTTCAGGGCATAACTTTAAAGTATCGTAGTCAAGTGTTAATCCTATCTCTGACGAGATTGGATTCACGCCGAATTGAGCGGTAAAAGTGAAGTTAGTTTCTTCAAAAAACTTTCCACCCAGTATCTGCAAATTATCGAGTTCCTGCACCTGTTGGTAGACATGGAAATGCACGAAATTAAACGCCGTCTCAAACAGCGGCTCACCACCCAAACTCCTCTGGATTTGGGCCAGTGGATAGCGACGGTGTGGCAAAAATTCTCGTTCTGCGGCAAACACTTGCCGCACCAAGTCTATCCAAGTACCTCCAGACAATTGCACGCGAAATGGTAAAGTATTCAGGAATAATCCTAGGACTCGCTCACCATCGCTTTGTTCTGGTCGTCCGTTAGCTATTAAACCCGTTAGTACATCTGACTCACCACCCAACAGATTTAACACTCGTAAATGAGCAGCTAACAACACACTCTTAAGTGGAACTTCTGCGGACTGAGCTAGTTGTTTCAACCCTGCACAAATTTCAGGTGTTAAAGTTACATCTTTTACGCCAAGTTCTTGAACCTCGGTGTTTGTTGACACAGAAGACCAGCGAGGCAACTTGGTAAAAGTACTGTCATTTAACTTTTCACTCCAGTAGCCTTGACACTCCAGTGAGGCTAGTGCTTGTTGCTCCAAAGCTACAAAATCTCGGAACGCGATACTTAATGGTGGCCATACATAATCAACTTGAGCGCTCAAAAGCGATAAGTAACGTTTAAGTAACTCACTGATCATTGAAGCAACACTCCAGCCATCAAGAATGACATGGTGGAAGCTCAAAGCCAGATTAAATGTCTCCTGTGTCCGACGATGAACAAAGAAACGTACTAAGGGAGGATGAGTCCAATCAAAATGCCGTTTCTTTTCGGCTTCAAACCAAGCAGTTAAGGCATCTTCTTGCTCAGCATGATTCAAACGACACCAATCCTCCACTTGCAAGGGAATCTCAACTTGCTGATGAACCAGTTGCAACGGAATACTGAAGTTACTTAGCTCAAACGAAGTCCGCAGTACAGCGTGATGATTGACCAAATCTTGCAGGGCGACCTGCAAAAGTTGCACATCCAGAGGGGTTTTGAGATGGAAGCTGAAAATGTCGTGATAGATGGCACTATCTTTGCTGTACTCACTGTGGAAGAGCATTCCCATTTGCAACATCGCCAGGGGATAGGCATCCTCTACACCATCTGGTAACTGTTGTTTGTCTGCGGTCGAAATCAGACTGAATGGTTGTGTTAATTCTACGTTTGTGATTTCATGCTCTTGGGTTTTCAGTTCTTGGACGAGCTCGTGAATGTTTTGATGTTGGAATAGCTGCTGCACAGAGAAACTCAAACCTTGTTTTTTGGCAAGAGACAGCACTTGAATGCTACGGATAGAATCCCCACCTAAAGCAAAGAAGTTATCATTAATACCCACCTGATTAACACCAAGAACCTTAGTCCAGATGGCGGCTAATATTTTTTCTTCTGGAGTGCTAGGAGCGACAAAAACATCTTCTAGTTCTGGTCTGGCGCTATCAGGTGCAGGCAACGCACGACGGTCTAACTTACCGTTTGCCGTCAGTGGTAGAGCTTCTAACTGTACAAAAGCACTTGGTACCATGTAATCTGGGAGCTTTTGTTTGAGAAAGCGACGTAGTTCTGCTGTTGTCGGAGATTGTTCCACATAAGGTACTACGTAAGCCACTAGACGTTTGTCGTTCAGTTTATCTTCCCGAACTATCACAACGCTCTCCCTCATAGCTGGGTGTTGGGCCAGTAATGCTTCAATTTCGCCCAACTCAATGCGGAAGCCGCGAATCTTCACTTGCTGGTCAATTCGCCCTAAATACTCTAACTCGCCATTGGGCAAATAACGGGCTAAGTCACCTGTTTTATATAATTTTGAATTATTAAAGGAGTTACATATAAACCGTTGTGCTGTGAGTTCGGGGCGATTGAGATAGCCACGAGTTACCCCTGCACCACCAACGTACATCTCACCAGGAATTCCAATGGGCACTGGCTGTAAATGCTGATCTAGCACATATACCTGTAAGTCGGGAATGGGACGACCAATGACACTTGCGGTGCCATTTAAATCGGCTTTGCTCAATGGACGATAGGTGACGTGTACAGTAGTTTCTGTGATCCCGTACATATTCACCAACTGAGGTTGCTGGTCGCCGTGACGGTCAAACCAAGGCTGCAAACTCTTAACTTCCAAGGCTTCTCCACCGAAAATTACCAGGCGTAACTTCAAATCACTAGCAGTTGCTATTGACTGTTCTGCTTGAATTAACTGGCGGAAGGCTGAAGGTG
This sequence comes from Stigonema ocellatum SAG 48.90 = DSM 106950, assembly GCA_016903675.1. GTDB lineage: Bacteria > Cyanobacteriota > Cyanobacteriia > Cyanobacteriales > Nostocaceae > Stigonema > Stigonema ocellatum. Next base: position 17,773 of record JADQBA010000088.1, on the reverse strand, counting down.
TTTGATTGAGAATTGTTACTTTCTCTTGACATAATAACGCCAAGAAGGATTCGGGCGATCGCGTGACCAGGTAGGGTACTACGACCAGTCTTCCACCATAAAGCAATGCACCCCAAATTTCCCATACTGAGAAGTCGAATGCATAAGAGTGGAATAATGTCCACACGTCTTGAGAGTTGAACTGATACCAAGGTTCTGTGGCTGCAAACAGACGAACTACATTTGAATGGTTGACTAAAACGCCTTTGGGCTGACCTGTGGAACCAGATGTGTAGATGACGTATGCTCTTGTACTGGGTATTGCCCCATTTAGAGGGTTTGACTCGCTATTTTGCGCAATTTTTTCCCACTCGCTGTCTATTACGACGACACGCGCCTGATGCGAAGGTAGTTTCTCAACTAGATGCTGTTGACTCAGCAACACTGAAAGTTGAGCATCTTCTAACATGAAGCTTAAGCGCTCTTGGGGATACTCTGGGTCAAGTGGTACGTAAGCGCCACCTGCCTTGAGAATACCAAGTATTCCTACGAGCATTTCTAAAGAGCGCTCCACACAAATACCCACCAGCACATCACAGGACACTCCCAATGAGCGCAAGTAATGGGCTAATTGGTTAGCACGACAATTCAACTGACTATAGGTAAGTTGTTGATTTTCAAATACCACTGCCACGGCATTTGGGGTACGCTCAACCTGCTCTTCAAATAACTGATGGATACACTTTTCTTGGGGATAATCTGCCTGAGTATCATTCCACTCTACAAGTAACTGTCGTTGCTCAAGGTCTGTTAACATTGGCAACTGGGAAATTCGATCTTCGGGATTCGCCACAATTGCTTCTAGCAGTGTCACAAAATGACCCGCCATGCGCTCGATAGTGCTGCTATCAAACAAATCAGTGTTGTACTCCCACACACCCACCAGTCCAGAATTCGTGTTCTCCATTGCTAAGGTAAGATCAAACTTTGCAGTTGCACTTTCTATTGGCAATGAACTGACAGTTAATCCAGTCAACTCTACTTGAGAGTTAGGAGCATTTTGAAGGGTAAACATCACCTGGAACAGTGGTGTATGGCTCAGGTCTCGTTGTGGCTGCAATGCCTCTACTAGCATTTCAAAAGGTAAGTCCTGATGAACATAGGCATCCATTGCCATGGACTGAACACGACCCAGTAATTCGTTAAAACTGGGGTTGCCAGCCAAGTTGGTACGCATCACTAAAGTGTTGACAAAAAAGCCAATCAACCCTTCTAGTTCACTCTGATTGCGGTTAGCAATTGGTGTCCCTACCACAATGTCTGATTGTTCTGTGTAGCGATAAAGTAGGGTATCAAATGCTGCCAACAGTGTCATGAATAATGTCACCCCTTGCTCCTGGCTCAGTTTTGTCAGTTTACCAGTGAGAGCAAGTGAAAGTGCAAACCCTTGATTTGCCCCGTTGTAAGTTTTCACAGATGGTCTAGGTCGATCTGTGAGTAGCACTAAGAGGGCTGGTGCATCTGCTAGTTGTTGTTTCCAGTAACTCAATTGGCTTTGCAGTACATCCCCGACTAACCACTCTCTTTGCCAAATTGCGAAATCTGCGTACTGAATTGGCAGTGGCTCTAAGGGTGACGGCTCACTTTGAGAATAAGCATTGTACAATGCTATCAGTTCTTGAACAAACACACCCATTGACCAGCCATCACTGACAATATGGTGCATACACACATTCAACACGTGTTCTGTCTCCGACAGCACGACTAATGTCGCTCTGATTAGGGCGGAACTTGACAGGTCAAAGGGTTGAATAGCTTGTTGTTGTGCTAAAAGCTTAGAAGCTGTTTCTTGTTCGGTTGTAGATAAATGCTTCAAGTCAACAACTGATACTGCCCAATTTATTTCTGTTTGAATGATTTGAGTTGCTTGTCCATCAACTGTGAGGAAGTTGGTGCGTAACGCTTCGTGGCGTTCAATAATTTCTTCTAAGCTTTGTTCTAAGGCTGCTCGATTGAGAGTTCCTACTAGACGCAAAGCTATGGGTATGTTGTATAAAGCACTGTTTGGCTGTAACTGATCTAAAAACCATAGTCTATTTTGGGCAAATGATAGTGGTAATTCTGGATTGTTATTTTGCATTCTTTTTCCTTGGTAAGATGGGTGGTACCTTTAGTTCTAAGTTTTGTTGCTGTAACTGCTGAATCGATAGCGCTAATTGGGCTACTGTCGCTTCTGCAAACAAGGTACGCAACGGTAGTTCTACTTTGAAGCTGGTGCGGATGCGCGAGATGAGTTGGGTGGCTAGGAGTGAGTGTCCTCCCAAGGTAAAGAAGTTATCATGAATGCCCACTTTCTCTACTTTCAGAATTTGTGTCCAAATTTGTGCCAGCATTTCTTCTGTGGGGGTGCGTGGAGCTACGTATTTGTCTTCCCGTTCACTGTGTGAATCTGGTGCGGGCAAAGCGCGGCGGTCTATTTTGCCGCTGGGAGTAAGTGGTAAGGACTCCAAGATGACTATTGCATTTGGCATCATGTACTCTGGCAACTTGGCTTTCAGAAAACGACGTAGTTCTGCTGTTGTCAGAGATTGTTCCACATAAGGCACTACGTAAGCCACTAGACGTTTGTCACCCGGTTCATCTTCCCGAACTACCACAACACTCTCCCTGATGGCTGGGTTTTGGGCCAGTAATGCTTCAATTTCGCCCAATTCAATACGGAACCCCCGAATCTTTACTTGCTGGTCAATTCGCCCTAAATACTCTAACTCACCATTGGGCAGATAACGAGCTAAGTCACCTGTTTTATATAGTCGCGCTTTTGGGTGATGAGCATTGGGGTTAGAGATAAACCGTTGTGCTGTCAGTTCGGGACGATTGAGATAGCCACTCGTCACCCCAGCACCACCAATGTACATTTCGCCTGTCACCCCAATTGGCACTGGCTGTAAATGCTGATCTAGTAAATATACCTGTAAGTCGGGAATTGGTCGTCCAATGACACTTGCTGTGCCATTCACATCGGCTATACTTAATGGCCGATAAGTTACATGTACAGTGGTTTCCGTAATCCCGTACATATTCACTAACTGAGGTTGCTGGTGACCGTGGCGGTCAAACCAAGGCTGCAAACTCCTAACTTCCAAGGCTTCTCCACCGAAAATTACCAGGCGTAACTTCAAATCGCCAACAGTTGCTATTGACTGTTCTGCTTGAATTAACTGGCGGAAGGCTGAGGGTGTTTGATTGAGAATTGTTACTTTTTCTTGACACAGCAAGTTATAGAAGGATTCGGGCGATCGCGTGACCAGGTAGGGCACTACTACCAGTCTTCCACCATAAAGCAATGCACCCCAAATTTCCCATACTGAGAAATCGAAGGCGTAAGAGTGGAATAGTGTCCATACGTCTTGAGAGTTGAACTGATACCAAGGTTCTGTGGCTGCAAACAGACGGACTACATTTGAATGGTTGACTAAAACGCCTTTAGGCTGACCTGTGGAACCAGAAGTGTAGATGACGTATGCTCTTGTACTGGGTGTTGCCCCGTTTAGAGGGTTTGAGTCGCTATTTTGCGCAATTTTTTCCCAGTCGCTGTCTATGTAGACCACACGCGCCTGATGCGAAGGTAGTTTCTCAACTAGATCCTGTTGGGTTAGCAGCACCTTTACCTGGGCATCTTCTAACATAAAGCTCAAGCGCTCTTGGGGATACTCAGGGTCGAGTGGCACATAAGCCCCACCCGCCTTGAGAATTCCCAGTAGTCCTACCAGCATATCCACAGAGCGCTCCACACAAATACCCACCAGCACATCACAGGACACTCCCAATGAGCGCAAGTAATGCGCCAATTGGTTAGCACGACAATTCAACTGATTATAGGTAAGTTGTTGCTTTTCAAACACCACTGCGATCTCATCGGGTGTGCGCTGAACCTGCTCCTCAAATAACTTATGGATACACTGATTAGAGGGATAATCGGCTTGAGGATCGTTCCATTCTACAAATAACTGTCGTTGCTCAAGGTCTGTTAACATTGGCAATTGGGAAATCCGCTCAAAAGGATTCGCCACAATTGCTGACAACAAGGTACGAAAATGACCCGTCATCCGCTCGATGGTGCTGCGAGAAAACAAGTCAGTGTTGTACTCCCACACACCCACCAGTCCAGAATTCGTGTTCTCCATTCCTAAGGTAAGATCGAATTTTGCCGTTGCACTTTCTACCTTGAGTGGACTGACCGTTAACCCAGTCAACTCTACTTGAGACATGGGCGCATTCTGAAGGACAAACATCACCTGAAATAGGGGTGTATGACTCAGGTCTCGTTCTGGCTGCAATGCCTCTACTAGCATTTCAAATGGCAAGTCCTGATGAGCATAGGCTCCTAGAGCCATTTCTCGAACACGAGAAAGTAACTCTTGGAAACTAGGATTTTCCGATAAATCAGTACGCAAAACTAAAGTGTTGACAAAAAAGCCAATTAACCCTTCTATTTCACTGTGATTCCGGTTTGCTATGGGAGACCCCACTAAAACGTCTGCCACGCCTGTGTAGCGGTAAAGTAGGGTATCAAACGCTGCCAACAGCGTCATGAACAACGTCACCCCCTGTTCCTGGCTGAGTTTTGTCAGCCTTTGAGTTAACTCAACAGAGAGTGCAAACTCTTGATTTGCCCCGTTGTAAGTTTGCACAGCAGGTCTTGGTCGGTCAGATGGTAGCACTAAGAGGGCTGGTGCCGAAGCCAGTTGTTTTTGCCAATAACTCAATTGGCTTTCCAGTACATCTGGTTGCAACCAAAGTCTTTGCCAAATTGCAAAATCTGCGTACTGAATTGGCAGTGGTTCTAAGGGAGAAGGCTGACCTTGAGAATAAGCATTGTACAGCGCTGCTAGTTCCTGAACAAACACACCCATTGACCAGCCATCAGAGACAATATGATGCATACACACATTCAATATGTGTTCTGTCTCGGACAGCACTACTAATGTTGCTCTGACTAACGGTTGTGTTGCTAAATCAAAGGGTTGAATAGCTTCTTGTTGTGCTAAAAGCTTAGATGCTATTTCTTGTTCTGTTGTCGATAAATGCTGCAAGTCAACAACTGATACTGTCCAATTCGTTGCTGTTTGAACGATTTGATTCGGTTTTCCATCAACTGTGACGAAGTTGGTGCGTAATGCTTCGTGGCGATGAATAATTTCTTCTAGGCTTTGTATATAGGCTGCAACCTTAAGAGTTCCAACAATACGCAAAGCGATGGGGATGTTGTAGAAGGATCTGTTGGGATCGAACTGGTCTAAAAACCATAGCCGTGTTTGAGCAAATGACAGTGGTAGTTCTGCATTCTCTGCCCTTGCTTTGATGGGTGGTACACAAAGTGCTAAGTTTTGCTGCTGTAACTGCCCAATACAATGCCCCAATTCGGCAACTGTTGGGGCAGCAAATAGGCTACGCAAGGGGATTTCTATTTGGAAGCTGGTGCGGATGCGGGAGATGAGTTGGGTGGCTAGGAGTGAGTGTCCTCCCAAGGTAAAGAAGTTATCATGTATGCCTAAAAGCTCTACTTTCAGGACATTAGCCCAAATTAGTGACAGGATTTCTTCAACGGGAGTGCGGGGTGCAACAAATTTGTCTTTTTGTTCGCTACTTATATCTGGTACTCTTAGGGCGCGGCGGTCTACTTTGCCGTTGGGGGTTAAAGGTAACGACTCCAAGATAACTATTGCATTGGGTACCATGTACTCTGGTAGCTTTTCTTTGAGGAAGCTACGCAGAACGCTTACTGTGGGTGTTACCTGTGGGTACGGTACGATGTAGGCGACTAGGCGTTTATTCCCAGGAGTGTCCTCGCGTGCGATGACGACAGATGATTGCACATCCCCATGTTGACTCAGTACTGTTTCGATTTCTCCTAATTCGATGCGGAATCCGCGTATTTTTACCTGATTGTCGATGCGTCCCAGGTATTCGATGTTGCCATCTGGCAAATAACGTGCTAAATCTCCTGTTTTATATAATTTTGAATTTTGACTTTTTACGTTTGACTTTTCAAAGGGGTTGGGGATGAATTTTTCAAGTGTTAATTCTCTTGCGTTGAGGTAGCCGCGTGCTAAGGAAGCACCACCGATGTGTAACTCTCCTGGTACACCAATGGGTACTGGCTGTAAATTTTCATCTAATATATAAACCTGGGTATTGGCGATCGCACGACCAATGGGAACAATTTGTCCATACATCTCCCGTTTGCAGTTCCAGAAAGTTGCATCGATACAAGCTTCCGTCGGTCCGTAGAGATTGTGCAAATTTACATCTAGCTTACTTAACAAGCCTTCAACCAGAGCAACGGGCAAGACTTCACCGCCACAGAAGACTTGTTTGAGGGAGTAACAAGTTTCGATTCCTCCCTGGTCTAAAAGCATTTGCAGCAAAGATGGGACAAGTTGAACAGTCGTTACCTGCTGTTGGGCAATTAACCTTAACAGGTAAGCACTGTCAGTATGACCCCCTGGTTGAGCCATGAGCAACTGTCCACCTACCAACAGGGGCGCGTAGAATTCCCAAACTGAGGCATCAAAGCCAAAGGGCGTTTTTTGCAATACTTTGTCTTTTTCAGTCAGGCCGAATGTTGCTTGCATCCAGGACATATGGTTGCAAAGGTTACTGTGACAGAGCATTACCCCCTTCGGTTGACCTGTTGAACCGCTCGTATAAATCACATAAGCTAAGTTACAAGAGCGCACCTCAGTTATTGGATTGTCCTGACTAGACTCACACTTAAGCAGCCAGTCAGTATCTAAGTAGAGGACACTGGTCTGATGCGAAGGTAATTTCTTAACTAGATGCTGTTGGGTCAGCAGTACTCTAACTTGAGCATCTTCTAACATGAAAGTCAAACGCTCAGTTGGATACTCTGGGTCAAGTGGTACGTAAGCACCACCCGCCTTGAGAATGCCAAGTAGTCCCACTACCATTAAGAGCGATCGCTCCACACACAATCCAACCAGCACATCAGCAGACACTCCCAATGAGCGCAAGTGGTGCGCCAGTTGGTTAGCACGACAGTTCAATTCATAGTAAGTAAGTTGTTGGTTTTCAAACACCACAGCCACTGCATCAGGGGTACGCGCCACCTGCTCTTCAAACAACTGATGAATACACTTATCCTGGGGATAATCCGCCTGAGTATTGTTCCACTCCACTAATAGCTGCTGTTGCTCAGGCTCTGTTAACAAAGGCAATTGGGAAATTCGTTGTTGAGGATTCGCCACAATTGCTTCAAGTATTGTCACAAAATGACCCGCCATCCGCTCCATGGTGCTGCGAGAAAACAAGTCAGTGTTGTACTCCCACACACCGAAGAGTCCAGAATTCGTGTTCTCCATTGATAAGGTAAGGTCAAACTTCGCTGTTACACTTTCTACCTTGAGTGGACTGACCGTTAACCCAGTCAGTTCTACTTGAGACATGGGCACATTCTGGAGGGCAAACATCACCTGAAATAGGGATGTATGACTCAGGTCTCGTTCTGGCTGCAATGCTTCCACCAACATTTCAAACGGCAAATCCTGATGAGCATAGGCGGATAGAGCCATTTCTCGAACACGAGTGAGTAACTCGCTGAAACTAGGATTTTTCGATAAATCAGTCCGCATCACTAAAGTGTTGACAAAAAAGCCAATCAACCCTTCTATTTCACTGTGATTCCGGTTTGCTATGGGAGACCCTACTAAAATGTCTGCCACGCCTGTGTAGCGGTAAAGTAGGGTATCAAACGCTGCCAACAGCGTCATGAACAACGTCACTCCTTGCTCCTGGCTGAGTTTTGTCAGCCTACCAGTTAACTCAACAGAGAGTGCAAACTCTTGATTTGCCCCGTTGTAAGTTTGCACAGCAGGTCTTGGTCGGTCTGTGGGAAGCGCTAAGAGGGCTGGTGCCGAAGCCAGTTGTTGTTGCCAATAACTCAATTGGCTTTGCAGTACATCTGGTTGCAACCACTGTCTTTGCCAAATTGCAAAATCTGCGTACTGAATCGGCAGTGGTTCTAAGGGTGAAGGCTGACTTTGAGAATAAGCATTGTATAGCGCCGCTAGTTCCTGAACAAACACACCCATTGACCAGCCATCAGAGACAATATGATGCATACACACGGTTAATATGTGTTCTGTCTCGGACAGCACTACTAATGTTGCTCTGACTAACGGTTGTGTTGCTAAATCAAAGGGTTGAATAGCTTGTTGTTGCGCTAAAAGCTTAGATGCTATTTCTTGTTCTGTTGTCGATAAATGCTGCAAGTCAACAACTGATACTGTCCAATTCGTTGCTGTTTGAATGATTTGATTCGGTTTTCCATCAACTGTGACGAAGTTGGTGCGTAATGCTTCGTGGCGATGAATAATTTCTTCTAAGCTTTGTATATAGGCTGCAACCTTAAGAGTTCCAACAATACGCAAAGCGATGGGGATGTTGTAGAAGGATTTGTTGGGATCGAACTGGTCTAAAAACCATAGCCGTGTTTGAGCAAATGACAGTGGTAGTTCTGCATTCTCTGCCCTTGCTTTGATGGGTGGTGCACAAAGTGCTAAGTTTTGCTGCTGTAACTGCCCAATACAATGCCCCAATTCGGCAACTGTTGGGGCAGCAAATAGGCTACGCAATGGTAGTTCTACGACTAAGCTGGTGCGGATGCGGGAGATGAGTTGGGTGGCTAGGAGTGAGTGTCCTCCCAAGGTAAAGAAGTTATCATGTATGCCCACAAGCTCTACTTTCAGGACATTAGCCCAAATTAGTGACAGGATTTCTTCAACGGGGGTGCGTGGGGCGACATATTTGTCTTTAAGTTCGCTGTGGGCATCAGGTGCTTTTAGGGCGCGACGGTCTACTTTGCCGTTAGGGGTGAGGGGTAAGGACTCCAAAATGACTATTGCATTGGGCACCATGTACTCTGGTAGCTTGGCTTTCAGGAATTGCCGCAGTTCGCTGATTGTCGGTGTCTGCTCTTTCTGGGGCACGATGTAAGCGACTAGGCGTTTATCACCTGGAGTATCCTCGCGGACTATGACACAAGATGCTTGCACATGGGGATATTGGCTCAGGACTGTTTCAATTTCTCCCAATTCAATGCGGAAGCCACGAACTTTCACCTGATTGTCAATACGTCCCAGGTATTCGATGTTGCCATCTGGCAAATAACGTGCTAAGTCCCCTGTTTTATATAATTTTGACTTTTGACTTTTGACTTTTGACTTGTTAAACGGGTTGGAGATGAATTTTTCAAGTGTTAACTCTGGTCGGTTGAAGTAGCCTCTCGCCAAAGAGGCACCACCTATATGCAATTCTCCTGGTACACCGACGGGTACAGGCTGTAGATCCTTATCCAGAATGTATATTTGTGTGTTAGCAATGGGACGGCCAATGGGAGGAAGTTGCGGCCAACTGTTCACAGAATTAGTCAGAGTAAAAGTAGTGACGACATGGCTCTCTGATGGTCCATAATGATTGTGCAAAGTACAATCAGTTAGCTTGCTTAACCAGTTGGAAATGGCGGGAGTAATCTGCAACTGTTCGCCTGCTGTAATGATTTGGCGTAGATTATTACTAACTGATTCACTATTACCAGCTACCTCGGCTAATTGCTGTAAGGCAACAAAGGGAACAAACAGTCTTTCAACTGCTTGTTCTTTGAGTAACCCTAACAAACAAGATGGTTCTCGTCGCAATTCCTCTCCAATTAAGAGCAATGTGCCGCCAGAACACCAGGTTGAGAACATTTCTTGGAAGGAGACATCAAAGCTGACTGGAGCAAATTGCAGGGTTTTTGCTCCACTAGAAATTGTCGTATTTTGTAGTTGCCACAGTAGGAGATTGCAAAGGGCAAGCTGATTCATGGCGACACCTTTAGGTTGACCTGTAGAACCGCTGGTGTAAATCACATAACCCAAGTTCTTCCCGACAACGCCAGAGATGAGATTGTCCTGACTCAACTGAGAAATTAGTTGCCAGTTAGTATCTAAGCAAACAAGATTTGCTTTGTGCTCAGGTAATTTCTCAACTAATTGCTGTTGGGTGAGCAGTACTTTTACCTGGGCATCTTCTAACATGAAAGTCAAACGTTCTTGGGGATACTCAGGGTCAATTGGCACATAAGCACCACCTGCCTTGAGAATGCCAAGTAGTCCGACCACCATTAAGAGCGATCGCTCCACACACAATCCAACCAGCACATCTGCGGACACTCCCAATGAGCGCAAGTGGTGCGCCAACTGATTAGCACGACAATTTAATTCATAGTAGGTAAGTTGTTGATTCTCAAACACCACTGCTACTGCATCTGGAGTAAGCTCAACCTGCGCCTCAAACAACTGATGGATACAGTTATCCTGGGGATAATCCGCCTGAGTATCATTCCACTCCACCAAAATTTTGTGACACTCCTGCTCAGATAACAAAGGCAGGTAAGCAACACACTGGTCAGGTTCAGTGAGAATACCTTGCAGAAAAACAGTAAACTGCTCTTGCATCCTGGCAATACTGTCACCATCCAATACCTCGGTGTTATGGAACCAACAACATTTCTTCCCATCTGACGAAATGATGAAAGTCAGATCACTTCCCAACTGACCTTGGCAGTCCTCTAGTTTCTCCACACGCTCTACAACCACTGGAAAAAACTGCTCACCACCTTGATCGGACAACGAACGAACAGATGGATACCTAGTCACCACATCCCGTGCATAAGTTAGGTGAAGTTGGGTAAATTCCAACTGTTTTTTTAAAGCCTCAAAACTTTGGGAGCAATCTACATCAACCCGATAAGGAACAACTGACGCAAACAAGCTTTCGAGTCCAACCAACTGTCGTTGTAGTTCAACATCTTTAAATCCGATATCAAAACACCCAGTTCCACCAATTCGAGCCAGATAAGTAACAAAAGCTGCTGCTAGAAAATCACTTCGGTTCCATTCCGGATGGCGTTGTTCCAATAAGGTAATTATTTCATCTGGTACAGACATCCTGACACTCGCATACTGCTGCTCTTTCAAGTGTAATGATGCTGTGCGCTTTGAATAGGGTATAGTGATGGACTCTAATGTTGCCAGCCTTTCTACCCAAAAAGCTTCATGTTTAGCAATTGACCTATCAAACGTCTCAATCTGGTTTACCTGATTCGGCTCAATATCACAAAACTGATACCCGACTTGCAGTCCAAATTTCTCCACCAGATCTGAAATTGATAGTGCTTGACCATTAATAGCCAGTACCTGACGTAGCGCAATATCATAACTTGCTGTAGAAACTGTGATACAGTTAGGTTCAATGTTTGTTATGGTTCCAGGAGCGAAATCGGACAAGTTATCCTGAACCTCAAGCTTAGAGACTATAAACAAGTTGCTGTCTATAGCCAACTTTGCCCGACCTAATGGATTAGGGTAAGTACCAAAATCTAAAGCCCTAATCAGGGCATCTAGCTCATGGGCACAACGCTTCCATGAGATTATTCCCCCTGCACTCAGCCTTTTGAAGCGTGAAAAATACGTGCGCTCATTCAGGTTTAGTTTGGTTGCTACAAATGTACCTGAGGATAGCTCATCAACTAGATGAGCAAATGCATCAATGGCAGCTTCATAGCATTTCCCATTGAGAGTCAAAGCCGTCTCGCCATCAGCAATATCGATGATTACCTGCTTGAGGATATCGCCCGCATCAACCATAGCAGCCATCACATGCCACGTCACCCCATGAGTCTTCTCCTGATTCATCAACGCCCAGGAGGTGGCGTTGACTCCCGCATATCTCGGTAGGGGGGCATCATGATAGTTGATGGCAAATTGGCGTGGTAACTCTAGAATTTCTTGGGGTAAAACAGAGCCATTGACAATGCTGAAGAGGTAATCAAAAGGCTGCTGGCTTAAAAATTCTCCGAGATTATCTGTTGGCTTAATATAAGGTATGCTTTTGGCCTGGGCCCAGTTAATTATCGATGCATCTGAGGAGATAATGCCGAAAATTCCGTGACCTTGATTGAGAAGTATTTGAGCACATTGAATCGGTAAAGTTCCCTCGCCAATAATAAAACAACTAAATTTATTTTGATTAACCATAATTTCAATAGTATTTCTTCAAAAAAACTGCTTTTTTGTAAAAAAAACAATACTAGTGGTCTGTCAAGTTTTAGTTGATGGGTAAGAGGTTGTTTGAAAAGTTGTTGGCGGTATCTTCGCACTTATTGATCGGAACTAACCCCCCTTAAAAAGGGGGGAACTGGAATCAAAGTCCCCCTTTTTAAGGGGGATTTAGGGGGATCTAAAAATATTTGATACATCACTAAGGACTTTTCAAACATCCTCTAAGTAAGTTCGTAGTAAGGACTTTAGTACGAGCGAAAATAAGGACTAAAGTCCTTACTACAAACCCTCAAAACAGTCCCTCCTTACTAAGGGGGGACGGCGTTAGCCTGGAGGGGATTTTTTTTCACTGTTCATTTAGGATTGCTATAACAACTAGCCCTCAAAATTACTTCTCAAGAATTTAAACTGTTTCTGGAATCTCAACCTCTTGGGTTTCGGTAAAATTTTCTGGGCTAAGTTCATTTTTCAGTTTTAGTTTTAGCTCTTCTGTAATAGGTAAATCTTTAATTTCTTTGAGGAGAAATCTCACGGATTCAGTTTTGCTACGTTCAGTATAAATAGCCTTGAGAACGGATTCAATTCCATATTTCGCAAGAGTATCCCCCACAACCGTTATTAGACCAAGCACTGCTATACCTCCGACGATGCCAAACGGACCTCCCAACGCTGTGATGGCAGCTGCAACAGCGGCGGAACTACCCCCTGATGTGACTGTGAGAATCACCAGAATTACGCCAGGAAGACCTAGACCTGCTAGTTTTTTAACGATTTCGTCCATTATCGTTACCTAAAATCCATATGCTTCGATTCCAACCTTTTTTAGATTACAATACTTTGTCATCATTTGATAATACAATTTCTAAATAATTTTATTTACGAACTTTAAGTAGACCGAAAACTTTTCTGGAAGCCTTACCAGCCTTGAATTTGAACTGGGGAATGGGAGCAGCCGAAATCCTCCCAGGCTCTGCCTTTCAAGTACCGCTGTTCTGGGTCGGCTTAAGAGCGATCGCACGAAAACAGCGTCAATAAACGGCGTTGCTGATTTGAAGTATGAATCCAAGTGACCAGACCGTAAATTTACGGTCTGGTAAAGGGTTTTGGCATCACACGAAATCATTTTCATTTTGCGGGATTCAGCAACGCCCAATAAACCACCCCTAACATATGCGAAGGCACGTCCCTTGGGCGTCTCCCCTTGGGATTCGGTCAAATGACGAAAATTGGGCATGATTTTCCAGATTTTTGGTTCACCGATGATTGGGCTGGTCCTACTTTAAAACCAAGCGTATTGCCTCAACACCAGCTCGTTTTGCGTACTAATCTTTAAATTCAGGCGTTTATTGCCGCACTCTTGCATTAAACAGATATGAGTGCAATACTTGAGGACGTAATTAACTCCGTTGGCAGTGCTGATGGGTCAATCATTATTAAACATCTCCAGAAATGATGTAGGGGTCAAGATGCTTGCGCCCCAAAAGCGGATTTCAACGAACGCTTGAACAATTGCATGTGCGTTCGTTAGAATCATCGGCACCCAAAAGTACAAAATAAAGATGGAAGCCGTTGCTCTCAAAAGCCAAAAACCATCCCACAAAAAGATGTATCCTCAGTGTCAATGGTATAAAAAATGAAAATAAACTTTGTAGACGAACAAGAATTAGTCAAAGAAATAGTCCAATATATTGAGCAAAATGAAATTGCGATCGCTGTAACAAAACTGCGTCAACAAGCGACCAACTCTTGCGAACTTCCTCTCCTCTGGCTACTCAACACAGCAGATGCTTTAGAAAATAACGACTGGAGTCTCTTGTCTGAAGGCTTTATCAATATGGATTTTATCGGGAAAAACGGCTATTTCTTGATAATCGCGCCTTACAGAATAAATCGACAATCCCAAACTCAGGTGACTTTAAGCGCAATTTACGGGAAAATGCACGATAACTCTGTGCCATCTATTGAACAATTAGAACATCTAAGTCGCGAAAAATTTGGCACACTGGGTCAACCAATTCTCAGAAACCTTTCCTTTACCGAAATTGCTAGTAGCGGTAATATCAATGGTGAAAGTGGTGAAGCCTTCATCGTCCCCCATAGATGGTCTTTTCCTAACAGTGTTTATGGTCCAGCCTTAAACAATGCAAGCGAACAGCGACGACGGTTTTTAGATTCCAGTCGTGAATGCATCCAAAAAGTATTTGAATGTGAAACAGCTAATTTACTATTAGATCCTTTAGAAGACAAAATCAATAGTGAACGCTATCGCCACGTAGACACTCAGGTTCATGAAGCAGGACATGCAAGTGGTTTGGGATTTGACTTCAAGTTAAAGCATAAACTTTTCCGAAACTATACCAATTCTGGTATAGAGGAATGGCGATCTGATAGCCTAGGGTTTGAGTTTGCCGCTTGCATTTTACCTGCCCAAGAAGCTGGGAAGTTGGTAGCTGTCAATTTCTGCATTCGCTTTGGCTTAGATGCTCACCGTTTAGGAGGCATAGAAAAAGATGTGGATGTATATGCTAGCCTTATCAGCTTAGAATATCTTTTTCAAAATGATGCCATATATATCACTAAAAATGGTCAATTAGCTTTACGTAATTTGAGTTACCCAGGTTTACTCCAAGCTGTGGAACTCCATCGAACACAAGCATTATGTCTTACCCGAAGAGAGTTAAACCTGAAAAGTCCTACAGGTCTTTTCTCTTTGTATAAAATAAACATTCACCCATCAACTCAATCAATTTTTCAGGCGCTAGTTATGGAACGCTGCCAAGGAATTTGGGCACAGTTACAATAATGTTGCCCCATCTTTTTACCTTCCAAATCTTAAAATTTTATTTACCGAAACATGACTGAACAATCTTTTACTGATTCCAATTCTGATTTCCAACCACCTTCCACGCAAGCGGAAAGAGCGCTAGAAAAAGAAGCCAATTTACCGCTAACAGGTTGGCAGCAGGAGGTTTCTAGAGGACTAGAATTTGGATTAGAAGCAGCCGAAAGTATAGTTGATCGCTCAATTCCTACCTTTTCTCGCGGGGAACTGCCCCACTTTGCGGGAATTAATACTTTCTTGAAAGCACCATACTTAGAAGATGTGCGAAAAGTTGGTGAATATGACGTTGCTGTTGTCGGCGTACCACACGATTCTGGAACCACTTATCGACCAGGTACACGTTTTGGTCCCCAAGGAATCCGCCGAATCTCTGCATTATACACACCTTATAACTTTGAATTGGGTGTAGACTTGCGTGAGCAGATTACCCTATGTGATGTAGGTGATATTTTCACCATTCCAGCTAATAATGAAAAATCTTTTGACCAGATTTCCAAAGGAATTGCACATATCTTTAGTTCTGGTGCATTTCCAATAATTATGGGAGGAGACCATTCCATTGGCTATCCTACAGTTCGTGGTATTTGTCGTCACTTAGGCGATAAAAAACTCGGGATTATTCACTTTGATCGCCATGTAGACACCCAGGAAACAGACTTAGATGAAAGAATGCATACTTGTCCTTGGTTTCATGCGACAAATATAAAAAATGCGCCAGCAAAAAACCTGGTGCAATTGGGAATTGGTGGCTGGCAAGTACCGCGTCAAGGAGTAAAAGTTTGTCGAGAAAGAGCCACGAATATCTTAACAGTAACAGACATCACTGAGATGGGGCTAGATGCAGCCGTCAACTTTGCTTTAGAAAGAGCATTAGACGGTACAGATTGCGTTTATATCAGTTTCGATATTGACTGCATCGATGCTGGGTTTGTCCCTGGAACTGGTTGGCCAGAACCCGGTGGATTATTACCGCGTGAGGCACTCTATTTGTTGGGGAAAATTGTCCAAAAAGCGCCAGTTTGTGGACTGGAAGTTGTGGAAGTTTCACCGCCTTACGATATTAGCGACATAACATCATTAATGGCGGCGCGGGTGATTTGTGATACCATGGCACATTTAGTTGTATCTGGTCAATTACCCCGTAAAGAAAAACCTGCATATATTCATCCTGCCGCACAACCAGAATTAATTGAGGAATGGAGGTGAGTTTTGCACGAAACTGACATGACAAAGGCACTCATTTTAACAGTAAAAGATTGGTGGGAATCCCAAACTGAGCGCCCAGAAATTTCTCAAGTTCACTTAATTGTTGGTAAGTTCACTTGCGTTGAACCTGCAAGTTTGCAATTTGCCTTTGAAATACAAACCCGGAATACCTTCTTAGAAAAAGTCAAACTGAACATTCAAGAAACACCACTGATTGCTTTTTGTCATCGTTGTCAACAAGAATATTTACCGCAAATTGGTTTACAGTACTCCTGTCCTGAGTGTAATTCTCCAATGGAAGATATTCGCTCAGGTAGAGAGTTGAAAATTGATAGGATTGAGTACGCTTATGCATCAAACATTTGACGCGGCATTAGGAATTAACTTACTCCATGTTAATCAACAAGGTGCTGACCATAACCGAGCACATTTTGATAAATGGGGAATTATTTGTTTCAACATCATGAGTAGTCCCGGTGCAGGAAAAACAGCACTACTAGAACGCACCCTTGTCGCTTTAAGTAATGAGTTAAAAATCGCTGTCATTGAAGGAGATATGACAACGGATTTAGATGCAGCACGTCTGCGGAAATATGGGGTTCCTGTCATTGCAATTAATACAGGTCGTTCCTGTCATTTGGATTCCAAAATGGTAGCAGGGGGCATTCATCAACTGGAACACGAATATAATCCTTCCGACTTTGATTTAGTACTGGTGGAAAATGTTGGTAATTTAGTTTGTCCTGCTGAATTTGAAGTGGGAGAACACGCCAAAGTTGCTTTATTAAGTATTACTGAAGGTGAAGATAAACCACTGAAGTACCCGATTATGTTTCAAGAGGCGGATTGTTTGCTGATTACAAAAACAGATTTGGCTCCTTATCTAGATATTGATATTAGCCGCATTGAAGCAAACGTCCGGCAGATGAATCCCCATGTTGAGATTATTGCTGTTTCTACTAAAACAGGTGAGGGATTAGAAGTTTGGTTTAATTGGGTGCGTAGACGCGCAGCGGCGAATCAAGATACATCGCAAGTTTTTCAGCAATATCAAAACTCTACATCGACAGCAGCAATTATCGATTAGCATTTATTTATGTGCTTCATCAAGAAGCCATGCATAGACAAGCAGTTTGTAGTGGGGACTTGAGTCCCCAAAGCCAGGAATAAAATCCTGATTCCGAACTTTTTTTTCAGCTTGATTAACAACACCTCCCCCTTGTCCCCCTTGTCCCCCTTGTCCTCTGTTCGATGATGATGGGTTTGATGGAATGTTTGAATCCTGGTTTGCTCATAAGTCATATCATCTTTAAATTGAATAGTGATTTTTTCCCAAGACGTATCAAAGCGCCATTTCCCAAAAAGTAAGATTTCTATTTCTATGCCAGAAAGATTACTATTACTCATATCTATCCTCAAATAAGGTTTAACTTTAACAACAGAACCCTAAACTCTGACCCATTTCAACACCTTGGGGTCCTTGTTATAGCGGTAGGTAAAGCCATCCTTAGCTTTAATGGACTTGCCAAGGCTTGCTTTGCTTCTGATGGTGCTAATGGAAGCGCCTGTTAATATCTGTATTTCCTTATGAGAAAGCCCTGAAATTGTGCTGGTTTCAGGT
>JADQBA010000465.1 GCA_016903675.1 Stigonema ocellatum SAG 48.90 = DSM 106950 | reverse complement strand
TGACTGAGCGCCTCGAAAAATTGGCTCTTTGACGAGTGAACGTCAAAGGCGCTAAAGGAGACAACTGGCACTTATAAATCACTTATCGCCGCTACACTTGGACGCTTACAAAAACGGACAACAAACTATAAAACTTACTCGTTAGTCTCAAGATATTGGGCATTTTTGGGGACGCATAAATCCAAAAAAATGGGGCACTTTACAAAACTCTAAGGTAGGAACACCAAACACACCGACTGGAGTTGGTCGCCCCATTTTTTCTAGATAATTCCACGGCAGTAATTGACATAATGTCTCAACTAGTACCCGTGAAGTCCATTAAATGCAAGGTTGTGCGTTTTTGTCGCTTGTTCGACCCTACCTGACTTTTCCCGTTACTTCTGGAATCATCGAAATAGCAAGGGTTTCGGGCTAGAAGAGATTCTCAATAAATTATATTTAATGACAATGAACGACGAGAAAATAGGACTTTGGGATAGCACTCAAAGTAGCGATCGCTCCGACACAAAGATCACCCGAAAAGTCAGATCGCCCTACCCGGCACCGCCCAATATAAAGTGCGTTAAGTGCTTACTTACCCTCAGGTACGGATCCGATTTTTCGAGAGCATTTCGATGTCAGCTTACTTCTGGGTCATGTCTTAGAATCTAGTCAGAGAAAGATTTTTAGTGATTTTCTCTTACTAGTATATTTGTTCGCGTTGAAAGGGCTGGT
>JADQBA010000056.1 GCA_016903675.1 Stigonema ocellatum SAG 48.90 = DSM 106950 | reverse complement strand
CCCCAACCAGAAGACCTAAATGGTGGCTGGGGAACCCGATATCAAATCCAGCCCCAATCAATAGCTTCCAGAGTTACCCTACTTCAACGTAAAAATTCTGAAGGTGTCAGGGGAGCATTTGTCTTGCTGAATTTAGCTGGTGGAAGTAGGGTAACTCTGGAAGCTATTGATTGGGGCTGGATTTGATATCGGGTTCCCCAGCCACCATTTAGGTCTTCTGGTTGGGGACGAGGTGGTATTGTTTTTCCTACAGGCAAGGGTATTGATAAGATTTGACTTGCTTGCACATAGGTTTCACCTTCGTTAGTAAAGCGAAGCAACTTACCTTCAAGTTTTTGATTTTCTTGCTTTGGCTGTTTTGAAGTTTGCTGATCTGACTTTTGCGGTTGACCTGCTGGGTCGAAGGTGGCGATAAAGGTGACGCCACTTTCTGGAGTCAGTTTTAATTGCGCTTGATTTGCTTGCCAGACTTCCGCAAAACTACCATTGGGTGCTACTTGCCAGAGATTCAGGTTAGCCTGCCATTGTCCCTGTTTGATTTCAACGATTTGGCGATCCAGAATTGAGCGGTTTGTATTGGCCTGTTTATTCAACAACTCCTCTGATTGTCCTTCTGTTGGATGCAGATAGCGAACTGCCGCTACTGTAATCAGGCTAGAGTCGGCCAGGTTTGTGCTACCTACTACGTTGTATACACCATTACTTCCTGTTTGTTGTACACCTTTAATTTCTAGCCGTGCTTCTTCTGGTGCTTTTTGAACACAACCGTAACTGACAGCTAGCAGCACTAGGGGGGTAACAAGGGGTTGAATTTTCCGCATAAATGGCGGTTGATAGGGAAGATGCATAAGAAAATAAGGCTTTTTATCGATATTTAGACAGTATTTATCCTATTATTCCCAATTTTTTCTGAAAAATATCATAAAAATCAAAATTTTAACGCTATGAGACTAAATTAAATGACTATGACAAAATCAGCATTTTCTAGTCGATGATACTCAAAATATTTGTTAAAGTGGCGACAATAAACCACTTAAATATTTACTCTTCCATCACTTAGGCTAATGAGCCAATCAGTATCAGATTGTTATAAATTTACCTTCCTACAACAGTGCTACAGGATTTATCTACTGCTTTGCACTACCTCAAGCTCGATTTTCTGGTTACTGGCAATGAGTGGTGCGTCTTTAGCTCAAGCAAACCCTAGTAACCAAAAGGCTAGTGATTTTCAGCTTGGCTTAGGGGGACTGTTACCAGTACCCCAGTCCCCCATACCTGGTGGACAGCAGTGGTTGCGGATGATGCCTCCGCCCCAAGGGGCTTTCGGGTCCGATACCCCAGAGGCAACGGCTGGTGTAGTAGTACCATCGCTGTTCAGTCCATTTTCCAAAGCTGTGCAGACACCAGGAGGTGATATCAAGCAACTGGAGAATACCTTTCTCCAGCAGCGGATACCAAAACAAGCCCCAAAAGCCAGACCTAGTTTTGTTTCAGGGGATGCTTCTGTGTTGCAACCTCACACTCAAAGGCAAACACATTTACCACAATTACTAGTAGGAGATAATTCCGATGTGGGTTTGGGACTGCTGGGTGTGACGAATAACTCCCAGGTTGCTGCACCAAACACCCAAGCAGCCCCACTACCACCACTACCAGGCATGACTGCAAGGCAAGAGTTTACTGCACCTGGGACACCAACTTTTAACCAACTACTCAACTCCGGTGCTGTACGACCGCCATCAGTTCCTAGCGAACAAGGTAGGACCTCCAATCAACTCCTCAACTGCCAAGTCGTAGCATCACCATCAGTTCCTAGCAATCAAGGTCAAACCTTTAACCAACTACTGAACTGCCAAGTCGTAGCACCACCATCAGTTAACCAACTACCCAATACACAATCACCCTCTAACACTGCTCAAAGTCAAGAATTTTCCATAAATCCCACAGCCCCAGTGCCAAAGGACGCAATACCACCAGTTACTCCACCACCAGCTATTCAACCACGCTCCCTGATAAATAGCAGAGCTTTAAAAGAACCCTTTTTACATTTCCAAGGGGTATATGTTAACCAAGGAAGCACTTCCTCAGCGCGGGCGCGATTGGAGGGAGTGTACCCACTGACTCCCCAAGCTTTATTTGGGGCTACCTTGGATTTGACAAGCCAAAATAGCACCTTTGTTGACTCCCGAGGGCAGGGGTTGAACATCAACGAGCTTTATTTTGCTACTTCTTTAGCGGGTTTGCCCAACTTACGTGTGGTGGTGGGTCAGTTAGATTTAACATCTTATTTTGACCGCAACAGCTTTGCTAAAGATGGGGCCAGCCAATTTTTTAATCCAGTGTTCCAGACAAATCCTGCGTTGGCAGCAACAGGAATTGCTTCCCGCACAAGTTTGCTGGTTAACTGGAGTGTCAACGACAATATTGAAGCAAAGGCTGCTGTTTTTTCATCAGCAGACCGAATCAGTAGCTTTGCCTTGGATGGATTTGCTGGAGAAATTGGTGTTCGTTACGGCAACGCTATTATTCGCGGTACTTATGCCACAGATCGTGATGCTGGTGTCCGCGATACTTTCTCTGAAGCCTTCAGCATTCCTAGGAATCAAGGACGCACAGTATTTGGACCACTGAAAGACGATCGCGAAGAAGCATATGGTCTCAACGCGGAAGTTTTTATTCCCAATCTTAAATTAGGTCTTTTTGGACGTTATGGTCGCTACGAAAACCGCGATTTGGGACAAGGAGCAAATACTTACATTTTCGGAGCCAGTTTATTGGATCTGTTTACCCGTGATGACCGAGTGGGGTTAGGTTACGGACGTGCTTTATCAAATGAGCAACTGCATCGTGGAAACCCACTTGATGTATTGGAAGTGTACTACGATTTTCCATTGCTGCCCCATCTCCGATTGGGTTTTACAGTTCAAGGACGGAATGGTTTTGAGGAAACAGTTGTTGGTGTCAGAGTCAAGTCTGACTTTGATATCACTCCAAGACGGAGAAGTTCTCCATGAGTCAAACACAAAAAGTTGTTCCTTTTTCCCAACAGCATGGAATGCTGCTACTACACGAACAAAGCCCGTCTGGGCGGTCTATACAAAAAGGGGGTGACAAAACTGGAGTTGGGATCAATGCTCTTTGTTTTGTTTCTTTTTTCCTGTTTACTTTCTTGATCGCTGTGCCGCCCTGGGGTAGCATTGCCCAAGCCCAAGCTAATTCGTCTTCTTCAGCAATGCAACAAGGTTTTAACCTGTTAAAAAAGGGGCTGGTCAATGATGCGATCGCGACCTTCCTGCAAGCCTTAAAGCGTGAACCACAATCTTTACAAGGGAAGATTGGTTTGGCGATCGCCTATAACCGCGCCGGACGCATTGCTGATGCTTGGAACGCCTATCAACAGGTGCTAGCGCAAGACCCCAACAACCAAATGGCTTTAAAGGCAGTTGGCATCATGGGCACTTATCGCCCAGAGTGGAATCAAGGGGGAATTGTCGCTCTCACAACTTTATTACAGTTGAATTCCAATGATTTACAAGCCCGCGCTTACCGTGCCCTACTCTATTCTTATCAAGGACGCTTGAGTGAATCTCTAGCAGATTATCAAATTGCCCTCGACCACAATCCCACACTGGACGTAGTCATTGGTGCTGCTCAAACTTATAGTTATAGCGGCGATTACCAAAAAGCTTTGGAGTTGTTTAACCGTTACCAAGCAACTGGAAAACAGATCACAGGATATGCTGCGGTAGCCTATGCCAGTTCCTTACGAGGAACTGGCAATCCTGCTGCGGCGGTACAGATTTTAGAACCGCAGTTACAGCGTTCTGTGACACTTGACCGCCAAGCCATAGAAACTCGTGCTGAACTTGCCAAGGCCTATGCTGCTAATCAACAGCAAGCGCAAGCCTTGGCAGTATTAGAGCCATTACAAGGTAGACCAGATGGGATTTTGCCCTTAGCGCGATCGCTCAATGAAATTCGTAAGCACAGCAATAACCCTGCCATAGCACAGCAAGTTGCTACTTTCTACCGTCAGGCACTGGCTCAAACTCCCAATCCCTCACCCACACTGCTGCGAGAAGTTGCTGATGTGTTCACTGGCTTACCCCAAGGAGAGCAAACAGCACTGCAACTTTATCGACAGGCAGTTTTACAGTCTCCCAACGATCAAAGTCTAGTGGTCAAGCAGTTATCCTTGGAAAATAAACTGGGAATGCTTGCCAAGAATGACTTAAAACAGCGTTTGACGGCTATACTGCAACCCCTGCCCACAGATACCGTACAACTGCAACAGTTAGCTCTTGCTGTAGCAGATATTGATGCTCCTGACCCGGAACTTTTGCCTGTGTACCAAAGTATTTTGCAAACAGGGGTCAATGTACCGTTTTTGAATTTCCGGCTGGCTCAAATGTATGTACAGCAAAATAATATCAATGGGGCAAGGCAAGCCTTGGCAGCTTACACAGCAACGCCCCAAGGTGCTAAGGATCTGACAACTCAGTTGCTAGCAGCAGAAATTGAGCGGCGGGAAGGAAATCTAGAAGCCAGTGCTCAGCGTTACCAAGCTGTGCTTGCCACTAAACCAGATAGTGGCGACATTGTTGATGGTGCTTTACGCGGACTAGCAGGTGTGCGGGTACAACAAAAGCGCTTTGAGGAGGCAATGGTAGTTTATGACCAGATCATAGCCCACAATCCCCAAAATTTGACCATTCAGCTAGGGCGTGCTAGTGTCGCTTATCAAGCCAAGGGTATTTCCCAACCAGAAGCCGAAGCAGTTCTCAACAATTGGTTAGCTACACAACCTGCAACCAATACGCCATCAGAACTATTTAGTTTGGTGGGAGTGTTGCCTGCTGAGGCACAGCGTGAAGCTCTGTATAATTACTTAATTCAAGTTGATCCCAACTACATACCAGTGCAACTTCGCTTGGTGCAGGTGGTAGCAAAACGTAATCCAGCCCTAGCGCGAACTCGGATAAAGCAGTTGGTTGCCCGCCTTCCCAAGAACGCCAACTCATACCAGTTACAGGGAGAGTTAGCTCAAGCGGTAGGCGATTTCGATTTGGCTAGTAGTGCCTATGAGAGTATTATAGCCCAGCAACCAGATAACTTAGATGCTCTTGCGGCTCTGGGGGGAATTCGCTTTCAACAGCAGCGATTTAATTCAGCACAGAAAATGTATTCGCAAGTGTTAGCACAAAAGCCAGAAGACAAAGACGCACGCCGCGCCATTGCTGGGTTAAGTGCTATTTTTGATCAACCTTTAACGGCGTTAGCACAGTTAGAGCAACTGCAACTCGAACAACTTCGCCAAGGTACAACCGATACTGATGTCTTGCACCAGATGCAGCAAATACAAGAGGACTTTTTACTCAGGCGAGGGTTTCAGCCTCCTTGGGAAGACTCTCAACGTAGAGGTAGGAATTAATTAAGGGGAAATTTTTAAGGAATATAGCAATCTTGAATGACCGAAACTCATAGCACGCAAGCCCCACAGCGTAGGACATGGGGTAAGTGCGTAGGGGACTTCAGTCCCCGTCAAAACTTTATGCCCAAGATTCAATCAATTCGCTGATACTTATGCCTCGTTTTTTCGCTTCTTGATTCAATTTAATTCATGCAGACGGAGTAACGGTAATATTGTGTCGTGTTTTTACTTCATCGTGTAAATATGGTTTGTTTTTTAATTTTTTCTGGCTCTTAAATGTTGGCATTTTAGTTGATTATGTGTATAATTTAACTATAGTCTAACTAGCAAGCGAGTTAAACAAACGTGCAAATACGATGGAATTTCAAGATGTTGCCTAATCAGTCTCAGGAGGCAACTCTTGAAGATTGGTTGGTGACCTTGAGAAAACATCGTAATTATGCCCTAAGAGAGCGTAAAGACGGGTTTGAGACCAATAACAAAGATACTGAACTCTGCGTTGATTATGCTTATGGGTCTTACTGCGATTTAGATTCCAAGATGGAGTACGGGTCTTGCTGTCCCCTAACCTGCCCAGTTATTAAGCATGGTGTTATTCCACAAAATTTAGAGTTAGCAACCAAGCAATCCAAGGTAAGAGATAAGGCGACTAAGGAAGTTATTGGAACTAGTCGTGAGTGGGATTCAGCGTCTGGCATTCAAATGAAAGTTACGTCCCAACTGAGGCAATCGTTGGATAGTTTTGCTGCCATTGATTCATGCGTTTTACAGCGCAACATTGCCAGATTGGATACTGCTTATGCGAACTTTTGGAAGCATGGCAGAGGGTTCCCACAGTTCCTGCGACAATTAGATTCTTTTGAGTACAAACCAGGTCGTGTTATCCTGCGTCATATTCGCAAGAATTATGCTACTGCTTACCTACCTGGAATCGGCGACGTAAAGTTTCACAACAGCCGCGACTTATCCCTCATTCAAGATTTGAGGACAAGCACAATCAAGCGTGAGGGTGGTAATTGGTATATATCTATGTTGGTTGAGATTCCTGGTATGCTGCCAGAATTGAAGCCACAAGATTTGTGTAAATCGGTTGTTGGTATCGATGTTGGTATCACGAAGCTAGTAGCTTTGTCTGATGGCAGCTTCCTTGAAAATAAACGCTTCGCAACCAATAAGAAAACAGCACGTCGGTTAGCGATGCGTCAACGTGCTATTGCCCGTAAACAGAAAGGTTCTAAAAACAAGATTAGGGCTATCAAGAAATTAGCCAAACAGCAACACAAAATTGCCCAACAGAGGGATGGGCACAATTGGCAAGTAGCATCCACTATTGTCAAGACTGCTGATGCTGTGGCGCGAGAAGACTTGAAAATTAAAAATATGGTCAAACGTGCCAAGCCAAAACATGACGGGAAAGGTGGGTATAAGCGTAATGGGAGTTCTCAAAAAACTGGATTGAACCGCGTTATCATTGATGCTGGCTGGGGAGATATCTTCAACAAAATTGCTTGGCTTGCCATTAAATCCGGGAAGCCCGTAATACAAGTTCCAGCTAAGTATTCAAGCCAAGAATGTCCACAATGTGGGCATGTTGATAAAAATAATCGTGAGGGCGAAAAGTTCCTTTGTGTTAATTGTAAACACGTAGATCACGCCGACACAAAAGCTAGTAGAACACTTGTTAAAAGAGCGGGATTGGTCTTCCCAAAAAATAAATTGACCCTACCCCCGGACTGGGGGAAAGTCACGCCTCGGAAGTTATCAACGCCTGGGTGCGTTGAGTCCAGGAACCAAGCCTACGGGAATCACCGCCATGTGTGGGAAACTCCGACAGTTGGATATGTAGGAGATACGGCCCAAGCTCTTACAGAATCCCTTTGCCTTTAGGCATGGGGAGCGTCAAGAAAGGGGAACAATAAGAGCGGAGGAAGACAAATCAATTAAAAATTCCCAAATTTTTAATTCTTTTACTCCCTCACACTCTACCAACATTTCACAAATACTAGGATGTGGTATATCGCTAGAGTGGCAACTATTGTCAGCCTAATGGGACTAAATGCATGTTACTCAAGTTACTCAGTGGTGAAGACCGAAACACCGGATAACAAGACGAAGGTAGCAATAGCTACGCCGTTAGATGGTAGCGAAAGCACCACAGTGTTTTTAGATGTTCTACCTAAATCTACCCCCAATCGGGAGCTACTAGCCGAAAGTTGGGACAGCTACCGGAGGAGATTTATTCAGAAGGATGGGCGGGTGATTGACTACCAAGCGAGCGATCGCTCAACCAGCGAAGGTCAAGCCTATGCCATGCTGCGATCAGTACTGATTGATGATAATGCAACCTTTGCCCTCACCTTACACTGGGGAGAAAATAACCTCCAACGGCAAGTGAATGGTAAACGTACCGATAGTTTGTGGGCTTGGAAGTGGGGAAAGAATGGGAATGGTAATTGGGGGGCGATCGACAGCAACTTCGCCAGCGATGCCGATATTGATGCCATTACTGCCTTGATTTTTGCCTCGCGGCGCTGGAATCGCCCCGAATACCTACAACTTGCAAAAGCTAAACTGCAAGATTTGTGGAACTTTTCCACTGCACTTGGACCTGCTGGTAAGCGCTATCTCCTCCCTGGTCCTGCGGCTGCATTTGTCCCTAATCCATCGACCCTCTACCTCAACCCCTCCTATCTTGCTCCCTATGCTTTTCGGCTATTCGCCCAAGTTGACCCGGAGCGTGACTGGTTGAGTTTGGTAGACACCAGCTACCAAGTGCTAGAACAATCGGCGCAACTTTCTACTGTATTTTTACCTAGTGATTGGGTATCTTTGGATACTTTAACTGGAAAATACCAACCCTTGCCACAGTCTAGCCCTCTTCAGACTTTGTATAGCTTTGATGCTTATCGAGTTTGGTGGCGCTTGTCACTGGATGCAGTATGGTTCAATTCACCGCAAGCACGAGGCTATCTCCAAACATCCACATCGTACCTGCAAAAGTTATGGCGTGAACAATCGCACGTGCCAGCGCGTATCGATCTCCAAGGAAAGGGATTAGTAGATTACGAAGCTACATCTCAGTACGCCATGCTTTATACGGCTTTGAGTTTAGTGGAACCACGGATAGCCAATGAGTTACTGCAAAAAAAAATTCTGCCTCAATACAAGCAGGGGGTTTGGGACGAGCACTCAGCTTATTATACCCAGAACCTAGTCTGGATAGGGTTATTTCCACCCTCAGCACTTCCCCAGGAACTGCTAAAAACTAAGTAGTAGAATGTTTTTTTTTGACAAAAAACTGAAAAGCTTTAAAGTAATTTTTTCATCACTAGGACGTCAGTCCTGAAACTGAGTAAATCCAACATATGAAGCAGTTGTTTTACCTGTCCCAAATCAGTACAAAAGCAATTGTTGTTTCTTTCTGCTTTTTACTGTTTCCTAATTCATTATTAAGCGCTCAAGCAACAAGTGTTGATGACCTGCAACAGCAGAATTCGCAGCAGCCTTACCCCAGACAACAGCAAGTTATGTTGTTAGCACAAGCAAATACACCCAAAGCCAACAAGGATGAAAAAACAGCAGCTTCTGAGTCGGCTGTTGCCAAGAACCTGACAACTTACAATCTAGAATTTAATCGCAGTCCAGTAGTGGGCAACCACATGCGGTTGCGAGGGATTTACTCTGAAGGTCGCCTTGGTTTTACCCGTCCCCGTAGCTGGAAAATGGGCAAAGTGCAAGCATTAATCCGCTTTCAACACTCGCCAGCGCTGTATGCCAACCGCTCTAATCTGACAGTGCTAGTCAACGAAATTGCTGTGGGTAGTGTACCGCTTAACCGCAAACAGTCTGAAGTAGGTCAAATTCTTTTCAATATAGATCCAAAGCTGCTGCAGGACTACAATGAACTCAAAATTGTGGCGCAGCAGAATAACTCCCAAGAATGTAGCGATCCAAGCGACCCGAATTTGTGGACAGAAATTCTGCCCGATTCCAAATTAATTTTCAACTACCAGCGACAGCCGATTTCCCTCAATTTTAGCCGCTATCCCTATCCCTTCTTTGATGAACTCAGTTTAGAACCCAACAGTATTGTTTACTTACAACCTAACCAAGTCAGTCCTTGGTGGCTGACAGCAGCGGCGAGATTGCAAGCAGCATTAGGCAGACTGGCAGATTTTCGTCCCATAGAAACCAGCATGGTGACTGATGTGGCAGATGTCAAGGCAAATGAAAGGTTGGTGATTATTGGGACTCCTAGTGAACAACCAGCCTTAAATTCTTTGAAGTTGCCTCTTTCGGTCTCTAGTACTCAAATTCTCGATCGCAATCAAAACCCCATCCCAGAGGACACAGGGGTATTGATGATGGCTACCACTAAAAAAGACGGAGGTGTTCCGGTCTTGGTAGCTACGGGCAATGGACCCAAAGGCGTTGCTAAGGCAGCACAGTTTTTGACCCAGCCGGATTTGCGAAAAATGGGCATCGGTCAGGTGGTTTTAGTCAATCAAATTAAGGAGATAGCAACACCTGAACCTCGCCTGTGGCCTCGTTATTTGCCACAGGAAAATTCCTTTAAACTGAGCAACATCAAAACCCAGCTCAATGGTGAGCCGTTTAAGGATGTGACTGTACGTGGTGCGGGAGCACCGCCAGTTGAAATTGATTTTCGCGCATTGCCAGATGACAGATTTGTGCGCGGCAGTTCTATGAACCTGGTTTACAGCTACAGTCCGCAGGTTAATCCCAGAACCTCAGCGGTAGAAGTTTTGCTGGATGGAATTTTCATTGGTGGCGCACGTCTAACATCAGATTCTGGAGAAACCCGCAAAAACCTGAAAGTAGATTTGCCCGCAAACTTGGTTAAGCCTAACTCGAAACTTCAGGTATTTTTCCGGATAAATCCCAAGGAACCGTTTGACAAACAAAACTGTATTTTCCCACCAGATCAGCAACTCACAGGCACAGTACATTCTGACACCAGCTTTGAACTGAGGCGGGAAACCTCTGTGGAACTACCAGATCTCAAGCTTCTGCAATTCGGTTTTCCTTTCGCTGCACCCCAGGATTTGTCCAAAACAGCGGTTGTGGTGCCACAAAACCCCTCGAGTACAGATATTTTAACTTTATTAGCGTTTAGCGAGCGTTTAGGGCGGCTCAGTCAAGCAGATGCGGTCAAATTAGATGTTTACACGCCAGATATATTAACTGATGCAGTCCGCAAGCACGAACATCTGGTAGGAATTGGCACACGCGACAAGTTTCCTTTTCCCGAAGTTTTTAAGTCTAATGGCTTTAACTTGAGTCAGGCATTTTCCCGCTTATCAGATCAGGGTTTGGTTCAAACACCACAGGATGCACAAGGCATGATTAAGCAAATTGTCTCTCCTTGGAGCAGCGATCGTGTCATTCTGGCTTTGACAGCTCAGACAGAAACTGGCTTAGAGCGAGTCCGGCAAGTGTTCAATCAAGATCCCTGGTTCTTCCAACTCAAAAAAGATACGGTGCTCATCAGCAGTGATAAAAAAGACCCATCTGCCTACGATCCAGATGCCTATCAACTGGAGTTTTTCCAAAGTGCCTCCTCAACTCGTCGCTTGGAGGATACCAATATACTCAGTAAAATATCGCGGTTGATACAAGAAAACTGGCTATTCCTACCTGTTGGACTCGTAGGGGTATCCCTTCTACTTTATGGCATCGTTCAGTTTTATCTCAAACGCCTGACTGCTGATAAGAAATAAACCGCAGATAAACGCAGATGCACGCGGATGAAATTTAATTATCTGCGTCGAGGGTGCGGTTCAAAATCCAAAATCTAAAATCCAAACTTTAAAATGTCTTCTTCTTCATTCAAACCGCCTCGTAGACAAGGTGAGCGCCAGCGTTTTAGATTAAGCAGCTGGCTAATTGATCTCACGCCGCAATTTTTTGACCGTACTCTCGCTCATGTGGGTGTAAAACAAATTAAGTGGATTTTCTTGCTACTCTTGTTACTCACAGTACCGCTGATTACTACCCCTCTAGAAGTAGGGCAACAGGGGATAGTGGCTGTGTTTTTGGTGCTATTTGGTCAGCTAATTATACACGGTGAGGAGAAAGCGTCTTCTCCAGAAATCAGCCATTATTACCATTTGTTTTTGGTGTGGCTGAGTTTGGTGACAACAATGCGTTATTTGTACTACCGCACAAGCTATACCCTCAATTTTGATGGGTTGGTCAATAGCATCGCTTGTTTGATGTTGTACGGCGCGGAGTTATATGCAATTCTGACCTTAATACTGGCATACTTTCAAACCCTGAAAATCAAGGAGCGCGAGCCAGTAGATCTTGCCACAATTCCTGAGGAGCAATGGAAGAGCGTTGATATCTACATCCCCACCTTCAACGAAGACGTGGATCTGGTCCGTAAGACTGTGATAGCAGCCTTAGCTTGCGAATATGCTCCTGATAAAAAAAAGGTTTATGTCCTAGATGATGGTCGTCCAGAAAGGTATAAAGAGAATGACCCGCGCCGAGAAAAGTTCCGAGCGAGACGGGAAGAACTACGACAAATGTGTGAAGAAATCGGCGCTATACACATGACGCGGGACAATAATGACCACGCCAAGGCTGGTAATATTAATACTGCGTTTTATAAAACCGACGGCGATTTGGTGCTGATTTTGGACTGCGACCACATTCCATCGCGCCAAATACTGCTGCATACTGTGGGCTTCTTCTACGATGCAAAAGTATCGTTTGTCCAAACCCCCCACTGGTTCTATAACCCCGATCCATTTGAGCGCAATTTGGTAACAGGCGGTAGAATCCCAGTGGGCAATGAATTGTTTTACAAAGTGCTGCAAAAAGGCAACGATTTTTGGAATGCCGCCTTTTTCTGCGGTTCTGCGGCTGTGATCCGCAAATCCCATGCCCTGGAAGTTGGGGGAATTGCGGTGGAAACTGTTACAGAAGATTGTCATACAGCTTTGCGACTGCATTCACGCGGTTATAAGTCCGTCTACTACGACAAAATTATGGTGGCTGGCTTAGCGCCAGACACATTTTCTTCTTATGTCGGTCAACAAGTGCGGTGGGCTAGGGGAATGGCGCAGATTCTACGACTGGAAAACCCCATGTTTAACCCAAAGCTGAATCTGACACTTGCCCAAAGGATTTGTTATTTCAGTGCGACTTCTCACTTTTTGTATGGGTATCCCCGACTTACTTATGCGGTTATTCCCACCCTGTTTTTATTATTTGGCATTAACCCCATCCAAGGTTTGGGTTTAGAAACTCTAGCCTATGCCCTACCCCATATTCTTCTCTCCCTTTTCACCAACTACATCATCTACAAACACGTCAGGTTTTCCTTCTGGAACGAAATTTTTGAATTTGTGATGTCTTTCCAGGCGGGGTGGGTCACAATGTTGGCGCTGATTAACCCCAAGCTGGGTTCGTTTAACGTCACCGACAAAGGGACGAATATTAGCAAACGCACCTTTGACTGGCAATCAATGCGTGGTTTATTGGCGGTGGTGGGATTAATTATCGCTTCCTTAATTGCTGTCCCCTATTGGTTACTACTACGCCCAGAAGATTGGCAGGCGGTCTTGGTCAACACCATGTGGTCTGGCTTTAACCTGATTTTGCTGATAGCTGCCTTGCTGGTTGGCTTTGAGCAACCGCAAATCCGTACTGCGCACCGTTTGCAGCGACGCCTCCCTGTGGTGATTTCCAGTAACGACCAAACTATTATGGGCGAAACTGTCAACATTTCAGAAACTGGGGCTTTGATTTCCTTGGAATCTTGGCCTAATTTACCAGATGAAGTGGAGATCGAAGTTATGGGAGATTTTAATGCTCGTGTCTCTTTGATAGCACGGATTGTGAGGAACTCCCCTGTAAATGATGCGGAAACTCTTTTGGCAATTGATTTTGTAAATCCTAGCCGCACTCAACAGGATGCTTTAACCCTAGTTTTGTATTCTGATGTGCGGGAGTGGTATTCCCAAAAACGGCAGTATGTAGACCGACCGATGGCTTCCCTTGGGTTCCTTGCTACTAGTCTGACTCGCTCTTTACAGGATATCAAGTCACCCACTCGCAAAAAGGTACGCAAGCAGGTAAGTGCTCTTGGAGACCTCTACTGGGATGGTTACTTCTTTCCTGGAAGAGCTACGGAATTAGGGGTAACAGGTTTACGGCTGGAATTAGAAAGCAAAAAAGCTAAATCTGCTGATAAGCTGCTGGGAGAAGAGGATTTACATAGAATGCGAACTCTCAAACCACTGGTTGGTTTGCTGTTGAATCAACAGGATAATCCTTCACCAAGGCGATTTGTTGCCGAAATTTCTGCTGTCCAAGAAGACGCAAGTGGCAAGATTGCTATCGAGTTAAATTTTCCAGAGAAGTTCAAGCAACGTCAAGACTCTAAAATTAAAGAACTTTTACAAGTGCTCTAGAGGAATTTTTGTGGCGTTCGACATTGGATAAATTTAGGACTTACGCACTTTACACATTGACCATCATGTGAATAACAGGCACGTTTTGCCCTGCCTCGTTCTTGGGCTGCTGCCTGGGAACGAGTTCAAGGAGGCTCTGCCTCCTGGTTTGACGCGAGGCAGAGCCTCGCACAACAGCATTACAAGGCAGAGCCTTGTAACGAGAGGTAATGCACAGTTGGTGGTTTCTGTCAATGCGTAAGTCGTAAAATTTAGGCGTTACGCATTGACAGAAATTTTCCGACATGAATTAGGCTAGGACTTACGTACTTTACAAATTTATCATCATGTGCTAAGCATGCTTGTGAAGATAAAAGTCTTGCCCTGCCTCGTTCTTGGGCTGCTGCCACAGAATGCGATCGCACGTACTCTGTGCCTGCCGGTTTGACGGGTTGCCGAGCCGGACATAAGAGCATTACAGGGGTGCTGCCTTTTGACAAGAGGTAATCCACAGTTAGTTATGTCTGTCAATGCGTAAGTTCTATAGGCATTTTTAGCGCCTCATTCGTTTATAAATTGAGAACCATCATCACCCACGGTACGGGCGTATTGCAATACGCCCCTACAATGACCATTATCTCTTGATGCATATGATGGTCAATTTGTACAGTGTGTAAGTCCTAAAATTATAGCCCTTTCAAGGTGGGTAAAAAATTTGGAAAATTATGCCCGATTTTCGACATTTGAACGAATCCCAAGGGGAGACGCGCAAGGGACGTGTTCTTCTCCCCTTGGGAGAAAAAAAACTTCACTTTTACGCTTTACCTTGAAAGGGCTAATCCTAAAATTATAACCTCGCTTTCTAGTAGTTTTTTAGAAGGTGACAGAAGTCACGCTATCTAATAGGCTGATCTACAGTGGCGATTTTTATGTAATGTTGTCTTAGAGCCTCCGTAGGCTCCAGAGAAGTCCAGCAGGCGGGTTTCCCAACAAGCGGGAACTTCGGAGCTTTGTTTGACAAGCCGCCAGACGAACAGTCTGAGGGTGAGAATGGATGAGATGTCAGTTACCCTAGTCAATAAAAACTATATGTACACCAAATGTCCCTGAAAATTATTCAAAATTTTGATGGTAGTTTCACTCTCGAACCACAAGCTAAAGAAACTCTATTCACATTATTAAAGAGTGAAGCCTTTTTACAGCAAATTTGTCAACAATTGAAGTGGGAAAAATTAGAATTTACTGAATTACTTTTTCAGCCAGTTCCCTACTGCACGGCTACCCCGAAAGGGATGCCAGAAGAGTTTGAAAAGTACCATGAGTCTGACGAATATATCATTATTAATGTACCGCCAAATTTTATGTTTAATGCCAAAATTTTTAAACCCAGTCGTCTGTGTGCAATTTATCGGAAAATAGGATAAATGTGGCTTTTGCAATTTACCACACACCCTGTAGAGACGTTACATATAACGTTTCTATAGCAATCCGTGCCCCAAAGGGGAAGTCAAAAGTCACTCATTCAAAAGTGTTTTGAAATTTGACTTTTAAATTTTGAATTTTCGCGCAGCTTCCTTGTCCCCCAAGTCCCCCAAGTCCCCCTCGTCCCCCAAGTCCCCCAAGTCCCCCTCGTCCCCCAAGTCCCCCAAGTCCCCCTCGTCCCCCTCGTCCCCCTCGTCCCCCAAGTCCCCCAGGTTCGGATCTTAAATAGAATTGCTATACAGAGTCTGACACCTGACAAATTACCAATGATCAACTATGACAACTGAAACCACAATTCTTTCTTTAACAAGCCTGGAATATATTCCTTACATTGATGATAGCGGTCAATTACCTGAACAACTTCAAGGTAAAATAGGGGTATACGCAATTTTTGACCAAGAAAAAATGCTGCAATTTGTAGGATATTCCCGCGATGTTTATATCAGCTTAAAGCAGCACTTAGTACGTCAGCCGCAAAACTGCTACTGGGTGAAAGTCCACACTATTGAACGTCCTAGCCGTAAGGTTTTAGAAGATATTGAGAATGGTTGGATTTCTGAAAATGGCAGTTTGCCTTTGGTCCATGGGGATAACAAGGCAAAATGGACGCAGCCTATCGATGCCAAAGCCTTAATGACGCCTCAAGAAAAGGCGAATTATGAAAATCCTCTCAATGATGAGATGACGCAAGCGAAAATTATTAAAAATGTGGCGCGGCGAGTAGAGGCAGAAATTTTGGCGATGCTAGAAGCGCGGGGTTTACAAATGCAAATTCGCTTCAATCCTAAACTGAAAGAAGAAGGGTTACTGGATTTGAAATAAAATAGAAATCGCTGTTTCCAGCGATTGGTTATGGACAGCAGCCTATCTTGCAGTAGGTTTACATCAGAAGCGTAAACCCGCCTTCACTGGTGCAATTTGTCGTGAACATTCAACATTATAGGAATGATACACCTCGAATTTTACGTTCAGGTATCAAAATAATTCGTAATTCGTAATTCGTAATTCGTAATTCCCACATGAATCTTTTTGAGGGGCTTTTCAGTCAGGAATATTTTTTATTTTCCATGAATCTTCTTGAGGGGATAAAAACAAAAATTTGGATTACGAATTTTCTAGTGAATCTTTATTTATTCATGGACTCTTGCCTAGAGTTCGCTTCAAAATACCACACAAACAAAACTGCTGAATTGGGAATTGAACGTGCAACAGGAAGACAAGTTAGAAACCTCTGATGGCATTCATGAATCAGCTTTTCACCAAAGTGGATCTACTCCAGAATTAACGCATTTACGACTTTTTAGCCGCAGCACGATTAAATTATTTAAATTAGATGAAAAAGCCAGTCGTCCGGACAGATTGCTAGAAGAGGTTCTGTCATGGACAGGTGCTCAACCGTTTCTGACTCAAAAGCTTTGTCAATTGCTTGCTGATTCTCAAGCTTTTATTCCCACTGGTGAGGAAGCAGCAACAGTAGAGCATCTGGTGCAAACTCGCTTGATACGTCATTGGGACACTCAAGTTGCATCTGAGCATTTGAAGGTGATTCAGGAGGGGTTTTTAAGAAATAAGCAGTGCGATCCCCTTTTGTTACTGCGACTGTACCAGCAAATCTTGTCTCTGGGTGAAGTTCCAACCGACGGGAGTCCTGTACAAGCAGAACTGCTCAATTTGGGCTTAGTCGTACAGCAGGAAGATCAGTTAAAAGTTTTTAATCGTATTTACCAATCTGTTTTTAATTTGAATTGGGTGACTCAAGAATTAGAGAAAAGCCAAGAGTATTCACCTTTAGAAACAATCATAAATTTTCAAAGCAAAAAAAATCCAGAAAGCGCTTCCGTTGAAAGAAAAAAGATTATTTCTAATCCTAGGAAAGCAATTTTGAGACGAAATTTTGTTTTGCTAGGAATAGTCTGCTTGAGCGTCTTCGGCGTGAATGTTATTCGCTTTAATCTCTTTGATCATTCAGAGGTGGAGTCTCTTTTTCAAGAAGCTAATAGATTATATTACGAAGGAAAATCCCAAGAGGCAATCAAGAAATACAACCAGATTATTAACATTGATAGTAACTATTATCAAGCTTGGACTAACCGAGGCTATGCACTAGGTAACTTACAAGAATATAACAGGATGCGCGAATCCTGTTCTGCTGCAACTATCATCGAGCCGAAGGCGGTTTATGCCTGGAATTGCAAAGGAGAGGCTTTATATAACCTCAAGCAACACGAGCAGGCGATCGCTGCTTTTGATGAGGCCATTGCGATCGACTCGAATGACCCTGTTTTTTGGATTAACAAAACTGAATCGCTGCTAGCACTTCAGCAAACCGAAAAAGCACTTGCGGCCATCGACGAAGCAATTAAACTGTTGGAACCGATGAAAGAAAAAGAAAGTAGTAAGAAAGATTTATCGATCGCTTTTAGTCATAGAGGTACAGTCTTGATAGAAAAACAACAATACTCTGAAGCCCTGAAAGCTTATGACCAAGCGTTAATATACAATCCAAACTATTTTGTTGCTCAACAGGGTCGAGGGATAGCGCTTCAGGGCTTGAGGCGAGACAATGAGGCAATTGTTCAATTTAACCAGATGCTGAATGTATCCCAGTTGACACAAACTCAAAAAGCTGAAACTTGGTACTATTTGGGATTGAGCCTCTGTCGATCATCCGAAGTCAAAAAGGGGCTTATTGCCCTTAAAGAAGCGCTCAAACTCAAGTCAGATTATCAGCCAGCACAGACAGCTAAAATGAATTGCAGCCCACAATCTCGTTAGAAGAACAACCACCAATGACGACCATTACTTTTGGGTTTGATATCAGAGTAAATTCGACTGACAGTCCTAGCATCAGGAGGTTGTGCTTGTTTAAAATCGCTCCCCAGCATTTTGTATAAAGCTTGAGAAGAGTTGGCTGT
The DNA here is from genome assembly GCA_016903675.1 of Stigonema ocellatum SAG 48.90 = DSM 106950. GTDB lineage: Bacteria > Cyanobacteriota > Cyanobacteriia > Cyanobacteriales > Nostocaceae > Stigonema > Stigonema ocellatum. Next base: position 36,079 of record JADQBA010000056.1, on the reverse strand, counting down.
TGAATCGAGGGTAAATAAAACTTGGGCACTGTCATGAGCGCAACCTATACCTCTGCGTTCTACAATACACACGACAGGTTTTGAACTAACTTTGTCATTTGTCAAGTAGTTTGCACGATTCGTATTGTAAAGAGTCTGCAAAGTTTTAGCTGTATTCTGGCAGTTCTGCACAGCATCTTTGGGTGAGAAATATTCTGGAAGAAAGCTGAGGAGCGTAACTTCTGTTTCTGGTTCTTGTTCAGTAAAAGTAGCGTTCACTTTTGGTATACTACCGTTGGTATTGCAAGTAACACTCATGGTGGCAGCTGTACTAGGTTGAGTAAATATTGCTACAAAAAAACCGAACACCAGCATTGGAGTTGTCCACGTAGTCGCCGTCCAAAATTGCCTTTTTTTCATCACTTAACTCCCTATATTGACCTAAATTGACGCTTCAGTGTAGACTCTCTTATGTTATTTTTCAATGAATGTACTTAAATTTAAGATTTAAAAAAATTTAGGTACACTTTAAGTAAAGCCTACCATTGTTTAATGTTAAACAGGGTGCTGTAATTTACTTTTATAAAATTTAAACCAGGGTGCTAAGCTGTTACGTAATTTGCACAAAGTAAGCCTTTTCCACCCCTACACAGATGAAAGCATTTCTCCTTCTACTCCCTCCTCTGCCCCCAATATTTTCAAACGTTCCTCTGCGAACTATAAGTATTAGTATTATTTACCTCTACTGTCTACTAAGCAGTAGCCCTGTTAAGGGGCAAATTTCTTCAGATGGAACTGTTCCAACCAATGTCAGTCGGTCTGGCAATGTGTTTGAAATTACCGGAGGAGCACAAGCTGGGAGGAATCTATTTCACAGCTTTAAGGAGTTCTCTGTTCCCACTGGTAGCGAAGCTTTTTTTAAAAACACGACAAATGTTAGTAACATTGGCAACATTATCACTCGGGTAACAGGTGGCTCAATTTCTAATATTGATGGATTAATTAGAGAAAATTATGGTGCCAATCTCATCCTCATTAATCCGAGTGGCATTAATTTCGGTCCCAATGCCCAACTGAATATTGGCGGTTCTTTCTTAGGTAGTACCGCCGGCAGCATCAAGTTTGCCGATGGTGTGGAATTTAGCGCCATAAATCCTCAAGCTTCGCCTCTGCTGACTATCAGTGTTCCAGTCGGTTTGCAATTTGGGCAAAATCCGGGAACAATTCGTGTACAAGGTACGGGTCAGGCTTTTACTGTTGCTGACCCCATTTTCTCGCCTGTAACAAGAGGCAGTACCTCAACAGGTCTGCGGGTAAAGCCCAATCAAACCTTGGCTTTGGTTGGGGGTAATATCAGCATCGACGGAGGTACTTTGACAGCAGAGTCTGGGCGAGTAGAGTTAGGCAGCGTGGCAGAAGGTCGGGTGAGTCTCAATCCTACTTCGGGTGGGTGGACTTTGGGGTATGAGGGTGTGCCTGCTTTCAAGGATATTGAAGTGCGATCGCAGGCTTTAGTAGATGCCAGCGGTAGTGGTGGCTCGATTCAGGTGCAGGGGCAAAACCTCTCAGTACGCGATGGTTCACTCCTTTTGATTCAAAATCAAGGGTTTCAACCCGCAGGAGCGATTCAAATAAACGCCACAGAGTCTGTAACCCTAAGCGGAACAAATGCAGATGGAAAAATTCGGAGCAGCCTCACGAATGAAACACTAGGAGCGAGTAGAGGCGGAGACATTAATATTTCAACCAAGAACTTAATCGTGGAGGGAGGAGCAACCGTCTTTGCGAGAACCTTTAGTTCGGGAACAGGCGGCGATATCAATGTCAATGCCTCTGATTCCGTGCAAGTCAATGGAGTCAGTGCTGTTGATCGTAGCGTTTCCAGTTCTATCATAACTGCCACTTATGGTTCTGGAAATTCAGGTAATAATACAGTGTCAACTGGGCGTTTGACCGCAACTGGAGGAGGAACCGTTTTATCCAACTCTTTTGGAACAGGTCGAGGAGGAAATTTGAGCGTAAATGCCACTGATTCTATAGAAATTATTGGCATCGAACCTACATTATTTATACCTAGCGCTTTGGCTGCTAGCACAGATGTAGCTGGAAATGCTGGTACCCTAACAGTCAATGCACCAAAATTAACAGTTCGGGATGGGGGAAGGGTCGATGCTTCTACCTTTGGAAGTGGTTCATCTGGCAGTGTGATCATCAACGCCCCTGAATTCGTGGAAGTGCAAGGTACAGCACCAGGAGCTATAAATCCGAGTTTGATTAGCTCCTCTGGTATTTTACCGGATCAAGGCTTACAACAGGCTTTTCGCTTGCCGGCAGTGCCAAGTGGGGCAGCACAAAACGTGACAATTAATACAGGTCAGTTGAGAGTCACGGATGGTGGTCAAGTGACCGTGAGGAATCAAGGATCAGGTAATGCAGGGAACGCCAACATAAACGCTCGCTCAATTTTGCTGGATCAGGGAGGTGGTATCACAGCATCTACCATATCTGGTGAAGGTGGTAACATCATCCTAAAAACAGGTTCCTTACAACTGCGCCACGGCAGTCAGATATCGGCACAAGCAGGTGGGACTGGTAACGGCGGCAACATCACCGTTACTGGCAATAGTCCCGCTGATTCCGTTGTGTTGCTGGAAAATAGCAAAATCACTGCCAATGCTTTCAAGGGGACAGGAGGAAACATCCAGATCAACACTCAAGGATTATTTGTTTGCCCAGAATGCCAGATTACTGCCAGTTCTCAACTGGGATTCAATGGTGCAGTACAAATTATCACACCGGATATTGTAGCTAACCAGAAAGCTGTCAATGTGCCACAAGAGATAATTCAACCTAAAGAAGTCGTGGCGCAGGTGTGTACAGCAAAGAGGGAACAGGATAAGAGCGAGTTTACCATCACCGGGCGCGGAGGATTGCCACCCCGACCCAGCGAGCCACTCAGCAGTCAAGCTTTGGTAAGTTTTGAGCCGAACCTAGCAGAAAATCTCTCTCATTCAGCGATGGTTGTTAAGGAAACGCAGACCTCAAAGCTACCACCTCCAGCCCGAGGCTGGTATATTAATGCACAAGGTAACCTCATTCTCTCCGCTAATGCCCCCATAGTAACTCCCTACAGTTCTGTCTTGACCTCATCGTCGTGCCATGGTCAATAAATTGAAGTTATGGGGACACGAGGAAAGAGGAGGGGGAGAGGGGGGGAAAGGGAGAGGGGAGGAAAGAAAGAAATGTCTCCCACAGCAACTAATCCTCAAAGGGAACGTGAGCCCCCACTTCCCTCCTATCCCCAGAGGATGCCCAGGGTCCCCCCATCTCGCCTTCCTGACCCTACTTCCCCTACTTCTGTTACTCTCCAACACACCCTCTGCCCGATCGCAGTCTATCAATCCTAATACCCCAATTCCCACAGAACAACCCCAGCCTACTCCACTCCCCCCACAAAAAAAAACACTCCAGCCGCCTCCGACAGCGCCCTCAGATCCTGAAACAATCCAGAATGTGCCTGGGATGGTTGTCGTTCACAAGTTTGAGTTTGTCGGTAGCACTGTATTTAGCCAACAAGAGTTAAACCAGGTGACGGGTGACTTTTTAGGGGAACCCATCACTTTTAACCAACTCCTGCAAGCAGCTAATAAAGTCACTGAGCTTTATCTTAAAAAGGGCTACATCACTTCCGGTGCCTACATACCTAGTCAAGAAATGCAATCAGGCATCGTAAGAATTCAGATACTTGAAGGTAGCCTGGAAGAGATTAAGGTCAATATCGCCAAAGGGCGACTGAACCCAAACTATGTCCGCAGTCGCATCGCTTTAGCTGCCTCAAAACCCCTCAACATCAACCGCTTACAAGAGGCACTGCAATTGCTACAACTCAACCCCTTAATTGAAAGCTTAAATGCTCAACTCACTGCTGGAACTCAACCTGGTAAAAATTCCCTAGAGGTGACGGTTAAGGGAGCGAAAACTTTTAGCACCGAATTTAGGCTCGATAATAACCGCAACCCAGGCATTGGGACTTTTGAACGCGGTATCAAGATATCAGAAGCCAACCTCTTGGGATTAGGAGATGGTTTCAGTTTTGCATACAGCAATACCGATGGTAGCAATACGTTTGAGGGCAACTACACAATGCCAGTCAATCGCCGTAATGGCACTCTCAGCTTCGATTACCGGATTGCCAACAACAACATTATTGAACCCCCTTTCAAGGATTTGGACATAAAGGTAGACTCGAGAGAATTTGAACTCACCTTTCGCCAACCAATTATTCAAAAAGCCACTCCACAAGGGAGCCAAGAATTTGCCCTCAGTCTTGGAGTAGCTAGGCGAGAAAGTGATTCCTCCATTTTAGGAGTTAATTTTCCTCTGTTCCCAGGAGCCGATGTCAATGGAAAAACCCGTATTTCGGAGTTCAATTTTGCTCAAGAATGGCTCCAACGGGGTCGTCAAGATGTGTTAGCTGCTCGTTCTGAATTTAGTTTTGGCATTGGTGCCTTTGATGCCACGATTAACAAAAGCGAACCAGATAGCCAATTTTTCCTTTGGCGGGGGCAATTGCTGTATTTACACCGCTTAGGTGAGGCAACAGGCAAGCCAGCCGTTGCGCCTAACCTGTTAGTCCGTTGTAACATCCAACTTGCAGGCAATTCTCTTCTTTCCCGAGAGCAGTTTAGTTTGGGGGGTCAACCAACTGTGAGGGGTTATCGTCAGGATGCACTGCTCACTGACAATGGTATTTTTGCTTCCGTAGAGGTACGGCTACCCATTGTCCGAGTACCAGAGGTAAAAGGAAGTTTACAGGTTGCACCATTCATCGATTTTGGCACTGGCTGGAACACAGGTGGAAAAAGTCCAGACCCTAATACCTTAGTGGGTTTAGGATTTGGTCTGCTCTGGCAGATGAGGGACAATTTCACTGCTCGCGTGGACTGGGGTATTCCTTTAATAGATATTAATTCTAATTCGGGACACAGGACATGGCAAGAAAATGGCGTGTATTTTCAACTGGAGTACAGGCCGTTTTGAAGGAGTGGGGAGTGGGGAGTGGGGAGTGGGGAGTGTGGGGAGTGTGGAGAGTGGGGGGAGTGTCTCGCAAAATTCACGGGCATTTTTGACTTGTTACCTTCACTTTTGACTTCCCTTTAGGGAGGGGGGGTTGATCTAAAAACAATAAGCACTTAACCGGAATTGATATGATTGTCAGAAAATACCGTCGTGTAGTTGTTTTAATTCTTCTGGTTTTGTTTGGACTAGTTTTTGCTCTGAGTGTTTCAACTTGGTCAAACATAAGTCGTGCGGAAGTCCGGGGTAATAATCTGGGAAGTCGTGCGCTACAACTGGCACGGGAAGGTCAACAAAGCTATGATGCGGCAAAATTCGATGAAGCAGCTCAGTTGTGGGAAGAAGCAGCAGCGGCTTATAAGCAAATGGGCGATCGCGAGGGGATAAGTAAGAGCCTGATCAACAAATCCCAAGCTCTTCAAGATTTAGGATTATATCCCAAAGCTTGCAAGACTTTACTCCAAGCTTTTGCCGTTAACAACCCAAGCTGTAGCCAAGAACAAATAGATAGCTTCCTGACAAACCTCTCTCAACAGCAAGATTCTATTTCGCTCACCCAATCTATTGGCTTGCGTAGCCTCGGTGAAGTTCTACGAAGACAGGGATTGTTGAAGCAGTCCGAAAAAGTTTTGCAGTTGAGTTTGTCAGTCCTGAAGGAATCACCAGAGTCCAGTGCTGTTTTGCTGAGTTTAGGTAACACCGAACGTGCGATCGCGAAGCAAAGACGAGACCGTTGGGACTATGAAGCGATCACTGAAATTATCGACAGCAAATCTCAGAAAGCAGCTTTAGCGCCTTACCAACCAGCTTTGAATGACTACGTTCTAGCAGCAACAGTGACATCAGGTTCACCAATTCCTAAAATTCAGGCACAACTCAATCACTTCAAGCTCTTACTAGAGCTCCAAAAATGGTGGGAAGAGCAAACGAATCGGCGAATCGCTTCTTGGTCTAAGTTTGGTGAACCTCAGTTGATTCAACGGGCAAAGGATTTTTTGTCCCAGTTAGAGGTAAAGTTGAGTCACGATGCACAAGCTTTGCAGAGTCAAATTGAATCCACTCTTGCCACTCTTTCCCCAAATCGTGCAGCAATTTACGCTCAGATTAACTTTGCTCAAGGTTTAATGCAAACCAAACAGACAGACAAGGTTGAACCTATTTTGAACGCAGCGCTGAAACAGGCTCTTAGCTTACAAGATACGCAAGCAGAAACATATGCTCTGGGTTATCTCGGCAAATTGTACCATCAACAGGGGCAGCTAAGTCGGGCAATTGAAATGACTCGGCAAGCTCTGATTTTAGTTCCCGGACAAAATATCACAGGGGATGCGCGGGAAATTACTTATCTTTGGCAATCTCAGTTAGGGAGTTTACTGAGAGAACAGGGAGATCCAAAAGGAGCAATTGCTGCTTACACAGCCGCCTTTAACACTCTCCAGTCTCTCCGCAGCGATTTAAACGCAAACAATCGAGATGTCCAGTTTGACTTTCTCCAAGAGGTCAAACCTGTCTATATTGAACTAGCGGATTTGCTCTTGAAATCAGAACTTAGTCCCAGTGAGCTAAATACCCTAGTCGTATCGAATAGCATGACGCCGGAAAAAGTTGAGGCGAACAAGCCTAAAAACCGCTTAGAGTTTGCCCGAAGGGTCATAGAGTCTCTACAATTAGCAGAATTAGATAACTTTTTTCAAGACCCCTGTTCACAGGAAACGGATATTGCAGTGCAGATTGATGATATCGATACCCAAGCCGCTGTGATCTATCCCATTGTTTTCAAAGATCGCTTAGAAGTTATCTTGTCCTTGTCAGGAAAATCCTTGCATAAAGTCGCAATTCCTATCAGTGAGAAGGAAGTTAATGACGTTCTTGATCAACTTTATGATAACTTTGACAACGTAACTGTGAATACTTCTGCTCGCAACATCCTATCCACTTCTAACCCAGACCCACAGGAGTTAAAAGAAAATATTCAAAGGCTTTTACCGATTTTTGGACAAATTTATAACTGGTTAATCCAACCTTTTGACATAGAGTTAAATGCCAACAAAATCAAAAATATAGTCTTTGTGCTGAATGGTCGATTGCAGAGAGTGCCAATGGCTGCGCTCTATAATGGTCAACAATATCTGATTGAGAAATATGGCGTTGCTCTAGTTCCAAGTTTGCAACTCGTAGACTCTAAACTACTTAAGCATGAACAGCTTAAGGTTTTAGCAGCTGGAGTCAGTGAGCAAATTAAAGTAAAAGAAGAGATTTTTCCGGCACTGACTAACGTGCCTAAAGAATTAAATGAAATCAAAGAAGCTTTTCCTTCTTCTATGAAGCTCCTTAATCAGGAATTTACGACAAAAACTATCCAAAACCAGCTGAAATTCAATTTTCCTATTGTTCACTTAGCGACTCATGGGCTATTTAGTTCTAATCCCGAAAAAAACTTTATTATTACAGGAGATGGAAAAAGTATCAGTATCAATGAGTTGAGTACCTTATTTTCAAAAGCAGAAAAAAACTTAGAACTACTCGTGCTGAGTGCTTGTGAAACCGCTACTGGTGATGAACGTGCTGTCTTAGGTTTGGCAGGAGTTGCTGTGCGTTCTGGCGCACGCAGTACTCTCGCTACTCTCTGGCCTGTGGGAGATGCTTCCACAGCTGAAGTAATGGGTAAATTCTACCAAGAGTTAAGAAAACCAGGAGAGAAAAAATTAGATGCCCTGAGGATGGCTCAATTGTCGTTGATTAAGGCACTGAAGACAAAGCCCCCATTTAAAGAAATTAGTGCTTTACCTCCTCATCCCTATTACTGGGCATCTTACGTTTTGGTGGGAAATTGGCAGTAGGCTTGGTGTCACCGAAAATGTAGGGTGCGTTAGGCGAAGCCGTAACGCACCTGAATACTTCCGCCAATCTGTTAAAATTCTCGTATCGCTTTCTGGTTGCTAAAGTTTTTATTCTCTGCTGATGCGCGAAAGGTAAGTGGGTGAGTGGAAATAAACATAACTATGTTACGACTCGTAAACATAGCTGAAAGCCTTACCAATGACCTATTAAATGGATAACGATCCAATACGGTTCGGTTAAGCCAAAAACTTACGTTCACGTAGGTTGGGTTGAGGAACGAAACCCAACATTTTTCGCGGTTTGTTGGGTAACGCATTGCCTCAACCCAACCTACAATTATCGTTAACCGAACCGTATTGGATAACGATCCTAATCAATTACGTTTGTTTGTGCAGACCTACTTATCTCGCCTTAATCGAATTTGGAACACGGATGCCCAGATGAAAAGAAGCAAACATGCATGTATCCCTCCTATCGTAGAGCAGCCAGCATCTGTTTAGTCAAATCCTGAAAGTCCCTGGTTTGATACCAAGCACAGGAAAACCAACACATTCTTCTCGCGCTATCTCCCCAGGCATTAAGACTGGAGGGCAGTAAGGAAATGGGAGCATCAATTTTTTGCAAATATTTATCTATTTCTTTGAGAACGATGGCTTCTGCCTCCTTCTCGCTCAAACCCTGACTCAACATCAAGATTAAGAGGCTGTTTGGCTTTTGAGCTTGGCGTTCGCGCTCGAAACTGGCTATATCATTAGCTAGTCGAATGCTACTGCCACAGGTCAGCATCACTTCATCTATAAGAGTCTCCAGGTTGACATAAGGAGGCTTTAGGCTTAATTCTGAATCGACAGGTTGACCCATCATTGCTAGCAACGCGCTGAGGACGAGCGGTGCTGCTATGGATTTTCTACCATTTTGGAGATATTCTTCATAAGTTGGGTAAGTTTCTATTTCTTTGAAAGCTTGGGTCCAGTGTAATTCTGTGCGTTGAGCCTCCAGACCTAACTCAAAATGTTTCGCGAATATGCTGTAATAAATCTCTGCTGCTGGGAATTTTTGCACTTCCAAGCATAATTTTGTCAAAGCATTGGCTATCTGCATCCAGGGCTGCGACTCATTAATTGTAGGAAATATCTTAATTAAGTCTGGATAATCACGATAAGTTGAGTTGCCACCTGATTTAACGATCTTCACACATAGCGTTAACATTGCCTCAATTTGTTCTACTGTCAGCGTCACGCTCAGAACACCTTCGGTCATGTCAACCAAGTCATCCACAGCAAATATGATTAGCGGTATGACAGATGCTTCAACAATGACAGATGGTTGTGTGTACGGGGCTGTTGCAGCTAGTGCCAAACACATTCCTGCTGTCCGTCTTGGTAGAATCACCGGGAACTGTGCTATCCAGTTTTCCACTTCTGGATATATGGATAACGCAGTTTGTAGCACATGGGCACGGTCTACTGGTGGAATACCAGAAAGTTCACTCACTGCATCTGAATTTTTTGAAGTTTCCATTTTACTTTCTGTTATTGATATCAAACTAGTTCCACAGTCATTCGTAAACCATAGCGTGGGCGGAGGGTGATTCCAGGCAACGCCTCGACAGGATGTCCTGGAACACACCGTAATCGGTACTTCTGCACCATCATGGTGACAATCAATTGTGTTTCCAAAAGGGCGAGGTGTTTGCCGATACAATAGCGCGGTCCACCACCAAAAGGAAAGTAACTATAAGAATGCCGCAGTGTAGAGTCTTCTGGGGCAAATCGTTCTGGGTCGAAAACTTCCGGTCGATCCCAGAACTCGTGCAGACGATGAGTTAAATATTGGCACAGCAGAACCGTAGTTCCTGCTTTGAGTACGTAACCATCGATAACATCATCCTCTTGGAGGACTCGCGCCAAGAACCAACCAGGCGGATATAGCCGCATAGCTTCCTGGATGACCATTTTGGTGTACCTTAGTTCGGCGACGTCAGCACAAGTCGGTTGGCGTTTGCCAATCACAGCGTCAATCTCTGCCCGAAGTTTGCGCTCCACTTCGGGGTGTTTGTTAAGCAAATACCATATCCATGTCAGTGTGGCAGACGTAGTCTCGTAGCCAGCAAGGAAAAGCGTAACACTCTCGTCCCGCAGTTGTTGATCGTTCATCCCAGTCTTGCTTTCTTCATCACGAGCAAGTAGCAACCACTCAAGCAGGTCGCCGTGGTTAAGACCACTCTGGCGTCTTTGGCGAATGATAGTGACAATTGTATTGTCTGTGGTCTGGATGGCTTTGCGAAAAGCTCTCTCTCCTGGTATGAGAAACTGCTTGGGGAGAAAGCAAAGGAACGCACGACGGCTGATTTCTCGGTTGAGGATCTTTAGCGCCTCGACCAAATTTTCTGCTTCAGACCGGTCAATACTCGACCCGAATATAACGCCTAGGGTAACGCTTTGCGTGAGCAACACCATTTCATTTTCCATGTCGATTGCTCCACCATCTGCTGCTTTTTCAAAACGTGCGAGATCTGAAGCGATGATCTTGACTAAACGTTCCGTCAAAGCATTGGCTTTGTGGGCTGTGAACATTGGCTGCATTAAGCGCCGACTGTGAAACCAGCTTTCACCCTCACTCGTCATCACACTTTTGCCCATCACTTGCCGAATTGGTTTCCACATGACCTCACCTTTACCGAAATTCTGCCAATTATCGTTCAATACGTACTGAACATGCTTGGGGTGAGTGACTAATTGAGCGTGAACAGTCCCCAATTTCAGCGCGACTATCTCGCCTGGGTGTTCTTTGACGGCTCGTTGGAACAACCGCAAAGGATTAAGCAGCAACTTAGGTAAAACACCAATAAATGGATATCCACGTACGACAGGGCAGGCTTTTAGCGTGGAGGAAGGGTCAAAATGATTAGTTTGATGCTCCTGTGCTGTATCCGCGCCCTTTAAAGTTTGCTGTTGTTCAAAGTAACCTTCTTTGATTTCCATATTCTCACTACTTTCTCTATTTTTGTTGCTCTAGCCTATTCAGGAACAGCTTCCTCACCTGCAAAAGCTTGATACAGCACCGCTAGCACTGCCGAAGATACTATTCGTGAAGGCAAATATAACTCTTTATCCCGCCATAGACGAGGTAATCTCAAATTTCTGGCTCTTTCTGTCGTAGAACTCAATTCATCCACATGCTGCCATAAGTAGTCCACGCCCTTTCTAATAGCTTGACTTAAACTTTCTTGGGTTATTGGTAGCATTTCTTCTAGTGGTTTTTGCCTAACAGCATTCAAAATCTGAAGAGCGTAAGCTGTCTCTTCTAGCGTCGAGCATTCACTGCCATTCATGCTCCAACCACCGTCAATTTCTGACTGAACTGCTAAAACCCATTCAACTGTAAGTTGCAACTTATTTCGTACAGATGGGGATGGGTGTTGTGCTAAAGCTAGCGTTGCAGTTGCTGTAGCGTAAAAAGGACTTTGATGCCATTTATCTTCCCAGTAACCAGCACTATTTCTTGTGCTGTAGAGGTAGTCGATCACTTTGTTAATACTGTTGTTTTCCACAACCCAATCAGGGGGTGTGGCTACGCTTAGTAAGGCTGCCAGTACGTGAGCATTAGGACTTAAAGAAATACCTGTTTCCAATTCAAAGCAAGCAAAGTAAGTGTCGCGCTCAAAGTTCTGTAAACAGTCCACTGAAACTGTTTTCATTCCTATTTTGTTAGCCAACAAATTACACGCCGCCAGTGCCATTGCAGTATCATCTGAGTCGGTTGGTATTCCTATCAACCGGCTGATGCTTGCTCCTTTTTGGGTTACGCTTTCTTGCAACCAAACTAACAACTTCTTTCCCACTGAGCGAAAAGCTTCATCTCTGAAATCAAACCCTCCTTGGACAAGGTTGTATAAGACCCAAGATCCCTCAAAAACATCAATAGGATAAGCATTAGGCATAGCACCCGGATCGCCAGTCTTACGAGCCTGATTTGATAAATGTGTTAGCAACTCAAAAGCAGCCGTATCCCACTCTGGACTATGAATCAAAACAGCAGCAGTAGCAGCAGGTGAGTTGCCATAATTACCGTTGGCTGACTGTAGTGGCTTCAATCGCTGAAAATCAACACCAGCAGTGAAAGCTTCTAGAGAATGAATCAAAGTAGATTTGCTGGTGTAAATCAGTTCTGGGGAGGCAATACTCAACTTGTGGTGATAAATTTTTAACAGTTCAGCCTTATCTGGAAACTCAAACACCACACCCAATTTTTCCAGATATTCTAAATGTTTTGGAACTAAAATTTCAAAGGCAACGCTTTCGTGATGAGCAACTGACCATTTCTTGAAGGCTGTCCTTAGGTGAGCCTCAGCACGCTGAGCAGCATTGCGAGTTGATTCGGTTTGCTGTGGGGCTTTCAGCAAGGCTAAAAGACCTGCTAGGGTCGGTACTATTGTTTGAGGTGGATAACCCCAACTGCCATCTATTGATTGATGTCTAAGAAGCCAGTTGAAAGAGTCTGGAAAGGCTAGCTGTTCAGGATTATGTGGCTCACGCACCATTGCTACCCAGGCAACATCGTAGGCGGCGGCGGACATTTTCCCTCCACCCCACTTTTCGTCATAGTCAGCCACCATTTCTTGGAGTAAAGCCAACACCATATCTCGTAGCTTTAGAGCTAATGCACGCTGACTTTGCTTGCTTAAAGAAACAACCATCTTTAGCTTTCCTTTTCTGTATTTTCAGGGGATATTCGATGAAAATAAAGCAGCTATCTTCAAAGGAAAAGTGGTAATATTTTTTATGCTTTAGTATGCAATTTTATCATGGCAAAGTGTCAAAAATATTCAGCATATATGAATATAATTTGCAAATTAAAAGTCTGCGAAATAATACAGCATTTCATGAATTTCTATCTTCATAAAGGCTTGTAGTTGCTAAGAGCGCTAAAGCGCAACTACAAACCATATATATAGCAATCCTATTTGATTTACAAACACCTCTTCCTTGTCTCCCTTGTCTCCCTTGTCTCCCTTATCTTCCTTGTCCCCCTTGTCTCCCTTATCTTCCTTGTCCCCCTTGTCTCCCTTATCTTCCTTGTCCCCGTCGTTCGGATCTCAATTAGGATTGCTATAGCAGTCCTATGTGATTGATGGGCAAGGTATTCACAAACCCTGCACAGATTGGTATGGCAGAGAATATTTCCAAAACATTGGATTGAGAAAACGGTGAGTATGCTCGATACAGAAGAAAATTTCGGGTGCATCCCAATACGCGAAAAAATACCTGATGACTAAAGTCGCGGCACTTTCACAAAGTCCCTTCGAGTTCAGCAGTACACTCGCGGTTGGGAACCCCGCGCCCTGGAAACTTCGGAGCTTTGTTTGACAAGCCTCCAGACTAAGAGTCTGAGGGCTATTCGCGATCAGGGGATGTTCCCAAAATCTCTTCCGAAGAAAACACTTTTAAATGAACCTTTTTTATTTTATAGCAAAATAATTATTTTGAATTTATTTTTTTTTGTTAAAAAATTTAGGATAACATCAAAGAATGAAGAAAACACGGAGACATGGAAAATCAATTGGAAGGAAATTCAAGCTCTTCCGAAATAGGTGTTGCCCAGAGTATTTTCATATAACTGTATAAAAATACTTATTGGAGCTTGATGAAAACTTAACTGAACCGTATTGATACATATGCTGTCTGCACCTACGTAGGTGGAACCGTGACGCTTCTGTTATCCTGATGTTGCCGCGCAAGTGCTAATTGTTCATGGTTATAGGATTGCTAAATCCCACATCTCGCACTTCATCGTGTAATATACGTAGATTTCCAATATTTGGTTTATGATGGTTAGATAACCATCATAAATTTTCAAAATTATCGGTATTAATACTTAATATTTGTTATTTATTAGGAATTTTTATTGAATAGCAACATATTACATTTTGAAGTGCGGAATCTGAGCTAAATCATTCATAAAAAATTTTAGGCGTTGCTGAATCGGAGTATGAATTGACTTTTTCGACATGATTAAACAGCGATTCTTTGCGCCTAGGAGTAAAGCGTAGTCCTGTCATACTTTAAATCAGCAACGCCAAATTTTAAGTAGTGTAGGTGGGGCTATGCCCTACAAAACCCGGATCTGGTGGGCTTTAGCCCGGACTACGTATATTTCAAAAATCAAATATGATTTCTATAGCAATCCTGAATCATTCGTGAGAAAATACGGAGACAAAAATCCTTATTTTACAAGCATTACAGCCTTTATTCATTCTCACGTATCTAGGACTTACGCACTTTACACATTGACCATCATATGAATGGTAGGCTTGTTAAATTCAAAATCTTGCCCTGCCTCGTTCTTGGGCTGCTGCCACAGAATGCGATCGCTGGTGGGCAGCAGCAGGACCTGAAATCGGGAGGCAGCAGCCCACGACAAGAGCATTACAAGGCAGCAGCCCTGTAACGAGAGATATACACTGTTTGTTATTTTTGTCAATGTGTAATTTATAATATTATTTAGTACTGCTATATCTTAGCCATTATCAGCCTCTTTCATGTGTATCTCTCAAACATCAATAACTTAACTTACAGATAGTGAAATGATTAACTTACCTTTAGTGTTAGATATTGCTACCGGATTAATTTTTGTATATTTAATTTTGAGCTTGCTTGCTTCTGAGTTACAAGAACTGCTCTCCACGGTTTTACAATGGAGAGCGAAACATTTGCAGAAATCGATTGAATCACTTTTGTCTGGTGGTAGTGAAGCAGATTCAACGGATTCACAAGACGATATGCAAAAAGCAAAACAACTGGTGCAAGAACTATATAATGATCCCTTGATTAATACCCTTAACCACGAAGCTGTAGGAAGAGTAGCAAAAAATTTTAGAAAAGTTAGTAAAAAATTTGCTCAAGAAAAAATTGCCTGCAAAAGTAGCGCGGCTTCTTACATTCCTTCAGAAACCTTTGCCAGTACTTTGCTTCAGGCACTAAAACTTCCCGACTTAATTGAAAAAGTGCAGAAAGGAAGCGGAGAATCTAAAGCTAACTTAAGTATAGTTTTAGCATCTTATAAAGAACTTAAAACAGCAATTCAGACTCCTGAAAGTGAGAGCTATAAAAAAATTAAACAAATCTATGGAGATATTGACGATGAATTAAAAAAAACTATTAATAGTTTACCCGATAATGTACCTAATTCTGTATTAACCAGTCTTTCCGTTCTGGCAAAGCGTTCTCAAATTAAGGCTAAGGAGATAGATGAGGAACTGAATCAGTTTAGACAAGAAGTTGAAACGTGGTTTGATCGTTCAATGGAGCGGGCTAGTGGTGTATATAAGCGCAATGCCAAAGGTATAGCGATTTTAATCGGGTTGACGATCGCTGCATTAACCAATACTGATACATTTCACATTGTTAGCAGACTCTCGAGAGATACAGCAGTACGCACTGCGCTTACTCAAAATGCAGTTCAGCAACCAAACTTTAATGACCCAGACGTAAGAAACCGATTTTATCAAGATTTAGATGGAGTCTCCCTACCCATTGGTTGGGCTAATGATAACCTTAATCAGCAGTATGAGTTAAAACATCCCGCTCAATGGGATAACTCTAAAATATGGCTACTAAGAATCTTTCAGTTCTTCAGAATGATTTTAGGTTGGATTGTCAGTGGTATTGCCATTTCTATGGGCGCACCTTTTTGGTTTGATTTGCTGAACAAATTCATCAACGTTCGTAACACAGGGCCAAAACCTGAAACATATACTAAAGATCGCCCACCTTATAAATAAAGGAATAGGGGTATAGGGGTATAGGGGTGTGGGGGTGTGGGGGTGTGGGGGAATAATTTCAAATATAATTTCCTTTACACCCTTACACCCTTACACCCTTACACCCTCACACCCCACACCCTTACACCCTTACACCCTCACACCCCCACACCCTTACACCCCCACACCCTTACACCCCTACTCCTTTACACCCTTAAACCCTTACAATGAGGGAATGACTAAGCAGCACTCGTACCCTAAAATCCCTCCCTGTAGTTGGAGTCGTCCCATCGGTTTAGGCTGGGACAAACCCTACACCGTCCGTTACCCTAGCAATATTGATGATGGTCCTTGGCACGGAATGCCTTTGGGTGGCTTTGGTGCTGGTTGTATTGGTCGTTCCTCGCGAGGAGACTTTAACCTCTGGCACATTGACGGCGGTGAACACACCTTCAAAACCATCTCCGCCTGTCAATTTAGTGTATTTGAGTCAGATGGCTTATTGTCCCAAGCGTATGCTTTGTGTACTGAACCACCAGAGGATGGGAGTCTTGCAGCGTGGGAGTGGTATCCAGCAAGTTCACCACTCCTACCAGGGGTTTTAACCCCTGGCTATTCTACAGGAACTTATCACGCCCTATATCCGCGCAGTTGGTTTGTTTATGAAGGGGTGCTTCAAGCACAGTTAACTTGTGAGCAGTTCTCCCCCATCTGGGCTGATAATTACCAAGAAACTAGCTATCCAGTAGCAGTGTTTTTATGGACTGCTCACAATCCTACGAATACTGCGTTAACTCTCAGCATCATGCTTAGCTGGGAAAATATGGTAGGCTGGTTTACCAACGCCTTGAAATCTCCCAAAGTGCGGGTGCGGGATGATGGTAGCCCAGTGTACGAGTACCAACCGCCCTTGGGTAAAAGTCAAAATAATTTTAACACACTCTTTGAAAATACTGAATATATTGGTTGTGTCTTAGGTCGGGTTGATACCGATAAACCTTTGCAAGAAGGGGATGGACAGTGGTGCATTGCTACCAAGAAAAATCCTAAGATAGAAGTATTTTATCACACCCATTGGAACCCCAGTGGTACGGGTGCAGAAATTTGGGAAAGTTTTAAGAATAACGGTTCTTTGCCGAATGGTCTAGATGAAACACCAGCGGCAGAGGGAGAACAAATTGGCGCTGCGATCGCCCAAAGTTTTACTTTGCAGCCAGGAGAAACTCTGCAAATACCCTTTGTCCTCAGTTGGGATTTCCCTGTTACAGAATTTGCTGCCGGAATTAACTATTACCGCAGATACACCGACTTTTTTGGTAGAAGTGGAAAGAATGCTTGGACTATGGCATCCACCGCCCTGAGAGAATATCAAACATGGCTTTGTGAGATCCAATGTTGGCAACAACCCATTCTTGACCGCCAAGACTTGCCAGACTGGTTCAAGATGGCTCTGTTTAATGAGCTTTATGACCTCACCAGCGGTGGTACACTCTGGAGTGCTGCCGACCTTCGGGACCCCATGGGTCAGTTTGCTGTCCTAGAATGCTTAGATTATCGGTGGTACGAAAGCCTAGACGTGCGGCTATACGGTTCGTTTGCTTTATTGATGCTATTTCCGGAACTGGAAAAGTCGGTAATTCGTGCCTTTGCACGGGCAATACCTACCAGTGACCATACTCCCCGTGTCATTGGCTACTATTACACTATGGGTGCCGAAAGTCCAATGGCTGTGCGCAAAGCAGCAGGCGCAACACCCCATGACTTGGGAGCACCAAATGAACACGTCTGGGAGAAAACGAACTACACCAGTTATCAGGACTGCAATTTGTGGAAGGATTTAGGCTGTGACTTCGTGTTGCAGGTATACCGAGACTTTCTCCTCACAGGTGCAACTGATGTAGAATTTCTGGCAGACTGCTGGAATGCTATTGTAGTAACCCTCAACTACCTCAAGACCTTTGACAAAGATGGGGATGGTATTCCTGAAAATTCTGGTGCGCCTGACCAAACCTTTGATGATTGGCGGTTGCTGGGAGTGAGTGCTTACTGCGGTGGGTTGTGGCTGGCGGCGTTAGAGGCGGCGATCGCCATTTGTAATGTTTTGTTAACGAACCGCCAAGACGAGGCAGTCAGAGCGCCGGCTTCCGGCGATCTGAACTGCCGTGCCAAGGTCGCCAAGAATAACCTTGGCGACCTTGGCGCTTTGGCGGTTCAAAAATCTATTTATCAAACTTGGTTAGAACAATCTCGCCCTATCTACCAAGAAAAACTATGGAATGGGCAATACTATCGCCTTGACAGTGAGAGTGGATCTGATGTGGTGATGGCAGACCAGTTGTGTGGACAATTTTACGCTGGTCTGCTGGGATTGCCGGATATTGTACCAAAAGACTGCGCTCTGTGTGCTCTGTTAACTGTTTACGATGCTTGCTTTTTAAAGTTTCACAATGGTACATTCGGTGCGGCTAACGGTGTTCGTCCTGATGGAACGCCTGAAAACCCTAAAGCTACTCATCCCTTAGAAGTTTGGACGGGGATAAATTTTGGGATAGCAGCTTTTCTTGTGCAAATGGGAATGAAGGATGAAGGATTTAGGCTGACACAAGCTGTGGTGCAGCAAATTTACGACAATGGGTTACAATTTCGCACACCTGAAGGTATCACCGCATCTGGTACTTTCCGCGCCAGTACTTACCTAAGGGCGATGGCAATTTGGACAGTTTATTTAGTTACTAGTCAATAGGGGGTTACGCACCTCATTGCTTTAGTCACTAGGGGCTGTGTACCCTATTGCTTTAGTGCGGTTTGACTGACATATAATATGTGTTTCCAATCTGTTTTCACAGACCTAAGCTGTTGATTAAAAAATAAATTTTGGGACTGGTTATGCAAAAAATCATACAGCCCTCTGCTTGAAAGCGTAATTCGTAATTCGTAATTCGTAATTACCGTGACTATCAGGGTTTTAGACATTTCAAATGGGTGGCTTATTTACGCGCCCCCTGTACTAGGGACTTCTTTTTTGAAAAATTCAAATCCTAATAGTTTTAGCCGCAAACACAACAAATATCACAAAGATTATGTTCACAATGAACAATTTTTCAGCAAAAAACATGAATTCTCTGGAACTTGATGATAAAAACACTGTTAACTGTCTAAGCTTTATCAAAACAATATTTTTAAGGTTGTGATGTGATATCGTCAGGTTTTTGCCATTCATCAAATGTGACTGTTAATACAAATTTCGGACAAATATATTGATGAATGTCGATTGAAGCGTAAATAAAATTTTGATAAAGTATAAGAAGTTTGTTGACGTTACTAGTCGAAATTTAATAAGACTGCATCAGAAGGTCATTAATACTCTGATGGAACCCGAAACAGGGTTTGGCTAGTAATAATGTTGTATTTCAAACTTTCACGATCGCGAAAAGCTACTGGTGATTAAAAACACAAACAACTGTACTTTTCAGAGATCTCAAACTCCATTAGTGAAAGACGAATTCAGCTTTTTATACTGCAACTGTACGCTTCAAAAAAGTTAACAAGCTAACCCAAACATCACAGATTAAATGATGAACTCCTCCTCGTTATTAAGAGTTCAGGGAGAGCGCAATTATACCAGCAATCAGCAATCTCCCACAGCAGATGCAGCTATCCTCAACCTTTTGAGGTTAGTAACAGGAAATACGAGCTATTTTTCAGACTTCAACCAAATTTGGGTTGTTCGTGAGTTTGAACTGGGTGACCATCTGACTAGCTACAGTCCAGATATGGAAACTGAAGCCAGCAGCGATTTTCTTTACTTAGTTTGCCAAGGTCGAGTGCGACTGCTTGGGTTTGATGCAACTCGAGTTCGTGATGTGTCAACTCAGTTGCTTTTGGTGCAGCAAACTTTTGGTGCAGACCATTTATTTTGCAACCAACCTTTGCCTTACCAGGCGATCGCGGCTGGTTCTGGTTTTGTTGCTCAAGTTCTCATTTCTGATTTGATGCCGTGGCTGCCGCAAATACCCACACTGTTCGATTATTTACAGCGGTTAGCTTGCGAGCGACAAGCGCTCATTTTCTTCAAAACTACCACCGAGTTACGCTCACAAAAGGGCCAGACTCTGCGACAACTGTTACCCTACCTAGTACAAACTAAAATAACTGCCGGCTCACCCCTACTGCAAGCAACACCCCCCGACTCGGGACGCTATTGGCTTGTTAGTGGGAAAATCCAGACCTCAACAGACACTTATGCGCCACTTGTGGGAGAAAGCTGGGGCTATCCTGATGTCACGCTACCAGATTGGTACGCTCAAACTGATCTATTAATATACCACCTACCCCCAGAATACTGGGAGTCACCAACGGCAATGGACTCTCAGTTATTTCCCTCGTACCAACAGAGAGTCCAGGAGGTGCAGGAGGACAATTCTCATCTGTCCGTCTCCTTATTTCCCTTACCAACTCAAACCCAAACCCTCTCCCAACTTCCCCCCCTCCCCCCCTCCCCCCCTCCCCCTCTCCCCCCCTCCCATAGGCGCTATCCCTTTATTCAACAACAAAGTTCATCAGATTGTGGTGCAACGTGTTTGGCGATGATTAGTCTGTATTGGGGCAAACGCTTTAGTCTCAACACCCTGCGGAAGTTAGCGCGTACAGACCGCAGGGGTGCGTCCCTTCAGGCTTTAGCAGATGCAGCAGAAAGTTTAGGATATCGTGCGCTACCTGTGCGGGCTTCTTTCAGTAAGGTGGAGTTGCAAACTAACCCTTGGATCGCTCACTGGCAGGGAATTCACTATGTGGTTGTGTGGAAAGTTGAAGGCGATCGCGTGTTGATTTGTGATCCAGCCATAGGCAAGCGATCGCTACCTCGCCAAGAGTTTGAAGCAAGCTGGACAGGATATGCCTTGCTGTTATCCCCGACTGAACGCCTGAGTACCACCAAGAGCGAAAAAATTTCCCTAAATAACCTTTGGCATGCTTTTTGGCATCACCATAACCCCCTAGGGCAAATTATTATGGCCTCGGTGCTGCTGCAAATTTTTGGGCTGGCGACTCCCCTCTTTACCCAGGTGGTTCTCGACCAAGTGATGCCACAAAAAAGCTTAGTCACCCTGAATGTCTTCGCCATTGGTCTGCTGATGTTTGGTATCTGGCGTATTGCCTTAACAGCAGTGCGCCAATACCTGCTGGACTATTTTTCCAACCGCATGGATATCGCCTTAATCGGTGGTTTTATTAGCCACACGCTACAGTTACCATTGCAGTTTTTTGCATCCCGTCAGGTGGGGGATATCATCACCCGTGTTCAGGAAAACCAAAAAATTCAGCAGTTTTTGACTCGTAAAGCTGTAAGTGTCACTTTAGACGCTCTGATGGCGGTTCTCTACCTAGGACTGATGGCTTGTTACAACTTGCAGCTCACGTTCTTGGTGCTGCTTTTAATTCTACCCATTGTGATTTTGACTCTCACAGCAAGTCCATTACTCAAAAGAGTGTCGCGAGAAATTTTTCAGGAATCCGCAGAGCAAAACTCCTCAATGGTAGAAATGATGACTGCTGTTGCCACAGTAAAAACCGCAGCGGTTGAGCGTCCAGTGCGTTGGCGTTGGGAGGAACGTTTCACGAACATGCTGAAGGCGCGGTTTAGAGGTCAGAAGCTGGCTAATAACTTGCAACTAGCAAATAGTTTAATTAATCACATCGGTAACACGGCTGTGTTGTGGTATGGGGCAACTCTTGTGATGCGTGGGGAGATGTCCATTGGTCAGTTTGTGGCTTTTAATCTACTGATTGGCAATGTCGTCAATCCAGTTTTGTCATTGGTCAGGTTGTGGGATGAGTTTCAAGAGGTACTAATTTCTATGGAACGCCTCGATGATGTCTTTGCAGCCCAACCAGAAGAAAGTCCCCAAAAAGCGCTACTAGTTTTACCCCCGATTCAGGGTGACGTGCATTTTGAGAATGTCTCTTTCCGTTACAACGAAGATGATATGCGCAACACCCTGCAAAATATCTCCTTTAAGGTGAAAGCTGGGCAGACCATTGGTATTGTCGGTACTAGTGGCTCAGGTAAAAGTACTTTAATTAATTTGCTTGCTGGGTTATATCGTCCCCAGACAGGACGCATTTTGATTGCTGGATACGATATTGCTCATGTTTCTCTTCAGTCGTTGCGCAGTCAATTGGGCGTAGTGCCGCAAGAATGTGTTCTGTTATCGGGAACTATTTTAGAAAATATTACGCTGTACAGTTCGGACTATACCTTGGAGCAAGCCATGGCAGCTGCCAAACTAGCAGAGGCTCATTCCTTTATCGAGGCGTTGCCTTTAGGGTACAACACTCAGGTGGGAGAACGGGGAATGATGCTTTCGGGTGGACAGCGACAAAGAATTGCGATCGCTCGTGCACTTATTAGGAAACCACGAATTTTGATTTTGGATGAAGCCACTAACTCCCTTGATGCTGAGTGCGAACTCCGATTTCAACAAAACTTAGCTCGCTGGAGTCGCGTTAGCGTTGCTTCTCATGACGCTTGCACCACCATCTTTATCATCTCTCATCGTCTCTCCACTGTTCAACATGCTGACTGTATCCTTGTCCTAGACCGAGGTATTCTTATTGAGCAAGGTATCCATCAAGAATTGATGACAATTAACGGTCTTTATTACCACTTATCCCAACAGCAATTGCATCTGTAAACTCCTCTGTATAAGTCATCTAGATTTCCGGATAGATGCAAATTTTTTCTAAAAAAAATCAGAAATATCCTCTGCATCTTAGTTTTTTTTCCGGTGCTGAATTACATAACTATGTACCAGCATAACTGACTACTTTTTTTAGTAAAACACTTATAGTATGTTTTTTATCCTTTCCAGGATATGCTACTTCCAGAGGTTGATAACCCTACTCCAAAATAGTAACCTTAATAACTTATTTTTTCTATTAAATTACTAATTATGATGCAATGTATACGATAATTTTATGATAAATTTGCAAGATAGTCACGGCTAAAAAGCCTTACTGACAAAGGATAAAACCGAAAAATATGTCTCACGGCATCTTTTAGATATTGTAAAAAAACGAGCAAAGTTTTTAGTGAACAAAAAATCTGCAAATGCTACTTGTGCTACTATATTTCTAGAGGATATGAAAATGTATTGAAGAGTAAAAGCTTCTAGGAATGTTAAAATGAAAAAAGTCTCAAATAAACCATAAATGAGGGGTATTACCCCCCATTATTTAACGAATCAACCGCAAAACATACATCCGGACAATACTTAAGTAATTTTTGAAAAAAAACAAGTAATTTAATTGAAAAAAATGGAATTAGCTGATGACATTTACCGCAAAAAATAGTATAAATACGAATGTGACTCTTGAAAACCAAGGATGAATATTTTTTCTGAAACATCCTAAAGAGTATGCAATTGCACTCTAAAACTCCTAGTTCTTTGGTATAAAATAAATATATAAAGTTATCAGGGGCAAGTCATTGAATTAGGAGAAGCGCGAACATTAAAGAGGACTTTACTGCATCTACCAAAAGCCACGCAGAGTGACGTTACCGTTGCCACGGTTGAACTATTGGTCGTTACTCCTTTGGAGGCTAGCTGCTGAACTTCAAAGTGAATCAAGAGAATTCCGGCTAAGCAGCAAAAAGACTTGAATAAAAAGTCAGGTTTCCGATCACAGGTCAGCTCATGCACAGAATCATCAGGTCAAATGCAGTCGAAACCTCAAACCAATCAAACATTTCAGGGATTAACGTTAATCTAACGCCTGAGATGGCATTAATCTACGGGGGTAGTGTGGCTGACCGAACAGAGGCTTTAACAGAAGCACCCACCAAAACCCACATTGCCACAGTCACAACCTCCAAAACAGCAATTAAGAATACAGGCAATTGGTCTACATCCTTGCAGACGTTGCTGCACCAGCCGCCCTCAATCCTTCCCTATCTTGTTCTGTTAGGCAGCGTAGCTTTTTTTGCAACTGTTGTAGTTTGGGCATGGACAGGAAAGATTGAGGAAGTCGGACACCTCCGAGGAAAATTCCTACCAATCGGAGAGCTTCATCAACAGCAAGTGCAGAATTTAGACGTTGTATCCTCCCTCAATATTCATCGCGCCTTTAAAGTCGCCAAACAAAGACAAACCATTGCTGAAATAGCTCCCCAAGATGTACCCCTAATTTTAGTGGCTACTCTGTCTCATCAAGAAGTGGGTTTTGTCAATAAAGAAGACAAAGTACAAATCAAACTCGATGCTGATCCAGATGGCAATCAAGGCTTCATCTCTGGGAGAGTCATATCTATCTTTCCGTATCCTCAGACCGACGACAAATTGGGTTTGATTTATCGAGTTGAATTAGCTTTGGATGATAATTATGTCACCCGGAAAAAACAAATTCTGAAATTGAAAGTGGGTCAGACAGCCACTGCGAAAATCATCCACAAACGCCGTATGGCAGATATATTCTTGGAACCGCTGAAGCAGTGGCAATAAGAGCAATTTTTCAACCTCAATTGAGCCATAAATAACCAAACAAACTAATAGAATATTTGACTTCGTACAAAACAATGAACACCATGAATTTAGACATCCCAAACAATAGTGGCAGCTTAGATAAGAAAATTAATCCTGAACAATTAGATCGAGTTGTTGAGGCAATTCTTGCAGGCAAGTATTCCTGGGCTTGTGTTTTGATCCTGCGTTTCGCTGGCTACAATCCTCTTCATTACATTCCTTACCGCACCTACAATCGATTACTGAAAGAAAACTCCCAAGTTAGCAGAGCCAACCAACAAGAAAACGAAAATCTAAAAATTGCCAAGCTGTCATCCGACAACAGGTCTGATAGTAACGTTTCACCAAGCTGCTTAAGCAAAATTAAGGACTTAGCTTATCTTGAAGTGGTTGGCAAGCAAAAAAGAGAAATTCGCGGTGGCAGTTTAAACCAATGGTTAGCAATACAAATTCAGGATTATCAATCTATAAAACCTGAACTAACACCAGAAACTACTGAAGATTTATCCTTAAGATGCTGTCAAATGAGTCGATAGGTACTCAATACTGCGTAGGATTTGCAAAAATTAGAAACCCGGTAACTCATGCGAAACCGGGTTTCTGGCACCTCACTGGCACCTCAAGAATCCAAAACCTACGCAGTATTGCATAGGTACTCATCGACTGTTGATGATATCAAGTCCCGCTACTAAAAATTCGTAGCGAACGCGAACGAGCGTCATTAGTAATTACGAATTATAATGACTTATGGTATGTCCTTCGCGAGTGAAACAAAGCGATCGCTCTTGACTTGAGATTGCTTCACTGCGCTATCGCACCCGTTCGCGAAGGACAAGTGTTTATCCGGACTTGATATGAGACATCTTGTAGGGGCACGCTACTGCTGTCTACCATTGGTATAAGCTTTTCAGCCTTGGGCGCTGGTTTGTAGACACGTTGCATGCAACGTGTCTACACGTGTGAAATCTCCACAAACAATCCCTAACAGCAACCATATTTTGATAACAAGATTCAAAGTCAATACTGCGTAGGTTTTGCGAAAATAAGAAACCCGGTTTCGCAGGAGTTACCTCAATACGGTTCGGTTAAGCCAAAAACTTACGTTCACGTAGGTTGGGT
This sequence comes from Stigonema ocellatum SAG 48.90 = DSM 106950, assembly GCA_016903675.1. GTDB lineage: Bacteria > Cyanobacteriota > Cyanobacteriia > Cyanobacteriales > Nostocaceae > Stigonema > Stigonema ocellatum. Next base: position 10,783 of record JADQBA010000056.1, on the reverse strand, counting down.
TTCGTACCTCAACCCAACCTTTTTCGCGGTTTGTTGGGGGTACGGCATTGCCTCAACCCAACCTACAATTATCGTTAACCGAACCGTATTGGGAGTTACCTGGTTTCTGGCACCTCAACTATCGTTAATCGACAAGTATTGAGACGCGATCTGGCACTTCGTGCCGCAACGAAGGGCGCGTCTCGACATTGTTTTTCACGACTATGTCTAATGACAATTGACAGCCCTAATCAATAAATGTGCGCTCTTTTACGTGTTACAGCTTATTTCAGTGAGATCTCTTTGCTAGAGTAGGTTAGAAAAAAGAATAAATAGCAATGAATGACCTTTCAAAAAGAGCGATTGAGCCGGAAGAAATTGTCAACTTCTTGAAAAGCAAAATGAATTTAAAGGAAGTATGCCAACAAATTTTGTTCCAAAGAGTGATCTACCAGGCAGCCCAGGAAAAAGGAATAACTGTTACAACTGAAGAAATTCAGGCTGAGGCAGATCGTCAGCGCCACGAAAACCGTTTGGAGAAGGCTGCCGATACATTAACCTGGTTAGCAGATCAATTGATTAGTCCCCATGATTGGGAAATGGGAATTCGCAATCATCTGCTAGCACAAAAATTAGCTGAGGCGCTCTTTAGTAGAGAAGTTAAAAGGTTTTTTGTTCAAAACCGCCTGGAGTTTGAGCAAGTAATCCTTTATCAACTGATTGTGTCTTCTGAAAAACTGGCTCAAGAACTTTACTATCAAATTGAAGAAGGTGAAATCAGTTTTTATGATGCGGCTCACCTTTATGATATAGATGAAAACCGCAGACATAAGTGCGGTTACGAAGGAAAAATTTACCGTTGGGCTATTCAACCAGATATAGCTGCTGTAGTATTTAGTACACCACCTAAACAGTTGATTGGTCCAGTGAAAACTGAGCAAGGTTATCATCTTTTTAGAGTAGAAGAGTTGATTCAAGCCGAATTAACATCTCAAAGATATGAAGAAATTCTCAATAATATGTTTCAACAGTGGTTAGTTGCTGAGCTAGACTATCTACGCGGAATTCGTAATTCGTAATTCGTAATTCGTAATTACCGTGACTATCAGGGTTTTAGACATTTCAAATGGGTGGCTTATTTACGCGCCCCCTGTACTAGTAATTGCAGGATGTAGCCTCGGGACTGGTTTCCTTTTTTATGAAAAATCTTAGTAACAAGTGTTACAGTCATTTTACTACCTTAGATAGATGCTTAAAGTTGATATTTCTCAAGCTTGTACGACTTATATTATTTTCTTTCTTCAGATAGATGCGTAAAAAATAATTGTAGGAATCTTTTCTATATAAATAATTAATAATTTTTATAAAGAAAAATTATAATTATTTGTGTAATTCATATTCCGCACCTTCAACTGGCACATTTCGATAAAATGCAAAATGTGAGGGAGATCCAGAAAAATACTTAACCGCCGCGTGTTGGTGGGTTACGACTACGACGAGGGATTTGAGTTTGACGCATTGTCAAGAGAAAATCGGGGTCCCCAAAGCGTGATTAGGGGGAAGAGGGGGAATGGGACTGTTTCTTTCATTCATAGGGGGTGGTTCGTCGCCCGTGGGGTGCGCCTAAGTTCTACGTGGAAGACCCCGTGACGGCTGGAAATTTATTTCGAGTAAGTGCCTGAGCGCAATATAGTACTTAAGTACTATGTAAACGAAATAAGCAGCTGAAGCGATCGCAAACAAAAACCAATAAGTTCATTTATACATAGACGCTGTCAGGCGCAATGAGTAAGACTTGCTGGAATCTACGGAAGCAAAAATGACTTCCCCAAAAAGGAAGAATTTAGGAATAGGACAAGTGCCATTCCCCTTATTTTTCAAGCAGCAGCTTGAGAGGGGGAATTTGAATACTTACGGTAACGGTATCTTAAACTAGATTTATAGCGATATATACGTAAAAACAGATGGTGACAAACAGGGTGCACGTGGGTTGGATATAAAGAGATTGTGAAATTAAAGTAAATCTTTAATGACTTGATGTACATAATCTTGACGAACTGTATGAAAATTGATTATCTAATTATGTATAGCTATACATGTCAGGTAAAGCGATAGCATAACCTGGATATGAATACGGAGATGACTCCACACACTAAACGTTCGTGTCTAGTGTAAGCTCTCTAAAGAAATTTAGGAGCACGTCATTACCCTCTGTATTCAATTATCTAAGGGATACTAAGTTTAGCCGGAATATATAGCTTCTTGTGAGGAAGCTGACAGCACTTACAAATAGTACCCGGCAGCGTAGTATACTCAGGGCAAACGCATCTAAATTAGTCTTGACAAAAACCTTGGTTAATGTATCAACGTCAGAATGACAACTAGACGTTAATGCGGTTAATTGAGGTTTTATTAGGATTGAAAGGTTGATTATTGACAGGATGCCCTTGCCCTGGTAGTATCCTAACAAAGGCTGTTGAATACAATTTTACACTTTATTTGTGTTCAGCCCAAAGTAGGGAAGGACAGTTCGAGGCTTTCAGACTCCAAAACTTAAAGACTTTATTTTAAAAAAACCAGAAGTTGTAAGAGCTTTACCAGCTACTTGCGTTTACCAGGGACATAACTACCATGCTTTTTCTATACTTTTCCCGAACCTCTCATGAGTACTGGAGGGTAACTAAGTGCATGAGCAACTTAGTTACCCAATCCAAAATTTTGCCAACTCAGCAAAATCATCAATTTGATTCATTTTTATTCGGCGGTAAAATTTTGTCAGCCCCCTGCGTCTAATCATGAAGCCAATTAAGTCCGGGGTTGGGCAATCAAGACCTGACACTACCGCAAGAATAACCCTCCTGACTTGCAAAAATACCAGGAGGGCAAAACTTCAATCTTTTAGTTGTACATCTAGTAACTGCTCGGTTAGTCCTTAAAGGTCTTTGACCTTAAAGGTCAAATAGCTGTACATCTGTGAACTGGGAAAACCTTGGCCGGGATTTCAGTCACAGCCGCAACAGCAAAAATCCACTTCTCACAGTTGATGCCAACTGGCGATAATTATGACAAATTATTCTTGTTATTACAATGCTCTTGTAAGCTTCGACATCAGAAAGAGCAAGTTTGTAAAAGCTTTTCAGCGTCAAGTCATGTTGCTGTCAGATATGGGGTTATTTAACCCCCAAATCTCTCGCAAAGCTGGCAAAAAAGCAAAATCTGGCTTGCAGGCATTACAATCTGCGAGTTGCTATCCAACTTTGAACCCAATTTCCAATAACTAATTCTGTGTTGGAGGTAAGGGAATGGCATCAGTGTTTTCACAAGCTAGGCTGGGTCAGCAACTGATCACGACTTTAGGTGAGACGCTTTCAGAAACAGATCTGCAAAACTGCTTGGCAACTTTAGAAATCTTGTCCCCACCAGTAGCAAAGCAGTTCTGGCAAGCAGCAGACTTGATGAGTGCCGGAATTTATATAGTTCTGGCAGGTAAAGTTAGACTTCTGGATAGTTCGGAAAACTTAATCACCACCCTCACTGTAGGGTCATCATTCGGTGAGTTGACTCTGTTTCGCCAAGAGGACTTCACACCATACGCCGCACGGGCATCAACTTCTTTAAAGCTTTGCTATCTCCATGAACAGACGTTGCAGGCTTTGGTGGAAAAATATCCTTTAATCCGCGATCACCTGTATAAGCAAGCAGAACTATGGGATTTGCTGCTGTTATGTCACCAAAACTCCCAACTTCCAGACAATTCATCCGGTGTGTCCGGGATACTCAAAGCCTTATCCCTCTTTGAGCGACACAATCTAGAAACCACAGGTGAAATATCTCCGCCAAAAGATACCAAGCTGTGGCTGCTGCGTCAAGGCAAAATGCTACATTCTCAAGGTTACTCCTTGACACCAGGCGAAATCTATGCTGAGCCAAAACGGGGAAGTTGGCAAGCAACACAACCAACCATCGCCTATATTCTCAGGGATTCCCATTGGCAAACAGCACTCTTAAACTGGCAGCAATTGACGCAGTTTGTTGACCAACAGGAGCGCCCAACTGCCATTGATGACCCCCCACCGCGCCCTCGTAGGTCTAGACCAGAACGAAATGCCTCCTCTGAGAATGTTATTCCTTTTCCACAGCGTGATCTTGCGCCAAAACAAAAGCCAAAAAAATCACTCCCTTACTTTCCCAGTCCCAAGATAAAAGTCAGGCATTGGTGGGGACGCCTCACCCGGAGCTATCCATTCTATGCCCAACAAAGTGCCTCAGACTGCGGCTGTGCGTGTCTAGTGATGATTGGTAACTATTGGGGCAAGCACTTTAGTGTCAATCGCCTGCGGGATATGACTAACGTCAACCGCAGTGGCGCATCTCTAAGTGCCATAGCAACAGCAGCAGAAAGCCTCGGTTTTGCCACCCGTCCGGTGAAAGCCAGTTTCGCTAAATTGGCAGAACAAGCTCTGCCAGCGATCGCTCACTGGCAAGGCAACCACTTCATCGTCGTCTATGAAATCAGCAAAACACGGGTGATTGTGGGCGACCCCGCCCTCGGTCAACGTAGCCTGACTTTAGCTGAATTTCAAGCAGGTTGGAGTGGTTATGCATTGTTACTACAACCCACAGCAGAACTCAAAGATGCCAAAGCCGAGAATGGGGGCGTTTGGAAGTTTTTTGAGTTAGTCAAACCTCACTATCGGGTACTGCTAGAAGTCTTCCTGGCAAGCGTACTGATGCAGCTATTTGGACTGGTAACGCCGGTATTCACCCAGTTGTTGCTAGACAGAGTGCTTGTGCAACGCAGCATTCCGACCTTAAACGCCGTCGGCACGGGGATGATCGTTTTTGGTTTGTTCAGTGTCGCCATGAACGGAGTGCGGCAATATCTGCTGATTCACACAGCCAACCGTGTGAGCATCTCCCTACTGGTGGGTTTTATCAAACATACCTTCCGCTTGCCCCTCTCGTATTTCGAGTCGCGTTACGTCGGGGACATCGTTTCTCGCATCCAAGAAAACCAGAAAATTCAGCACTTCCTCACCGGGCAGACACTGTCAATCGTCCTAGATATGCTGACTTTGGTGATCTATCTGGGCCTGATGTTCTCCTATAGCTCGCGCATGGCATTATTCGTGCTGTGTACGGTGCCGCCATTTTTTATCTTGGCCCTGGCTAGCACAAGTATTTTACGCCGCATATCCAGAGAGATTTTTAATGCGGGAGCCAAAGAAAACAGCTATCTCATAGAATCCCTGACCGGAATTCGCACAGTCCGCTCATTATCAATTGAACAGACGGTGCGCTGGCGTTGGGAGGAACTGCTGCATAATTTGATAAAAAAAGCCTTTAATGCTCAGATCATAGGCATCCGCCTGCAAATCATCAGTGGTGTCATCCAAACCTTTGTGAATACGTCATTGATGTGGTACGGAGCAATGCAGGTGATTCAAGGGGAACTCACCGTTGGACAATTAATTGCTTTCAACATGTTGGTGGGTAACGTCTTGAGTCCTTTTCAACGGCTGTCGCTGCTGTGGAATGAATTGCAGGAAATCGTTATTTCCACCGAACGCATTAATGATGTCCTGGAGGCAGAACCTGAAGAAGACTTGCACAATAAGCCACGGAAGTCTCTGGGTAGACTTCGCGGTCACATTCGCTTTGATAATCTCACCTTCCGCTATCACCCAGAAAGTAAGACTAACGTGCTGGAAAATCTCAGCTTTGAAATCCAGCCCGAGCAAATGGTGGCAATAGTGGGGCGCAGTGGTTCTGGAAAAACAACCCTGAGCAAGTTGATTTTGGGTTTATACCCACCGACGTCCGGGAAAGTGTTGATTGACGGTCATGATGTCACGAGTGTTTCCCTGCGATCGCTCCGTTCTCAAGTAGGTGTTGTCGATCAAGATAGCTTTCTATTCGGTGGCACTATTCGCGAAAACATCTCCATTGCACACCCACAAGCCTCTTTAGAAGAAGTTATCCAAGCAGCAAAATTTGCTGGTGCAGATGAATTTATTCAGCAACTGCCCATGGGTTACGAATCCGAAATCGGTGAAGGCGGCGGAATGCTCTCAGGCGGACAACGCCAACGCCTAGCCATTGCCCGTGCTTTGCTGGGAAATCCCCGTTTGTTACTTTTTGATGAAGCCACTAGTAACCTAGACTCTGAATCAGAACGTATTATTCAGAACAATCTCAAAACAATTCTCCAAGGGCGCACAAGTGTAATCATTGCCCATCGCCTCTCTACTGTCCGCAACGCTGACTTGATCATGGTTTTAGACCGTGGCCTATTGGTGGAAAGCGGTACTCACGACGAATTGATCGCCAAACAAGGTCATTACTTTTACCTGAATCAACAACAACTCGCTCAAGCTGGTTGAGTCGGAAGTTAGTTGATTGTTGTTAGTTGTGAGTTGATTGTTGTTAGGAATTATTGTTTTCCATCATCTAACACCAACCGTCAACAACCAACAACCAACCATCAACAACTTCTTCCTCTACCGTTCTGGGAAATAAAACTATGCCATATCAGTCAACCAATTCCTCAAATGATCAGCCTGATGAGTATCAAAGTTACACACAGACAAACAAATCTGCTGAGGTTAACGAGCAGACAGAGACTCCAGGTGATGCCAAAGAATGGTATTACGGCACTGAAGAATTGCTGGATGCCCTACCTAGGATTTGGACGCGTGGTGTGCTTTATGTGCTGGTAGGCTTTGCTTTCCTCGGCTTACCCTGGGCAACCCTCTCGAAGGTGGATGAGACTGGAAGTGCCAGAGGACGTATAGAACCTCAAGGTGCAACCCAAAAATTGGACACTCTGGCAGGTGGTTCCGTCAAAGCTGTGAGAGTTAGAGAAGGCGATACTGTCAAAGCAGGGCAGGTTTTACTCGAAATCGAGTCTGATCTGTTGCAAACGGAACTGCAACAAGCGCAGACAAAGCTTTCTGGACTGCAAAATCAACGGACGCAAATGAATGTACTCAAGAATCAACTACTGTCAGCTTTGAGCGTTCAGGAGCAACAAAACCAATTCCAAGCTTTGGAAAAAATATCCCAGGTCAACCAAGCAAAACAAAATCTGGATGAAAAACAGAGTACCTATAACCTACAAAAGTTAGAAAAACAGGCGTTAGTCAACCAGGCACGACAACAGATTAACTCTACTCAAAATGACCAGAGGTCTGCTCAAAGTCGTTTAGGTATAGATTCAAAACAAGTGACACGCTTTAGTCAACTTGTGAAGGATGGTGCAGTTTCCACAACCCAAATCGACCAACTCAGAAAAGAAGAACTAGAAAGCAAGCGACTCAGCCAAAAAGCGCAATCGGACGTCAAACAAGCACAGTTGCATTTTGCTGAGGAACTAAATCGCTATCAGACAACAATGCATCAGTTGGAGTCTGATATCAAACAAGCAAAACTCCGACAGCAACAAGAGCAGGATAGCTATCAAAGCTTGCTGCAAGCTGGTAAACTAGCAATTTTAAAAAATCAGCAACAACTCAAAGACCTACAAGCACAACTCACGGCTCAGGAATCTCAAATTTTTCAGACCGAAAGCCAAATCAAATCCATCAACATTCAGATGCAGCAACGAATAGTGCGATCGCCTGTTGATGGAGTGATTTTTGAGTTCCCAGTCACCAAGCCAGGAGCAGTGGTACAACCAGGTCAAAGGATTGCCCAAATTGCGCCTAAAAATATTGGCTTCGTACTCAAAGCCCAGATACCTAGTCAGGACAGCGGCTTCTTGAAGGTAGGAAATAGCGTCAAAATCAAGTTTGATGCCTATCCCTTCCAGGAGTATGGCATTGTTCCGGGAAAAGTGAGGAGGATTTCGCCTGACTCCAAAGTTCAGCAAACACCCCAAGGAAACATAGGAATTTATGAGTTAGAAATCACCTTAGAGCGACAGTACATCGAAAATGGTGACAAGCGTATTCCATTAACCCCCGGTCAGACAGCAAACGCCGAAGTCATTATTCGCCAGCGGCGCGTGATTGACTATGTCTTAGATCCGTTTAAGAAACTGCAAAAAAATAGTTGATAACTAAAGCTAAGAGCGATAAGTGATGAATAAAAATTCGCGCCACCTAACTCCGCGCCTCCGCGCCTCCTAATTCCTAACTTTTTACAGAGGGATTGCATTATGCCTAAACTTGTGACCATTTCTGGAGAAGATATCATTCGCAGCCTGAAACTTTCTTGCCAAGTTCCTGGTGTCGTGGAGGCGATCGCTACTCAAAAAGTTATTGCCGAAGCTGCCCAGGAAGCTGGCATTCAAGTCTCGCCAGAAGAACTACAGCTTGAAGGAGATAGCCTGCGGTTAGACCAGAAACTTGTAAAAGCTAAAGACACATGGACATGGCTGAAAAAACATCATCTGTCTTTGGATGAATTTGAAGAATTAGTTCACGATAAAGTCCTGTCGAAGAAGTTAGCCAATCATCTATTTTCGGCTCACGTCGAACAGTTTTTTTACGAACACCAACTAGATTATGTCACCGCCATCACCTATGAAGTCGTCTTGGATGATAGAGATTTGGCTTTAGAACTCTTTTATGCTCTGCAAGAAGAGGAAATCAGTTTTCCTGAAATTGCTCGTTTATATATCCAAGAACCAGAACTCCGCCGTTCTCGTGGATACAAGGGACTTCAACACCGCAAAGACTTTCGTCCAGAGATTGCAGCGGCTGTATTTGCTGCAACTCCGCCTCAGATTCTCAAACCGATTACGACGAATTTAGGAGTGTATCTCATTTGGGTGGAAGAAATCATTCAACCCCAATTAGATGAGCAGTTACGCGAAAAAATCATTACAGAATTATTTTCTGATTGGTTAAAGCAACAAATCGAATGCATGCAAATTGTCACTCAGCTAGACTCGGATGCCAATTCGGCAACACAGGAGAAAGTGCTAAAGCAGGCTTAAGTCTGTCATTAATCAACACTAAATAGCTCATTGAATTGAAATTCGTCACTGATAATTTGCCCGATTTAGGGTGGATAGAGTCTGCTTTTTGTTTTTTAAAATAAACAACTCTATGGTCAAAAAAAATAAAAACAATTTCTAAATCAGCTATATCTGTTTTTTTAATTGATTTAAAAAAACATTAAATAATTGCGTTTTGTCATAAAAAAATAATGACAAGCGCTTATTTTGCTGTGTTTTTTTTGAGGATATTTAATATTTGAAAAACTTTCATTTTCAGGTAATCACATTAATTATTGTTATCTAAAAAATATGAAAATCCACTTGATTTCTAAAAGAGAAAATGCCATAGTATAAATGTGAGAAACAACAAGTCTCTCACAGAAAAATTCCCAGAAAAAGCTAATTAATTCCCAGGAGAAACCAAATGATTATTTCTGATCTAAACTACTTGGAAGTTACATCTGAAGAAATCCTCGGTGGTGTTGGTGTTCAAATCAACACCAACAACAACCAGAACGCCACAGTTAGAGTGAACGTTAGCGAAGCCTTCAACAAGAGCTTTAGCATCAACACAAGTGGTATCCAAGGAAATACCGCTGAAGTAACTGGTAGCTCTGACGCTGCTGGTAACAATACCTTCACCAGCATCACCTTTGGTACTCAAACAGAACCAGGTAAATCTGAATCTACAGTTGCTGCTGTTTCTGTTAGCAAGTAGTTCTATTGCGATTCATGTAACCTCTTACTAAAGAGAATTCTTTAAGAGGTTCCAAATAAAGTTCCTTTAGTTCGACCATGGCGAACTAGGGACTTTATTACAAATTCTTTGAATTTTCAAGAAATCGCTGAAAGCTTTACAAAAGCTTTCAGCGATGAATAATTTCGCAACAAATGGCTTATGATAGGTGGGGCAATTGGGCGAAAAGATAACGCTCGGTTTGCCACATTTTTTGTAAGTGTTACCAGTAAAAATTTGCGCAAAAATCGTAAATTACATATCGATGCTATTGAGCTTTGCTAGATGAATAATTAAGAGGAAACCCTGTTATGGCTGATTATGAAGTTGTGATTAAACGGATAGTCTCACCTCAAGGTGAGGTTATTGCTGAAGCAAAGAGTGTAGCTATAGCATCCGGCAATGGAGAAAGTAAGATCAGTCAACGCGTTTCAGTAAACCTTTCTTCTAGCAGTAGTTCTAGCAGTAGTTCCAGCATTTCTGTAAAATCGAGTTCTAAAACGGATTCAAGCTCTAGTTCTTGTGACAAGCAGTAGGGACTACTCCCGAACCGCCCAAATAATACCTACTCCTTTCCCGGCTGGAAATTACATCGGTTCGGGAGTAATTTTTGAGCGAACCGCACTCTTCGTTGTCTGAGGGGCGGTGAGTCAACATAATTCGTAATTCGTAATTATTACCCTGTGGATAAATGCACCAACGCTTGAATATTGATGATGCATCTATTTATTTTTTCATTAATAAATTAAGTCGCAACCACCTTAATTTATTACTCCCAACACGAGTGTAAGATTACCGATCTTCTTTCTCTTCCTTCTACTCACTCGGGGAGACGCGCAAGGGACGCGTCTAGCCTGCGGCAACGACGAAGTCGTACGCGGTTTATTAAATAGGTAATCTTCTTCCGGTTCGGGAGTAATTACGAATTACGAATTAGTAATTATTCGGTCAGCGCTGTTCGATTTCAAACCTTATACCCATTGTTTATGAAGAACCATACAAAGCTGAGGAAGCGTGTCATCGTTTTCCTTTGCTCTTTATTTTTTTCCACTCTACTATCCTACAGTTTTATGCAGGCTCACGTAGAACCTGCATTAGGAGCTAGCGCCACCCTACTAGGAACT
>JADQBA010000182.1 GCA_016903675.1 Stigonema ocellatum SAG 48.90 = DSM 106950 | reverse complement strand
TTAAACATTCAGTCCTCTTTCAGAGGACTTATGCTATTAGCCTGGGACTTCAAGTCCCAGGCGGATGGGGGCGCAGTCAGAAACCCATTAAATACTGAGTTATTTTTTTGATGTACTACCTGGTTGGTGCAAGATGTGAATCTCCCTAGTCCCCCTTGTCCCCCCTTGTCCCCCTTGTCCCCCTTGTCCCCCTTGTCCCCCTAGTCCCCCCACTCCCCCCACTCCCCCACTCCCCCACTCCCCCTAGTTCGGAAGAAGTCTTCCAACTTTTTGTTAGTGTAGAGAGACCAAACCAGCTTTATTGATTATTTGTTGACCTTCATCGGTCAAAAGCATATTAGCGTAGGCGACACCTGACTGTTCATCTAATCGCCCATCTCGTTTAATCACCACAAACAGACGCCTAGTAATCGGGTAAGTGTCTTTAGCAAAATCAATTTTATTAACTTCCTTATTGTTACAAGCAGCAACAAAACCCTGATTAAATTCTCTGCCAATAGAGAGAACCTTGACTAAACTTTGGTCGCAAACTTCTGACGCAGTGGCGTAACTTATTCCCCCAGGAGTTGTAGCCACCTTTTTAATTCCGCTTGTGGTGTCTCTCACATAAGGCTGCACAGAGTCAGCAAAATCAGCTTTTTCTAAGACTGTTTCTTGAAAATATTCAGGAGTCCCTCCATCCTTCGGGTCACGACTGATAGGAGTAATTGCAAGGTCAGAACCACCCACTTCTTTCCAATTTTTAATTTTACCAGTAAAGATATCTTTAAGCTGAGATACCTTCAAATCAGAGATAGAAACTTGACGATTGACGTAAATAGCAATTCCATCAATGGCTACAGGTATTTGTTCTAACTGGAAATTCCGGTCTTTGGCTGCTTTGTACTCATCATCTTTTACAGGTCGAGAAGATTGAGAAAAACTCAGTTGACCGTCGATGAGCATTTTGATGCCAATACCAGAGCCAGGCTTGCTTCCTGATGGCGGTTCAGTATAAACTAATTCATATCCAGGATGCGCTTGGCGAATTTGATCTACGATAGCTGGATCCCTCAGTGGTGCAAAGGTTGTCGAGCCTCCGTATCTAAATATTCCTGTGGGAACATTAGTTACGCTAGCCAAAGTAGAAATTGAGCCGCTGGGAGATGGTGTGGGAGGAGATGGTGTGGGAGGAGGAGGCGTGGTGTGGACAATTGCTACACAGACACCATCAATTTTTTGCTCTGAGGGTGAGCAAAATGGAGATTGCCAAATCTCATAACCACCAATCACAGCAGCCAAAGTTAAAATACCAGATACCCCCGCCTTAATCGCTGTTAACGGAGGTTTATTACTATTGCCAATGACAGCCTCCTTTGGTAAGCCGCAGATGACACAGTCTCCTCCAAAATTTTCAACAATCTCATGTCTTCCAACAGGATTTTGATTGGGGTATAACTTACCATCTTTTGGCAGACCATTGCATTCCCAACTTTTTACCATGCCTACTGAACCTCCTCGTATGCTTTTGCAACTGAGCTATTTGTTTCATTGATAGGGGGTGGCGTCAGCCGCCTGTGGGGTGTTCTCAAAGATCTAGTTCGACATATATCTGATCGTTGAGAGCTTATGCAAAAATCAAAAGCAACAACGACTCTGGGTAGAGTATGTTAAGCACAAACGCGCAGCAGTTGGTCGTCAAAATTTTAATGGATCATGCGATCGCTCACACACTTCACGTTTGTCTTACTCAATCCAGAAAATATATAGGACTTACGCACAAGACAAATCAATCATCATGTGTATAACGAAATTCCGACGTTTGCCTCGTTCCCAGGCTGCTGCCACAGAATGTGATTAAGGGAGGGGATGCCTCCCAATTGGAGGGGAGGCAGAGCCTCTTTTGAAGAGCATTACAAGGCAGAGCCTTGTAACGAGAGATATACATAGTTTATTCTTTTTGTCAATGCGTAAGTCCTAATATAATTGTTTGTACTACAAACACTACGATTGTAGCCTGGTAAACTGAGTCCATGGAAAGGCTTTGGTTGTACACTCCTATCTCTTGCGTAATTTGCAGATTGCTATCTGGTATTCAGTTAGATCTGGTTACGGTGTTGCACCTCTTCTCCAAATCTTTTACAAATCTTTACTCAACTGGTGTCTAATTACATGGGGATGGCTACGAGTGTCGAGATGTTTGAGAAAAAAGTGGATTTCTATTTGTTTTTTGGGTGAATTTGGTTGACGTGCTGCGCTTGTGATACAAATCTTTAAATCATCTTGACTTTACTGGTGTCGCTACTGGAGTTTTTTTGTCGCAAGAAATCTTCTAGTTGAACCGATAGATCTACAGAACTTGGCAGTTTGCTTTCTTCAGGAGAATTTTAGAGAAGGAAACCTGACCAGAGTGCACCTCCCTTGCGGGAGGGTTGGTGGGCAGTGCCCACCCTACGCAATAATCAGGGTTTTAGGCTGCTTTTTTTGCAATAAGATGATGGTGCAAGATATGAGAAACCCTATAGAGGACATGACATGGCCATGATCGAGATGTTTTCCACACACGCCAAGATTAACGACAGCAACGGACATTTGATTAGTTGGATACCTGACCGTGAGCTAGAGGTTAATATGATAGCTCTGCTTCAGTCAGACCCCAACTCTAATGAAGAATCTTGGGCGCAGTATTTTGTCAGCAATTTTGATACAAACTTACTAGCGTCTAAGCACATATCGGCTTATTTAGAAAGAGTTGCTGTTAACGCAGCTCAGCGAGTTCATAGAAGATTACGCAATTTTCAGCAATACACTCAACACCAATACGAGATATTTGACGTTCTGCAAATAGGCTTGTTAATCACTTGCACGCCACAGCGATTTTTTAAAACCTTTAACCAAAAACGTCCATTAAAAAATTTTGTCCATACAACAATGGAGCGCAAAATCGATGAGATACTTTGCCAGCAGATGGGGCAAAAAAGGCTCTCGGATTGGGGGTTATTAAGGTATACTACTCAAAAATTGCTACAAGAAGCTCTGCACGATCAGGGGTACAGGCAACCACAGCATCTGTTAGCCTACAAATGTTTCAGGGCAATTTACGCTCCCCAAAAAACAACTGGTCAGCGTTCCTTGCAACCACCTACAGATAAACAGTTGCAAGAAATGGCAAATTTGTATAATATGAAAGCCTCTGATAGCACAGCTGATCAAACGCACATTCATCAGTTGTTGTCAGAATGCGTTCAGGCGTTGCGAAAGTATCAAAAAATACGAATTGACTCCATCGATGTATCTGGTTATCGAGAGGGATATTCACCTCACTTATCTGATATCGATCCTCTCTGTGGCTTTCAAGAGGGATCGTTAATCATCAAGGAACGTATCCTTTTGAGTAGCCAACTCATGGATAGTTTGTCAAAATTCCTCCAACAAATAGACCAAAGCACTGATAACTATTTGCTGTTGAGATATGGTGTTCAAGCAGTTTATGCGAGTATTGCCCGCATCTTCAATGTAGATGGGACAACCATTTATCGCCGATGTCGCCTAGGAAAGCGGACGCTACTCAGTCAAGTGGCTGAATGGGCGAACGTACAGCTACATATTACCGCTAGTTCCGAAATGATTGAGGAAATGAATGCTCTACTGGATGAGTGCTTAATTCACTATTACCAAGATTTAACATTTCGCTTGGTGTTTAAGCAAGCATGGCAACAGCTTGGTCAACAACGTCAAATTTTGCTGCGCCTGCGCTATTTTTGGTTGAAGAATGAAGCAGCGATCGCCCACGAGTTGCAGCTAGATGAGTCACAAGTGCGATCAGGACTAGAAAGTGGCACTCAAGAGTTAGCAGCAGTTCTTAGGAACTGGATTCAACAGCGGCTCACAGTTCCTTCAAATTTACTCAACCCACTTGCTGAGGAAATTTTAGATTTCGTCAAAACATTAACTGCGAAATATACCACTCCATAAATTTAATACCACAGGTAAGAGAAAATGTCAAATACTTTAACAGCACTCACAAGCCTTAATCCCGACCAAATTTGGGTAGAAGTTTCACTCCTTCAGATTGAGCAAGCAGTTGCTAGTGAGCAGAAATATTCTTATGACGTAGCTCGCTCAATTGCCTTGAATAACTACCTGGCTCTAGATGCCTTTTTAAATTGGTTGAAAATAGAGTCGGGTATAGACGAGCAGCCAAAGGTCTGGCCAAGCCTAGATAGTTTACCCAGTATCTGGGAGTTTGTCAATGGCACAGCAATTGACCTAGGAAACACCCGAATTGTACTCATTCCCAGTGACGAAATTGATACCCAAGAATTTTGTGTACCAGCAGAATGGATCGATATTCCCACCTGGGCAGGGGACTATTATCTAGCAGTACAGGTGAATACTGAAGACCACTGGTTGCGCATTTGGGGATATACAACTCATCAAAAGTTGAAACAGGCGGGACAATATGATAAACTCAGCTACACTTACTCCCTTGAGCAAGATTTTTTAATTGAAGACTTGAATATTATGTGGGTGGCACGTTCCCAAGGTGGCGATCGCAAAGTAGCACTCTCCTCTCTACCAAGGCTATCACAAGTACAAGCAGAAGGTTTGTTGGCACAGTTGAGTCAAAAATCTCACTATTCTCCACGATTGAAAGTGGATTTTGAACAGTGGGGAGCGTTGATAGAAAATGAAAAATGGCGACAGCACCTCTACGACCAACGGACACAACCTGTGTTGGTACACTGGAGTCAACGGTTTGAGAATATCTTTACTCTAGGTTGGCAGGCTGTGGAAGATGTCTTTGCTCCATCAGAAATCATTCCAGTATTGGGGTCAAAAAACCTAGAGCCTGAGAAAGACGCTAACCAAAAGGCGATCGCAAGTATCATTTCCTTATTGGGGCCACATCACGATGAGTTGCTTCGCCGCCAAGCCGCAGGAGTTTTGGGCAAGATTGGAGTGGGAAATTCTCAGGTAAGCATTGCTCTAACTGAATTGTTGCACACAGCACGGGAGGAGAAAACTCGTTGGCAAGCTGCTATGAGCTTGGGCAAGGTTGACCCAAACAACCCACAAGCAGGGTGTCAGAAAGCTAAGTTGGTTGATTTGGGAATGCAATTAGGAGGTCATTCAATAGCCCTGATTATGGCTGTCATGCCAAAATCCGATAACGAAATAGGTATTTTGCTCCAAGTTCAATCCTCTGAAGTTCAAAAAAATCTTCCGCCCGGTCTTAAGCTTCGTTTACTCTCAGAATCAGATGAAATCATTAAGGAAATCGAAACAAGAAGAGACGCAACTGGACGAGGCAAGGATGACTGTATTCAACTAGCCTTTGGTTGTTCACAAGGAACTCGTTTTGGGATCAAGGTTACATGCAATAACGCCAGCTTTACTGAGAGCATTGCCACTTAAATTTTGGAGGGTAGTCATGGGGAAGGTAGTAGTCTTAAACATAGAATCTGGTAGCATTGATGGCGGGTTTACTGTCTCGTTACAAGTTTTCAGAGATCAGGGGCTTCCCATTGTTACCGGAATACCAGGTACTCTACCTGCCCTCTCAGACCTTTTTGCTATTTATAACTGTTGGTATCAAGAATATCAAAGACTGCTTGATATCCGCCTAGGACCAATCACTATTGATCCAACTGTACCAAGTAATGAAGCTATAACAATAGGTCTTGATGCTTGCCTTGAATTATCTCGGCAGCTGAGAAAGTGTATGAGGAAAACGCTCACAAATCATCAAGATCCAGGCTGGGTAGAAATCCGGAATCGTGTGTTCCGAGAGTTAGTGAATACAGCCGATGAAATTCGGGTGGTGATTCAGGCTGATGATCCCATACTCTGGAAATTACCTTGGCATGAATGGGACGTGCTACAGGAAAGAAATGATGTCGAAGTTGCTTTTAGCCACTTGCATTCTCCAGCCTTTCCGACTCCAGTCATTCATCAGGGTGATGTCAGAATCGTAGCACTGGTGAGTGATATTCCATCTCTGGAACAAACTGTACACCAAACAATACAGAATCTACAGCCTCTAGCACCACCAAAATATCCAACTTCTTTAGATCTATTACTACAACAATTAAGACACGGCTGTGAGGTTTTCATTTTTGCAGGACACGGTACAACAGGAAATAATGGAATTGGTCGGATCATTTATGGGAATAGCCAGATCACAGTTGATTCTTTTACTGCGGCTTTAAGAACTGCAACTGCTCAAGGTTTACAATTGGTATTTCTGTGTTGCTGTGATGGCTTGGGCTTAGTTACAGATCTCAAAGAAGCAGGTGTCAATGTCCCAGTAATCATCGCGATGAGAGAGGAGATATCAGTCGAAGCTGCGCAACAGTTTTTTAAGGATTTTTTCCACAACTATGCGACCCTCCAACAGCCTTTATACAAATCATTCCGGCAAGCTAGAGAGAGGTTAGAAAACCTAGAACATCGGCTGCCAGGAACAATACATATCCCTTTAATTTACCAAAATATATCCGTCAAGCCTCCTAGTTGGCAAGAATTGACTACAGAACTGCCACCACCTCCACCTCGACCCCCTGCAATATCGCTTGAAAGAAGATTTTTGATACTCATGTTACTAGGCTTCTTAGTAGCTCTCATAATTTATATAATTAAATATTTTGTACCATCACCTCCAGTATTTGTACCATCACCTCCAGCAATAGCACTTTGTTCTTCTGTACTTCCTGAAAATGTGAGTTTTGGAGACAAGCTTTTAAATAACAAAAATACGCCAGTCGCTGCTCAAGTGAGAAGCCAGAATTTCTTGCAAGAGGCATGTCGAAAATTTCAAACAGGAGATGTTAACGGTGCCCTTGCTTTATTCGACGATGCTTATGATTACTGGAAAGATGCTTATCAAAATAATCAAGGAGATGGTGAACTCTTTATCTATTGGAACAATGCTCAACTTTTTAAAAAAATTGCTAGATATGCTCTCCCAAATGCCAACCAAATTAACACTCTTCATCAGCCTAATATCATAGCAGTTGCTATTCCCATAGCGCCTGACAATCAAGTAATACAGGAGTCGGCCAACGAAATTGCCTTAGGAGTAGCAATGGCTCAAAAGGAGTTCAATCAAAATAATGATCCGGGGCTGATAGTATTAATAGCTGATGATAAAAACAATAACTTAACAGTTAAGCCGATTGTTGATGCTCTTAAGAGTCAGACACCTGATATTTTAGGTGTTGTAGGTCATTTCTTTAGTAGTTTAATATCCAGTGAGGGCCATTACTATAATCAGAAAAAGTTAGTCCTAATCTCCCCCACTGCTACAGCGGTAACTATTCGTCCATCAAATTCTCCATCTGACAACTATATCTTTAGAGTTGCGCCCACTGACATAGCTACATCTGAAACGATAACTGCTTTTATCAAGCAAAAAGCGACCCCAGGTAATGTGGTAATCATTCACGCAAAAGATACCTACGGGGAGTCGCTGAGTCAGGCTGTTGAGCAAAGACTTCCAAAGTCTCAAGGATGGCAAATAAGTAGTTTCACTGAGGATGACCGTCGAATAAAAAACGTGAATACCCAAATTGTTGTTTTAATCCCAAATGGTGGTAGCCGCACATCTGCCCTAAGAGATGCGGAACAGGCTCTGCAAGAAGGTAAAACAGTTGTAGCTGGTGACAGTTTGTTTAATGGGAAGACTGTAGATACGACTTTAGGTAAGAGATGTTTAAACGGACTCTTTGTAGCTGCGCCTGGTTATAATCTACAGTTTCGCAATAAATTTAATAATTCTCTTACAAATAATTCAGTGTTTATGGGTTGGCGTGTACCGTATGCATATGATGCTACTTTGGCATTGCTCAACGCAAAACCATCGTCCAATACCAGCAATCAAGTTAAGGAAAACTTAAAGAATCTTAGCTTCAGCAGTTTTACAGGAAACATCGAGTTTAATCCCAATGGAGACCGAGTGGCGACTTCCATTATGAAAAGTCAATTATTTAAGGTAGAGGAGAGGAAGGGTGCTCAGTGTGCCTTTGAACCACAAATTTGAGCGCAGTCCCCACCTATCGGTTAAGATAATTCCTATCACGTGAAACCCAGTAGAGACGCGATTAATGGCGTCTAGAGACGCGATTAATGGCGTCTAGAGACGCGATTAATCGCGTCTCTACTCGTTTGAAAACCGCTACTCTGCGTCAGTCCTCAATATATATAAACATTAAGCGGGATCACTTCCGTGCAGGGTTACAAAGCAAAGGTTATACTCTTTGAAAAGAGTTTTTACACATTCCTTTTAAGATAACCCTGACTTCAATGACCCTCAACTTTCGCTTCGCTATAGTTAGCGACTTACACATTGCGCTTCCCCACACAATCTGGAACCACCCTAGCCGGTTTCATCTGGTGGAAGTCAGTATCCCAGCTTTTGAAAGTGTATTAGAAAATTTAACAAAACTTAACTTAGATTTTCTTTTGCTTCCAGGAGACTTAACCCAGCATGGTGAACCTGAAAATCATATCTGGTTGCAAAAACGCTTATCCCAACTACCGTTTCCAGTTTATGTTGTTCCTGGTAATCATGATGTTCCTGTCCTCATGGCAGACGAGCAATCAATTGCTTTCAGTGATTTTCCGCAACACTACCGTAACTTTGGCTACAATAAAAACGAACTTTACTACTCTTGTCAGTTACTGCCTGGAGTCAGACTTATTGGTTTGAACTCTAACTATTTTAACGACCAGGGAGAGTTAATAGGGCGTTTGGATACCAAACAACTCAAGTGGTTAGAAGAAATCCTGGAAGCATCTGGTAATGAATTGGTGTTGGTAATGGTGCATCACAATGTTATCGAGCATTTGCCCAATCAATCACGCCACCCAATGGCAAATCGCTACATGTTAGAAAATGCACCAGAACTATTGCAGGTGCTACGACACCACGGAGTTCGGCTCATATTCACAGGACACTTGCATGTTCAGGATGTTGCGTATTCAGACGGTGTATATGATATCACCACAGGTTCTTTAGTGAGCTATCCTCATCCTTATCGTGTCCTAGAATTTCATCAGGATAACCACGGCAGGGAATGGTTACAAATTGTGTCCCATAGAGTGGAATCAGTACCAGATTTCCCCAACTTGCAAGAATCCTCGCGGCAATGGATGGGCGATCACAGTGTCCCCTTCCTACTCAAGCTGCTAACTCTACCCCCATTAAACCTACCATTGGCGCAAGCACAAGAACTAGCCCCCAGTCTACGGGAATTCTGGGCAAATATTGCTGATGGGGATGCCCTGTTTAACTATACCCATTTTCCACAACAAGTAGGTCGCTACTTTGAGAAATATGGGGCGATCGCTCCCTGTGGCACACCCTCCCTGATCGACAATAACACCACATTACTTCTTTAAAAGAGTGAGGAGTGAGGAGTTAGGAGTGAGGAATAAAGATAAAAATCTAGAATTAAAAAGTTAGGCGTTGCTGAATCACGGTATGAATTTACCTCACGCAAAGTCGCAAAGGCGCAAAGAGAAAAAGTTTTAAAATACCCCATTTTTTCATTTCATACTTCAATTCAGCAACGCCAAAAGTTAATTAATAATTCCTAATTCCTAATTCCTAATTCCTAATTCCTAACTCCCCACTCCCCACTCCCCACTCCCCACTCCCCACTCCTAACCCCCAACGCCTCACTCCTAGTTCATAATTCATAATTCATAATTCATAACTCCCCACTCCCCACTCCCCACTCCCCACTCCCCACTTCTTAGGCTTGGCGGCAAATTGCAAATACAGAGGTGTAATTGTGTAGAAAGGTGCTACCACTGACAGGACCGATTTCACCATCGCAGAAAAAGCCTGTCAAGGGGATATCTTTGAGGTATCGCCTAAATAGCTGAGAATCAACGTTGGATTTTTTGTAAAGTCCTTCGCCTCGTCCCACACAAGAAAACATCAGCGCACCAAAGGTAGTGGCTTGGTCAACTCGTTGTTTTTGATACCGCATGAGGAGAAATTCCAAGTCTTCAGCAGAGGCTTGGGCATCACGCAGGTGGAATTGTAGGCGCTGTCCGGGACGGACGTAATCAGTGATGGCAATTGCTCCTGCGGATGGGTCTACTCCTAGGATGCTGCGAATTAAAAAGTCTCCTTGGTGCAAATCTTGCTTAAATTCATCCATTGCCATACCAACAGACAAAGAGTTCTGTGCTAGCATCCTTTCGTCTTCGCCAAGACTGGCAATCAAATCTCGCAACACAATCAATGGCACTTGCTCATCGAGTTCCAAGATGATGTTGCGATCGCCTTTGGTCACCAGATGTGGCTTGCCAATTGGTCTACATCCTTGTGCCACAATTGTTTCTAAAACAATATTGCCACTCAAAGCAACACCAATGGTTCCCTCGCGATACAGGCGATCGTTATAAAATAAGGCAGCACGACCACCCATACCGCCACCGCTTGAGAGTCCTCCTACTGTCACCGATCCCGGATAAGCAAAATCAAGTCCTTGTAATAGATCGCTGGTTCCAGAGGAGAAAGATCCAGACAGCAAGACGAACTGGGGTGTTGGTGACGGGGGCACACCGATTAAATCGATCCACGCATCTGGTGGACTATCCAAGTCGGGTAATTCTTCTGCAACAACATGAAAGGCTTGAACATTCACACCTGGGAGGTGGGCCAAAGTCAGACTAAGGGCTGGTTCTGCTTCCAGTTCTTGGGTTTGTCCCCACTGACTCGTGCCGATTATACCGCCACCACTACAGCCTATTAATACAGGTACTGAAAGTGCAACAGAAAGCAAAGGCAACAGCCGGGAATACTCGCTTGTAAAAGCAGACGAAATAAATACTAGCCCTAGATCAGCAGGTGCTGTTAACAATGAGGCAGCTTGCTGTACCACATCTGCAACAGCTGCTTCCAAAGAAGGACGGGTGGACAGGGCGTTCGCCCATTGCATTTGGTCTGCCATGAATTTTAGGCTCGATCTCGGCTAGTAGTTTTTGATTTTTTATTTTCGGGAACATTAATGGCATTCTATACGAGTTAACACCACTCCTTTGTCTGTCCATCACTTGAGTTTTCTATAGTCGGAAAGTTGTTACCTACTGACTTGAAAAGAGGGCGTCGGGATAGCCTCTGGTTTTAACCAGAGGGGGGAGTCCGGAGTCGGTAAGAGAAATTTCCATGCTTGGTAGTGTAACCAGTTCATGGAGACTATATCTTTTCTAAATATATTGTATAATTTATCTTTTATAAGTAACTAGGCGTAAATACAGAAATCGCGGCATGGGGCATAGGGTATGTTCAAAGGCACGGTTTTTGTGTATTTGCCCAGTACACCATTACCCCAGAGGGGGCCCGGAGTTCCCCTTTCTCTATTGCCAAATCTTAAAAGCTCAGGCTTAATAGACGGTGAACACTCATGTTTGCTGTATCACTGATGGAAAATGAGGATAAATACTCATTTAGCATTTGAGTGGCTACAATGGTGATAGATAGTGCAAAAAACTGTCATTTTTAGCGTTTTTCTATAATAGTATTAACAACACATAACAAGACTAAGGCAATGAGCAACATCCAAGACATCCAAAAACAAATCGAACAAGAACTTGAAGAAGCTCGTGCTACCTGTGATACCACAGGTAGTAACTCAGCAGAATGTGCCGCAGCTTGGGATGCAGTGGAAGAACTGCAAGCAGAAGCTTCTCACCGGAAGCAATCCAAACCCAAAAACTCCCTAGAGCAGTACTGTGATGCCAACCCAGGTGCTGATGAGTGCAGGGTTTACGAAGACTAAAAAATTTTGGGGTGTAAGGGTTTAGGGGTGTAAGGGGGTAGGGGTGTAGGGGTGTAGGGGGGTAAGGGGGTAAGGGTGTAGGGGTGTAGGGGGGTAGGGGTGTAAGGGGGTATGTCAAAAATTTGAACACTTAATTGATATTGATGAATTTTCCCCACACCCCCACACCCCCACACCCCTACACCCCCACACCCCCACACCCCCACACCCCCACACCCCCACACCCCTACACCCCCACACCCCCACACCCCCACACCCCTACTTAAAAGCTATGGACAAGGAAGTCTGGTTTCGCCCCCTGGTCTGGATGGACTACCGACTGGCGCTGTTATTTACGGTAGTTATTCCTCTAATTCTACTGGTTTGGGCTTTTGTGCAAAAAGCCGAAGCGATGCAACGCTTGTTAATTATTTACTGGCGAGTATCGAGTTTGCTGGCGATCACAGTCTACTTAATGATCGCCCAGTTCTCAGTAGGTTTTATCTCAGGGTTAATGGCTCGTATCCTGATTCCCATTTGCCTATGGTTCTGGATAGATCTCAACGATGAAATTGAGTATCAGCCCACGGGACCTTTGAAGCTGACTTTCACCTCTTGGCGTTGGGCTACAACTTTTGATTGTATTTTGGGCGCACTCACTTCCATACCTTTTTTGGGTTGTGCTTTTCCTAACAATGGACCCGCTAGTTCATACTGTAGCGTCTGGTTCGAGCCGGCTTTACTCTTTCGAGAATATTTCCATCCCAATAGCAAGCCAGGGTTCCTCGGGTTCCTAGGCATCGTTGGTTTAGTAATCTATGTGTTTTGCTTAAGTTACTTTGTTCTGGTAAAGCTAGGCAAGCAGGGACGTTCAGCTACACAATAATCAAGGGGTGTGGGGGTGTGGGGGTGTGGGGGTGTGGGGGAATAAATTTAAATCGAAATTTCCCTTACACCCTTACACCCCTACACCCTTACACCCCTATTGAATTATGAATAATTCTATTGGCAAGCGTTTAGAACAATATACAGCCAAACACCCCCAAGAAGTTTTACTTGTCACGGTAGAAATTGCTGATGAGCAAGACCAAATTGCCATCTTCAAAGGCTTTTCCAGTTCTTTGATGCACCCAACTGCATTTGATCCAGATGTGCCGGTGCTACCAGATGAGGCAAAAATTATCACAATTGACCGAGTAGTTAGTCCTTACAATCCTGAAGCACCCCGTTATATCCAACAAGGACTTTCTTGGGAAACCATGCAAGCCTTGTTGTCAGAAAGTTAGGAGTTAGGAGTTAGGAGTTAGGAGTGGGGAGGCGCAAAGTTAGGAGTTAAGGAAAAGAGTAAAGGCGTTCCATTCATAATTCATAATTCATAATTCATAATTCATAATTCTATGTCTCGTTCTGGATATACGCTCCCTGTGTTTGCTTGTGCTGCTGCTGTTGCGGCTTTGCACTGGTTACGTCACCATCAACCAGTATCTGTGGTTTCGGTAAATTTAATTGAGCCTACCCAAATGGCTGAAATACCTATTCAACAGGTAGCAGGACTATGTGAGGGTATGGCTTTGGCAATTACCAACAGCGATCCAGGCGATAACCTGGACCTCACTAGAAATACACCAATTTGGGCACTGGTGGAGTGGAGGGTGGATGGGGGAGAGGGGGAGAGGGTGATGATTAAGGGGGGGGAAGGCGTTGGGCGAATAGTTGATGATGGTGATAAGCCGGCTATTTATGCTTATGCGAGTAGGGTGTTGCAAGAGAACTTGCAGCCACTGCTAGCAGAGGGTGAAAAAATCACTGTGACAATTATTTTGCCACAAGGGCGATCGCTTGCAGTTCGCACATCCAACGCCGCCTTTGGTGTTGTAGAAGGACTTTCCTTACTAGGGACAACGGGGATTTCCCAACCTTTGAGTACTCCCGAACAGCTAGAAGCTTTTCGTCAAGACTTACAGCACAAAGCCAGTGGTTTTGATTGTCTAGTGTTTTGTATTGGGGAAAACGGCCTAGATTTAGCACAAAAACTCGGTATTAATGATGAGCAACTGGTAAAAACTGCTAACTGGCTAGGACCAATGTTGGTGGAAGCTGCTTTGCAAAGTGTGAAAGAAATTTTATTATTTGGTTATCACGGCAAGTTGATGAAACTTGCTGGGGGAATTTTTCATACCCATCATCACCTTGCTGATGGACGCCGGGAAATTCTCGTGGCACACTGTGCTAAAGTCGGGTTGCCAACATCCGATCTCCAAGCAGTGTTTGAGAGTCCCACCGCTGAGGCGGCATTAAAATACTTGCGTTTACGTGATGTCACTGATAATAGTGATTACGTAAATCAAGTTTATAGTTCAATTGCCGAAGAAATTGATACTCGCTCAGTTCAGTACATCAAAAACCATCTCTGTGAGCAAGAGACCTTGCCTATCGTCGGCTCTATCCTATTTGACCGCGATCGCGAAATTATCGTCCAGAGCAAAACTGCTTGTACATTAATGACAAAATTATGTTAATTTATTATAAATAATCTAAATTTCATCACCTGAATAATTCTTTCAGTCACCAGTATAGTGTAAATTTTTCTCTTTAATACCATTTTATATTCGTAGATTAGACAGACGCGCAAATTGAGTGCGTCTGCACTATATTTGCCAAGCTGTGAAAACACACAAGTGGTATGAACTAGACCTTAAAAGACGATTTATCGTGACATTTACACTCTCCCTACTATGAATACAGCGGTCACTCTACTAACTGAACAAACTCCTCAAAAAGCAGCATCCTTGGGGCGGCTTGATCGTCAAATGATTGTAATTCTCGACTTTGGTTCTCAGTATTCCGAACTGATTGCCCGTCGGATACGTGAGACTCAGGTTTATTCTGAAGTTCTTTCCTATCGCACCACGCCAGAGCAACTACGTAAACTCAGTCCCAAGGGAATCATCCTTTCTGGTGGTCCCAATTCAGTTTACGATCGTGGCGCTCCCCATTGTAACCCAGAAATATGGGATTTGGGAATTCCGATTCTAGGTGTGTGCTACGGTATGCAGCTGATGGTGCAGCATCTGGGTGGGGAAGTGGCAAAGGCTGACCGAGGCGAGTATGGTAAGGCGTCTCTATACATAGACGATCCAACAGACTTGCTGACCAACGTTGAAGATGGTATAACCATGTGGATGAGTCACGGAGACTCAGTCACTCAGATGCCACCTGGGTTTGAATTGCTGGCGCATACAGAAAATACCCCTTGTGCTGCCATTGCCAATCACGAAAAGAAAATTTATGGCGTCCAGTTCCATCCAGAGGTAGTGCATTCTGTTGGTGGTCTTGCGCTGATCCGCAATTTTGTTTACCACATTTGCCAATGCGAACCTACCTGGACAACCGCCGCCTTTGTGGAAGAAGCGATTCGTGAAATTCGCGCTAGAGTAGGGGAAAAACGGGTACTGTTGGCGCTTTCAGGGGGAGTCGATTCTTCTACGTTGGCATTCTTGCTGCATAAAGCCATTGGGGACAAGCTTTGCTGCGTGTTTATCGATCAAGGCTTTATGCGAAAGTATGAGCCAGAGCGGTTGCTCAAGCTGTTCCATGAGCAGTTTCACATTCCGGTAGAGTATGTGAATGCCCGCGATCGCTTTCTATCTGCCCTTAGTGGTGTCACTGATCCTGAAGAAAAACGCCGGATCATCGGACACGAATTTATCGGTGTATTTGAAGAAGCATCCAAAAACCTTGGTCCGTTTGACTATCTAGCGCAAGGCACACTGTATCCAGACGTCATTGAATCCGCTGACACTAATGTTGACCCACAAACTGGGGAACGGGTAGCAGTAAAAATCAAGAGTCATCACAACGTTGGTGGTTTACCTAAAAACCTCCGATTTAAACTGGTGGAACCATTGCGCAAACTGTTCAAGGATGAAGTCCGCAAAGTTGGGCGTGCCATTGGCTTGCCAGAAGAAATTGTACAACGACATCCCTTCCCCGGACCCGGTTTGGCAATTCGCATCCTTGGCGAAGTCACTGCTGAACGGTTAAATATTTTGCGTGATGCCGATTTGGTTGTGCGTCAAGAAATTAACCGACGTGGGCTGTACCATGATTACTGGCAATCTTTTGCTGTGTTGCTACCAATCCGCAGTGTCGGCGTCATGGGCGATCAACGTACCTATGCCTATCCCATTGTCTTGCGGATTATTACCAGTGAAGATGGAATGACCGCTGATTGGGCACGTGTACCTTATGAGGTCTTGGAAGTCATTTCTAATCGCATTGTCAATGAAGTCAAAGGCGTTAACCGGGTAGTTTACGATATTACCTCCAAGCCGCCTGGAACTATAGAATGGGAATAATTTGAATCAACCGATGTAGAGACGCGATTAATCGCGTCTCTACTACACGAGAGACGCGATTAATCGCGTCTCTACTCTTCGATGTACCGCACCCAATTAAAAACCGCTACAAGCTAACTATTTAGCCATTAAGAGCTGTACCGAAATCTTCTGTCCAGTAAGAATGGTAGCCGTTGTCATTTGCCAGATAGTAGTAACCAACCCCGATGTCATGATAATTGGGGTTAAGAATGTTGGCGCGATGTCCTGGACTGTTGAGCCATGCTTGAACAACGTCTTCGGGTGTAGCCTGTCCGGCGGCAATG